>CAZAWR010000014.1:0-137587 GCA_964488865.1 uncultured Polyangiaceae bacterium | reverse complement strand
GGAAGGGGCAGGGGAAAGGGCAAGGGCCAGAACCCGGGCCGGCGCAATGCACCCAACGAAAACCTGGCCCACGGTGGAGGTCTCGCCGGAGCCATCGTCCGCGCTGGAGGGCATGAGATCCAGGCCGAGAGCCGTGCGCTCGCTCCGGTCCCGACCGGTGGGGCGGTCGCTACGGGGGCAGGCCGTCTCCCGTGCCGTCGCGTGATCCACGCGGTCGGTCCCGTTTGGGCTTCCTACACTCCGGAGGAGTCCGACCGTCTGCTCGCGTCGGCCGTCACCAACGCCCTTGCCCTTGCTTCGGAAGAAGCGATCGCGTCCATCGCGCTGCCGGCGATCAGCTCCGGCATCTTCGGCTTTCCCAAGGACCGGTGCGCCGACGTGATGATCGAGGCCATCCTCGACTACTTCGCAGACCACCCAGCCAGCTCCGTGCGCGACGTACGGCTCTGCAACTTCGATGAGCCCACGGTTGCCTGCTTCGAGGCGGCTTTGCGTCGACGGTTCGGCCCGTCACCTCACGGCTGAGCCGCTGCGGCCACGCGATCTCGTACGCTTGGGTCCGACGCGAGCACATACAGACGCACCGGCACTGCGTTGCTCAGCGGGACTGTATGTCCCCCGTGGTCCTTTCCTTCATGAATGCCGAAGTTCCGTCCTGCCCCCTCGCCGTTCTTCATTCGCCCTCCCGGTTCCTGTTCCTACTCTCCCCCTTCCTGAAGCAAGATGCCCCAGTGAAGGTTGTGTCCCTGGGCATTGGGTGCGCGTTCTCCGCGGTAGTCGCCATGGCGTTTCCTGCGGCGGCGGAGCCCCAGACCCACGCCGTCGCCGATGCGATAGCGGTCGGCCCCAGCGAGTGTTTCACCGGGCCCGACTTGGCCTCGCGCGTGGAGATGTGGCTGGGCCGCAACGAGATCGATCAGCGCGTGAGCGTGCAAGTCTCCGACTTGCGACACCGCGGGGAGGGGGTGGTGTTCGTGGTCACCCGTGAGGGAAAATCGGCCGCCGAGCGACGTCTGCGTCCGCGGGAGATTCCCTGTGCAGACCTGACCGCCGCCGTGGGACTCGCGATCGCGATGGCCATCGACGCCACGTTCCTCGCCTCGTTTCTGGACGTGGAAGATCTTCGCCGTGCCGAGGAACCGCCTTCTCCCACACCTCCCCCGCTCCCGGCACCGGTTGCGGACAAGCCGTCGCCAGCGCCCAAGCTCGTGCGCGCGGAACCGAAACCGGTGGCTTCCTTCGTGCACGGTGCCCTGCAGGCTACCGGTCTCATCGGCGTGCTTCCCGTGCCGACCGCTGGAGGGACGTTCTCCGTCGACGTGAGCCTTTCGCGCTGGGTCGAGCTTCGGTTGGCCGGGCTTGGCACGTTCGATCCCGCCGTTCAACTCGGCTCGGGACGCGTGCGGGTGGGAGCGGCTGCTGCACGCGTGAGCCCGTGCCTCGTGCAGCCAATCGACGAGCTTTCGGTTGCCGGGTGTGCGGGACTGGCCGCAGGGCGCTGGGTGGCCCGCGGCGAGGATTTCGACGTGAACCATGCGTCGACACTCCCGTGGGTGGCGGCTGTGGCGACCGGAGAAGGGCGCTTGCGGCTGGGCGAGTTGACCTCGCTTCGTTTCACCGTGGAGGGGTTCGTGCCTTTCGTACGGCCGTCTCTGGACGTCGAGGATGGTTCGGGGCGCGTCGTGGCTTCGAAGCAGGCAGCGACCGCGGGGCTGGGCATCAGCGTGGGACCTGCGATAGCGTTTTTTTGAAGGAGAGGCTGACGGAGGACATGAAGTCTTTGGGCATGCCAACCAAGCCCAACGAGCAGAGCCCCGCACCCATGGGTGCCGAGGCCCTTTTCCGGCAGCACGCTGCCTTCGTGGCGGGCTTCGTGGCTCGCTTGGGCTTCAAGGGCCAGGACGTGGACGACATCGTGCAAGACGTGTTTCTCGTTGCCCACCGAAGGGGTGGATACGCGCCGGGGCCGGCACGACCGACGACCTGGCTGGCGGAGATCGCCATCCGCACCGCGATGGGGTTCCGTCGCGCGGGCAGGCGCTCGAGCCTGCTGCCCGACCCGGCCACCGCGGACTCCCTCCCTTCACCCTCCGCCAGCCCGTACCAGAACGCCGAGAGCCACCAAACCCTCGACCTCGTGCAGCGCGCCTTGTCCACCGTCGACCTGGACCGGCGCGCCGTCTTCGTCCTGTTCGAGTTGGAAGGCGAGAGCTGCGATGCCATCGCGCACGCCCTCGGCATCCCCGTCGGCACCGTCTACTCGCGGCTGCACAACGCGCGCAAAGAGTTCCTCGACGCTTACCAGCGCATCGTCGGGACCGCTGCGTTGTGCACCACCGGCAAGGAAAGGAGCGGCGCGTGAGTCAGGACCCTGTTCGCCTCTTCGACGACTCGAGTGTGCCCTCCGAGGTGCGCTCTGCCTTGCATCACTTGCAGCAGAAGCCGCCCCAGTCCTACGACACGTCCGCGGGATTGGCGAGGCTGCAGCAAGCGATCGGGGGACCCGGAGGGCAGCCCCCGCCGGATGGGGGAGCCGGGGCCGGCGGAGTCGTGGGAGGCGGGGCTGCAAAGGCGCTGGCTCTCGGCGCAGCGGGCTTGGCAATCGCCGCCATCGTCGCCGGGGTGGCGGTGCGAAGTGGCGCGCCGGGCCCGGTGTCGCTGCCTCCGCCGGGCATCCAGGAATCCACGCCTGCCGCCTCGGTGGACCTGGAGCTGGGGGACCTTGACGAGCCGATCGTGGCGCCCGAGTCGCTCCCGGTGCTCGAAACCACAGTGTCCAAGGGGGCGGTGTCTGCGACGCCAAAGAGCCAAGAACAGCTCTATCGCGAGGAGCTCGAGCACCTTGCCTCCGTGCGGGGCGCGGCGTCGAGCAACCCTGCGGTCGCAGCCCGCATGGCCGACGAGGGACACAGGCGGTTTGCCCGCGGAATGCTATACCAGGAGCGTGAGGCGCTCGCGATCTCCTGCCTCCAGAGGGCGGGTCGCGGAGGCGAGGCGAAGAGCCGTGCGAAACGTTTCGTCGAGCGCTTCCCCAAGAGCCCCTATTCGGACCAGATCCGCTCTGCGATCGGTCTCGGGACGCCGTGAAGAAAGTGTGAAGGAGCGCGGGCGCGGGAGCATACAGGGACATGCATCGCTACGACATCGCTGGGGCAACGGTTCTTGTGGCCTCTCTCTGCGGGAGTGGCTGTTCGGCGAACGCGACCGTCGGTGAGGACTACGCGGGGGCCAGCGGCTCGGCCGGTCAGGGCGCCACCGGTGGATTCTCCGGTGGCACGTCAGGTTCCGGAGGCGATGCACCCTTCGTCGATGCGTCCACGGACGACGCCCGTTTCGGTCCCGACGGCGGATGTGGCTACGCCACGATCCCGACCGAACGAGAGCCTGGATCTCTGCTGTTCGTCGTCGACCGGTCCTATTCGATGACCGAAGACCCCAGGGGTCAGGAGCCGGATCTCGGTGACCCCACCAAGGCGGAACTCGTCTACGAGGCCATGCAAGCGGTCCTCCCCCAGTTCCCGCCTGACGCGCGCGTGGGCTTGATCCTCTATCCCAGCTCCTCCGACGGCTGTGGCGTCGATCTTGAACCCGCCGTCGACATCGCTCCCATGAGCGTCAACGGCCCCGCGCTCGTCAGTTGGTTCAAGCTGTCCCCCTGGGGCAACACCCCCACGGACAAGGCGCTGCTGGCCGCCTACGACCACCTTCGGACCATCCCAGGCTCCGGCAACAAAGGGGTGATGCTGCTCACCGACGGCGCCTGGAACTGCGGCTCGAACAGCGACACCATCTACCAGATGGTCGAGGATGCCTTCCAGAAAGACGGCATGAGGACCTTCGCGATCGGTATCGAGGGGGCAGCCACCGACGCCCTCTCCCACCTGGCCCACCGTGGCGGCGCGGACCGCACTCCGGGCTGCAACCCAGACCTGTCCGTGTTCGACCCCCAGCATCCTTTCCAGGACAACAGCTGCGGATCGAACAACGCCACCTGCTGCCACTACCAGATCGGCGCGAGTAGCTTCGTGGACGAGATGACGAAGGCCGTTGACGAGATCGCGTCCCGCTTTCTCACGAGCTGCGTCTTTCTCGTGCCCAAGGATACCGACCCCTCGAAATTCCAAGAGGGCCTCGTCAACGTCTACGTGGACGGCGTGCTCGTCCCGCAAGACCCGGACGACGGGTGGTCCTACGTCGGGGGTGGCACCGACGCCCTCGAAATCCACGGCGAGTTGTGCGATCAGCTCCTCACTGGGCAGAAGGACAAGGTCGAGATCGAGCTCGGCTGTCCCACCGTCGTGAAGTAGCCCCCCGACTTCGGCCGCGCAAAGGGCCGAGACTTCGAGAACCCTACCAAGCAGTCCGCGGACCGCGGGTGGTTCATTCGCTCGCGAGCCAGCGCAGGATCGTGCCATGGTCGCCCACGGCCCAGGCTTCCGACGTCCCATGCCCCCAGATGCCGCGCAGCTTCGTCCTCATCGGCGCATCCACCTTCTCGTACGCGATGCCATCCCAGTGCGCCGTCCCTCCCACGTCGCTCACCACCCAGATGTTGTCCCCCGCGATCGGGTGCGCCCCGATCGGGTGATGCATCTCCCCCTCCATGATCGACCACTTCTGGCCGTTCCACAGGAAGCTGTACGCGTCCCCCATCACGATCACGTTGTTCGACGCCGTCCCCCACACGGTCCAGAACGTCCCGGGCACGTCCCCGAGATCGGTGTACTGCCAGCCATCGCCGTTGAAGTGCACGATGGACGCATCCGTGCCCACCGCCCACACGTCGCTGGTCGACGAACCCCAGATCGCCATCAGGTCGTACTCTGCGCCTGATGCCTGGGACACGCTCCAGTCGGAACCATCCCACCGAACCACCAGTCCCGCTTCTCCGGTGACCCATACGTCGCCCGGCGTGGGGGACCAGATGCCCCGAAGCATCGCCCCTCCGGCCTCCGGACACGGCGCGAGAGACCACTGCGCGCCGTCGTATCGCAACACCGTGCCGTTGTCTCCGACCGCCCAGACCTCCGACGCGTCCCGCCCCCAGACGGCACGAAGCGTCTCGGAGGTTCCCCCGTCCACTGTCGTCCACCCCGTCCCATCGTAGTGACGGATGGCTCCCTCGGCGCCCACGGCCCAAAGGTCCGTCGGCGACGCGCCCCATACACCCAGCAGGTCTCGCAGGTCCGCATTCTCTGGGACACCCTTCCAAGTGGTCGCGTCATGGTGTGCTGCAAGCCCATGGTCGCCGACCACCCAGACGTCACCTGCCGCGCTCCCCTGCAAGTCTCGAACGGAAGCCCCAAGCGGATCAGGGGCTTGCGCCGTCCAGGTCTCGCCATCGTAACGATGCACGTGTGTGCCCTCCGTAAGCACCCAGACGTCGTTCGGAGCCCCCGCCCACACCCGAACGAGCGCCTCGCTCCCAGGTCCGCTGACCGACGTCCACAACGAGCCGTCGTAGTGCAGCACGCCGTCGGCATCGCCCACGGCCCAGACATCCGCGGCTCCGGAACCGTGGATGTCTAGCAAGCCGCCGCCCAACCCTTCCGATGCGGTCGACCAAGCATTGCCGTTCCAGTGAAGCACCAATCCCTTGCCATCCTCGGTTGCGCCGACCGACCAGATGTCGTCCGCTGCGGTGCCCCACACGGCCATCAGATCGCCCTTCGTACCCGTTGACGCCAGCGCCCAAACCCCACGGTAGTTCAGCGCGGTCCCGCCGTTGCCCACCGCCCAAAGGTTCTTCGCATCTGCTCCCCAGATCCCGTGGAAGACCTGCGGCGACGCGTGGTCGACCGACCAGCCGGAGCCGTCGAAGTGCAGGATGCCCCCCTGGAAGCCGAGCCCCCACACGTCGTCTTGTCCGGCCACCCACATGCGGAGGATCGGTTGGGACAGCCACTCCGTTCGCTCCGACCAGGTCGTCCCGTCGTAGTGCATGACCATGTCCATGCCCGAGGCCCACACGTTGTCCGGACCGTGGACGGCGACGTGCCACAGGTCGTTGCCTTGGGGAGCGGGCTTGACCCAACACCACCCGTCGGCGCTGCAGAATTCCTGGTGGTCCATGGGGGGACCGGCTTCCGGCTCGGGGGCCGCATCGCCCCCTGCGCCACCCGATGCGGAGTCCGTGGGGATATCCGCGTCGATGCCGGCGTCCGTGGAGGTTCCGCCGCTTCCGCCCTTGGACGTCTGCTGCTTGCTCTCTCCGCCCCCTCCGCATGCCAGCATCGCGATCGTGACGGCTCCGGTCCAACCCGTTGCTCCGCGCATGAAAAGATCTCCGATCGGTTTGGGCTTGGCAGACGCACCAAGCTCCCTTTTGCATGTCGTGAGCCTCCCGATCCTTCGCGCGAAGGTTGGTGATGGGGTGGGAATCGGGCTGCCTTCTGGTAAAGTCCAAGGTGGGAGCTACGTGGTGAACGGCTCGACGGTGCAGTACGAAGGCGTTCTCGCGCTCCTGAACCTCGACGAGAGTGCAGTCGTGGAACTTCCCCTGTTCTACACCGATGGCCACTCCGATTGGTCGAACCCCATCAACGGCGTGTTCCTCGGGGGAGCCTTCGTCGCGGGTGACACGGACATGTGGCAGGCGGAGCGCGACGTGACTGCGACCCGTCTGCAAGCCCTGGGGCTCGACGTGGTCTGGGTGGACGACGCCGTGTACCAGCACAACCTGGGCAACGTGCACTGCGCGACGAACGCGACACGCGAGCCGGTCGTGCCTCAATTCGCGGACGCCATCCCGTCGTCGCTGTGAACCAGTCTTGCTGTCCCCGCAAGGGTCGTGGCACCCTCACGGTCGCTCCCAGGGATCTCGAGGACTACTACTTCTGGCTCGGCGATGATCCCTGGTCCAGGTCGTACTCACGGCGAACCGACCTGCCCTTCGCGACGTCGTTTGTCCCAGGACAGGAGTTCGCGACGCTGGCTCGATTGGTCGTGCAAGACGACTCGCTGGTCGGAAGACCCAACGGGAGCTGACCGCGAGTTCGGCATTGGGCGAGCCGGTTACCTCCTGGTAGACTTCGAACCATGTTCCCCTGTCCCGCGTGCGAACGCAGGGCGCTGTGGCTTGCGGTCGTGCTTGCTGCGGTGCCGGCGTGCACCGCGTTTGATGACGTCGATCGGCCCGTGGCGGGCGCCGCGGGCGGCGGAACCTGGGATGGGGGAGACGACGCGAGCGCGGGTGGCTCGGTGGGTGACGCGGGAACCTGGCCCGACGCAGGAGGAAGCGGAGGAGCAGCCACGGGGGGCACGGGAGGTACGGGCGGCGCGACAGGAGGCACGGGCGGCGCGACAGGAGGTACGGGCGGCGCGACAGGAGGTACGGGCGGGGGACCGGTCGGCGGGAGCGGAGGTTCAACGACCGGAGGGACCGGGGGCACAGGAGGAAACCCACCGTCGTGCCCTGACGGGGACTGCAACGGGGAGGAGAATTGCCAGACGTGTCCCCAAGACTGTGGAGCGTGCCCGCCGACGTGCCCTGACGGGGACTGCAACGGGACCGAAAGTTGCCAGACTTGCCCGCAAGATTGTGGGGCGTGTCCCCCAGCGTGCCCGGACGGGGACTGCAATGGGACCGAGACGTGTTCGTCTTGCCCGCAGGACTGCGGAACGTGCCCCCCAGTCCAGTGCGTCGCCGGGACCGCGGCCTACTGCACGGACCCGAAGGAATCATGGACGGGGTCGCTCTGCTGCGTCACGGGTGTCACGCAGTGCGTGGCGGGGACGTGGAGCTACTGTAGCGACGCGGGAGAGCACTGGACGGGGAGCTTGTGTTGTGTCGAAGACGTGACCGTGTGCGCATCCGGGACGTGGAGCTACTGCAATGACGCGGGAGAGCATTGGACGGGTGAGCTTTGCTGCGTCGAGGGGCCGACGATGTGCGCGCCGGGAACGTGGGGGTACTGCAACGACGCCAAGTCGCATTGGACGGGGGATGTCTGTTGCGTGGAGGGAGTGTCCGTGTGCGTGGAAGGGTCCTGGAGTTACTGCAACGACCCGCAGGAGCATTGGACCGGATCGGTCTGCTGTGTGGAGAACGTGAGCCAGTGCGTTGCGGGAACGTTCGCAAGCTGTGCGGGGCACTGGACGGGCGCGCTCTGCTGTCTGTGATGGCGGGCGGTGATAGGCTGAGCTGCGAGAAGGGTGGGTCGCGGCGAGGGAGAAGGCATGGGCTACCGAGACGATCGAGACGCGTGGCGTCAGAAGGCCGAGCAGCTCGAGCGAGACCTCGAGTTCGCGCAGCGTGAAATCTCGGAGATGAAGGGGGGAGATCGGCGGACGGGCAACCCATTGGGTTCCGTGCGTCCCGTGCGGCGTGGTGCCCGGCGTCCAGGGGGGGGAATCGTCGTTCTGGTCCTGCTCACGGTCGCCGTGACGGCCGCCGCGCTCATCGCCGTGGGATTGGACCTCGACGTCGTGGCAGGGATGGTGCTTCCGATCTTGATGTTCGCAGGGATGGTGCTCGTGTTCTCCCATGGCCTCGAGGTCGTTCCCCCCAACCAGGCTCTCGTGATCAGTGGTCGTCGCCACCGGTGGCCCGATGGGACCGTGAGCGGCTACCGGGTCGTTCGCGCAGGTCGGGTCGTGCGCATGCCGATGGTCGAGCAATCCCATGCGCTCGATCTTTCCTTGATGCGTGTCGAGACTCGCCTCCAGGGAGCATTCTCCCGCGGTGGGCTCCCCTTGACCGTCGACCTGGTTGCCTGGGTTGGGATCGACCCCTCCTTGCAGGGAGTTCACGACGCGGCCGAGCGATTCCTGGGTCAGTCCCAAGAACAGATTGTGTCGGTCGCGGCCCAGACGATCGAGGGAGCTGCTCGCGAGGCGATCGCGGGCATGACCCCAGAAGAGATCATCGAAGACCGTCTCGCATTGCGCCACCGCATCATCGAGGCTGCGGACGAGAGCATGCGTAAGCTCGGCCTGTCGTTCGAGGCCGTGTTCATCCGGTCGGTGGACGACGCGCAGGGCTACGTGGGCAGCTTGGGTAGGGGAACGATCGCGAAGGTTCTGCGCGACGCCGAAATTCGGAAGTCGGAGGCGCGACGATGACACCCGCGTTGATTGCGGTACCGGTCGTGGTTGGGGTGATTTGGGTGCTCTTGACCATCGTGATGGTTGCCAAGATGATCCATGTGGCATCGCCCAACCAGGTCTTGATCGTGTCGGGGGTGCAACGATCGGCAGGTGGAGAGACCCTGGGTTACCGATGCGTGAGGGGTGGACGAGTCGTGGTGCTGCCCCTGTTGGAAACCCTGGACCAGCTCGACCTCACGAACCTGATCGTGGAGGAGCGCGTTTTGGTACGGAGCAAGGCGTTCGTTCCCTTGTGGATCGAGGTGATGGCCCACGTGCGGGTCGCGGGTGAGCGTCCCGCCCTCGACAAGGCGGCGCTGCGCCTGTTGGGCAAGTCGCGCGAGCAGATCCTCCGGCTCGCGAGCGATGCCGTGGTGGAGGCCACGGCGGGGGTTGTCGCCAAGGTGACTCCGGAGATGCTTGTCGAGGACAGGGCGAACGCCGAGCGCGCGATCTCGGAGGAGGTCGAGCACGATTTCACGAGCATTGGGTTGGAACTCGGTGAGCTTCGTCTTCGGGAGGTGACCGATGACGTGGGCTATCTTTCCGCGATCGCTCGATAGGCCCTACAGGTCCGAGCCGCTCTCGTGCCAGGAGTCCGCAAGGGCGATCACGATGGCACTCGGTTCGGACCGGTGGATGAACGGCAGCCGGATGACGTGGGTGCCCGCGGGGGCGATCTCCTGCAGCCCCTGGATCGCACGGTGTGCAGCGTCCCCTCGCATCCGGTGCTCTTCCTGCATGGTCTCGAGCGTGCGACGAAGCGCCTCCGTTTGGTCCTCGGGTACGTCGGGGATGCCGCCGACGATGCTTTGCAGTACGCGCTGCTCGCAGAGGGGTGGTTCGCTTTCGGCACGGTTGAGCACGATCGCGGAAGCTCTGAGGCCGTTGCGTCCGAGGTTCTCGACGAGAAACGCCGCGTCGGCCATGGCGCCACCCGTGGGGGCGCCGATAATCAGGTATCGCGTCGATGGGTTGCGGAGCAGGTGGTCCGTACGGCGTGCGAGTCCGGCCCATCGCTCGCGAACAGACACCATGTCGGCGAAGAGCGCCGACAGGTTGCGGAGTCCCTCGAGGCCCACGATCTTGCCCATGATCGCTTCGGCCTTGGACCGCCCCCACTCGAACAGACCGGACTTGGGCTTGGCTTCGGCCTGCGACGGGTCCGCGGTGGCGGACAGGGCTGCGAGCCACGACAGCGCCTTGGCCTCGAGCAGCCCCAGCAGACGCGTGGGATAGGTCAAGAACGCGAGGGCGTGTCGCGAAGGCGCCGTGTCCAGCACGACCTCGTCCCAGTGTCCGCTGTCGATCTCGGTTTGCAAGAGCCCGATCGTGATCAGCTCGTGCACGCCAGCGAGAGAGTCGCCCAGCTCCTGATAGGCCGGGTTGTCCATCACGCGCTTGCGCTGGACCGGGTCCTCGAACAGCCAGAGCACGAAGTCGTCCAGGGACATGCGCGAGTCTGGCATCCGGGCGTAGAGGAACCCTCCGGCTCCGGCGAGCTTCACGGGCTGTGCGTGCCTTCCCACGTCCGTGCCGAGGGCGTCTGCGAGACGGCGCGCGGGGTCCACGGTGATGACGAGGGTGCGACGCTGTCGGCGGGCCAGGCTCAGAGCGAGTGCGGCGGAGGTGGTGGTCTTGCCGACGCCGCCGCCTCCGACGCAGACGGACAGGCGAGTGCCCATGGGAGCGGGAAGGGGCCGGGAAGCAGGACCCGCGCCTTCGGGGCTCATGTCGATGGGACTCACCCGGGGACCTCCGCGCGGAGCCACCTGGCCACCTCGGAGGCGAGGGGATCCCTTGCGGCGTCAGGGAGCGGAACGACGTGGCGGGCCTGGACCGAGCGAGCAAGACCCAGGGCGTAGGCCGTGTCGTCTGCCTGATCACCGCGGGCTCGCAGGATGTCGAGCAGCTCGTCGGCGTCCGAGCGAAGCTCAGGAAACCGCTCCGACAACGCTGTCACCGCTTCCCACGCGCCGGCAGGGTCCGGTTGCATGACGCGGTTGACCACGACGAGGGCGGGTACGGTGCCCAGCTCTCGCTTCAGTCGCTCGCACAGTTGCTCCGTCTCCTTGACCACCAGCGGCTCCGCCAGCGTCACCACGATGACCTCTGACGTGCCCTTGGCGACAACCTCGTCGTGGATACGTCGGCCCAGGACGCCCAGGGGGCTGCGCCCGAGGAACCGAGCGAAGGCGTTCGGGACCCGCAGCCAGTCGAGGGCATGACCGCTCGCGGGCAGGTCCACCACGATGCGGTCGTAGCGCTTCGAGCTGGCCAGAGCGCAGACCCGATCGAGAAAGGCAAACTCGCGCAACGCGGGCACGGCGCCGATGAGACGCCGCAGCGCGTGATGGGACACGAGCGCACGCGCGATGATCTTCGCGCCGATCACCGACCCGAGGGTTTCCACCAGCGCCTGGTCGTAGCGAAGGACCACGTGGGCCACATGGGATCGATCCGCTCCGAGCGTCCGGGCGCCCGCCTCCCCGTCGTCGAACTCGACCAGGGCCGCCCGCTGCCCTCGCCGGCTCGCGTCGTACGCGATGGCTGCCGCGACCGTGGTCTTACCCACGCCACCTTTGCCGGTGACGTAGACCACGGGGGCCTGCAGCAGGGATGGCATCCCGGGGGGCGACGTGGTCAAAGGGCTTCCTTCTCGTGGGGTGACGTCGGTCCCGTCATCGGAACGGGTTGGAGAGGAAGGGATTAAGAGCGGGTGGGGGGGGATGTCAAGCGTTCGATGGGTGCCTGACGCTCCCCCAGGGGGGAGGAAGCGGACCTCAGGGGGTCTTCTTCACGATGTCGACGACCGTCATGACGGCTTCCGCGCTCTTCCCGAGGGCAGCGGTCTCGTCCGCGGTCAGGGGCACTTCCAGGATCTTCTCGACGCCGCCGGCGCCGACGATGATCGGCACGCCGATGAACATGTCCTTGTAGCCGTACTGCCCGGTGAGGTAGGCAGCGCAGGGCATGAGGCGCTTCTGGTCGTTCAGGTAGGCTTCGGCCATCTGGATCGCGGCTGAGGCCGGCGCGTAGTACGCGCTGGTGCCCATGAGCTTCACGATCTCGCCGCCGCCTCCGCGGACGCGCTTGATGATCGCTTCCATCTTGTCCGCGGGGACCAACTCGGCGGCGGGCACCGCGTTGATGGTGCACATCGAGGAGATCGGAACCATGTCGTCGCCATGGCCGCCGAGCACCATCGTGCGTACGTCCTTCACAGAGACGTTCGCCGCGTCCGCCAGGAAGTACTGGAACCGCGCGCTGTCGAGCATGCCCGCCATGCCGGCTACCTTGGCCTTGTCGAAGCCGGTGCGACGGTGGAACTCGAACACCATGGCATCGAGGGGGTTGGCCACGATGATGGCGAAGGCGTTCGGACAGTACTTCTTCGCGTTGTCAGCGACCGTGCGGATGATCCCGACGTTCACGCCGACGAGGTCGTCACGGCTCTGGCCGGGCTTGCGCGGAATGCCAGCGGTGACGATGATCACGTCCGCGCCAGCCACGTCTTCCCAATTGGAGGTGCCGACGCAGGACGCGTCCATCCCGATGAGGGCGCTGTTCTGCATGATGTCGAGGGCCTTGCCCTTCGCGACGCCTTCCTTCGCGGGGATGTCGACCAGCACCACGTCACCGAGTTGCTTCTGGACGATCAGATTCGCGAGCTCGCCACCAATGTTTCCTGCGCCGATGAGACCGATCTTCTTGCGTGCCATGTTCTAGCTCTCCTTCCCAATTGCTTGGGGTTGCGGACCTCTGTCACGCACGGCGGGCAGGTCGATGGTGGGGGTATCCCCCGTGCCCATGTCGCCATTCCACCGGCAGTCGCGACGGACCCCGTAGCCCATGCGCCTTGACCGACCCGACGAGGTACTCCACCCCACCGGCGGAGGCAAGCGTCGTCACGATTCTCTGAATCGTGAAGATCTCGATTGCGTATCCCCCTTTCGCTTTGCCCTGAAACGCAAACGGATACGCCGGTGCCCATGCGTGTCGTACGATGCCTCGCGTGATTCGCTATCCCTCCGTGTTCCTCGCTTGCGGCCTCGTCGCCTGCACCCCGCCGTCGACCACTCAGCCGACCACGCAGCCTGCCTCGGGTTCGACCTCCGCGCAGTTGCCCCCGGCCATCTCCGCGCTCCCTCCCCACGTTCTCGCCGAGGCCCAGGGCAAGTCCGGTCGGGTCCGTGTCGAAATCCGCGACCACCTCCGCCTCCTCACCATCGACGGCGTCGTGCAGGGCGCAGTCCCCACGGACCCCTCCGTCTCCCCCCCCGGGGACCCCGTCGCCGGCCTCGTTCGCGCCTTCCGTCCCCACGCGGCCTCCGCCTTGCTCATCGGTCTCGGCACCGGACGTACCGCCGCTTCACTATCCCAAAACGGATTGTCCCTCGACGTCGTCGAAATCGAGCCTGCCGTCGTCGCCTACGCAAAGCAGTTCTTCCACTACCAAGGCGACGCGATCGTCGACGATGGTCTCGCCTTCGCCGAGCGCAGCGAACGCAGCTACGACGTGATCGTGCTCGACGCCAGCCTCGGCGAGACGATGGCCGACCGGTTGGTCTCGCGCGATGCGCTGCGGACATACCGATCGAGGTTGGCCCCGGACGGCATGCTCGTCATCCGTCTGCACGCTTCGCCCACAGACTCGCAACCAGGCGAGGTGCTACGTCGCGCGCCCCATCGTCTCGCCCACGTGTTCGGGACGGGCGTGGCGGCCGAGCCCCAGAACCTTTTGCTCGTCTCGGCCGATACCGCCCTGTCCGCGCAAGACCTCGGGGGGTTGAACGTCTGGCCCCTCGCCATCCCGGGTGGACACGCGCCCGTCCCCGCCAGCCAGCCTTCGAGCCACGACGGGGCGCCTCGCGATCTATCCGTTCTCGGATACGTGACGCGCGCCGCGGACGGCACCCTCTGCCTGGACTTGCCCCACTGGGAAATGGGCGCCGTGCGCTACGTGCTCACCGGGCCGCACGCCGAAACCCTCGGAAAACAGCTGTCCGCCAACGCGCGCTTTCCGACCCAGGGAGACATCGGGAGCGATGGAGACCTCGTCGGTTCTCTGCACGCCGTGCTGGGAGGGGGCGGCGTGAAGCGCTCGGACGTCCGCTTCTCCCCGCTCGCTGCGTCCCTTCGCGGCAAGGTCCGCGTCCGCGCCGTGTCCCACCCGGACGATGGCGGTGGACGCCGCGGCCCCGGGCAGCCGCATCACCCTCTCCTGCCCTACGGCGGCGTGCTCTACGACCTCGAGGTCGAGTCCCTCGACTGGACCCTGGACCACAGCACCTGGCTGCGGAATCAGGTGACCCTTCGCGCCTCCCTCGACCGTTGCGTCCGCGCGTTCACGACCGGCCGCTTGACCGACGGGGTCGCGGACCTCGAGGGGCATCGTGACGCGCTGTTCGTGGCCCTGGGCAAGCCACCGGTTCCGGTGCCCGTGCTCCAGGAAGCCAGCAGCCTGCTCGGTCGGGTCCGGCACGAGGTCGGCCCAGGGCCTTCCGGCGACCTCGACACGGGCGCCGCGTGCGACCGCATCGCCACAAAGATCCCCGCCGATGGCGTCGATGCCCGGTGGCAGTCCTTGCGTGAGGCCCTGCTGTCGTGCGCCATGCAGCGGTATGGACGCGTGGCCCAAGGCAAAGGCGACGATGCCCGCCGGGCTGCCGGGCGAATCCTCGGGCTGCTCGAGACCGAAGACGTGAAGGGCAATCCAGACTCCATCCGGAAGCGCTTTCCGGACGTGACCGCCACCGCGGACCCGCTCCCACCTGCCGCTCACTGACCCCTTATCCCCTGACCCGGAGCGAAGCGACGGGCTTGACCGTGCACATACCGTTCGGTCAGCCGAACGCTGGGATGGGGCCCTGGACGCTTGACCGGTTTCGGTGAGGTGCTACGACAGGCATTCGGGTTGTTGCGCTTTCTGTTCCTATCGGGATTGCATCCCCTTTCGGAGGCGTCATCATGCGTGGGAAGTCTGTTTGCTCGAGGCTTGCGTTCGCGGCCACGGCGACCGTTGTCGGTCTTGTCGTCCTTGTTGGGTGCTCTGACGACGACAGCGATGGCGGAGCTGGAGGCTCGGCCGGTGCCACAGGCGGTTCGGGCGGAGGGACCACGGGAGGCTCCGGTGGCGCGACAGGCGGTTCGGGCGGAGGGACCACGGGAGGCTCCGGTGGCGACGCCGGCTCAGCCACCGGTGGCAGCTCCGGGAGCGGCGGAACCGGCACGGGTGGGTCGGGTGGCTCGAGTGGCACGGGCGGCACGGGCGGAACAGGCGGAACAGGCGGCTCCCCACAAAGCGGCCCCCCCGCAGGCAACCCCAACCCTGAAGCCACGTGCGACGTTCCCGCCGAAGCCGCGCTCGAGGACGTCTCCAACCCCACCACCGTCGTGGGATCCGGCACTCCCGCTAGCTGCACGTCCGAAGCCGTCGTCAGCGCGGTGGCCAACGGCGGCATCATCACCTTCGACTGCGGGCCCGACCCCGTCACCATCACCCTCGACCACACCGCCAAGATCTTCAACGACAAGGGACCCAAGATCGTCATCGACGGCGGAGGCCTCGTCACGCTCAGCGGAGCCGGCCAGCGACGCATCCTGTACATGAACACCTGCGACGAGGCGCAGAAGTGGACGACCTCGCACTGCCAGAACCAAGACCACCCGCAGCTGACCGTGCAGAACATCACCTTCGCCGACGGCAACTCCAAGAGCGAGACGGAGTACGACGGGGGCGGGGCGGTATGGGTTCGGGGTGGACGCTTCAAGATCGTCAATGCCCGGTTCTTCAGCAACGTTTGTGCGGATGTCGGTCCCGACCTGGGAGGGGCGGCGGTTCGCGTCTTCAGTCAGTACGAAGGCCGGCCGGTTTACGTCGTGAACTCCACCTTCGGCGGGGAGCAAAGCCTCGGCGGCGTCTGCTCGAACGGCGGAGGGATCAGCAGCATCGGCGTGTCCTGGACGATCATCAACAGCCTCTTCTCGCACAACAGGGCAATCGGCAACGGGGCCAACCCCGCCCAGCCGGGAACCCCGGGCGGCGGCAGCGGCGGCGCCATCTACAACGACGGCAACACCATGACCTTGTCCCTGTGCGGCACACGCATCGAGTTCAACCAGGTGAACGCCCACGGAAGCGCCATCTTCTTCGTGTCGAACGACCACTCCGGTGACATCCGCATCGACCGCTCCGTGATCAAGGGCAACACGGGAGGTTCCTGGTACCCAACCTACCCGCAGATCTCCAACCACGACGACACCCCGATCAACGTAACCGATTCGGTCATCGAGGACTGAACGCGAGCTTCGTGTGCGACGCGCTTGGCGTTCAGCAATCAGCGATCAGCATTCAGCGATCAGCATTCAGCATTCAGCGATCAGCGATCAGCATTCAGCGATCAGCATGCAGCGTTCAGCATGATGCCTTCATGCGTTAGCGATCCGAAATAGCTTGACACGTTCTTTCAAAATCGTGCTACGGGTCGGCCTACCCGTTTCGCCATGCCTCTCGCACGTCCCCAGCCTGCGCTGCGCCGCTCGTCCCACCTGTCATGGTCGGGAATCGCTCTCGCAGGCGTGCTCTCGGCGCTCTCCCCTCCCGCGTCCGCCTCGCCCCCCGTCGTCCCTCCCGCCCGCCAGAATCCCGCCCCCAGCCCCTGGCCCCCTGGGCTGCCATCTCCCGACGCCGTGGTGATCCCCGTCGAGTTGGTGATCGAAAAGGACGGGTCCGTCAAGGAAGTGTACGTGGTCTCCGCGCCTTCGCCGGCGTGGGAAGAGGCAGCCCGCACCGAGGTCCTGTCCTGGGTGTTCACTCCCGCGCTCGTGCAAGGCGTGGCCAGAGCAGCGCGCATTCGCGCTCAGGTCCGCTTCGCGAGGGACAAGCACGCCCCGCCACCCGAGGTCGCCCCGCCATCCGAACCGTCGCCGTCGCTCGGCCTCGAGGAGCCTCCTGCTGCCCCCGCGCCCGCTGCCATTCACGTCTTGGTCGCAGGCGCTGCGCCGCCCCGCGCCGCCTCGGACGTCGTTCGCGATCGGGCTGCCCTCTCCGCGGCCCCACACAAGGACGCAAGCGAGATGCTTCTGACCGTCCCCGGCGTGTTTCTCACACAGCACGGGGGAGAGGGCAAAGCACACCAGATCTTTCTGCGCGGCTACGACGCAGTCCATGGGCAGGACCTCGAGCTGTGGGCAGGCGGCGCGCCCGTCAACGACGTCTCCAACGTTCACGGCCAAGGCTATGCGGACTTGCACTTTCTGATTCCCGAGGCGGTGCACGCAGTGCGTGCGTCCGCTGGTCCCTATGACCCGCGGCAGGGGGACTTCGCCGTAGCCGGGACTGCCCGGTTCGATCTCGGCCTCGAGGAGGAAGGCTTTCTCGTCAAGCAGGGCTTGGGTTCCTTCGGAGGGCGTCGCACCCTGCTCGCCTATCGCCCCCCCGGGGAGCCTGAGGGCACGTTCACCGCATTCGAATCCCACGCAACCGACGGGTTTGGCCCTTCCCGTGCGGCGCGGCGGGTCTCGTGGATGGGGCAGGGACTCTTCCCTCTGGGCGGCCACGCGCACCTGCGCCTCCTCGCATCGACCCATGCGGGGCGGTTCGATTCCGCGGGGGTGGTCCCCCTCGCCTGGGTCGAGAACAGGGAGCCCAACCGCTTCGAGCCCTGGATTCGCGGCCAGGGAGGGCAGTCCTCCCGCACCCAGGCCGTCGTCGAGTTCCTGCAACACGACGATGTCGGTACCGAGTGGTCCTTGGCCCCGTTCTTCGTGCGTCGCAGTCTCGGACTGCGCCAGAACTTCACCGGTTGGCTCGAAGACCCGGTGGATGGCGACACGACCCAGCAGCGCAACGACGCGACGACGGTCGGTGCCACAGCCCACCTGAGAACAAACGTTTCTTTGGTTTCGGAGCGCGATCAGGTCGAAGTCGGCGCCGTGGGCCGGTCTGACTCCATCGACCAGAGCCAGCGCAGAACCGCGTGGGGAACCGGCCGGGAGACGGAGACCGTGGTCGACGCCCACGTCGTTGCGAACCACGTGGGTGGTTATCTGGATGCGTCGTTGTTTCCGGTCCGGCGGGTGGCCTTGCGGGGCGGGGTCCGGCTCGACGGACTGTCCTACCAGGTGGACGATCGAGCGACCGCGGGGGGCGGAAGCCGCTCGGCCCAGGGGCTCCACGTGGGAAAGAAGGGGACCGTGGATGTCGCTGCCGGCGCAGGCGTTCACGCGCTCGCCAGCTACGGGGAAGGGTTCCGATCCCCGCAAGCCCGCAGCCTCGGGGACGGGGAAACGGCCCCCTTCACCACGGTCCGGTCCTACGAGGCGGGGATTCGCTACGTGGCAGACGACCGTTTTCAAGCACAAGCCGCCGTGTTCCAGTCGCGGCTCTCGCGGGATCTCGTCTTCGACCACGCCACCGGGAGGAACGAGTCGGTTCCCGGCACCATGCGTACGGGCCTGTCGATGGATCTCGTCGCCCGTCCCTCGGAGTGGCTTTTTTCCATGGCGAGCTTGACCGTCGTGCGGGCGGTGTTTCGCGAGTCCGAAGGCATCTACGAAGAAGGGTATCTCTTGCCCTATGCCCCGCAGGTGGTCGCTCGGTCCGATACGGCCTTTCGCCCTGTGCTCGGCACCGTGGCCGGCGCGCCCGTGCAAGGTCACCTCGGATTGGGACTCACGTGGCTGGGGCGACGCCCGCTCCCCTACGGGGAAATGGGACATGACGTCGTCCTGGCGGACGCCGCGGCGCGAGCGCGATGGAGAGCCGTGGAGGTCTCCCTGGAGGTTTTCAACTTCATGGACGCCGGATGGTACGACGGCGAGTTCGTCTACGCGTCGAGCGAATCGAGGGGAGCGGTGGCAAGCCCGGTGCCGCAGAGGCACGTGACAGTGGGCGCCCCGCGCACCGCGTGGCTCACGGGGGCGTTGCACTTCTGAGGGATGACGATGACGACTTCGACAACCTTCACTCTCCTCTCCCGCACGGCGGTCGCGACCGCCCTGCTGTCGCTCGGCCTCGGCGCGCTGTCCATGACGGGCAGCGGGTGCGGGGATTCCCTGGAGGAAGCGGCCACCTCGGGCAAGCGCGTGGTGCTCGAGACCCGCATCGATTCTGCGGACGAACTCGCTGTCCCAAGCGTCAACGCGCGAGGGTGGACGATCTCTTGGAGCCGGGTTCTCGTCTCCCTGTCCGCGCTCTACTACTACGATGGCGCCCCTCCGTCCCTCGCACGGTCCGCGCCGTCCCGGGCTTGGAAGAGATGGATCGGGATTCCGGTCGCCCACGCGCACCCAGGACACTACCAGGCAGGAAACGCGATGGGGCAGATGCTCACGGCCTCTTCCTTCGACCTCGCCCAGGGCACCACGATCCTTTCTACCGGAGAAGGCGTGACTGGCACGTATCGATCCGGAAGCGTCCTGTTCGGGTCGCCTGCCCAAGGCATCCATGCCGCGGACCTCGGAGCCGACGTCATCCTCGTCGAGGGAACGGCAAGCCGAGGAGCGGAAACTCGGCTGTTTCGCGCCAGCGCCTCCGCCGCGGACGTCACCAACGCGAGCGGCACAGTGGGGGTGGACGGATGCGTGTTCCAGGAAGCCAGCGTGGAGGGCGACGGCACGGTTGTGCTTCGCGTGAGCCCGTCGGTCTGGATGGATCAGGTCGACTTCACGGACGTCCCGTTGTCCACGGGGACGCCTGTGGACTTGCCGGTAGGTGGTCCAGCCCACCAGGCATTCACGCTGCTTGGGGTCACCCGGGCGAGTGCTTACGAGTTTTCGTTCGAGCCGGACCCGGGCTGACGGGACGGCTTCACGACTTCGATGCAAGGAAAGAGACGATGAACGTACGACGATGGATCGTTCCCTCGGTTTGCTTTTCGCTCCTCACGGGCGCTCCCTTGCTGGGGTGCGGGGACGAAGCGGACGAGGCACGGGCAGGCAACGGCACTGTGTTGTTCACGACCTGGGGTGAGGGGTACATCGAGGAGGAGATTCCCGCGGCCCCTCCGGCTGAGGAAGGCATCGTGGACGGCTGGACCGTGAAGTACGAGAAGTTTCTCATGGTGCTCGGAGGCGTGACGGTAGGCAACTCCGGGGGCACGGAGGCCGCGCGCATGAGCGGGTCCAAGCTCTTCGACATGCACGCGGCAGGGGAGAAGACGGTGGTCTCCTCCGAGGTTCCCGCCAAGGCGTGGGATGCGACCGGCTTCGTGATCGGGCCCGCGGACGACGCAACCGTGCTTGGGGAAGGAGCCACGCAGGAAGACCTGGACGCGATGAAGGCCGGCGGGTACAGCCTCCACGTGAAAGGTAGCGCGAGCAAGGACGGCGTGACGAAAGCGTTCGACTGGAGCTTCCAGGGAAAGACCCTCTACCGGGACTGCAAAGCCGAGGTCGATGGCAAGGAAGTTCACGGTGTGGTCGTGACCCAGGGAGGCATGGACACGGTGCAGCTCACCATCCACGGGGACCACTTCTTCTACGACGACCTCGAGGCCGTCACGGCCGAGCGTCGATTCGATGCGATCGCCTGCGCGGACGCGAACGGCGACGGAGACGTGACCCTCGAGGAGCTCGGACAAGCGTCGCTGTTGCCCGATGCCAGCGCCACGGTGGAGGCGTGCAGAGTCCGGCCCGTCTATCGGCCCGGGAGCCAGCCAGTCAATGACCTTCGCGCGTTCGTCACGGCGCTCTCCCGCACCGTGGGCCACTACCGTGGCGAGGGCGAGTGCATTTCGGAGAAGATCGATTGACCCCTCTCATCGCGGGCACCCTCGCAGGTGCATTCCACGTCATCTCGGGGCCGGACCACCTGGTTGCCGTCACGCCTCTCGCCGTTCGCAATCCGGCCCAGGCCATCCGAGTGGGCGCTTTCTGGGGGGCGGGGCACGCCGTGGGAGCCGGGTTGCTCGGTGCGATCGGCGCGGTGGCCAAGTCCTTCCTCGACGTGGACTTTTTGTCCTCCTGGGCCGAGTTCTTGGTCGGCATCGTCCTGTGCGTCGTGGGCGTGTGGGCGATCGTGCAGACGCGAAAGCTCGTGATCCACAGCCACCCCCACGGCCATGGCGCCAGGGAGCCGTCGCGCGAGGACGGCGGACACGTGCACGAGCACGTCCACCTCGACAAGCAGGAGAAGCATCGCGCCCATCACGGGACCTCCTTCGGGGTGGGTGTCTTGCACGGTGCGGCAGGGACCGGTCACCTGCTCGGGGTGCTGCCCTCCCTCGCCCTTCCGCCTGTTTCGGCGGCGATCTACCTGGTCTCGTACGGGCTGGCTGCCATCGCCGCCATGACCGCGTTCAGCGCGGGGTTGGGACTCATCGGCAAGCGCCTTCGCCCCGCCTGGCTGCGCTGGTTCCTCCTCGCCTCGGGCGTTGTGGCCATCGCGCTCGGGGGGGTGTGGATGTGGATCGGGTTCCCGTCAGGGTCGTGAGCAAGGACCCTTCTTCGCTTCTGCTTGCCACGTCGCCCCGTTCACCGTAGACCCGCGCCCTACCGTGACCTCACGCGCCGCACGTTTTCCCGTCCTGCTTTGCGCTGCGACCGCGCTGCCCGCTCTGTTCTGCTCACTCCCGGCCAGCGCTGACCCCGCAGAGCACGCGGAAGCATCGGAACCGGACGAGGTGAACGTCGTGATTCACGGCCGGGGAACCGACCGCCCGCCGGATGCCGTCGGCAGGGCAGCTTCCCAGGTGGACCGGGCCGAGTTGGAGGAACGACTGCCACGCTCCGCTCCGGACGCCCTCCGCTACGAGCCCGGTGTCTATGTGCAGCAATCCGCCCACGGCCAGGGATCGCCCTACGTTCGCGGCAGGACCGGCCAGCAAACGGTCGTCCTGTTCGACGGCATCCGCATGAACACCAGCACATGGCGACAGGGGCCCAACCAGTACTTTTTCACCGTCGACTCCAAGACGATCGAGCACATCGTGGTGACGCGCGGCGGGGGCTCGACCCTGCACGGCTCCGACGCGATCGCGGGGGTCATCGACGCGCACCCGATCGAGCCGCGCCTGTCCCTCGGGGCTCCTGGGCCAATCGTTCGTCCTCGAACGACGGTGCGCTGGGCCAGCGCGGACAACGACTTTTCCGAACGCTTCCAGGTCGACACCCAGGTGGACGACCAACTCCGGTTCGTGGTCGGGGCCGGCATGCGCGCGGCGGGGCGGCTCGAGGGCGGCGGGGTGGTTCGCAATCCCCTGGATGGCAACGTCCCCCAGGTGCCGCGGCTCGACGACGATGGGCGCACGCAGCTGGGTACCGGGTTCAAGGAGCTCACGGGCGACGCCAGGCTCGTGTACGGGCTCGCCCCTGGACGACGCCTGGTCGCAGCCTTGTACGCATTCCGGCAGTTCGACAGCCCTCGCACGGACCAGTGCCCGGCGGCCTTTGCGCCGCGCGACGAGTGCTTGAAGCTCGACGAGCAGTTTCGATCGCTCGCGTACGTGTCTCACGAAGGGAAGCTCGGACACGCGGTGGAGCAAAGCCAGATTTCTCTGTCCTACCAGCGACAGCACGAACGAAGGCTGCTCGAGCGTCCCAACTCCTATGTGGTCAACGGAGGAAGGGACGATGTGAACACCTTCGGGTTGACCGTGAAGATGACGAGCGCGGCGATCGCGTTGTCTCGTGATGTGGACGTCGTTGTTCGTTACGGGGGAGACGCGTTCCACGACACGGTGGATTCGTCGGGGTGGACCGAGCTGCGGGACATTGGGGCGGTGCAGCCGACCGCGCGGGGACAGTACCTCTCGGGCTCTCGCTATGTGCAGGGTGGCGTGTTCGGGGAGACCGAGTGGACCCTTGCACGCTGGTTGACGCTCAGGGGCGGCGCGCGCCTTGCCGGAGCCAAGGCGGACGCCCCTGCCGACGAGGAGTCCGGGACGGTCGCCGTGGATGGCGCCTTTCACGCCGTGGTGGGCCATGCGGGCGCCACGACCCGGGTTGCCGACGAACTCTCCTTCACGGCCACGTACGACCGGAGCTTTCGCGCGCCGAACCTGGACGACCTCACATCCCGGCAGCAGACCGGTCCCGGCTTCCAGTTCGAGAACGCGGGGCTCGGACCGGAGACCGCGGACACCTTCGAGCTGGGCTTGCAGGTCTCGCACCCGCGCCTGGAGGTCGATGCCTGGGCCTACCGCAGCATGCTGCACGATGCGATCACGCGAGCGTTTCGCACCTCCGCCGACTGTCCCCCCGAGACCCCGCAGTGCCAGCTGTCCTGGCAGCGTTATCAGCTCGTGAACGTCGAGGGCGATGCGACCGTCGATGGGGCAGAGCTCTCGTTTCGCGCGCACCTGCCGTCGAACGTGCGGCTTCTGGGCACTGTGGCCTACGCCTTCGGGGAGGGACCCAATCCCGCGGAGCGGCCCTCGGATTCGCGTCTTCCCTACGACGAGCGTGTGCCGCTGTCCCGGGTTCCCCCCCTGAACGGGACGCTGGACGTGCGATGGAGTCCCGCACGGCCGACGTACTTCGGGGCGGCCCTGCGATGGGCCAGGCTCCAAGACCGTCTGGCGCCTACGGACCTCAACGATCCGCGTATTCCCCTCGGCGGGACCCCCGGCTATGCGGTATTCGACCTGCGGGCGGGCTGGCGCATGCAGCGACGACTCGTGCTCGCGGCGGTTCTCGAAAACCTTTTCGATTCCGCTTATCGCGTGCACGGGTCGAGCGTCAACGGGCCGGGGCGTGGTGTGTCGATCAGCCTGGAGGCTGGATTATGAGATGGTATCAGAACGTCCCCTGCGTGGCGGTGCTCGCCTTCGTGGTGGCGCTTGCGTGTGAGTCCGAGGACCCGGGGGCGAGCCAGGGCAACGTGGGTGGCGCCAGCCAGGGTCAGGTGTGTGACCCCCTTCCGGATTCGAACCTCGAGGTGTTCGAGGCCCCTGCTTGCGTCCCTCTGGCCACAGACTACACACCACGGGACGCCGGCTCGGAAAATGACGCCTATCCTGCTTGCGTTTCGGATGAGGGCCAGTACGTGATCTCCCGGGCGTCGGGCGCCGACGGGATCAGCGCGCTCGGGCGCGTGGGAGCGTTCGAGGAGATAGGGGCCTTGCTGGGGTTTGGCGCGCAGAAGGTGCCCACGCCGGAGGACTTCGTGGCGGCGCGGGTGATCTACAGCCAGGACCAGGGGCTCGAGTCGCGGGTGAACCGACGAGAGGACGAGCACTATCCGCCGCTTGGCAAGGCGTGCCAAGACTTGTCCCTGGAGGAGCAGCTTGCCAACGCGGACCGCTGTGTCGGCGCAGCGAAGATCCGGCCCCTCTTGCTCGACGCGTTTCAGCAAGGAGCCCAGGGGCAGGGGGACGCAACGGTGCACGTGGCGAGGATCGAGTCGGCGTTGCTCTGGTTCCTGTACGTGTCGATGCACAAGGAGGTGACGTCGGCCACCACCGCGAAGGACGACATCGACAGCGTGTGGGCGAAATACGCGGGGGGAGAGCAGCGCGACGGCAAGCCCATTGGGTTTGCGCGGTACGTTCGGGCTCGCAGCCGGCAGGTCCACGACAGGATCTTCGATGGAGTGCTGGCGGTGCGGTGCTGGCGGGACCTGGACAGCGGTGACACCGCCGTGGACCTGGCCATGCGGGACCGCGCGCAGGCGCAGCTCGACCGAGCCTTGCTCAAGGGACTCGCCCTGATCGTGCGGAGCCGGGTGGAAGCGACGCACTGCCCTGCGGCCTTCGAGTCGGCAAGAATCCTCGGCGAGGTGCTGGACAGGGAAGCGAGGGTGCGCGACGCCGCGATGGCCCAGACGCTGCGCGAGGAGCTTGGGAAGGGCCGCGAAGGCGTCGACGTCGACGTCGACGCGGTGATCGCGAGCCTCGATGCGCTGTTCGATTGCCCGTGAGGTTGGGGAATCCGCGGAGGAGAAACCACAGAAGCCGCAGAGAGCACAGAAGAGAGGTTCTTGTCGTCTTCGGAGGTTGCCCTCAGGCGTCGCGTCTTCGACGGCGGGCCGCCCAAAGGATTCCCGCCATCAACCCCAACCATCCGACGCGACCGCTCGATCCGGTGCGCACGCGGCAAGCGCACCCGGATGTCTCACTGGACTCCCCGGAAGCCCCGACCGTCGCTTCGTTGTCGTCCGGCAAGGAAGCCTCCTCCGCGCCCCGCGCTTCCGTGACCAACACGCTCACGTCCACGTGCGGCGTCGGACACCGCAACAGGGTCCCGTCGCTCGACGAGAGCTGAAAGGTGTCTTCGAGCTTGCCCTGCGTGTCTCCCGCGCGTAGCGACCACGCGACGGCCACGGTATCGCCGGGAGCCACATCCTCCTCCACCACGGCCGCGACGTCGAAGGCCGGCCAGTTGTCGGGGTCGGAGAAGGGGCTCTTCTCGCCGTCCAGCACCGAGGCCGGCATCAGCCACACTTCCCACGCGAGCCATGTCGCACGACCTTCGTTGCGGAAGGTTGCCCAGGCCCAGTCCACACCCCCCGCCTCGAGCACCTGCGGGTGCGAATGGTCGACCAGGCGCGCCGCCATCAGCGGGGCGGGATCCCCGATCTCTTGAGGGAAGCCGTTGTCGAGGGTCCCGTCGCAGTCCTCGTCCACGTCGTCGCACCGTTCGCCGCGCGGCTCGTGGAGCCGCACGCAGGCGCGGCATCCTTCCTGGCAGCGCACGCGGCCTTCGGCGCAGATGCCGGGCTCGCCCGTCTCGCACGCGTCGTTGCCGCCGTTGGGGTCGGGACCTTCGCATGAGCCCCACGCTTCCCACGTGCACTGGCCCGAGCAGCGTCGGGTTTGGGTGCCGCAGTCGCAGCAATCGCGCGGCTCCACGGAGCCGGCAGCGCATTCTCCCTGCCCCGTGCACGACGACCATCCTTCCCATTGGCAATCGGAGCCGCAGGACCGTTGTCGGGTGCCGCAGTTCCCACAAATCTCGGACTGGGCTTGCCCCGGGTTGCAGGCGCAGACGTTCTCACATTCCGAGCTCGGAACTGGGTGCGGGTAGGAACCTTGGCCCACCCAGTAGGACGTGGACTGGGAGCAGCTTCCCGCGAAGGGGTCTCGATTCGCGCCACCCACCTTGAACCCGAAGTGCAAGTGAGGCCCCGAGCTGTTGCCGGAGCTCGCGGATCGCGCGATGGCCTGACCGCAGGATACCTGCTGCCCTGTGCTCACCGCGATCGAGTTCAGCTCGAGGTGGCAGTAGAGCGTCGACGTGCCATCTGGGTAGTCGATCCGGACGTAGTTGCCGCAGCGACCACCGCATGTGTTGCCGAGCCCGCCGTAGTTCGCGCAACCGTTGTACGTCGCCCCGATACGACCGTTTGCCGCAGCCACGACGGTCGTTCCCAAGCCCAAGGGGAAGTCCGTGCCGGAGTGCCCGTCGTAGCAAACGCCGCCGCACCCGTAGTCCGTGCAGCCGCCACCGCCGTTGTTGTCGTACCCGTAGTTGACCCCGACCGAGACGTTGAACGGGCGTCGGAACTTGGCGGCCTGTCCGGGGGGGGCGACCGTGCTCGCCGTCAGGGCGACAAAGGCAGCGAGTGCCGCGCGAAAAGACGTACGACGCGACCTCACTTGCGCACCTCGCGCACGTGGTCCCCGTCTCGGAACAGAGCGCGGGTCGCGCTGACGTCGAGATGAAGGTCCCGCCCACCAGGGTGTTTGGCCACCTCGTTGCCGAGGGCATCGATTGCGTGCACGCCAGCGGAATCCTCCACGAACACCGTGGAACCGAGCCATAACGGGGGGCGACGACCGTCGGGGTAGGGGGCGAGGGGCGTGCCCGCGCGCACATCCTCGGGGCCGAGATTGCGGTGGGTGAGACGCGTGCGCGACCCTCCGTGCGCTGGCATCACCGTCAGGCAAGGGAAGCCATCGGGGGCGTCCACGTAGACGATCTCGGTGTCATCGGGCGAGAAGGCGAAGCCCCAGACCGGGACACCGCCTGCGGTGAGCTGTCGCGGGGGGCCATCAGGCAGGTCCACGCGAAAGGCTTCGAGCTCGGGACCGAGCCCCTTTGCGTACACGATGGCTTGGCCTGCATGGTCGAATCCGAACCCCGGAAACACGTGGCTGTCCACTCGAATCAAGGTGTCCGTGCGCGTGTCCCAGACGGTGAGGTTGTCCGTGTCATCGAGCACGGCCACGAGCGAGGACGGAGGGAAAGCGAACCGAGCGTCCTGGATGCGAGGACCGACGGGGATGGGACGTTCGTGTCCGGCTTCGTCGACGAAAGCGGCGTCGAAGATCTGGGGGGCGGAAGAGCGAGAAGGCACGGGGCGTTCGGTCCCGACGATCATGCGACCGTCCGGAGCGATTTCGATGATCGTGCGATGGCTCGCGTGGGTGGCGCTGGTGTTTGTGGTAAACGGGGAGGCAGGGCTAAGCAGGTCTCCGCTTTCCGAGGGGGCAGGGGACTGTTGCGAGCAGCTCACGTGGAATCCGGCGGAGATCAACGCGAGGAGCAGGAGCAGAAGTCGTGGGGCGTGGTCGGGGGTCAGGGGTGAGGACCGCGCGTGGTGCATGTCAGAATTGTAGCGCGGGGAGGGCATGCGGGGGTTGCAAGAAAAATGGGGACAGGGCAAGGTGCGCGTTTGAACATCTGACCGGAGGACTGCGCCGGGAGTGCTGTTCACGTCCTCGGTTGGGGATCGAAAGCGGACTATCGTACGAGAAGGTGTGCAGGAGGCTTGCATGAAATTGTCGCATCGGTTGGTAGGCGTGGCGCTCGCGGCGGCCGCGGGAGTGATCGGGATGCCGTCGGAAGCTCGCGCCGAGTACCCCGATCCGGGACTGTACGTGGGCGTGTTCGGAGGCTACACGCTGAAGCTCAACGATTGGGACCTGGGCGAGGCCCCGCGCGCGGACCGGGACGTTCAGCCCAAGTCTGCCCCGATCGTCGGGCTCCGGCTGGGTTATCACATCCTGCCCCAGTTGGTCGGAGAGCTAGGGGGTGGGTACCTGCCGCTCAAGTCCACGGACGACGAGTCCAACACGGCCTTCAAGTACGACCTCGACCTGTACTATCACCTGCTGTCAGGCGACATCAGCCCGTTCGTGGGGGCCGGCACGGGCGCGTACTTGACCACGGACAGCGGGGACCTCGGTGGTGACAACGACATCCAGATCCACGCATCGCTCGGCGCCCGCGGGCTCATCACGGACAACATCGCGCTGCGCGGCGAGTTGCGGGACTACTGGGTGGACTCCTATACGACCTTCGGGGGCAACAACCTCGAGATTTCGATCGGCTTGGACATCTACCCGTTCGTCAAGGAGAAGGCGCCGCCGCCTCCGCCGGACCGCGACGGTGATGGGATCTTGGACGCGGAGGACGCCTGTCCGGACAGCCCCGGCCCGGCCACCCTGCAGGGATGTCCCGATAGGGATAGCGACGGCGTCGCCGACAACAAGGATCAGTGCCCGGACGAGCCCGGAGACCCGGCCCTCGGCGGGTGTCCGCCTGCGGACAAGGACGCCGACGGCGTGCTGGACGCGGATGACCTATGCCCGGACGATCGCGGTGAAGTCGTGTTCAAGGGCTGCCTCGATTCCGACCGGGATGGCATCTACGATCACGAAGACCGCTGTCCCCAGGTTGCGGGGCCCAAGGAGCTCAAGGGCTGTCCAGACAAGGATGGTGACACGGTCCCGGACATCGACGACAAGTGCCCCGACAAGGCGGGTCTGCCGGAGCACGAAGGATGCATCCCGGACGCCGTCGCCGCGTTCACAGGCGCCATCAAGGGCATCAACTTCGAGACCGGAAGCGCACGGATCCTGCCGAATTCCTTCGCCGTCCTCGACGAAGCGGTGAAGGTCCTGACCGAGTACAAGAGCCTGCGGCTCCAGATCGACGGTCACACCGACAACCAGGGGAAGGCCGACATGAACCAGAAGCTGTCGGAAGACCGCGCCGCGAGCGTGAAGACCTACCTGGTGTCCAAGGGCGTGGACGAGGGCCGGCTCGTGACCGCGGGCTATGGCGACACCAAGCCCGTCGAAGACAACAAGGCCCCGAAGGGGCGTGCCGCCAACCGGCGGATCGAGTTCTCGGTCCTCGGTCAGTAGCCAGCATCCCCCGCACCGGCAACCGCCGAAGAGAAACCACAGAAGGCGCAGAGGGCACAGAAAGCAGAGGGGCTCCCCCTTCTGTGGACCGCGGAGCGGTTGTCCGCGCCGCAACGGCCGAGGGCCGTTGAGAAGCCACAGAAGGCGCAGAGAGCACAAAAAGCAGAGGGCTCCTTCTGTCGTCTGTGGCTTCTGTCTTCCTTGCCCTTGCTTCGGAGGGGCACTAGCCCCAACGCAAGCTCTGTTTGAAGAACGTGCTTGGGTTTGGGGCTATCCGAGCCGAAGGCGAGGCGTTTTGGCGTAAGCCGCGGTGAGCGCGGCGAGGGGGCTTTGCGAAAGCCCCCCTTAGGAAAACCTAGACCCAAAGCAGCGCGGAGCGCTTGATTTGGGTCTAGCCGGCGGTGGTCTTCTTGACAGCCTTCTTCGCGGCCTTCTTGGCCGGAGACTTCTTGGCGGTCTTCTTGGCGGTCTTCTTCGCAGGCTTCTTGCTGCCCTTCTTTGCGGCAGGCTTCTTCGTCGTCGCCGTCTTGGCGGCGGGACGCTTGCGGGGCTTCTTCGGGTTGGCCGCGACCCGCTCACGCCTCGCGACCAGCAACTCCGCCGCACGCTCGATCGTGATGCCGTCCACCGTGTCGCCCTTGCGCAACGATGCGTTCGTCTCCCCGTCCGTCACGTAGGGGCCGAAGCGCCCATCTCGAACCGTGACCTTTCCGCCCGAGACAGGATCCTCCCCGATCTCCCGCAACGGCCCCGAGGATGCCTTGCGCGCACGACGATTCGGCTGCGCCAGCAGCGCTACCGCGTCCTCCAGCGTGATGGAGAAGATTTGCTCCTCGCCGTCGAGGCTTCGTCGCTCCTTGCCCTTGACGACATACGGTCCGTACCGGCCGTTGTGCGCTTCCACGACCTCCCCGTCGGACTCGGACGTTCCGATGATTCGCGGTAGGCTGAGCAGCGCCAGGGCCTGGTCGAGCGTGACGGCGTCCGGTTCCATCGAGCGGAACAGCGAGGCTCGCTTGGGCTTGTCGCCGTCTTCGGACTCCGCGTCGCCCAGTTGCACGTAGGCGCCGAATCGACCCATGCGCAGCCAGACCCCGAGACCCGTGACAGGGTCCGTTCCAAGCTTGCGTTCGGATCCCGCCACCGCGATCAACGAGAGCGCCTTGTCGACGGTCAACTCGTCGGGGGGCAGGTCCTCCGGGATGCTGGCGGTCGCCTCGCCATGCTGCAAATAGGGCCCGTATCGGCCCACGCGGACGATGAGGGGAACCCCGTCCGGGCCATCGCCGATGTGCATCGAGTTGATGGCACGCGCGTCGATCTCGCCCAGGTTGTCGGACACCAGGGCGCGCAACCCGACCGCGAGGTCCTGGTTGCCTTTGTTCGAGCTGGGGCTGTGCTGGCTGCCGAAGTAGAAGCGTCCGAGCCAGGGGACCATCTCCTGCGTGCCGTGCGCGATCGCGTCGAGATCGTCCTCCATGCGGGCCGTGAACTCGTAGTCCACGAGCACCGGGAAGTGCTGCTCGAGCAAGGACACCACCGAGAACGCCGTGAACGACGGCACCAGGGCCGTGCCTTTCTTCCACACGTAGCCGCGGTCCTGGATCGTGCCCAGGATGGACGCAAAGGTCGAAGGGCGGCCCACGGCCTTCGCCTCGAGGTCCCGGACGAGGGATGCTTCGGTGAATCGCGCCGGGGCCTGCGTCTCGTGTGGGCGCGGGACCGCGCTTCCGATCACCAGGTGCTCGCCCTTCTGCAAGTCGGGCAAGGGCTTTTCCATGTTCGCGAGACTGTCCTCGGGATCGTCGCTGCCCTCCACGTAGGCCCGAAGAAATCCGGGGAACGTGATCGTGTTGCCCGAGACCGATAGCTCCGCGACCTTCCCGTCGGCATCCGCCACGATCTGGACCTGGACGCGCTCTCCACGCGCGTCAGGCATCTGCGAAGCGACCGCGCGCATCCAGATGAGCTCGTACAGCTTGGCCTCGTCGTCACCGACGGAACGCGCGACGACTTCCGGGCGCTGGAACACCTCCCCCGCGGGCCGGATGGCTTCGTGGGCCTCCTGCGCGTTCTTGACCTTGTTGAAGAACGTGCGGGGCTTCGGGGGCACGAACGCGTCGCCGTAGAGCGTGCGGATGTGCTCACGCGCGGACCGGATGGCCACGTCGGACAGGGCGACGCTGTCGGTACGCATGTAGGTGATGAAGCCGCTCTCGTAGAGGCGCTGGGCCGCTTGCATGGTGCGGGCCGCGGAGAATCGGAGCTTGCGACCTGCTTCCTGTTGAAGCGTGGACGTCATGAACGGTGGCGCCGGGCTGCGCTGGTAGGCCTTGCGCTCCACGTTGGCAACCGTGGCTTCGCGGCCGGCAAGAGCCGCCGCCGCCGCATTCGCACCTGCCTCGTCGAGGGCAAGCACATCGCTGCGCACGAGCTTGCCGTCTTCGCCATAGTCCCTGCCCTGGGCGAGGCGGACGCCCCCAAGGGTCACGAGGGTGGTTGCGAAGGGCGGGGTCTTCGACCCGCCGTTGGCTTGCAAGGTCGCTTCGAGGTCCCAGTAGGACGCCGAATGGAATCGCATCCGGGCCCGCTCACGCTCGACCACCATCCGGATGGCCACGCTCTGGACGCGACCCGCGGAAAGCCGAGGGAGAACCTTCTTCCACAGGACGGGCGACACCTCGTAGCCGTACAGCCGGTCGAGGATTCGCCGAGCTTCCTGGGCATTGACCAGCTGCGCGTCGATGTCCCGCGGGTTCTTCAGCGCTCGCTCGATGGCCTCGGGGGTGATCTCGTGGAACACCATCCGCTTGATGGGAACCTTCGGCGCGAGCACCTGTACCAGATGCCACGCGATTGACTCCCCTTCGCGATCCTCGTCAGTCGCCAGCAGCAAGCGGTCTGCCTTCTCCAGCAGCGCCTTGAGCTTGGTGACCTGCGCGCGCTTCTCGGGGCTGGTCACGTACAAAGCTTGAAAGCCGTTGTCGACGTTCACGCCCAGGCGCGACCAGGACTCTTTCTTGTACTTGGCTGGGATCTCGCTCGCGTTCCTCGGCAGGTCACGGATGTGACCGATCGACGACTCGACCATGTAACCGTCCCCGAGAAACCCTGCGATGGTGCGGGCCTTGGCGGGGGACTCGACGATGACCAACGACTTCGGCATGCTGTTTGGGGCTGGAAACGGGTGGGGGGGTTGCCTCATGCCGACGGTCAGGGGGCACGGGTCCGGGACTTGTGGCTTGAGGCGTGGATAAAATCAAGAGAAGGAAACGGAATCACGCCGCCTGTCGCGAATCCGACGAGGTTTTCGTGCATTTTATTGTGGCAGTCGGCGCCCGTAGCACCCGAGTAAGCAGTGGCCGTCCCCGAAGGAATTCGGTAGCCCCAACTCAAACACGGTTCGAAGAGTGCATGGGTTTGGTGCTATCCGAGCCGAAGGCGAAGCGTTTTGGGGCGAGCCGGGGTGAGCACGTCGAGGGGGCTTTGCGAAAGCCCCCTCAGAAAAACCTAGCCCAAAGCAGCGCGGAGCGCTTGATTTGGGGCTAGCCGGCCTCTTCTTCCGCGAGCGACCGGATCTCCTCGTCGCACCCCGCGAGGGCTTCTTCGAAGACCACCGCCACGCGGCAGCGCCAGAGGATCCCCGCGTCTTCGAAGGGCAGCAGCCGCACCACCCGCGCCATGACCGTCTTCGGCGCCTCGTTCGTGCCGGCGAAGTACAGGCTGAGGCGGAGGAACTCCCCAACCTCCGGCTCACTGCGGGTCATCAGTCGCGCACCCGTGACCGAGATGTCCTCGATGAGCGCGAGCTTCTCCCCACCGTCCTGCGGGTGAACTCGGGCCGGGACACAAACGACGTTGCGCGCGGCCTTCCGCCTGTCGTCGGTGGACATCGGGAGCGGGCCTCGGTCGGGAGGCTTGGGGGCAGCAGACATGGAGAGGAGCATAGGTCGAGGCCCACGTCGGTTCAATGCGAACTCTCGGGATCGCTCGTCGCTCGCCGTTCGCTTGACTTAACGGCGGGCCAGCCCACCATGGCCCCATGCCTTCCGCCGTCCGACTCGCGCCGCTCGCGTTCGGTTTTCCGGTGATCGGTTTGCTCGCGTGCGCCGAGAGCCCGTCCCATCCCCAGGTCCCTGCGGTCGTCATGACCGTTCCGGCTACTCCCCCGCCCGAACCGGTCGGTTCTCTCATGGAGCAGGGGGACGCGCCCGATTCCTTCGCGCCGGAGTGGGCGCCCGGGGATCCGGTGCCCACCGCGTGGCTGCATCCCGACCAGGCGGTCGAACCTGCGCCCGAGCGGTTCAACGTTGTGTTTACGACGACGAAGGGTGTGTTTGCGGTGCGCGTGGTGCGAGCGTGGGCGCCGCATGGGGCGGACCGCTTCTACAACCTGGTTCGGATGGGCTACTACACGGACATCGCGGTCTTTCGAGCCATCCCGGGCTTCATGGTGCAGTTCGGGATTCACGGTGTGCCCGAGGTCAACGAGGTCTGGCGCGAAGCTCGCATCCCCGACGACCCCGTGGTGCGTTCGAACGAGCGGGGGGCGGTCACCTTCGCGATGGCAGGGCCCGGGTCGCGCACCGTGCAGCTCTTCATCAACACCGTGGACAACGCGCGGCTCGATGCGATGTCGTTCGCCCCCTTCGGCGAAGTGGTGGCAGGCATGTCCGTCGTGGATTCGCTGTATGCGGGGTATGGCGAGGGGGCGCCCATGGGGGCGGGGCCCAGTCAGGCTGATCTCCAGCGCGAGGGCAATCCGTACGTGCGCGCGGGGTTTCCCAAGATCGACTTCGTGACCGCCGTGCAGCTCGCGAACGGGTCCGCCCGTTGAGGGGCGCGCCAGGTTCCCCTATCGTCCCACCGCGATCTCCTCTACAATTCTCCCCATTCCTTTCGGCACGGACGCAACCGGGACACAGATGAAAGGTTCTTTCGGCCTGCGGGTATGGGGAGCACGGGGATCGCTGCCGCGCATGGCGCGCGGACAGGAGCGACACGGCGGCAACACCGTGTGCCTCGAGGTGATCCACGATGGTCCGGAGCACCTGATCCTCGACGCGGGGACAGGCCTCCCAAACCTCGGGGCCAAGATCCTACGCGACCATCCCACCGGGGGACCCGTCCACCTGTTTCTCACCCACTACCACTGGGATCACATCCTCGGCTTGCCCCTGTTCGGGCCCGTCTACCGCGAGGGGTTCGACATCCACCTGTACGGCATGAATGACGCGGGCGCGCTGCGTGCCATGCTCGACACGGTGTTCAGCGCCGCGTACTCGCCCATCTACGGCCCCGACAACCTGCTCGGTCACCTCGTGCTCCCCGAGCAGTCCCGTGTTCATCATGTCGGGAACGTGACCGTCGAACTCGTGGACATCGAGGGCGTTCATCCCGGAGGATGCCTCGTCGTGCGCTTGACGCGCGGGAGCAAGACCATCGTGTACGCACCGGACGTGGAGCTGCGAGACCGGTCCGTGGTGGACCGGTTCGTGGCTGCATGCGCAGGGTGCGACTTGCTGGTGTGCGGCATGCCCTTGTCCGAAACGCGCTTTGTCGAGGCCGTGGGGTGGGGGCATTCCTCGTTGTCCGTGGTGCACGACGCGGCGGTGCGGGCGGGAGTGAAGCGGCTGCTCGGCATCCACTTCGATCCATTGAGCCCCGACGACGAGCTGGAGCGAGCGAGGGATGCTCAGCAGCGACGGGCCCCCCAGGTTCCGATCGAGCTGGCCAGGGAGGGGAGCGAGGTGTGGTTGTGACGTCGCGGTCGCTGCGTGCGTGCGTCTACGGGGCCCGGGGCAGCCTGCCGAACCCGGTGGCGTCGACCGCGCGGTATGGCGGGGCCACCACATGCCTCGGGGTGTTCACGCCCGACGGGATCCCGATCGTGTTCGATGCCGGTTCGGGGCTCTTCGACCTGGGCCTCGAGTTGAGGCATCACAAGGGGCCGCGCGAGCTGCACGTGCTGTTCACGCACACGCACTGGGATCACGTCCTTGCTCTGCCTTTCTTCGAGCCGCTGTACGATCCCTCCTGGACGGTGCACCTGCATTCCCTTCGGGGCCGGTTGGACCCTGTGCGGGACATCTTCGTGGGCTCCTATGGGAAGCGCTACATCCCCGTGCCCCTGGAACAGATCGGCGCCAAAGTGACGGTGCACGAGCTCGACTTCTTCGACGAGGTGCACATCGGGTCGTCGACCGTCCGGTGCTGTCGTGCGAATCATCCGGGATACGCCCTGGGATTTCGGGTGGAGCATGGGGACCGGTCCCTGTTCTTCGCGAGTGACGCGGCACTCTTCGAAGACATGCTCTTCGAGGACCGTTACCACACCCGCCAGCGGGAGACGTGTCCCGAGGTGCTCGAGGAGATGCGCGCGCTGCAACAGCGTATGGAGAACCTCGTGCGCGGCGTGGACCTTCTGCTGTTCGACGCCAACTACACCGATGACGAGTACGAGGCGCTGTTCCACTACGGGCACGCTTCCATGACGCACGCCTACGACCTCGCGAGGCGGTGCGGGGTGCCGCACGTGGTGTTCTGGCACCACGACCGGGGTCGCACCGACGACGAAGTGGACGCAATCACGAAGCCCTACGTCGAGCGCGGACAACAGGAGGGGTTGGTCGTGGAGGGGGCGAGGCAGGGGACGTGGTACGAGCTGAAGCTTTGAGCTGTGCGAGGATGATCCGACCCCAGGTCGCTACCCTGATCCAGACCGAAGCGACAGGCTGGGGGAGTAACCTCTGGATCTTGTTTTGCGAATGGCAACGCGGCCTGCCACCAAGAAGGTGGGGGCGCGCGAGAGGGCTCCTTCCCCCGACTGTTCGCGACTGTTCGGGGGAAGGCTGGGATGGGGGCATGCCTCCGGATCTGGGTCGCTACAAACCCTCTTGCACGACCGCGCGACAGCGCCTATATAGCCGCGTCTCAAGCGAGGACCCCATGCGAGAGCTCATTCGACTCATCTCCTCCGCCGGAACCGGCTACTTCTACGTCACGACCAAGAACAAGCGCACGATGACGCAGAAGCTGAAGATCAAGAAGTACGACCCGCGTGCCCGCAAGCACGTCGAGTTCACCGAAGCGAAGATGAAGTAGGGCTGGGCGGTCTCCGGACCGCCGCGCTCCGCTTGTCCGTGCCCCCGCCGTTCGTGCGGAGGCATTTTTATTCCATCGGTTCGGCCTGACAAGGACCGCATCGGGGCCCCTCCCCGGTGTCATCCGATCGCCAGGATCTTCCGGCGACGCCCTCGGCAAGGTACGCTGGCAATCGTGATGGACAGTCGCACCGCTCTCGTCCGGCTGAACGACGGGTGGGCCGATTCTGGCTCATGGCTGGGTCGCGCCCGCAAGCGTGTGGCCTCCGCGGTGCGACAGGTCACCGGCGCGGACTTCGACGAGAGGATGCGGCGGCTCGAGGCGCACCGCGCCAGCGAGCACATGGATCCCTTCGGCCTGGACCTGGAGTGGATCCGCGTGGCCTTGACGGCGGTGGCCGTGCTGCACCGCTTCTACTTCCGGGTGGAGGCGTCCGGCGTGGAGCAGGTGCCCCCGGGACGTGTCCTGCTCATCGCCAACCACTCCGGGCAAATCCCGCTCGATGCCGCCTTGATCGCCGCGTCGATGTTCTACGATGCGGACCCACCGCGCGCGGTGCGCAGCATGGTGGACAAGTGGACCCAGACGTTGCCGGGAGTGTCCGCGCTCTTCACCCGGTGCGGCCAGGTGGTCGGGGTGCCGGAGAATGCGAAGCGGCTGCTCGAATCCGAGGAGGCCTTGCTGGTGTTCCCGGAAGGAACGCGAGGCATCTCCAAGCCTTTCTCGGAACGATACCGGCTCCAGGAGTTCGGCCTCGGGTTCGTGCGTCTTGCGCTCGAAACGCGCACCCCCATCGTCCCGATCGCCGTGGTGGGGGCCGAGGAGCAGTACGTCAACTTGGGGAACATCGCGTCCCTCGCGAAGGCCATGCGGATGCCCGCGTTCCCGATCCTCCCGCAGGTGCTGCTGCCCGGAGGGGCGATGCCTCTGCCCACCAAATACCGCATCCGTTTCGGCGAGCCGATCGTCATGAGCGGTGATCCGGACGATGAGGATGCCGTCATCGAGACCAAGGTCGAGGTCGTGCGCAGCACGATCCAGTCGATGATCAACCGCGGGCTCAGGGAGCGGAAGCACGTGTTCTGGTAGGACCCGGTGTCCGGGGCAGGAGGCGATCGGTGGCTCGCAGGGTAGGGGACGCGAAGAACAAGACCCAGAGTTCGAAGCTCGCTGCTCCGCAGGCTCCGATCCTCATCACAGGGATCTGCGGACGGCTCGGGCAACTGCTCGCACGCGTGCTGCACCGGCAACGGTCGGTCATCGGCGTGGACCGTCGCACGTTCGTGGCCTTCCCCAAGGACGTGGAGCACTTCGCCGTCGACCTGCGCCGCAAGAAGATGCGCGACATCTTCCGGGGCCGTGAGATCGCCGCCGTCGTGCACATGGGCATCATGCACAACCCGCGGAAGAGCTCGGCCGAGCATCACTCGTGGAACCTGGTCGGCTTCCAGAAGTTGCTCGAGTACGTGGCCCAGTTCGACGTCCCCAAGCTCATCGTCCTTTCGGGAAGCGCGGTGTACGGGGCCCGGCCCGACAACCCCCAGTTTCTCGTCGAGGATGCACCCCTGCTGGGCAGCGCGAACTGGAGTGGGCTGCGCGACCTCATCGAGGTCGACATGCTCGCGCAGTCCTTCTTCTGGAAGAACCCGAAGACGGAGACCGTGATCCTCCGCCCCGTGCACATCCTCGGATCCGTTCGCAATGCTTCGTCGAACTACCTGCGGTTGCCACGTGTGCCCACGCTGCTCGGGTTCGACCCCATGGTCCAGGCGATCCATCAGGACGACGTCATCGAGGCGATGAGCATGGCCCTTCTACCCGGCATGCGCGGGATCTTCAACGTGGCAGGTCCCCCCGCGGTTCCCCTGTCCCATCTGATTCGCCTCGCCGGCAAGCCCCGCCTGCGCATCCCGCACCCCATCGCCGAAGTGGCTGTGCAGAGGCTGTGGAAAATGGGCATGACGTCGTTTCCCGCACCCGAGCTGGATCACATCCGCTATGTATGCATGGTCGATGACCACCGCGCACGGACCGTGCTCGGCTTCCAACACCGCTACGACATCAAGGCCGCTGTCGATGCCGTCTTCGCGTCCGAATAGATTCGCAGCCCTTGTCGCTCTCCTGAGTGCGACGGGGGTGTGCCTCGTGTGCGGCGGTTGCTCCGGCAAGGGTGAGGGGGGAGAAGTCGCGGTGCGCGCCGCTCCATCGGGCATTCCTGCGGCGCCGCCTCGTGCGTTGGGCCCCGGGGCGGCCACGTTGACGCCGACGGTGCGAGAGGCTCCTCCTCAACCTCCGGGCACCGAGCCGGACCCGTTCGCACCGTTTCTGAACCCCGACGGAGGCGTTGCCCCGCCGCCGAAGGAAGCCTTGCCGCTTTGAGCTTGGGGAATCGAATGTCTTCCTGTCTGGTCCGGATGACGCAAGTCCTGCGTACTCGTCTTGTGCTGGTCCTCGCCGCGGTGGGGATGGTGGGGTGTCCGGGCCCCGCGCCGCCTCCTCAGCTTCCGGCCCCGGAGTTCGAGCCTGCCCGGCCCCTGGACGAGCCTTCTCCCGCGCCAACTGTCGAGCAAGAGGCCCTGCCCGCGCCTCCACCGCAGGAGCCGCTGCCCCTTCCGGACGCGGGAGTCACGGACGCGGAGCCGGAGTCGGGTCAAGAGCCGCCCGCTTCTTGACGCTTGGTTCCGACCTCCAGCCGGGATAGATGGGGGGCATGAGAAGCACACCGCTCGCGATGGTCTCCCTGGGGGTGATTGCCCTGGCAGGGTTGGTTGACTGCAACATGGCCAATTCCACGTTCGGTGGCCTGTCCGGCGCGGCCTGCCCCGAAATGGGAGGGGGCGCCAACGCGATGGCGGCGATGTTCACCGACAACGCGCAGATGAACGGCAAGATCCGCGCATTCGTGCAGGCCAGCAAGGACCTCGTGGGCGTCGCGGCCCAGGCCGAAGCGGAAGCCACCGAAGCGTGCATGCGCATCGGCGCCGACCTCGGAATCCCCCCTGCCGCGATGGCCCCGCGCGACGAGCCCGGCGGACGCGCCAAGGGAGCGTGCGAGCCCGTGGCCGCCCAAATCGACGCCATCCTACGCAGCGGTCTTCGCTTCACCGCCACCGTGACACCGCCCCAGTGCCAGGCCAGCGCGCAGGCGCAAGCCGAGTGCTCCGGCTCCTGCAGCGCGCAGATCGACCCCGGCCAGATCGTCGCGCAGTGCGACCCCGCTCGCCTGTCCGGCTTCTGCCAGGGCCGCTGCAGCGGTCAGTGCGACGGTCGATGCAGTGGAGAGTGTCGGGGGACCTGCATGCAGCGGGACGCGCAAGGCAACTGCGCGGGGCAGTGCCAGGGCGAGTGCTACGGCTCCTGCGACGCTACCTGTCATGCGCGCTGCGAGGGATCGTGGCAGGCGCCTCGGTGCGAAGGTCAAGTGCAAGGGCCAAGCGGCGACGCGGAGTGCGACGCGAGTTGTCGCGCGCGCGGACAGTTCCATGCCTCGTGCACGCCCATCCAGGTCCTCGTGCAGCCTTCGGTCGCCAACGAGCAGGCGCTTCGTCTCGCGGCTTCCTTGTCCCAGAACCTGCCCCTGCTGCTCCACGCGCAGATCGTGCTCGGCCAGCGCATCCTGCAGGATGCAGAGGTCGTCGTGCAGGTCGGCAAGAACATGCCGAGCATCGTGGGAAAGGCGGGGGTGCGTGCCGCCGCGTGTGTGGCGACCGCCGCTTCGGCCACCGTGCAGGCGTCGATGAGCATCCGCGTGACCGTGCAGGCGAGCGCGAGCGTGTCAGGCCGGGCGGGCGCGGGGTGATCGAGGACGGATAGCCGGGTCCTAAGCCACCTTGCCAGCCAGGAAGGGGCTGTACTGCCGGTCGCTACCCCGGATGTGCCCGTTGAGCCACCCGCGCAGGAACATGAAGAGCTCCGCCGAGAGCGACGCGCTGCCTGCCTCGAACGCCTTCGCGAACTCGAGCACCTGGGCCTCGAGCTTCCGGTGCGATTCCTTGTGCCCCGGCGTCTCCGGGTACCCGTGCTGGTCGAACAGCTTCTCCTCGAAAGCGAAGTGATACACCGTGTAGTCGATCAGCTCCCTGAGGATCTGCTTCATCGTCGCGTCTCCCTTGCCCGAGCCCTTGCTCTCGTGAAGACGATTCAAAATGGCGATGAGCTTCTTGTGCTGGTCGTCGATGGCCTCGATGCCCACGCTCAATGCGTCGTCCCAGGTCATCAGCGGGATGGAGTCACGTCCGCTATCGATCATCTTGCGGATCGCCACCACACGCATCCGCTTCAGGAGCCGCTCGTTCAGACCGATCTGGCTCATCCCCGTGACCAGGGCGTGCACGTAACTGTCCACCAGCACCGCGACGGCCACGTCGAACACCCTCCGGAATGCGCCGTAGACCTCGATGGCCTGTGTCGGCTCGAAGGCTTCGAGCACACGCCGCAACAGCGCGTCGTTGACCCGCCCGTACGCAGCGATGACGTTGCCGTTGTCGATGTTCGCGCTCGCGTGGGCGAACCCCGTGAGGCAGGTCTCCGCCCAGAAGGTGTCGCCGGGTGAGCCCGACGCCAGCCTCTCGAACCAGACGGCGAAGGCCTGCTTCTGATCGCTGGAGTCCACGCTGCGCATGGCCTCGGCCGCTTCCTGATCGCTGTACAACGCGTCGTGGTACACGGCTCCCATGTCCTGGGACCAGGCGATGGTCGTCTCCTTCACCGCAGCCAGCGTAGCCCAGTCCGAATCGGCAAGCCCGGTGCGTCGGGAGGCCTCGCCCACGATCGTGTCGACGAATTCCTTGATGCTCATCTGTCCTTTCCTTCGCGGCGGATCGGCGGCTTCACGCGCGCGTCCGTCGTATTGAGGCTTGCTGCCCGATCGTGTCTCCAGGCGAAGCCACGCTCGACCCCCTCAGCGCTCGCGAGCCGCACGTCCGACATGCCCCGTGGGCCAGGTGGGAACGGAGAGTGTACCGCCCGATCCGCGACCCCGCGTCGAGACAGGGGGACATCGCGCTTCTCGTCGGTCTTGCTTCTGGACCGGTCATCGTTTTCGGTGGCAGCGGGGCGGGTCACAAGCTTCGCACCCGAGCGCAGCAACCCTTCGATGACTGGCGCGGCGGCGGGTTGCGCAGGAAGCGCGACCACTCAGAAATAATCGCTCGGTAGGGTGCCTGCTCAGGCAGTCTGCTTGTTCGCTCTGCGTCGCAGTCCCAGCAAGGCCAGGGCGAACCATCCCAGGTACCCAGCGCCTGTCGTGGGGCTCTGTCCCAACCGGCAAGCGCACGAGCCGGGCTCTTCGTTCTTCGATGACGCAGGCAGCCCCGGTGATCCCGGTGATCCCGACGCGCCTCCAGAACCCGCGCTGGCGTCGATCGTTCCACCGTCGTGGCTCGACCCGCCCGATCCGCCCGAACCGCTGGCTCCGCCCGATCCGCCCGATCCGCCCGATCCGCCCGATCCGCCCGTCCCTCCGGTGCCCCCTGTCCCCGCGTCGGGGTTCGGGGGCGGCTCTGCGGTGCAGTTCCAGATACAGGCTGTCTGCACACACGCCCACGCCCCGTCCTCCCCTGGCTCGCACGTCCCCGGCTGCCTGCCGGCGCAGTCCGCCTCCCCCGTGCATTCGCCGACGTCCTCTCCGAGCACGAAGCTGTCCAGGATGCTGCCGTCGAGGCGCTTGGCCGTGAACTTGGTCCGCGCCCCCTCGATGTCCAGCAGGCAGTAGTGCAGGATCGAGTCGCTCACCTCCGTCCACCAGTCGCCCGCGACGGCGTACAACGGAGCCCCTCCGCCTCCCGTGATGACGTACTTCACCCCGTTGACCGTGCTTCGCTCGTAGCAGTGGTCGTGTCCGGAGAAGACGATGTCGACCCCGTACTGCTCGAAGAGAGGGGAGAGGTGCTCCCTGACCGTGAGGTTCGACTTGTGGCTACCTGAGGAATAGGGACTTTGATGCAACTGGACGAACCGCTGGCGGATGTCCGGGTTGGCCTTGGCTTCGGCCAAGGTCGTCTCGAGCCAGGCCAGCTGATCGCTGCCGGCCCCATAGGGGTTCGTGTACTGGTCGAGCGAAATGAAGAGCGAGTTGCCGTAGCGAACCGCGTAGTAGCGCTCCGGGGAAGGGGAGTCCTCCGGCAACTCGAAGAGGTCCACGAACTGCGGTCCGGTGCCCTCGTGGTTTCCGATCGCCGGGTACAGGGGTGCGCGCAGGAGCATCGTGGCTTCCGACTCGAAGAAGCGGTCCCAATCGCTCTCGCTGGTTCCCGTCCCCACCAGGTCGCCGCTGTGGAAGTAGGCGAGGGGTGCGTCGAGCGCCATGGCCTCGATCACGCTCCGGTGCGCCGCGTGGTTGGAGCGCGTGTCGCCGAAGGCCGCCAACCGGTACGGCATGGCGCGGTCGACCTCCGTGAAGAACTCACCCCGCGGGCTCGGCAGCTTCGCCGACATCACCTGGAAGTAGTACTTGGTGGCGGGCTCGAGATGGGTGAGCTTGACCACGTGGTGCGTCACCGAATCGGGCGTCGACGCGGACTGGCCCAGGGACGTCGAGGTGCCAAAGGAAACTGCGCTCGGCACCGGCTCGTCCGTCTGCCAGACGACCAGCGCTGACCTGCGCCCCACCTGCTGCAGGAAAGGACCTCGCACGATCGAGGCGTCCACCGGGGCCGTGCCGTCGTCCCCGAACAGCGTCGGGATGAAGGACAAGTCCGAGCTCCCCAAGGAGGTGTTGTGCACCTCGATGGCCAGCACGTTCTCCCCCTGCACCAGCAGCGAGGGCGGGATCGCAAAGACCGCAGGCCCGTCCGTGACCTCGTGGCTCGACGCGGGCGTGGTGGGCTGCAGCGGCCCCGCCGGCACGTTCGACCGCCCCACCTCGGCCCCGTTGAGATACGCGACGAACCCGTCGTCGAACGACGCTTCCAGCGTGAGTTTCTTCACGAGGGCGAGCTCCGGCCCCACCTGAAAGCGCGACCGCACGTACACCGTCAGGTAGCTGTTGATCATGTCCGTCAGGACCGTGGCGTCATCGCCGTCGCCATAGCCGATCCCGAAGCCCGGCGCGGAGGGGAGCCACGCGCTCGTCTCCGCAAAGGAAAGGGCCGTCCACGTCGTGGGTGGCGCCTGGTGCCCGGGCAAGTAGGACAGCGGACTGCCCTTCGCCACGAAGACCCAGGATTCCGCGCGCGCGGCCACCGTGGGTGCTGAAAGGATACCGACGAGGCCGGCGGCCAACCCGTACTTTCTTAGGGCAGAGAGCATCATGGGGAGTTTACTTCAAAATCAGAGCGGTGAGTTGTGTGCCAGCGGCATAAGCATAGCTCACGTAGTTGTCGAAGCCGTACACCAGCGCCAGGACGGGGGCGCTCGCCTCGATCCGGTGAACCCCGTCGTTCTGGGTCCCAGGCAAGACGTTGTTGGGCGCTTCGGCATCCGGTAGGACCACCGGGAACGAGAGCTGGCAGCGGTGCACCCACGCCGGGGGCTCGCTCGACCCGCGCTCCTGTTCGGTCAGGCCATCCGCGGGAGACCGTACGCACCCGGCCTCGTCCAGCTCGCGCCCGTCCAGTCGCACGACCGCCTGGGGGGGCGCCACGATCGCCACGAAGTCGAAGGCGTACTTGTCCGGCGTGAGGAAGACGTAGTCGGAACGGTACTGCTCGATGGGCGGGATGATGAGCAGGCTCGGGTCCCCGCCCGGCAGTCCCCGTCGTACGCCCGCCGCGTCTTGGCTCGCCTGTACGCTGGACAACATGACCGGCCCCTCGGCCTCGAGCAGGAAGTCCCGGTAGGCGACAATGTCCAGGTAGGCTCCGCGCCCCGGCAACTCCAAGACGTCATCGGGCGCCGGGAGTGTCGTGAGGATGCGCACGGGGGCATCGCCCACGGAAAGGACACGGAAGAACTCGGGCTCCTCCACGACACCGAGCAAAGGGGCCCCTGCCTGGGAGACCGCCCGCGATCGGTTGGGGGCGTGGGCCGCAAAGAATCGAGAGCCCGCCGTGCGGATCGGATCGAGCTGCTCCTCGAGGTGATCCGCGCAGCAAAACCGGTCGGCCAGCCGATCGAAGTAGGGAGCGTCCGAAGCCTCCGAGCCCGAGAACGCGAGCACGGGACCGTCCGCTTCCACGAGCGACCCCGTGAAGTCCGCGTTGAAGTCCCCGGTCTCGAGGTTGAGAACCTCGAACGGCTGCAGGACTGCCTCGATCGTCTGCCCGGGCGGCGTCTTGGGGATGTCGATCCCCGGCACGACCGTCGTCGACGGGGTCACCCGGACGCGTGTGTCCTGCCGCGTGCCCACCACGGTCAGGAAGGCCCGGAGGTGGATCGGGTTGGCGGGGTTGAAGTTGGTCTCCGGGTCCTCGGTGTGCGCAATCGTCTGGGGCCAGCCGAGCCCGATGTACTGAAGATCGAGCTGGCCGGGCGTATAGGTGACGGCCTCGACAGGCTTGAGCAGGGACGCGTCGTTCGAGAACACGTTCACGTTGTCCAGCGGGTTGAACTGGTAGGCGACCACCGGCACTGAGCTGCGGACGCGATAGGCCGCTCGCGTGAGCGCCGTACCCGGACCCGTGTCGAACTCCCCGGGAGGGCTCCCGTCCACCTCCCGCGGGCCCAGCTTGAAGACGCGCAGGTTGCCTGGGTACACCGTCGCTTCCGCCGCTACGCTGGGCGAGGTCGGGGAACCCACCGGACCGTCGTCTTGCTCGATGACCACGTCAGCAGGCAAGTCCGGTTGCGGGTTCGATACGACGATGGCGTACTGCTGTGCGGCCGCGTTGCTGGTCGCGTTGATGTTCGCGTTGTCCAGGTCCACGCCCCAGTACTCGCACCCAACGTTGCTCTTGTTGGTGCTGGCTTCTGCGCACAGGTCGGTGCAGCTCCCGGCGCGGCAGGCCACACCCGGTCTGCCTTCACAGCTCTCGACCCTCGCGCGGCTCGCCCCGTTCGAGGCGCAGACCATCACCTCCTGCCCCACGCACGAACGCTCGTCCGGGAAGCAGAGGGCGCACGCGAACAGCGAGGGGGCACAGACCTTTCCCTGGGACAGGCAGTCCTCCCGTAGCGCCCACTCCGTGCCGCCCGCGGCGTTCGCCACGCACGTCTCCAGCCCCGACGTGCACCGGATCTCCCCCGCCTCACACGTCGACAAGGCCGTCGGGCGAAGCCGATCCCACCGGTCCGATCGGTCGTACCCGCAGGCCACGAGGGCTGAACCCATCGCGACGACGACGGTGGCGATGGCCCCGGCCGATCTACCGTCGTGCCAGCCCATGGGTCATGAGCCTCCGAGAAAGCGATTGAACACGTCGTAGGCGTGGGCAGTCCAGCCTCGTGCGTCGAGCTGGCGGTAGACCAAGGTCTCGTAGCTGAACGAACCATCCCCGACGTGCCCGCCGTACACATGCAAGGCCAGGGAGCCACTGGGCAACCCGAGTCCGAGCTCGGCGAGGTCCGGTAGCTCGACGGTCGACTTCGACCCCGGCACGACCACCAACCACTCGACGAGCCCCGAGCCGGCCTGGATCCGTACCACTGTCACGTCGATCCGCGCGCCCCCGGGGGCGTAGGACACCTGAAGGTGCTTTCCGTCGAAAGGCTCTGCAGCCGCCGGCGCCTCGAGTACGGGCACCTGCACGAAGCCGTCGATGTGGACGGGTACGGTCGCGTCCGTGGTGAGGAACTTGCCGACGGTGGACACGGGGGTTCCGGCGTTGGCGCCGGTGGCGGCCTTGGCGGAGGAGACGAAGCGCGAGCCTGCGAGGGCATCGGTCAGGCCTGGCAAACCGACGAAGGGGATGTCGCCGGTGTCGGCGAGCAGCGTGGTTCGCTGCGCGTTCGGGAAGATGGCGTAGCCCTCGTTGCCGAGCTTGACGGCGACGCTCGAGATCAGTCGATCGGGGCCCTTGGGTCCGGCCACAGGGGGCTCGACGGAGAGCACGACCGCTTGGTCCAGCGGCTTGTTCATGTGGATGAAGATGTCGGGAGTCGTCTCGCCCGGCTTGGTGGAGATTCCCTGGGCGAGCCCCATGGCGTATGCGGTGAAGGTCGCGGGCGACACGCTGCGGTTCTCGATCCCCGCGAGGGCGTAGAGCGTGATGTTGCCCGGGGAGGAGGTCATGGAAAACTCGTAGCCAATCCCCCCGTCCGCGTCGGACAGCACCGCGCGGCTCGTGTCCGGGAGCGAGAACCGGGCCGTCGGGTCGGACATCGGCTGGAACAGGTAAGCCGCTTGCCTCTCGTCGTCGGTCTTCGGGTAGGGCACGTTCGACCAGTGGGCCCGCTTGAACTCCGTCCCTCCCTGCCAGACGAGCTCCCCCTGAATCGAGGCCGGGGAGGAACCCTTGCCTCCCACGGGCGGGATCTCGCCACCATCCCCCAGGCACGCAGGGGTCATGACGGGCGAGAGGTACGCGGTCACCGTGTCGACCGTCACGTCGATGAAGGTGGTGGGCTGAAAGCAGGTTTTTGCGAGGGTGACGGAGCGCTTCTGTTGAAGCTGCGCGTCTTGTAGGACGAGGATTCCTGCGCTGTTGGTCTTCCCCAACAGGGCGGTGTCGAGGTTGTCGCCTGCGATGACCTGCGCCGACGGAATCGGGGCGCCCGTGTAGGCGTTGTACGCGGCCACCTTCAGGACACCCTGCAATGCCGCGCCGGAAAGCCCGCCCTTGAACCCATTGTCGCTGTCCGTGTAGGTGAAGGCGTCGTACACGACCCGCGGCGTGTCGTCGGGCAACGTGATCGAGACGGCCGCGCTGCCCGCGGGCTGAGGCGGCGTGACACACTCGATCTCCGTGGAGGACACAACCGTGGTGGTGAGACACGGCGTGTTCGCAACGCGAACCTCGACGGCGGACGTCCAGCCCGTGAGCCTTCCCCGAATCTTGACGATCGTCCCACCGCTCGTGGGACCCGTCGATGGGTCGGCGTAGAAGGCGTCGTAGGTGAACCCGCCCTGCAACGTGCGCGACGTGGACTCGTCATCCCCGTTCTGGGTGCGCACGTCGACCTGACCGGGGTCCCCCGGGGGAACCACGACCTGGATGCGTGTGGGGTCGGCCGCGGTGACGTCCTGCGCGGGAACCTCGACGTCGCCGAACCAGACGCGCGCGGAGGACTTGAAGCCGTTGCCGCGCAGCACGGCGAGACGACCTCCCGAGAAGGGACCATGGGAGGGGTCGATTCCGATGATCGTATGGGGATCAGCGGGGGGCATCTCGGTCCGCGCGTCTTGCGGCGAGGGCGTCCCGGCGTCGACGTTGAGGAAGGCGTCGGCGCTGGCGTCGTCCTGGTCGGTGATGCGGGGGGGAATGCCCTCGCCTTCGGGGATGGCGATGCACGCCCCGAGCAACGCGAGGGCGAGAGTCACACCGAGAAAGGAGCGAGGGGGAATTCGCACGGCACAGGAAGCTTAGGGAACGGGGAGGGGATGCGCAACCGGGGAGGGGCGAACAAGTCAGTAACAGCCGAGCGCGACCGGCAAGGAGGGGCCGACATACGCCTGCGACGTGAACCGCGTACCGATGACGATGAAGTTGCCGACGGTCGCGCCGGGATCCTTGGCGTACACGCGGATCACCTTGTAACGGCCGTCGAAGTAGATCGGGTACCCGCTGAACGAGGTCGCCGTGCTCACCAGCATCCTCGTGCAATCACCTTGGCCGCTGTCGTCGTCGCACACCCCGCAGACCCCGGGACCGTCGCACGTTCCGCAGCCGAGGTGGGTAGGGGAGCCCGGGCAAGCGTAGCCCGTGCTGGCGTAGTCCTCCGGGGAATTGGAGAGCTTCTCGCAGGGGACCGTCAGGTCCAGGAAGGACTCATGATTCAAGGTTTCGCCGTCCTTCCAGGCCCGTGCTTCGGTCACGAGGTCTGCGGTGCACGTGCCCGGCGTGCTCGTGTAGGTGTCCACGAACATGTCCCCCATGTTCGGGAGCATCACCGCGAACACATCGATGTCGCCCGCGGTCTCGAGGGCGCCCTCGACCTTGAACGTTCTGCAGAAGCTCATCGAAATCACGTAGGGCATGGCGGGATCGGGGTCCGCCGCCGTGACCTTGACATGGTCGGGTGCAGGCGTGATCACGGGGTTGCCGTCTTCGTTGGGCTCCGAGATCGTGAACGTGCATTCGGCAGTCACCTTGCAGTCGACGCAGCCGTCGCCGTCCGTGGCGTTGGCGTCATCGCACTCCTCGCCAGGCTCGACTTTGCCGTTGCCGCAGGCGCCGTTCGGGGGGTCGACGCCCGGGTAGTACTCGGTGTTGTCCACCGTAAACGGCGCATAACAGTGCTTGTACACGTAGTTCGGCGCGGTCGCATCGAACGGTCCGCCCAAGCTGATCATGTTCTCGTCCAGACAAAGCATCTCGAGCCCGTTGGGCGCCACCGGGCACGTGGCCTTGCCGTGCTCGCTGTTCGCCCCGCACGGTGTCGAGCACCAGTTCATCCCCGGCTTGTATCCCCACTTGCCGGTGACACACATGGCGTTCGGGCCGCAATCGGGGTCGATCCGGCACGGGTCACACCCCTTCGGGTCCTTGCTGTAGCAGGCTCCGACGTCAGGGCGGCACGCGGTGCGCCCGTCGCCCACGTCCTCGCACGACGCTCCGATCACGCAGGCGTTGGTCCCGGGCGCGCACGGTGTCGAGCAGAACTTTTCTCCCTGCTTGTCAGGGACGCAGATGGCCGCTTCCGTGTGGCCGCAGTCCATGTCCGTCTCGCAGGGGTGGCAGAAGCCGCGACGCAAGCAGGTCTTGGGCTGCTTGGTGAAGTCGATGTCGTCCGCGTCCGCGGCCGCGGACCGGATCGCACCGCACCAGTACCCCGAGGGACAGTCCGCGTCCTGCTGGCAGCCGTCAGGTTTGCTGCAGTAGGCGTCCGAAGCGCCCTCCGCACCCAGACAGACGTATCCGCCCGCCTCGTCGCACTGGCTATCCCCGAAGGGACAGTCCGTGCCGTACCGGCCATCGACGCCGAAGTCGGCGGGGGCGGGGACGCAGTAGCCGGCGGGCCCTTCTGCGGTGGCCTCGGGGTCGCCTTGGCACATCGACCCGTCGGGGCACGTGGCGAACACCGAGGAGCACGGGAAAGAGCAAGCGCCCTCGAAGCAGAACAGGCCGTGCAGGTTGTCGCAGTCGTTGGTGGACGTGCACGCGGCGGCGGGCTTGCCGTTGTCCGGCAGGCCGAGGTTCAGGCAGTGGTTGCCGGCCTCGCCTGCGGCGTTGGGCACCTCGGCGTAGCACGCGAAACCGTAGGGGCAGCCATCGTTGTTCTGGCAAGGCAGCGTGCAGTAGCCCTCGGGCCGATCTTGGGGAAAGACGCAGGCGTTGCCCTCCACGCAGAGGCTATCCTCACAAAGCTGGTAGCATTCGCCGTCTCGGACGACCCCGCCGCAGACCGTCCCGCCGGGCTCGGGATCGGAGCCGCAGGCGGAGGACAGCACGCTCGCCGCCAGCAGAAAAACCCAGCGCGTGGTGGCGCGTGAGAAACGGACAACCCTCATCAAGAACCTCGACAGCAGTTGGAGACCGGCCGGTTTCATAGCCCAAGAGCGCACGGCGAGCGAGGAGCTTTCCCCGGTCGAGAGCAAACCCGCGTCGCCCTGCGGGCAAGGAATGCAGGATGGCGTCGCGGTGTACAAGGCGGGCAATCCGGTCGCGATGGGCACCGCCGCCACTGCTTGCTTCACCGCTCGATCCGATGCTTGCTCCTTGCCTTGCGCGCCTCCGAGCCTATGCTACCGAGGTCGCCCCTCAGGGGACTCCGACGCCTCATCCCAGGAGAGCCCATGCCCCTTCTCTCGACGCGTACCGCCTTCGCCTTTCTGTTGCTCGCCCTCGTCGCGGGGTGCTCGTCCTCCGATACGGAAGACCCGACCGTGGAGCCGGGGCTCGAGCACCCGGGAGGTGGCATCGAGCCGGGAGCGCTGGAGCCAGGGACCGGAAGCACCGTCGCTTACCCCACGGGGCCCTACGGGCGCGACGTGGGAACCACGATCCAGAACTTCAAGTTCACGGGGTTCTTGAACCCGGCGGCGGCGAACTACGTGGCCGACGAGACCTCGATCGTGACGCTTCGTCTTTCGGACTACTACAATCCCGACGGGAATCCCGAGAAGCCTGTGGCGCTTCTCGTCAACGCCTCGGCCCGCTGGTGTTCCGTGTGCCAAGAAGAGGCCAAACAGTCGATGATCCACTATCACGACTGGCGGGCGAAGGGCGTGGAGTTCGTGACCGCGATCTTCGAGAACGAGGACTCTGAGCCCGCGCAGTTCACGGACATCGAGTACTGGGGCGCGCGATTCAAGATCGAGTATCCCCTCGTGCTCGACCCCAAGCTCTCGCTCGGCGTGTTCTTCGACCGGAGCGCGTCGCCGTTCAACATGATCATCGACACGCGAACCATGACCATCGTCTTCGCCGAAGAGGGGCTCATCGAGCTGGGGCCGACCAATCCCACCCTCGTGCAGCTCACCGGGCAGTGACCTGCGCGCGCTCGACCGGTGGGCCGCTCGCTACCGGCCGGCGGACGTGATAGAAGTCAGCCCGTGGACCCCACGAGAAAGCGGCTGAACTGGACGCTGACCGAAGAAGAGTCGGAGAGGCTTCGCGCTGAACACGACAAACGGCCCACCCGCGACCTCACGGTGGACGACCTCGATGTCGTCTTCCAGCCCCTGGTGGACCTGAACGCGGGCAAGCTGCAGGCGGTGGAGGCGCTCGTCCGCTGCCGATGGGAGGAGTACCGCAACCCCGAGGTGCTGATCAAAACGTCCGCCGACGAGGGGACGATCGGGCGCCTGGGGAGGCTGATTCGCGAGGTGGCCTTCGACCGCTGTCGCGACCTTCCCATGTTCATCAACGTGCACCCTCACGAGCTCTCGTCCCGATGGCTCGTTCGCCCCGACGATCCCATCAATTTCCACGGTAACAACGTGTTCATCGAGATCACGGAATCGGCCGCGTTCGAATACTTCGGGCTCTGTTCCGGCGTGCTGCGCGAGATCTGCTCGAGGTCCGGCGCCAAGCTCGTCATCGATGACCTCGGCGCCGGCTTCTCGAACCTCAAACGCGTGATCGACCTGCAGCCCGACGTGGTCAAGATCGACCGGGAGCTCGTGAGCGGACTCGATACCAACCAGCGCCAGCGCGTGCTGTTTCACCACGTCGTCCGGATGTGCAAGGAGTTGGGGGCGCGCGTCGTCGCCGAGGGGATCGAGACCGTGGACGAGCTCAAGGCCGTGCGCGATGGCGGGGCCGACTACGGGCAGGGATACCTCATGGCGCGGCCGGGCTACCCGATCCCCACGCCCCATTGGCCCGAGGGGTTGGGTGAATTGAACCCCAAGAAGTAGCATCCGAGCTTTCTGGAGGTGCCCTTGGATCGTTGGTCGAAACTGTACCGCAAGCTACAAGCGGCCGAGTCGGAGCGAGAGGCGCGGGAGCGTGACGTGGTGGAGAAACGCGCCGCGTTCGACCACTGGTGCCGCACCGCCACGGAGGCAGCCCTTCAGGCCATGGTGAATGGGCTCCGCTCGCGGGGCACTGAGTTTACGGCGCACACGGGCCTGGCCGTCTCTGTGGAGCCACCCTCTCGCCCTCCGGTCCAGATGGGACAGGACGGTCCCAGCATGAGCTTCGTTCGCGTCGCACTCGGCAACGCTCGCGTCGACCTGTACTCCCACCAGGAGCCGGGCGCCTTGCCCATCCTTCACATCGTGCGAGGCCACGTGGAAGCGGAAACGCATGCCGGCCGACACGCTGAAGTGATCCTGAGCGTCCCGCTCTGTGTGGTGGTGCAGCGGCCCGACGACGGTTGGGAATTGCGACGCACGGGCTCGTCGGGCCAGATCGACATGAACGCTCCCGTGATCGACGTCGACGAGCTCGTGTACGACCTGTTCGAGACGCTCGTGGATCTTCGGGCCCGCTAGCACCACGCTGCCACCGTCCGCACCAACCCACACGCGCGGCGGTGCGCTCAACGCTCGACTCGAGGGTGTCGAGTCGCACCTCGGCGGAGTTGTACCGACCCGGGCTTGTACGCAAGCGCGCGGCGGTGCCGCGCCCAACGCTCGACTCGACGGTGTCGAGTCGCTACGTCGGCGGGTTTGTACCGACCCGGGCTCGGACTGACTCGGGCTCGGGCTGCCGTGCTTCAGGCGCCACGGACGCTGCTAACTCCGCACCAACCCCAATCCCCTCCTTCGCCACTCAGCCTGAGCGAGGCCGGGGCCCCTCGAAACCTGCTACACTCCCCCATCATGGCCTGGCACGCCCACAGCAAGACAGCGTGGCTTTCGCTCCTCGTTCTCCCGGGCCTGTGCTGCACGAGCTTCAGTGGCGTGGACCGCCCCGAGGAATGGGCCTGGGCTTCGCCGGAGGGGGGCGCGGAGGATGGCCCATCGGGCGGTTCCGGCGGATCGAGCGACGCGAGCGCGGGCGGTCAGTCCGGGTGGCCCGGTGGGGGTACGGGCGGGGATGGGCCGGGTGGCGGAGAAACCGGCGGCACCGGAGCCTTCGGAGGCAGCACCGGCGGCATCGGTGGAAGCACGGGGGGCACTGGAGGCACTGGGGGCACTGGGGGCGCTACCACAGGCGGGACGGGCGCCGCGTCCGGCACAGGCGGCACGGGCGGCATCCCTCCCGCATGCGGCGGGGACCCCGACTGCGAAGACGGGAACCCCTGCACCTCCAACGCTTGCGATGCAGGACAGTGCGTGGCGACGCCGCGTCCCGTGGGAACGTCCTGCGACGACGCCGACCTGTGCAACGGCAACGAGACCTGCAACGCGAGCGGGTTCTGCTCCCCTGGCACCGCCCCCGTCCTCAACGACAACAACGTGTGCACCACCGACTCCTGCGACCCCGCCACCGGCGTGAAGCACGTGCCCGTCTCCTACGACGACAACGACGCGTGCACGACCGACTCCTGTGACCCTGCCACGGGGCCCTCGCACGTGCCGGTCTCCATCGACGATAACAACGACTGCACCGTCGATTCCTGCGATCCCGCGACCGGCGTGAAGCACGAAACGCTCGCCACGTTCTACCAGTGCGGGCTCTCGTGCCCCGCGGACTATCACCCCGAGTCCTACAGCTGCTCGTCGTCGTGCGGTACGTGCACGTCGAGCTCGCCCAATCGCTCCTACTGCGCACCCAGCTGCAGCACCACCTTCTACAGCTGCGGTCTGTCCTGCCCTTCCGGCTACCACGCCCAGTCTTATGGTTGCTCGTCGTCCTGCGGCGCGTGCACGTCCAGCTCCCCCAATCGCTCGTACTGCGGCAAAAACGACGGCACCACCTTCTACAGCTGCGGCTTGTCGTGCCCCGCTGGCTACCACGCCGAATCGTACGGTTGCTCGTCGTCGTGCGGCCCGTGCACCTCGAGCTCGCCTAACCGCTCGTACTGTGGCGAGAACGCGGGTAGTTCGTTCTACGCCTGTGGCCTGTCTTGTCCTTCCGGCTACCACGTGCAATCCACCAGCTGCTCGTCGTCGTGCGGCACGTGCACGTCCAGCTCCCCCAACCGGGCGTACTGCTTGAAGAACTGATAGTCCGTGACGATCGTCTTTCTGACACCTCCCCTGACCAAGCCCTCGGAACCGGGTCTGTCGGCCGCGGCGGCCGCACACATGCTCGCGCGCGCGGGGGTCAATGCGCGCTGGGTCGACGCGTCCCTGGGCTGGCACGAGTACGTGCTGACCCGGCGAGCGCTCGCGAAGTGCCACGGGAAGCTGTCCCCGGACACCGCGCATGCCTTCGACTCGGTGCTACGGAGCCCTGCGCCCGGAAGCGCGCTTCGCAAAGAGGAGACGTATGCGAACCGGCATGTGTACACCTCCGCGATCCGCGATCTCGAGCGCGCGCTTCAGCTCACGGCGGCTCCCTATCCTGGTTTGCGGCTCGGGATCGCGATGATCGGGTGGGACGGCAAACGCGTCGAGTCGCGCGAGACGCTCCGCCGCTTTGCTTCGGACCCCGGGCCGTTCGACGACTACGTGATGGATGTCTTGTTCCCCAGCCTCGATGAGTTTTGCGCCTCTCACGTGGCGGTGTCCCTCACGTTTCAGCAGCAAGCCCCTGCGGCGTTCCGGATCGCGCGCCTGCTGGCCGAGCACCGGCCGTCGTTGCGGCGGTGGCTGGGCGGGCCCCTCGTGGCGTGCTGGCAGGCTGCAGGGTTCGACCTGGCCGGCGAGCCCTTCGCGTGGTTTCATCAGGTGGCTGCGGGGACGAACGAGGACCTCGGCGTCTTGGCGGCCGAGGCTTCCCCAGGGCCCGTGACGGGGTTCGATGCGGCTCCTCTGTCCCCGCGACTCGACGACGTTCCCTGGGACAGCTACCTGTCGCCCGTGCCGGTGGTTCCCGCGGCCGTTGGGAAAGGCTGCTACTGGAGGCGGTGCACGTTCTGCCCCGATCACCAGCACGCGCGACACTCCCCTTGCAGCGTCGATGCCCTGGAGCGCTGGCTGGGCGAGGTCGCGTCGCGGTTTCCGCAGGGAGCCATGGTGCACTTCACGGACTCCGCCGTACCGCCCGCCTTCCTCGAGCACATCGCCGGGGTCATCCGGCGGGAGCGACTTCCCATTCAGTGGCATGGCTTCGTGCGCGTGGAAGAGTGTCTGGCGGACGAGGCCTTCACTCGCCACCTCGCCGAGGGGGGGTGTGCGATGTTGCAGCTGGGTGTCGAGACCGGGTCCCCGAGACTCCTGGAGCGGACGGGCAAGGGAACGGACCCCGACCGGACGCGCCGGGTGTTGCGCAGCACCGCGGGTGCAGGCATTCGCAACCATGTGTACTTGCTCTTCGCGCTACCCACCGAGACCGACGAGGACCGCGAGATGACCTTGTCTCTCGTGGAAGCCTGCGGTCCGGACGTCCTTGCCATCAATCCCGCGCTGCTGAACTTGCCCCTGGGCAGTCCCATGCAAAGGCACCCGGAGAGGTTCGGGATCACGGAGATGTTTCCCTTCGGTCCCGGCGCGGATCTCGCGCTCTACAGGGACTTCCGGTGCGGATCCTCCCACCCCCGGAGCGAGGCCCGGCGGTGGCTGGGGCAGCGCTTTTTCAAGCACAGTGCTGTGCGGCAGGTGCAGCGACACCTTCGCTCACCCTTCAAGGCGAACCATCTCTGCTTCCTCGGGTGAGCGAGGGACATCGGTCATCCGCAGCAGTACGCATAGATTCCAATCCAAAAGAAGGCGCTCCCGCCGAGGACGAAGAGGTGCCAGATGGCGTGGTGGTACTTCAAGCGCTTGAGGGCGTAGAAGAGGGTGCCGACGGTGTAGGTCACGCCTCCGGCGAGCATCCAGTGCAGCAGGCGGGGGTCGGCCACGGCTTGTAGCGGGGGCCAGGCCAGGATGATGACCCACCCCATTGCCACGTAGACGGCGAGGGAAGCGAGCTTGGACTTTTTCATCTTGAAGAGCTCGAGCAGGATGCCGAGACCGGCGCAAGTCCAGACGACGCCGAAGATGGACCAGCCCCAGACTCCGCCCAGCATCAGCATGACGGGGGTGTAGGTGCCGGCGATGAGCAGGTAGATGGAGCTGTGGTCGATGACGCGGCAGAGGCGTTTGGCCGACGGTGCTCGGACGCTGTGATAGAGACACGATGCCGTGTAGAGCAGCACCATCGAGAGGCCGAAGACGGTCATGCCGACCACCGTGGTGGTGGTGCCCTGGGACGAGGCGCGGGCGATGAGCAGGACGAGGCCGATGGCGCTTGCCACGGCGCCGAGTCCGTGGGTCACGGCGCTCGCAACCTCCTCGCCCACGGAGTCCGGTGGGTTCAGCGGTACGTGTCGCTCCAGCCACCCGGGGCCCGGTGTGAAGTGCTGCGTCGAACTTGCCACGGGGCCCTCCTAGCGGGACTTTCGCACTTGGCGACCAGAAACGGCACCGCATGCGCATGAAAACCAGATGATTTCGGCATTCGATACCTGCATGAACAAACGAATCGCCGGTCCATTGAAGCACGAACGTCACTGGCGCCGATGTGCGCGTGTCGTTTTCGCTTCACTTGAAGGGCGAAACCCTGCCCGAGGCCAACTGTTCGTTCATCCATGCAAACTGAACGCATCTGGCTTGATTCTAAGCGCATTCGGTTCGACGCTGCGAAAGTCCCGCTAGCACGCCCGAAGGGGTGCGTCGTAGGGTTTCTCCTCCGCTGTGGCCTCCCCAGGGTGGAACCCGCGGACCCGAAGCCGGGGGCAAAAAGCGCAGAACGCGAGCGACGGCCTGCGGATCTCCGTCCAAAGATTCCCTATGGGAACTTGACACTATGCAGTATGCAATCGTGAAAAATGGGCGTTGCAGTCTTGAATGATAGTCAGGTCCGTTCCGCCCGTCTTGGCGACGCGGGCGCGTTCGAACAATCACGCTGAAGCGATTCGGGACAGACCTCTCCCGACGTGTGTGTGGGTTGGGGATGAGCGGCATCGACTGCAAATCAAAGGGGTTTCGACGTTTGGCCGCCTGCGGAAACTATCACGCAGACCCCGGTGGCAGTTTGTTTGAAGCAACGGGCCTCCTTGGTACGGCGTTCGCTAGATGGTAGTTGCCGGCGCGCCGCTTCCCGAGCGAGTCCACCACAATCGATTCGGTTCGGGGCGCTCCGGGGTCCATCGCCTCGTGCGAGGAAAGAAGAAGTCAACCATGCGCAATCGACTCGTTTTGGCTGTTCCCTTCCTGCTGCTGGCTTGCGGCGCGGAGTCCCCGGAGGATGAAGGCCAGTCCTCCGCGAGCGACCCATCCCCCGACGAGATCACCGCACCAGGGATGCGAACGACTGTGGCAGTAAGCAAGAGGCCGATCCTGGGCCGCTTGCGGCCCCCGAAGGTCGGTGGATCGGGCGGCACCGGTGGTAGCACAGGCGGTACCGGCGGCAGCACAGGCGGCACCGGTGGTAGCACAGGCGGTACCGGCGGCAGCACAGGTGGCACTGGCGGGAGCTCTGGCGGTACCGGCGGCACAGGCGGGAGCACAGGCGGCAATGGCGGCACCGGTGGCATCGGCGGGAGTGCCGGGGAAACAGGCGGGACCGGTGGGTCCACAGGCGGGACTGGCGGTACAGGCAGCGCAGGAAGCACCGGCGGCATCACCTCGGACAATTGCGTGCCCTCACCGCCTCAGGGGGCTGTGTACTACGTGGCCTCCAACGGCAGTGATACGGCCGGTACCGGCTCCTCCGCCTCGCCGTGGGCCACCATCGGCTATGCGGTGGGGCAGGTGTCCGACGGGGCGACCGTCCTCGTGCGTCCCGGCGAGTACGCAGGCCTGACGAAGATCGACGGCAAGTTCGCGAACGGGATCACGATCCGGTCGGAGCTGCCCTACCAGGCGCGTCTGCGCAACAACGGTACCGTGCTGCGTTGCTTCTACGGCGTCGGGATCACGGTGGAGGGGTTCGACATCGCCCACTCGGGCCCGGGAGCAGCCCCCCTCGTCGTCCAGATCCAGGACGTGAACGGTGACGGCGGTTGCAGCAGAATCACCCTCCGGAACAACATCCTGCACGACAGCTACAACAATGACATCCTCAAGATCAACAACGCCGCATCGAAGGTGCTGGTGGAGCACAACGTGTTCTACAACCAGTTCGGCTCGGACGAGCACATGGACGTGAACAGCGTCGAAGACGTGACGATCCAGCACAACATCTTCTTCAACGACTTCGCGGGGAGCGGGCGGGCGAACCCCCACGACACCTCGGCCTTCGTGGTCATCAAGGACTCCAACGGGACCGACGACCGATTCGTGGGCGCGAGCGGCGTGACGGTCCGGGGCAACGTCTTCCTCCACTACGAGGGAAGCTCCGGCACGCCCTTCCTGCTTCTCGGGGAGGATGGTCACCCGTACTTCGAAGCGCGCAACGTGCTCGTGGAAAACAACCTGATGCTGGGGGACGGAGCCGACACCATGCGCGCCGCTTTTGGCTGCAAGGGCGTGGCCGACGTCGTTTTCAGAAACAACACCATCTCCGGAAACCTGCCGTCCTCCGCCTTCGCCATGCGGCTCAACGTCGAAGGCTCCAACCAGCCGAACCAGAACATCCAGTTCTTCAACAACCTGTGGTCGGACCCGACCGGGACGATGACCCGCTTCTCCACTACGCCTTTCGGCGAGACCAGCAGCTTCACGCTGCACAACAATGCGTACTGGAACGCCGGGAATCCGTTGCCGTACTCGGCGAACGACCTCGTCAACCCAGAGAACGACGCGAACGCGGTCACGGGGGAGCCAGGCCTGCCCAGCCCGTCGAGCATCGCCCTGCCGCGGTGGAATCCCCAGACTGGCAAGCTGGCGGACGGCAGCGCGAACGTGTGTGAAGCATTCGTTTCGCTCGTCCAGTCCTTCGGCACCCCCGCGGCGTCGAGTGCGCTCATCGATCAAGCAGAGTCTGGTTCCGCATCCCCCGAGGACATTCTCGGGCGAGTCCGGGGTGGAAGCCCCGACCTTGGCGCCGTGGAACGCTAAGGCGAGCAAGCAAGCCGACGCTGGGAGCACTTCCTCGTGCTACCCTCCGGCGGTGGACCCAATCCTCTTCGTCGTCCTGGCAGCAGTTATGGTGGTGGGCATCGGAGTCTTTTTGGCGAACCGATGGCTCCACCAACTCGGAACGAATTTCGAAAACGCGTGAGGTGTGTGTCACGTTCCGTGGTCCTCGAACGATGACGGGGTAGTAGACCCCGTGGAGTTCGATGAACCATGCGACGAAGTGTTGCCGTGATGTGCCTCGTCCTGGCGGCGTGCGCCCCTCCTGCACGAACAGGACCCGAACGACCCGTGGCGAAGCCCGTCGCGGCGGGCCCTTCGCCCACGGCGTCCGTGGCTGTCCGGGGAAGGCCCAACCCCCCTAGCGACAATGACATCTGTTCCGCTCTCCCGAAGCAGGTCGCCCGGGCGCTCGACGGGATTGCCCCCTACGCGCCCCTGGACTCGAGCTGCCGTTGGGACGATCCTTTCTGCGACACGACCGAAGCCCCTCCTGACGCGAATGACGCTTGTTTCGTTGCGAACGAGAACCTCTCCCGGGCGGAGCAGGAGAGTCGGAGCGCGGTCGCGGCTCCGATGCCTTGCGATCCTTGGGACGGGGTTGCACGGCCCCGGTATCTCGATCGCGTCGATGCCCACCTGCACCTGACGAGCACGGAGCACGAACGTCTACGCGCGAACGGCTTCGTGGTCCTCGACCGTCTGTCCTACGCGGACTACGCGAGTGCCTTTCACGACATCTTCCAGCAGCAGCTTCCCCTGTACGTGGGAATCGATCCCATCTTGCACGCGGTGTTTCGCGGTACGGAGCTCGCCTTGGAGCGGGTGGAGCGCGAGAAGCTCGTCCCGGCTCTCTCCTCGATGCTGAGGAAGCTTCGTGCGGCGTTGTCGCGGTCGGGAGGGCTCTACCGTCCCGAGACGCTGGACGATCTCGACGTGCTTCTGGGGGTGGCGCACACCCTTGCGGTGGAGCCACGAGACCAGGCGGAGCTGTCGGGCTCCTGGTTTGGGAATGAGGAGAAGGTGTCGGAGTTGGTTTCTCTCAGCGTCGAAGGGGCCCTGCGCCCTGTGTCACTGTTCGGGCGGGTCCGGATGGTGGACTTTTCCCAGCTTCAACCGCGGGGACACTACGCGGGATACGCCCCCGGCAAGGTTTCGCTCGAGGCATACTTCCGGTCGGTGATGTGGCTGTCCCGGGTCGAGCTGAACCTGGTGTCGCGCTCCTGCAGGAGCTCGCATCCTGGGGTGGCCCCCGACCCGTCGGAGACACCGCGGGAAGCGCGCGCCGCGCTCGCCCTTGCAGACCTGGTGCAGCGCTCCGGGGCCAGCGTCGAGCTTGGCTTGTTCGAGCAAGTGTATTCAGCGTTCGCCGGACGCCGCGAGGACGTCGCTCCCGCGGAGCTTGCGCGTTTGATGCGCGTCCACCGGATTTCGCCCAAGGAAGAGGATGGCTTCGCCAAGCTCAAGAGCAGTATCGGCGATCGATATCGACGTACGGCACGCACCCATTTCATGCCGCAAGGGACGACGGAGCTACCCGCGATTGCCACGCTGTTCGGTCCCCGCATCGTCCCCGACATCGCGGCCCTCTCGGCGCTCGTCCACGACGCGGTTCCGGAGCGATACCACACGGGTGCCGCGGACGTGGCTTACATTCTCGGCCACGATAGGGCAGAGACCTACCTTGCCGACGAGGTGCAGCGATTCCCGGTCTTGCAGCCCGCTCTCGCCCGAGCCCGCGCCACGCTGGACCTTGAGGCCCGGCGGGGCAATGACATCTATGCGTCGTGGCTGCGTGCTGTCCTGTCTCTGGGCGTCGAGCCCGAAGGCGTGACACCGTCGTTCATGAAGCGTGACGCGTTCGCGGACCTCCGGATGAACTCCGCCATTGTGGGCTACGGCCAAATCCGGCACGCATACGTGCTGCTGGCAGCCCAGGGCTACGACTCTTACGGCTGCGAGATCCCAGATGCCTTCGTCGAGCCCGCGCCGGCCACGTTCGACTCGCTGCTGGCGCACGTTCGGTCCATGCGCTCGCAGGTGGCGGGGTGGCGGGGGCTGGAGCGGGCGTTGACGATGCTCCGGGCGATCGCGGGTGCAGAATCCGAGGGGAAGCCGCTGACCGAACCCCAGAGGCGATGGCTTGCGATGGTGGCGGAGAAGGTCCCGGCTGGGGGGTATGAAGACTCCGGCCAGCCTCCGAAGTGGACGGGATGGTACTTCGACATGTTCGAGGACCGGGAGCACGGCGCGACGGCAAGCGCGGCGTTCGTTGCGGATGTCTTCACGCTGACGAACGCCGGCGAGGTGCTGTACGTCGGTGCGGATGGCCCTCGTCTCGCCGTGTTTCTCGTCGACGTGGGAGGAGAGCCGCGCGCGATGGTGGGTCCGGTCGCGAAGGGATACGAGGCGCGGGCGCCGATTGGGCCGCGGGTGTCTGACGACGAAGCAGGCGCTCTTGTGGGCAAGACGGCGGCGTGGCGTACGTTCGCGGTGTCCGCGCGACCAGAGCCGGCCCTGGGACTGGAGGGGCGTTTCGTGCGATGCGGGAAGGACGGCAGCTGGGAGTGGCGCGTGGCGTTGCGGAGCGACGTTCCGGTAGGCGGAGTCGAGGTGACACTGCTGGACCACCACAGTGATCCGATCACGGCGGCGCTCGAGTTGAGGGTGGGGGACGCCTGGGAGGTGCACGGCTTCGCGCTTTCCTCGGAGATGGCGGGTGCCAAGTTCGGGGCGGAAGGTGTCCATGTCCGAATCCGCGATCTCGCCGGTGCGGGGATGGGCACGGGACGATGGGACCATGTCACGAGCCCGAGCGTGTTTGGGGGAACGTCCTTGGCAGGGCTCGGTGGCCGACGCCCTCGGGGCGTCGTTGCGTTCCGCATCGGGGGGGCGGTGCCGGCGGACGACGTGCCGGATGGGGGAGCCGACCGCTGGGACTGACAAGAAGGGACCAGTGGTTCGCGGCCAGTTCGCGTGGGGATTGAAGACGGCTCGTTGACATGCGGGTGGTGACAAGTCATGGTCGCGGTTGGCTTTGCAAGGAGAGTCGGCGTGGGCACACCGGACTTGGGGCAAACCCTCCGCAACATGATCGAGGCCGCGCGGGTCGCGGCGGGGTTCTACGGTCTCCTCGCGGAGAGCACACGGGACCCCGAAGCAGCGGCGTTTTTGGAGGGGCTTGTGTCTCGCGAAAAGGCCCATGCGGAAGCGATCGAGATGCTCGCGCTGGAGACCTCGGACCGTGCTCTTCCGCCGTACGCGGACCGCTTTGTCGATGCCGCGAGCACGACCCCGGGGTGGCGCTTCGTCGAGGGCATTTCGTACGCCCAGGCGATTGACGTGGCTTTTGATACCGCCTGTCACGCCGCGTTGCTCTACGGTGCCCTGGCGGAGGGGGCTCCGGAGCCTGTACGTGGTCTTCTCCACGAGCTGGCTGAGCAGCAGGAAGCGCACGTGGCCCAGTTGCTCGAGCTGAGGAAGCAGCCGCGCGAGCAAAGCTGGTACTTCCGGGACGTCGCGAGGTCCGATCTCCCGCAGGCCATTCGGAACGGGATTTCCGCGGAGCTCGCGGCGGCGCGGTTTCACACCGACCTGGGGATCCGCGCCAAGGATCGTGCGACTCGAATCTTCCTCGAACAGCTCGCCCTCGAGGAGGAGGAGCACGCCGAGGAACTCGAGGTCATCGTGTTGGACAAGTCGAGCTGGACGCTTCCAGCGGAGGCCGAGCCGCACGCCAGGACCATCAAGCTTCCGGTGTCGCTGGAGATGCCGCGAACCATCACCCTGGCGGCCGCCCTCGAACTTGCGCTCTTCGCCCAGACCCGCGGTGCGCGCTACTACCGGGTGCTCGCGAGCGTGGCGAGCGCCGAGGTTGCGCCTGCTCTGGAGCTGTTCGCGCGTGACCAGGAAGATCACCTCACCCAGCTCATCGTCAGGCGAAACACCTACTGGTCGACGCAAGCCCTGGACGTGCCCAGCATGACCCCTGCGCAGATCGCCAGGCTCTACGAGCGCAAGCCTTGAGGGAACGCCCCTAGAATCGGCCGGCGCGGTCCGGGTCTCCCGGTGAGCGAACACGTCCGGAGCGTGGTGGGCTGTGCCGTCCGTCATCGAATGGCTTTCCCCGTCGCCTTCAAGAGGGTATCCTTGCCAACGTGGGTATTATTGTGTGGGAACGAATCAAGCTCCACGGACCCGTGCTGGTGCTCAGCTCCGTCGTGGCCTGTGGCTATCCGGACTACAGCGGGTTCGACAAGGACCGAACGCAGGACGCGAGCGGGGACCAGGGAGGAGGGGACGGGGACGCTCTTGTGGAGCCTGACGTCACGGAGCCCGAAGACGCGGCCGACGGGGACGTGTTCGATGGGGGTTCCGATGCCGAAGATGGGGGACCCGACGTGCAGGACGTTGGCGTCGACGCGGAAGACGGGGGTGACGGGGACGCTGAGGCGGACGTGGCGGACGCTTCGCTGTGCCAGTCGGACGACGATTGTTCGAACGACCCGGCAGGCCCGGTTTGCGACGAGGTTTCGGGCCGATGTGGTGCATGCGACACGTCGAACGACCAATGTCCCGCGGGGGAATTCTGTTCGTCGGAGACGTTGCGGTGTGAGATCGGGTGCAAGTCGGATCAAGATTGCGTGGCGGGGGATGCGGGCAAGGAGGACCCTGACGCAGGCGAGGACGGGAGCGTGGGCGATGGGTCTTCCGGGACGGTGACGTGCGATCTCGTGACGCACCAGTGCGTGGGTTGTTCTGTCGACGAGGACTGCCCGCTCGGGACGGTTTGCGAGTCCGATGTGTGCGAGCTGGGGTGCACCGACGTGCATGGGTGTCCTGACGGGAGGTCCTGCTGCAGTGGCGTGTGTCTCGACACGGCCGAGGATCCGCAGAACTGTGGCACCTGTCAGAACGTGTGTGCTGCGGCCGCGCACGCAGCGGTCGGGTGTTATGGGGGCGCGTGCGTCCTGAAGAGCTGTGAAGGCACGTGGGGCGACTGTGACGGGACGTACGCCAACGGTTGCGAGGCCAACACGGCAACGGCCTTGCCTCACTGCGGTGGGTGTGGTGCCGTCTGCTCGTTTGCCAACGGCATTGCGCAGTGCGTGGCTGGGGCTTGCAACTTCGTGGCCTGCGAGTCGGGCTACGCGGATTGCGACACGAACCTGGACACCGGGTGCGAGACGGACACGATATCCGACGGCAAGAACTGCGGCAACTGCGGCAACGTGTGTGCTGCGCTTCCGCAGGCAACCACGCAGTGTACCGCCTCGTCGTGCGTGATCGGCGCCTGCAATGGAGGCTATGCGGACTGCAACGCGAACGTTTCGGATGGGTGTGAAACCGCGACGGGGACCAACGTGAACAACTGCGGAGGCTGCGGGGTGGTTTGTTCGCTGCTCAACGCGAACCCCGCATGCACCGCTGGCGTTTGTACGGTGGCGTCGTGCAACGCGCCCTATGCGAACTGCGATGCGGTGAACGCCAACGGCTGCGAGGTGAACGTCGCGACGAACACGAGCCATTGCGGGGGCTGCAACATTGCTTGTGGCTATGCGAATGCCTCTGCGGTGTGCGACTTGGGAACGTGCCAGCTGGGAGTGTGTTCGACGGGCTGGGGCAACTGCGACTCCCTTGCATCCACGGGCTGCGAGACCCAGGTGACGGCGGACCCAGCGAACTGTGGTGGCTGCGGGGTGGCGTGCTCGGTAGCGCACGGCGTTCCGATGTGCGCGAACGCGAATTGTCAGGTGCAGGAGTGCAGTAACGGCTGGGGCGACTGCAACGGCGCGTACGCGGACGGTTGCGAGACGCTGCTGAACACGCTTGCGAACTGTGGAGGCTGTGGAAACGCGTGTGTACCGCCCAACGGAATCGGCACGTGCAACGCAGGGAGCTGCGTGATTGCGTTGTGCGGTGAGGGCTACGACGACTGTGACGGGGTTGTGGCCAACGGGTGCGAGGTGAACACGGACACGAACGTGAACCATTGCGGCGGGTGCGGTGTGGAGTGCCCCTCCAACAGTTGCCCCCCGAAGTGTTCGGCTGGCGTGTGCGGTTGCTCCTCGTGCGTGACTTCGGGCACGGCGGACTGCGACGGGGACCCTGGCAATGGGTGCGAGATCACGATCCTCGACGACGTGGGCAACTGTGGTGGGTGCAACGTGGTGTGTACGGCGCCGTTCGGGGTTCCCGCGTGTGCGAACGCGGCTTGTGCGATCGCGTCGTGTGATGCGAACCGCGGGGACTGCAACGGCGTGGCGCTGGACGGGTGCGAGACCAGCTTGGCGACGCTTGCGAATTGCGGGGTCTGCGGGGTCCCGTGCGTTCTCCCGCACGCGGAAGAGTCGTGTGCGACGGGCGCGTGTGTGGTGACGTCGTGCGACGCGGGATGGGGCAACTGTGACGGGCTGGCGTTCAACGGGTGCGAGGTGAACTTCGCGACGGATGCGCTGCACTGCGGTACCTGCAACCTGGCGTGCAGCGTGCCTCACGCCACGGCTGCGTGTTCGAACAGTGCTTGCGCCATCGGTACGTGCGACACGGGTTGGTCCAACTGCGACACGAGCCAGGTGAACGGGTGCGAGACGAACACGGGCACGGATGCGCTCAACTGCGGCTCGTGCGGATTCACTTGTGGTTCGGCGAACGGGGCGGCCTCTTGCAGCGGGGGCCAGTGCGCCATCGCCTGCAATGCCGGCTACGGGAACTGCGATGGCGACGTGGCCGACGGATGCGAGACCAACACGAACGGCGACGTGAGCCACTGTGGCGCATGCGGCAACGTCTGCCCGGCGGTGGACCACGGGACCGCGGGATGTTCCCTCGGCGTATGTGGTGTCGCGACGTGCGATTCTGGCTACCACAAGGCGGGCAATGTTTGCGTGCCCGACGTGGAGATCTGCGGCAACGGGGAGGACGACGATCTGGACGGGAAGATGGACTGTTTCGATTCGGATTGCGTTGCTGATTCGACGTGCTTGGGCGTGTGCACGAACGCGGCGACGGTGGGGTGCGACGCGTACCTGACGGGACAGAACAGTGGGGCTGCGGGGTCCACGCAGCGGATCGCGCCTCCGGCTTACAGCTGTGTGGCGGGGGACTTCGCGGGGCCGGAATACGCCTACAAGCTCACGGCGCCGGCGGATCAGGACGTGTTCGTGGAGGCCTATGGGCTCGGCGGGAATCTCGGTGTCTTCCTGGTGGACACGCCGACGGGAGGACAGTGCACGGCATCGACAACGTGCCTCACGTACGGCAACCAGTACACGGACACGCGCCCGGAGGCTCTGGGGTTCACGACGCAGGCCGGTCGCGACTACTATCTCGTGGTGGATGGGCCTTCCGCACAAAACTACGCGCTTTCCGTGCAGTGCTCCGCGGCGGGGGGATGCTTCCCTGCGCGGCCCATCGCGGCGGGCATGTCCTTCGCCGGGACGAACGGGAGCGGGCCGAACTCGACGCCCAACCGCGTAAACAAGTATAGTTGCGCGTCGTTCAACAGTACGGGGCCTGAGGGATCCTGGATCTTCACGCCTACGGTGACCGGGACGTACAGGGTGCTCGTGTCGAACCTCTCCGCCGACTGTGACCTGTTCATTCTGTCGGCCAACAACTGCGATGGGACCTGCCTGACCGGCACGACCTGCAACCCGTCGGCGTGCGCGAGCGCGAGCCTCAACAAGCAGGACGAAGAGGTAGAGTTTTTGGCTCAGGCCAACCGGTCGTACTTCGTGGTGGTGGACGGCTGGAGCGGGAACGTCTGCAACTTCACCATCTCGCTGACACAGTTGTAGAATCTCTCGGACCACGGGAGCCTTCGTGGTCGATCGGGAACCGGACAGGGATGGAAGAAGCAGCTCTGACAACGATTGGTGACGTGGGTGCCGGGCACACGCTGGGTCGCTACGAGTTGCTCATTCCGATCGCGAAGGGGGGCATGGCGGTGGTCTTTGCCGCGCGGATGAAGGGCACGCGCGGTTTCCAGAAGCTCGTGGCCGTGAAGACCATCCGTTCGGAGATGACCGAGGATCCGCAGTTCGAACAGATGTTTCTCGATGAGGCCTCCCTCGCGAGCAAGATCCGCCACCCCCACGTGGTCGAGATCCTCGACCTCGGCGAGGACAAGGGCGTTCTGTACCTCGTCATGGAGTGGATCGATGGCGAGCCGTTGCACGTGATCCTCAAGGAGGCCGCCAAGAAAGGTGGGGTACCCCTGTCCGTTGCGGTGCGCGTCACCATGCAACTCGCCGCTGGGCTCCACGCCGCGCACGAACTGCGCGACGACGCAGGCAAGCTCTACGGCGTGGTGCATCGCGACATCTCACCCCAGAACGTGCTCATCACCGGCGAGGGGGTGGCCAAGCTCGTCGACTTCGGTGTCGCCAAGGCCCAAGGACGTGCAGGAGGCGAAACCGTCGCCGGCCAGGTCAAAGGCAAGATCCCGTACATGGCCCCGGAGCAAGCGCGCGGAGATAACGTCGACCGCCGCAGCGACATCTTCTCTCTCGGCATCGTGCTGTTCATGATGGCCACGGGCAAGCACCCGCTGCGACGTGAGAACGACGCGGCCACGATCATGAACACCTGCTCGGATGCTCGCGTATGCCATCCGAGCAAGCTCATGCCAGGGTTCCCGCCGAAGCTCGACCTGACGATCATGCAGGCCCTCGAGAAGGACCCGGCGAAGCGATTCCCGACGGCGAACGACTTCCTGCGCGCGCTGGATCAAGCTCTTCCGTCGTCCATGCGCGCGAGCACGGACGAGGAGGTCTCGTCGTTCGTCCGGAACCTGGTCGGGGACCGACTCGAGAAACGTCGCGAGATCATTCGCGAGGCTCTGGATGTGGCCGACCATCGCAAGTCACCGACCTTTCGGCCTCCCCGCCGGATCCCGTCGGAGACGACAGGCTCGGGCTTGACTCCCTTGTCCGCGGTGACTTCGTCGACCGTCACAGGAACATCGAAATCCAAGGACGGGTCGGACCCCAAGTCGGAGCGGTGGTCTTTCGAAGGCCGAAGCAACGCCGAGACCACCGGCCCCTCGCTCGCTCAGTCCCTCGAGTCCGCACCGCTGCTGCTTCCCCCCTCGATCCCACGGGCGTCCCATCGCAAGCGCATCTCCGCTGCCACGTGGATCGCCGTGGCCGCGCTTCTCGTGGCGGCCATCTCCGGGGTCGTGGTCGTTCTCACGCTGAGGAGTCGCGAGCCGGTGCCCGCCGCCTCAGCGACGGGTGTCACCGCTCCTCCGCAGACGGTCACCGTGTCGGCACCTCCCACCGAGCCCGAGGTTCCCGTCGTGAAGGAGGTAGACGCCAGCGACCTGGCCGAGCCCGCCCCGACGGCGCCCGATTTCGTCGAGCCCCCTGCGTCCGCCTCGGCCGTGGCAGGACCGAAGGCGGTACCAAAGACCAGGGTGACTGCCACCGCCCAGCCGACGGCTCCTTCCACCGCTCCCAAGTCCACCCACGGGGCTTCGGAGATCCGAGACCCCGGATTCTGACGCTGGGCTCCCCTCAGAACTGTCCGACGAAGGTCGCGCCGACCGACGCGTTCGGACCGGACGGGCTCACCCCGATGGCGGTTCGTGCTGGCTCCTGAGCCGACCCGGTGTCCGTGAGGTACAGCACGACTCCCGCGCCCACCCCGACGATCCCGAGACCAAGCGTGACGTTGGCGAGCGTCGTGTAGGTCTTGCCCTTGTCGAACGTGCTCTCGCTATTGGCGGGGCAATCGTCGCGATTCGTTCCGCACAGGGCGTCGAGGTCGTCCATCGTGCTGCCCCGCAGCATGTAGAAGACGCCCGAGGCAGCAAGGCTGGCGACGCCAGCGCCGCCCACGACGTAGGGCAGGAGGCTTGGCGAACGCCTGGTGGTTCCCGTGTCGGCCGCGGGGCCGGTGGTCGTCGTGCTGGCTGTCCCGACGGCTTCGACTCCCGTGGGTAGCGGGACGAGGGAGATCTGGATCGTCTTCTGCTCCTTCTCCGCGATCTCGAACGTCTCGCTGAATGGCTCGTAGCCTCTGGCTTTCGCCTCAACCTCGTGCGCCCCGGGATCGACCGGTAGCTCTTTGCCGATCATGGTCCCTCCCAGCTGCACCCCGTCGATTGAGATGGTGGCCAGGCGCGAAGACTCCGTGCGTTCCACGATGACCTTGGGGATGCGCGGCCGCAGCGGCTCGAGGCGCGCCGCCACGATGCGTTCGACGTCGGCAGCGTTCGCGGCCTTGGCGTCGCTTGCGGCGAGCTCGTAGTTGCCCAGGGCGGCAACGAGCTGGCCGAGGTTTTCCTCGCACAGGGCGATGTTGTAGCGGACCTGGGGGGTCATTTTGATCGCTGCCACCTCGCGGAGGAGCGAGAGCGCGCCGGCCCAGTTGCCGGCTGCCTGCGCCGAGATTGCCTGCTGGAATTGTTGCCTGGCCTTGCTGACGGCGGCCTGGTCCTGCGCGTAGGCAAGCTGCGGGTCGAGGCCCGGGGACAGCGCAACCATCGCCGCGAGCGCGCACGCATGCCATGCGCGACCGCTCCTGGAACGAGAGGGGGGATAGACCATCACGAAAGTAGTATACGGCAGTCGCGCTTCGCGAGTCGAGCTTCGCGACTCGCGGCTCACAACGCGCACAGCACTACCGACGCAACCGAGCTTCCTGCAGGACCCTGGCGAAGTGCTGGGCCGTGAGCGGCCGCCCGGAATCCTCGAGCACGACCATCAGCCGCGTCTGAATCGCATCCGCCTGTCTTCGCAAGCTTGCAGCCTTCGTGTCGTCGTCGCACGAGCGCGCTTCTTCGAACAGACCGAGGACGTCGTGTAGAAGCTGCACCTCGAGGGGGGCCACAGGGCCTTCCGAGGCGGGGCGCTCTCGCTCCTTCGCCGGCCTGTTCAGCCATTCCTGCACCCGCGCTTCCACAATTCGTTCCCAGGACATGGGGCACCCAATTCCCGCGACGACACGTGCCGTCTACAGCCTACAAGATACCTGCCAGCACGCTCCATGCAACGACGCAGCGGTTGGCCGGGGCCGAGTTCTCGTCCTCATCCCTTGTCGCGTCGAATACCTCGCCGAACGGGGGCCGCGTCCGAGGGAAGGTCGCGGCGCGAGGTCTGCGACTCCTCTCCGGGGTGCGAGGCCAGAGAAACCCGGATCCCCACTTCGGGCGGTGACGTCGGCCCGCCTTCCGCAAGCTGCGTGACCGCAAGCCCCGATACCCGGCGAGGGTCGTACATCGTCGGCTCGTCATCCAACTGGCGAGGATGGAACGAGTCTCGCCCCATCGGGCGTGGCCGCTTCCCGCTCCAGTGGGGCGATAGCAAGGATCGAAACGACTGCATCGTGGCGATCCGCCATGCCAGGTCGGGCTCCATCGCTCGCGCCACGACATCCACCAGCCTGGACGGCAAGTCGTTGCGATGGGTCGAGAGGGGAGATGCCCCCAGCGTGGTCATTCTCAGCAACGTCGAGAAGTCCGTGGCCTCGGCGAAGGGCGAGACCCCTGCCAGCATCTCGTAGAGCATCACGCCGAGGGAATATACGTCGACGCGATGGTCGATGTCCTTGCGCGCCGCCATCTGCTCGGGCGCCATGTACACCGGGGACCCCATGATCATGCCCGTCCGCGTGAGCAGGGTGCCCTGGTCCCCGAGCAGCTTCGACAAACCGAAGTCCACGACCTTCACCCAGTCGTGGGTCCCTGCCCCGAGCAAGAACACGTTCTCGGGCTTGAGATCCCGGTGAACTACGCCGTTGTCATGCGCGTCTTGAAGCGCCTCGGCGATCTGGTCGACGATGAACAGCGCGCGCTCCTGGGAGAGAGGACCTGCCGTCTCTGCCAGCACGCGCTCGAGTGTGCTGCCGTCGAGCAGCTCCATCACCACGGCCGGGCGTCCGTCGTCCATCTCCCCGACATCGAACACCTGTACTGCGTGCAAGGTGGTCAGGCGTTGTACGGTTTGGGCTTCCCTCAGGAATCTCGCACGAAGGGACTTGGTCTTCGCGTGGTGGGGATGGAGGACTTTCATCGCCACGCGTTCACCGGTCAGCAAGTTCGTGGCCGCGTAAAGGGTGGCTGTCGCCCCATGGCCGACGCGATGTTCGACCCGGTAGCGCTCCTCGATCCTCTGCTGCCGCTCCGCCATGCTCCGTTGCCGACGCCTCTTACCGTAGCGCTCAGCAGGAAACAACCGAGCCCGATGCCCTCAGGTCCGGACGCATCGGAGTTGGCCGCAGATTTCGCAGAGAATCGCAGATGGTTTCGTTGCTTGTGCGGATGTGCGTCCGCAATTACCACCAACGCCATCTGCGGCTCACACGACTGGTCTCCCCCCGAACTCACGAGCCCCGGGCCACGAAGATGCCCTGCCGCGATGCCCACCCTGCGACATCGCGCTTCGCCAGCGATTCGGCCATCAGATCGGGAAACCGGTCGGGCGTGCACGCGAAACACGCCACCCCCATGGACGCCAGGGACCGGGCGAAGTCCTGATCGTGCGAAGGCTGGCCGTCGTCGTCGAGTGCGAGCAGCGAGATCACCTGAACTCCGCGCTGCACGAGCCCGGCGACATGTCGAAGCGCCTTGTGCCGGCTGGCTCCCTCGAACAGGTCCGACAGCAACACGAGCACCGTGTCCTCGGGACGCGTCACCAACCCTGCGCAATACCGCAACGCCTGCTCGATGTCGGTCCCCCCGCCGAGCTGTACCCCCAGCAACAGATCCACCGGGTCTTCCCGAAGCTGATCGGTCAGGTCCACCACGGCCGTGTCGAACACCACCAGTCGCGTCCTGAGCGCCGGGATCGACGCCAGCACACTCGCATACAAGCACGAGTAGATGAGCGACGATCCCATCGAGCCGCTCTGGTCCACGCACAGGATGATGTCGCGCAGGGCAGGGTGGCGTCGTCCGAACCCGACCCACTTCTCGGGCACGATCGTCTTGCTCTGGGGCTGGTAGTGCCGGAGATTGCGCAGGATGGTGCGGTTCCAGTCGATGTCGCCCGGGCGAGGGCGTCGCGTTCGCTCGGATCTCTGCAGGGATCCCGTCACCGCCTGGCGCATCGGCTCGTCCAGCCGCTGCATCAGGTCCTGCACCACACGACGCACCACCTTGCGAACGAGCTCCTTGCTCCGCGCCGGGATCGCGGAGCGCAGCGCCAGCAGCGTGGCCGTCAAGTTCACGTCGGGATGCACGAGCTCCAGCAGCTCAGGCTCGAGCAACATGCGCTCGATTCCAAGCCGGTCCAGCGCGTCGCGCTGCAGGACCTGCACGACGGAGGAAGGAAACAAGCGCCGGATCTCTCCCAGCCAGCGCGCCACGCGCGGTGCGGAGGCGTTCAATCCGCCCGATGGCTTCTTCCGTCGGGAGGTGGTTTTCGGGTCTCGGGGCGGGCTGTCGTAAAGGGCAGAGAGCGCGGCATCCACCTCTCCGTCGCGACCCTGCAGCGCCACGCCGGTGCCTTCGGCCTTGCCCCCGCCCAGCACGAGCCGCCAGCGGCGCAACCGCTCTTCTTCCTTCGCGAGCTTGGCGGGAGCTGCTGTCATGCGTCCTCCAGGCCGAGGATCAGTCGCAGCAGGGGTTCGACCTGCGCCACCCGCCCCGCGTTGAAGCTCGATTCCCCCGTAACGTGCCGGCTGCCCTGCCGCGAGGTCGCTCTGGCTCTCTCTCCCATCCCGCGACGCTCCGGCTCCGAGAACGACGAAAACGTCCTCCGAAGCATCGGTAGCAAGGCTTCGAAGTCCTCGTCCCGCAAGCCCCCGAGCCACTCGTCGACCAGGGTCCACAGCCCATCGTCGTAGACCAGGACTTGTCCACTGCCCCGTAGGAAGCCATCCAGCCATGCCGCGGTCTGGGACGGCTCCGACGCGCGGGACATGTGAAGGGAGAGCCTGCCGGTCGCGTCGCCTTCTTCGAAGCGCCCCGCATCGAGCGCGAGGCGGCATGCTTTGCCGCGTAGCAGGGGAGTTCCCCTCGGGTCATCGGTCACCTGCACCAGCGCGTCGCTCCAGCTCTCGAGCGCGGAGGGGTGGTCCATGAGCATCACGGCCGTGTGCATGGCAGTCATGCCCTGGACTACGGGCTCGGCGGCGTCTTCGCGCAGGGCGCGGGAGGCGGTCGCAAGGCCGGCACACACGCGGGCGACCATCCCCTGAGCGAGTGATTCGACCGGGGCAGCTTGCGTCCCTCGAACATCGCCGTAACGGATGAGGTGCACCAGCGGAGGCAAGGCGCGCATGACCTGGGTCAGGTCGGAGGCCACGGCGGCTTCGCGCTGGACGCAGGCCACCACCCCAGGCATGGCGCCCGGCAGTTCGGCGAACACGACCTCTTGAGCCAGCTCTGTGAGGGCGGGGAGGGATTGGGCCTGATCGGCCTGCTGCAAGGCAATCGTCGTGGCTGCCGCCTCCACCGTCGCGCCGTGGGGGCTCGCCTCGATGATGCGCACTTCGAACTCCGGGTCCCAGCCGAGGGTCCACTCTTCCTTGAAGGTACCCTTGCCCTCCCCGCGGTCACCGCCCTCGCCCCAGGGAACGTCGAGGATACGTAGGCGTCGCAGCAGCCAACTTCGCTCGCGATCCAGGTCCCTTCGCAGGTCGAGCACGATGTCGCGATCCCCGTCGCCAGGGCGAAGCCGGAGGCGACGCTGCAAGGCAGTCAGGTCGCGCTGGAGCGGGACCATCGGTGTCTCGGGGGGAACCTGGCCGATCCTTTCTCCCAGCACGAGCTCGTCGTGCACGAGCGCCCAGGGTACGGAATCCCCGCCGAGCATCACCGAACGCGCAGCTTCGTGGAGCTCTTGGAGGCCCACGGCGGGTCGGCCTCGCAAGGCCGCGAGGGCTTCGGCCAGACGGCTTGCGTCGATGACTTGCGCGGGAGAGGCATCTATCCCTCGTTCGCGGAGCAGCAACGCAATCCGGTGGAGCCAACGAACGCCGACCTGATCGTGCTGGGTGAAGAGGTGGTGATACCAGCCCGGCGCGTGAACGCCTGCGCCGTAGCCTGAGGCGTAGCTCAGGCGCCCGTGGGACCAAGGGATCCACGTCGCGGCGACTTTTTTACGGGGGAGTCGGGCGAGCCATGGACGGTCTCGGGACTCGGGGGGAATCTCCTGCAGCGCGGGGACGTGCCACGCCCCGCACACCACCGCGATCCGCTGGAACCCGTCCCGCAGTGCGCCTCGCAGCACCTGCCGCATGTGCGCCTCGCGCATGCTTTCGCGACGGTCCTCCGCGGTCCGGTCCTTGTCGGCTTCCCGTCGCAAGGCGGACATGGCTTCGGCCACGGCTTCGAACACAGGGGCGCCGTCCTGGCGCTCCTCGACCAGGCGCTCCCAGAAGCGTTCGCTGTCGTCGTACCCCGCGGCCTGTGCGAGCGCGAGCAGCGGGTCTGCGCGCCATGCCTTCATGCGCTCGATGCGGTCCGGGTCGGTGTCCTCCCGAAGGAGAAGCGGCAAGGCTTCCTTGGGCTCGGTGGCCTCCGGCTCGTCCGTGAGCGCGAGGGTGGTGGCCGCAGGGAGGTCGAGCAGTCGGATGGGCGTGCCGGTGCGAAGGCCGAACCGGATCGCGTTCCACTCTGGGGAAAAGGAGGCGAAGGGGAAGAAGAGCGCGTTCGACGGGGCTTGCACTTCGTACAGGAGCATGGCCACGGGAGGGGCCATGTCGTCGTGGGAGGCGAGGGGCAGGAGGGGTTCTGCGTCCGCGGGGCCCTCCAGCAGGATCACGTCCGGCGCGATCTGGGTGAGGGCGCCCAGAAGGCTCCTGGCGGAGCCCGGGCCGTGGTGTCGGATGCCAAGCAGATGCACGCTCATCGGTCAAGCCTCCCCGTCGAGCGAGGCCCGGTGTGCTCGACGGTCGGCTGAAGGTCATCCGTCACGGTGGAGGTGGACTACCGCGGGTGGCGGTCGTGGGCAAGGTCGTCGGGTCGTGATACACACGCCGGCATGCATCCCGAACACGCCTGGATCGAGGAGTTCGGCGCCGCCGTTACCGTGACCGACGAGCACGGTACCATCGTCGCCATGAACGCGCGCGCCTGCGCCACGTTCGCCAAGGATGGCGGAGTCGCCTTGGTGGGCAAGAGCGTGTTCGACTGCCATCCAGAGCACACCCAAGGCACGATTCGAGCCTTGTACGAAACCCACCAGCCGAACCACTACACGATAAGCAAGGGCGGCGTCCGGAAGATCATCCACCAGATGCCGTGGTTTCGCGGCGGGGCGTTCGCAGGATTCGTCGAGATCTCCGTCCCCATCCCCGAGACCATGGACCACTTCGACCGCGGCTGAGCCTGGTATCGCCTACAACGTCTCCCGGCACGCTCGGTACAGGTCCTTCCACCCGTCGCGTTCCTTCGCCACTGTTTCGAGGTACTCCTTCCACACGACCACGTCCTGCACCGGGTCCTTCACCACGGCTCCCACGAGCCCCGACGCGAGGTCCGCGGCTCGCAACGCCCCATCGCCGAAGTGCGCAGCGAGCGCTAGGCCGCCCGACACCACGGAGATCGCTTCCGCCGTGGACAGCGTCCCCGACGGAACCTTCAGCTTCGTCCGCCCGTCGGCGGTCTTGCCCTCGCGAAGCTCACGGAAGATGGTGACCACGCGACGGATCTCCTCGATGGGCGGCGTGTCCGCGGGAAGCTCGAGGGCGCGTCCGAGGCTCTCCACGCGTTGCCGCACGATCTCGAGTTCCTCCTTCTCGCTGCGTGGGACCGGGAGCACCACCGTGTTGAAGCGCCGCTTCAGCGCGCTGGACAGGTCATTTACTCCCTTGTCCCTGTTGTTCGCGGTCGCGATGAGGTTGAAGCCCTTGCGCGCCCGCACCTGCGTGTTGAGCTCCGGCACGGGCAACGTCTTCTCGGAGAGGATCGTGATGAGCGTGTCCTGCACGTCGGCGGGGATTCGCGTCATCTCCTCGAGGCGGACCAAGCTGCCGTCTACCATCGCGCGCATGACGGGGCTCGCCACCATCGCGCCCTGCGACGGACCCTCCGCGAGTAGCTTGGCGTAGTTCCACCCGTACCGAATGGACTCCTCCATGGTGCCCGCGGTGCCTTGGATCATGAGTGTAGAGCAGCCGGAGATGGCGGCCGCGAGGTGCTCGGAAACCCACGTCTTGGCCGTTCCGGGAAGCCCGAGCAACAGCAAGGCGCGGTCCGTGGCGAGGGTGGCAATCGCGATCTCGATGAGGCGCCGGTCGCCGATGTACTTGGGCGTGATCGTGGCGCCGTCGGGGAGCTTGCCGCCCATCACGTAGGTAGCGACGGCCCATGGCGACAGCTTCCAGCTCGGGGGGCGCTGTCGGTCATCGACCCGGGCGAGGGCCACGAGCTCGTGTCCGAACTCCTCCTCCGCATGGCGGCGCACCACATGTTGCAGGGCGCTCTCGCTGTTCCTCTCAACCATTCTGGGTCTCCGCTTCGGTGCTCGTCGTAAGCTCGTGGAGCATGGCAGATCGGAAGCTCAGCGTCTCGACGACCTGCTCCAGGGCCGGCATCCACACCGCAGGGCCGCCCTCACGCAGCAGAATCTCCCTGAGCTTTGCGTGAGCCCCCGGGGCCATGCGCGTGGCGCACGTCTTCAGGCAATCGCTCAGGCTCGCTGGCGGCAGGGCATCGCCCTCCAGCGCCACCCGTACTGCCGACGCCACCACGCGGCTGAGCTTCTCGGTCCACGGTCCATCGAAGCGCTGCACCTGCGCGAGGGCGCGCATCACATCGCCGACCGTGGTCGCAGCGCTGAGCCACGACGCCAGCACGGGTTCGGCGCGGTCCCTCGGGACCTGTCCCCAAAGGTTTTCGTCGTGCACGGCCCTTTCGCGAAGGAGCGCCTCGGCCCACGCCGCGTTCGGGTGGGTGGCGCAGGCCGAAGCCAGCGCGGCAACGAGGGCCTCCGCGAAGTCCGAGCGAACGGCCGCGCGCACGATCTCCGCCGGCGATGCGCCCCATCGTGCTTCCCACCGCGACGGCGGGATCACAGCCACCATCTGCCTCAGCCACCACGCGCGTTTGCCTGTGCGACGCGGCGGCTGCTCCTCGATGCCGTCGCGCCGTGCGCCGTCCTCGAGCTGCTTGGGAAGGTCCACCACGATGTCTCCTCCGCCGGTGGGAAGCAGAGACCAGGACAAGCAACGGGCCGCGCGCTCTTCCACGCGGGCCACGAGAACCGAGCCGGGCAGGCGGGCGAGCCAGCGCGCGCACAAGAGCCGCACCTCGCGTCCTCGGTCGTCCAGTCGCTGTTCGAGCAAGGCTTCGTCCTCGGGGCCGAGAGAGACCTCGAGCGTGCTCATGAGTCCTGCCCGCTCCCGGGCATGCTCTCGAGAGAGCGCAGAGGCGAGCCACGCCCGTGCGGCCGCCGGGTCCGCTTCGCGCCACGTTCGAAGCAGAGCCATGCGGTCGGCGTGGGGGGCGTCGTCGAGGGTGGCAGGGTCGAAGGCGATGGGCGCGGGTGCAGGTAGGGCAGGGGAGACCGGAGGCGCAACCGCGAAGCCCCAGTCGGGGTTGTGTGAGGCCAACCATCGTCCCCGTGGGCCGATCACCCCTACGAGCGCCGGACGCAGGTCCGGCCGTTTCGCGCCCGCCGACAGCAACGAGGGCAACGCGCGAGCGGGGGGCCGCACGCCGGCTCGAGACGCGGCCTCCAGCCACTCTCCGAGCAGGTGCGCGTGAGACTCCTGAAGAAGCATCTTCGACAAGTGTCTCGCCCCTGCGTGCGACAGCACGGGACGAAGGTCCTCGGGCGCGGGCGAATCCGACGTGCCCGGGTGTTCTCGAGGATGACTCCCCGCGCGTCGTGTCACCGTCAGCACGGCGAGCTTGGCGAGCAGACAGGCCGCGCGGGATTCGGGCGACCCGTCCGACACGCGCGCATCGATGGCGGAGAATAGCGCAACAAACTCACCGGGGGCGGGCGGGTCCGGCACGCGCTCCGTGCCCAGCATGACCTGCGCGCGCAAGGCCTCGATGGCGTCCGGGGTCATCCCTCCACCTCGCGGAACATCGGGTTACGCCCAAGTGTGTAGTGGGCGTCGCCCGCGGAGCAAGCGAGCGGAGCGAGGGAAGCGCCATTCCACTCGCCGAACACGTCGACGGGATGGCCGCCGCTCACGGCGAGCAGGTCCCAGCCGTCCTGTCCGAAGGGGGCCATGGGCAAGATGAGCGCCTCGCTGCGCAGCACCCACCGTTCGCCGTCCCGGACAGGTACGACAGATTGAAGGGCCATGGGGAAGCGGTCGAGCCAGGGAAGGCGTGCGTGGCAGTCGAGCATCTGGTCCCAGGCCTGTTCGAGGGGGTGGTGCGAGGCGGGCTTCGTGCCGTGAGCCCTGCGCGGGGGACCTTCGGGGTCGAGGATGGCGCGCAGGGGCACGGCGCTTGGGTAGAAGTGCGCCTTGCCCTCGAGCACGGAGCCGGGGGCAGGGCCGATGTCGAAGGGACGTCCGGCCGCAGAAAACGACAGGATCAAGCCGAACCGGCCCGACCTCTCGCCCCACAGCCAAGCGCGCGACGTCGAAAGGTCGTCCTGCACTTCGAGGCGTCGCCCGAGCGTCCACCACGTGTCTTGCACGCAGGGCAACGCGAGAACGGATTCGCGCCGGGTCGTGAACCCCACGAGGGCACGCACGTCCGCGGCGAGGTCGGGGGGCAGGCGGTCGATGCGACGGTAGGCTTCGAGGAGCAGGTGCAGGCGTCCGATGCGATCGAGCAGCAGGTCACGGGGGCTGGACGAGTCGTGGCAGAGGGTGCCGAGGTCGCGGACTCTTCGCGCGAGGCCAGGGGCCTGGGCGTCGACCATGCGGGAGGCCATTTCGTCAAAGGAGCGGTAGCCTGCGGAGGAGGCGCCCGCGAGCCCCTGACGCAGGAGGTCCACAAGGAAGCGAGAGAGCTCCTCGACCCCGGCGGCGACGCGGTCCTCGCGGGACGGGGAGCGTTTGGGGGAGGGGGACATGTCCTTTCGCAGGACAGAATAGAGCAACCTGCCGTGCGGTGCACGCCTCTGCGCTGGCCCCCCACAATTCCCCTTTACAACGTCGCAGGGTGCGAGCGTCCATGGATCGAGCGCAAGGAGGAATCATGCCTCGATGGTGCCGAAGTGCTTTGCTTATCGTCTCGATGTTCGCCATCGCGACGGAGGTCGTCGCCTCCGAGGAGGAGCCGGCCTGGAAGCTCGCCGTGCACGGCGGGTGGTGGGACGTGGGCGTCGACACAACCAGCCCGGGTGGTGTGTTCGCCGGTGTGGGGGTCCCGTGGGTCCCGCTGCTCCCCGTTCTCGCCTACTCGGGCCAGGAAGGCGTGGTCGCCCTCGACAGCCGCCTTGGCTACGCGTACCCGCTCTCGTCTCGCACTTCGCTGCATGCCCAGCTGCTGACCGCCTGGGTGTATGACTGGGGGGACCCGTGCGGCGACGGCTGTGACGAGCACACGCATCGTCTCTTCTTTCTCCCCGGTCTCGGGCTGCGACACCGGTTCGGGGAGCGCTCCGGGTGGATGATCGGTGCGGACCTGCCTCTGGTCTTGCTCCAAGTGCACCGCGACGACGAGCCCGACGACGCAGGGTGGCGTCGAAAGAACACCCCTCCGTGGGTGGGAGCGGCGTTCTCTCAGGTTTACGTGGGATACGAGTGGGGGCTCTGATCAGGGTCGTCCGCCGTGCTCGTGCTCGAAATGCAGGGGCGTTCGAGAACCTGGGGCATCTGCGTTGCGCGCCTCGTGGTATCGTCCCGCCCATGATCCGCCGTTCCGCCGTCATCGGGAGACAGAACAAGCGCCGCACGGGGTGGTGCGTGGCAGCGTCGTCGATGCTGGCCTTCGGGTGTGGGGCCGGAGCGCCGTGTCCGGTCTGCCCCTCATGTCCCGCCGCAACGGTGCAGAGTGCACCCAGCACGCCGTCTGCAACGCCGGCCCCACGGACGCCTCCCATCGTCGTACCCGTGGCGGTGGCTCCCAACCGCTGCTACCCACAGGGGCGCCCCGCCGTGCGAGAGCCGACGTCACCCGAGACAGCGTGGTGTCGGTCCATGGACGGGGCCGCCCTTCGCTGGGCGGAAAGCACCTTGCGATCGCGCTATGAGCCTGTGGTAACCCACTCCCGTCTGTTCGTGGACTTCCGGTGCGACCCCGTGAGGGAGATGCCGAGCGAGATCGTCTTCGAATCTGGTTACGGGCACGGGCAGAACCTGTTCCTCTGGCGACTCACCCGGAGCGACCCTGCGCAGCGGTACCACGCCCTGGGCATCTCGTTTCGGTGGACCCGCGGTGGCTACAGCGAGTATTCCTACCCCATCGCGGAGGACTTCGCGCTTCAACTCGCCCACGGCGAGATCCCGCCCGGCGCGATTGACCCCCACCTCGAGCGGTCCCGAACTGCCCTCGCCGCCATTCTCCACGAGATCGAGCTGATTCCTCCCCCTGGCGCCGGATTCGGCATGCGAGGCAGATTCTCCACGAGCGACACTCACTTGCTCATCCGGTTCGCCTCTTCGTCGGGCGCAGCGCTGGAACGGCGGTATACAGGATACGAAGGTCCCCGCGCCCAGAGCGATCTGCTGCCCCTGCGACTCGGACATGACCCGCTGCTCAAGGCAACCTCCACGATCCCGTGGGAGTCCACGGCGCCGACGGACGAAGACCGCGCGTTCTTCGTCGACCGGTTCCTCGCGAGCTTCGGTCCCGAACAGGGGTGGTGGGTGAGGGAGCGCTTCCTCGCGCTTGCCTCGCGCTTGGGTACTGCAGAGTTGATTCCCGCGCTGTTGACCGCGGCAGCCAAGACGGAGGGGCGCGAGCCGGTGCAAGCGATCAACGCGCTGGCGGCCATCACCGGGTGGGACATCCGCTACGATGGCCAAGGGAAGCCACGCCCGCCCGTCGAGGTCGCGCGCGAGTACGCGTCAGAGTGCGAGAGATAGAAGCGGAAGGCACCTATGCCGACCGTGCGGCAACCCGCGTTGGAATCACGAGGTACGCGTTGCTCGCGAGCCTGCCCGCCATGAGGGCCACCGCCGCCGACAGGATGCCCACCACGCCCAGCGCATTGCCAGCCATCATGACGCAGGCTACGCCCGCCACTTCGATCGCCGTGGCCGCCGTCACGGGGCGTGTCGCCCGCGACGTCACCAGGGTGGCCCGTTGCCAGCACATCCAGACCGTGAGGGCAGGCATCAGAGCCAGCAAGCGCGCAGGCCACAGCGCCACCTGCGTCAGCGTGGGGGAGAGTCCCGCGACGTGGCTGAACCATGCCGTCGCGAGCGGCGTCCAGGTCAGTATCGTGAGCAGCAGGCTGCCGACCACGGCGAGCACGATGGCGAAGTGTCGCAAGGCCTCGCGCCCCTGGCCTGCGAGCGCGATGAACGTTTCCTGGCCGGCGAGCCCAAAGGTGCGGAACAGAAATACGAGGGAGTTGACCACAGGCAGCACGGCAAGCGACTCGATCGGCATTCTCCCTCTCGCCGCGAAGAACGTCACGATCGGCTGGATTCCCATGTTGAGCAGCGACGTCATGGCAAGGGGGTAGTAGAACCTCGCGATCTCGCCCCAACTGAGCGCTGGCCGGTCGGAATCACCCAGCGCCGTTACGGCAGGCTGCGCCATCCATCGGGCGCTGATCGCTTCCACCACGACCCCCGCGGACAATGCCGCTGCCCCGACCGATGCCCCCTCCAGCTTCGTCACGAGGGCGAGCGTGATGCCCGTGAGGGCCATCGTCGTGAGACGAAGCACCGTCCCGAACGCCACGAGTCGTGTGCTCCCGGACCGGATCATGATTCCCTGGTAGAGGCGCCGGTAGCCGATCGCGGCCGGCCAGGGCAGCAGCAGTGCCGTGGCAGCCCAGGTGCGGGAAGCGACGGCCTCGGGCAGGGCGAGCAGGGTCGCGACCTGGTCGAAGACGGAAGGAATCACCACGGCGAGCATGAGCAGGGTGACGAGGGCGTTGAGAGCGAAAGAGAAGTCTCGCAGGGCGCGGTAGGACTGCCGGTCGATCACGAGCGTGTTGGCTGCGCTCATCATCATGATGATGGGCGCTTCGACGAGCATGCCGATGGCGACGGCGACGCCGTAGGCGGCGAGGTTGAGCGTGGGCTCGCTCAGGCGGGCGAGAATGGCAGCCAAGACCGGCCCTTCGAGCGCCATCATGAGCCAGGTGGCCTCGAGCGGGGCGAAGAACGCGAAGATGCGGCGGAAGGTCAGCGTGGCGGGGCTTGTAGCACGTTCCTACCCTCCAGGAACCCCTGCACGCTCCAAAGCAACCACAGAGGTCGCAGAGGTCACAGGAGGGGGAGGTCCAAGGTCCGTTTCACCCTTATCTTCCGGCGAGCTTGACGTCGACCCTGCGGTCGAGTTCCCAGGACGCCTCGTCCGTACCCTTGGCCTCGGTGTCCCCGCGCGAGGAGGTCTCGAAGCGGGAACTGCCTACGCCCAGCGACACCATGGCGGACTGGACGGAGCTGGCGCGACGGCCTCCGAGCGCGAGGTTGTAGTCCGGCTCGCCGCGCGGGTCCGCGTGCCCCACGAACAGGAGGTTCTTGTCCTTGAGGCCGCCGTCCTTCATGCACCGGGAAAGCTCGACCAGCGATTTGCGGAAGGCCTCCTTCACGCGAGCCGAATCGTAGTCGAACTTGGGAGACTTCGCCCCCGGACAGAGCCGAAGGACCTCGTCGTCGATGTTCAAGCCACCTTGCCCTGCGTTCTGCTGGGCATCCGCGAGGGCGCGCTCTTGGTCGGGGCTCAGGGCCACGTCGACGCCTCCCCCGGACGCGGGAGTCTTGGGTGCGGGTTTGTCTGAGCTGCATCCGATCAGGAGCGAGAGAGCTGCTACGAGAACGAATGAGACGTTGCGCATGATGTACCTCGTGGATTGGCTGTGAAAGGACCCCTTGTGTCCCTCGGTTTCGTTGCCCTGCAATGGGTCTCCCTAGTTTAGCGAGAAGCGTGCCATGATCAACTGTTGCGCAGAGGGGGAGCGGGCAGAGAAATCGGGGCAAACTGCCCCGTTGCCGTCCAAGGAAAGGAGACTCTGCGTGGCATACGCAATCGGGTTCATGGCTTCGTAGCGGGGTGGGGCACAATGCCCCGGAGAGGACCGCGGCGGGGCCGAATGCCACGCTCCTCACCGGTCTCTCACCGGCCTCTCACCGGCCACGAGCTGCCCGTCGTCGGACGCAAGCCGCCGAGTTGCTGGATCGCGCCGAACAATTGCCCCGCCTCGAACGGTTTGGCGAGCAGGGACACGCCCTCCATCGCCGCGGCCCACTTCTGCAAGGCTTCGTCGGGGAAGGCCGAGATGAGCAGGAATGGCCTTCGAAACCCAGCAAGTCGCGCCAGCGCCACCACCCGCAGCCCGCTCGGCGGCGGCATGTGCACGTCCACGATCGCCATCGCGATCGGCGCATCGTTGTTGATGTGGTGCAGGACATCGACGCCGCTGTGCGCGGCGATCACCTCCACCTCACGCTCCGTGAGCAAGTCCGTGAGCCACGCGAGCATGCCGGGATCGTCGTCGGCTACCAGTACCCTGGGGCGTGTCATGATCACCTCGGCGGGGCGAAGTGCAGCAGCAGCGTGCGCAAGTCGTCCAGGTCGAAGGGCTTGTCCAGCACCGCGCTCACCCCGAGGCTCTCCGCCTGCCGGTGCGTCTTCAGGTCACCGAACGCGGTGACCAGAATAACCGGCGTCTGCAGGCCGAGGTTCCGCACCAGCGTCAACACCTCGAGGCCGGAATGACCGGGCATTCGAATGTCGCTCACGATCACGTCCAGCGGGTGGCTTTCGGCATCCACCAACTCGATCATCTTGCTCACCATCTCTTCGCCGTCGCTCACCTCCGTCACGAGGTAACCGTCGGCTCGCAGCACGTCGGCCAACATGGCACGCATTTCGTCGTCGTCCTCCGCGAGCAGCAGGTGGGTCGGCGACGCGGCCTCGGGCGCACTTTGCAGTGGGTGTGCCGTGGCGTGGTCCGTCATGGGTCGCTCCTTGTCGCGGAGTTGTGTTTCGCGACAGACAACCAAGGTTCACGAACCGTGCCGGAACGCGCTGCCTACGAGCCGGTCGGATCGTCCGGTCCGAGGCCGTAGGCGCGCAGCTTGCGATAGAGCGTCTTGCGATCGAGCCCGAGGACCCTAGCGGCCGCGGTGCGATGCCCCTCACAGACCTCCAGGACCCGCAGGATGTACCGTCGCTCGACCTCGTCCAGGGGCGGCAGCAACGTGGGGTCGTCCCCGGCCACGATCACGTGGGTGCTCACGTGATCCCGCACCCTCGGCGGGAGATCGTCGATGCCGATCTGATCGAAGCGGGTGAGTGCGACCGCGCGCTCGATGCAATTCTGTAGCTCGCGCACATTGCCGGGCCACGGATAGGCGAGCAGCTTCTCCGCAGCCGGGACGGCGATCTCGCGCACCGGCTTGTCCGCCCGCGCCGCATGGGTCTCCAGGAAACGCTGCGCGAGCAACAGCACGTCGCCGCCTCGGGCGCGCAGGGGCGGCACGTCGACCTGCACCACGTTGAGGCGGAAGTACAGGTCCTCACGAAACGCCCGCTCTTCGATCGCCGTCTCGAGGTCCCGGTGGGTCGCGGACACGATCCGCGCATCGAAGGCGATCTCCCGGTCCCCTCCGACGGGGCGCACCTTGCGCTCCTGAATCGCACGCAAGATCTTCGGCTGCATCCCAATCGGCAGATCCCCGATCTCGTCGAGAAAGACCGTGCCCCCGCTGGCCTGCACGAACAGTCCGGCCTGGCTTCGATGCGCGTCGGTGAACGCCCCACGCACGTGTCCGAACAGCTGGCTCTCGAGCAGCGCCTCGGGGATCGCCGCACAATTCACCGGCACGAAGGGCCCCTCTTGGCGACGGCTTCGCTTGTGGATCGCTTGTGCCACCAACTCCTTGCCCGTCCCGCTCTCGCCCGTCACCAGCACCGAAGCGTCCGTCGACGCCACCCGGTCGATGAGGTCGAACACCTCTCGCATCGGTGGGCTCGAGCCGATGAGGTCCTCGAAGGTCGAACCCGTGCGCACCGCACGCTGCAGACGACGGACCTCCTGTTGCAACGTCCGGCGCTCGAGCGCTCGCCGGATCGCCACGTCGAGCACGTCTAGGTCGACCGGCTTGCTCAGGAAGTCGTACGCGCCAGCTCGGATGGCGGATACCGCAGCCTCGAGGCTCCCGAAGCCCGTGATCAGGATGACCGGAAGGTCCGGTCGTCGCGCCACGACGTGGCCACACAGCGTGGTGCCCGGCATGCCCGCCATGTGGACGTCGGACACGACCACGTCGAAGTCCTCGCCGTCGAGGGCTCCGAGGGCGTCGGCCCCGCGCTGGAAGAACGTGACTTGGTAGCCGCGCGACCCCAGCGCCTCCGCCACCATTTCGCAGAACGCCAGGTCGTCGTCGACGAGAAGCACGCGCCCGTTCATTTCGTTGGCCCCCACGGTATGCATAGCCAGAACGTGCTGCCCTTGTCGACCTCGCTCTCGACATCGATCCAGCCGCCGTGCTCTCGCAGGATCCCGTAAGCCACGGAGAGGCCGAGCCCGGTTCCGTGCCCGACCTCCTTGGTGGTGAAGAACGGGTCGAAGACATGGGGGAGCGAGTCGGGGGGGATGCCGATGCCCTCGTCACGAACCCGCAGGCACACGACCGCGTGCTGATCGGATTCCGGCGAGCGCCGGCGTTCGGTGAAGACGTCGACGTGCAGATTCCCGCCTGCGTTCATGGACTGGATGCCGTTGACAACCACGTTGGTGAGGGCCTGCTGGATCTGGCCGGCATCGACGAGGGCGGTGATGTCTTCGGGGTCGGCGCCACGGTGGACGGTTACGTTGCGCTTCTTCGCCATGGGACGGAGCAGGTCGACGGTGTCCTCGACGAGGGAGGGGAGGTGGATGGATGCCCTGGAGGGACCGCGTTGCCTTGCGAAGTCGAGGAGCTGGCGAATGATGGCGGCCATGCGTTCGGCTTGTTCCGCGACGATCCGCGCGTTCTTCGTGGTGGTCTCCGCCGCCGTGGGGTCGCTGGCGATCATCTTGGCGCGCCCGCTGACTACGTTGAGCGGCGTGCCAAGCTCGTGGGCAATGCCCGAGGCAAGCTGGCCCACCGTCATCAGGCGATCGGCGTGGCGAAGCTGCTCCAGGGCTGCGATGCGTGCTGTCGACTCTTGCTGGAGGTGCGTCCGTGCTTCCTCGAGCTTGTCGAACATGCGATTGAACTCGGTAGCCAGCTCCCCGATCTCGTCGTGCTGGCCTGTGTCGATGCGGCTGGACAGGTCGCCCTCTCCGGCCTTGCGGGCGGCTTGCACCAAGGCACGCACCGGGCGCCCCACGAGGAAGAGGCCAATGAGAAGGGTCGCCGTTCCCGACAGCGCGAGCATGGCCGCGGTACTCCAGGCCAGACGAGCGGCTGAATCGCGCACATAGGCTCCCTCTTCTGCCAGCGTTTCGGTCAGGGTGATCGCGCCGACGGTGGCCTCGCCGACCACCACCGGAACGACCGTGAAGACTTCGCGGTTGTCGCCCGTGGAATCCATCCACGTGATGATGCCGGACGGCGCCACGGGCAACGGGACAGGCTCCCCGGGCAGACTCGCAGGTATCGCCGACGGCGGCCTCCAGTGGATGTGGATGCGACCGTACTCGGTGTTGGCGTGCTCCACGAGGGCGGAGGCTTCGGGGGCCCCTTGTGTCTGCCAGACCTTGGCAGCGGTCAGGGCCAGGGCACGGCCGATCACCTGCTGATCGCGGGCCGAATCCTGGAGGAAGACGTTTGCCTCACGCCGTATGCGCAGCACGCCGAAGGTGAACTGGACCGTCAGGATGGAAAGGACAAAGGCGAGGGTGACCTTGAGCGCGAGTTTCACGGCTGACAGCCTAGCGCAGGGTGCAAAAGTGCGCAGGGCAGAACGGGTGCGTGGCCAACGCGATGGGTGGAAGTGCGACATGAGCACGGGCGACGAAGGGGACCCCTGCATGCCGGAGTCGAAGGATACCTTCGCCTGCACGACGGACAAGACGACGATGCTGCGGTGTGACGGGACGAAGATGGTTTCGCACGCGACGTGTCCGGGGATGCACGGGTGTCGCAAGCCGTTCGACAAGATCGAGTGCAACGGGCAGAAGCCGATCAAGTGAAGGGGCGCCGTGTCGACCGAGGTGGCTTCCCGCGCGTCCTTTCGTGATAGCCTCGGGGCGTGACGACCCAAGCCCTCGAACAACGACTCGAACGGCTCGCTAGCGCGGGCGTTCGCATCATCGACCCTCGCCAGACCTTCGTCGCGGACGACGTGCGGCTCGACCGCATCTTCGAAGGCGCGGTCCTGCACCCCGGCACCCGTCTGCACGGCGCACGAACGTGGCTTGGCCCAGGCGCCGAGGTGGGCACCGAAGGTCCCGCCACGGTCATCGACTCGGTCTTCGACGACGCCGCCAGCATCGCGAGCGGCTACGTGAACGGGGCTGTGCTCCTGCCCAAGGCGTCGCTAGGAGCCAACGCCCACGTTCGTCCCGGAACGCTCCTCGAGGAAGAGGCCTCCACCGCTCACGCCGTCGGCCTCAAGCAAACCTTGCTGCTGAGCTTCGTGACCCTCGGAAGCCTCATCAACTTCTGTGACTGCCTGATGGCCGGAGGCACCTCGCGCAAGGACCACGCGGAGGTAGGCAGCGGCTACATTCACTTCAACTTCACGCCCTGGGGCAAGAGCGGCGACAAGGCCACCCCGTCGCTCATCGGCAACGTGGCGCGCGGCGTGTTCCTGCGCGAGCGACGCATCTTCCTCGGAGGGACAGGGGGGCTCGTGGGTCCCGCCGACGTCGGGTTCGGCGCGGTAGCGGGAGCGGGCCAGGTGGTTCGAAACGGCATCCAGGAAGGTCACCTTCTGCTCCAGCAGACGCGGGCGATCGACCGTCCGGTCGAGTTCGCGCGGCTGGATCCCATCCTGCCTCGCGCGGGCAAGAACGTCCGCTACATTGGCAACCTGTATGCGCTTCGGGCTTGGTACCAGCAGGTGCGGCTGCCCATGTGTCCGGCGAGGCGCAGGCCGGTGATGGAAGCCGCCATCGGCCTGATCGAGGGGTGCATCGAGGAGCGCGTCAAGCAACTGGGACGCTTCTTGGAGGAGCGCGGAGGCACGGTCCCGAGCATCACCTTGCCGGACCCCGGCCCCTGTCCCCTGCCGGTGGCACCTGATCAAGCGGACCACGTGGCCTGGGTCAAGGGCTTGACGGCGGAGCAGGTGTCTGCGGGGGTTGCTTGGCTCGAGGGCATCGTGGATGGGGTGAGCGGGCCCGCGATGGTGGCGTTGGAGGGCGCCGCGTGACGGGTCAAGGACAGTCGCGCACGTACCGAGAAGCACCCGAACTCGCATCCTGGAACGTCACGTGCGCCGCGCCGCTCGCGTCCACCGCCAGGCCGCACCCGGTCGCCTCGCCAACCTGAGCAAGCGTCGTGCGCGCGAGCCAACCCGCGCCGTCCGGATCCGTGCTTCGCATCGTCCAGACCGTGGGGCCCGAGGCGTACACGAGAACAAGCAAGCCCGCCGGGTCGCGAGCCAGACGGACGAACCTCCCTTGCGACGGAGGTACCCCGGCGGGGGTGGCGGAGACCAGAGTCACCTGGCCGCCGGCGGTCACACGGGCGACCCGAACGCCGATCGCCGCGTCACGATAGGCGATGAGCACCCCACCGTCGGGGCGGGGGACGATGCTGGTGTAGTGTCCCATCACCGTGGTGAGATTGGGCACTACCGTCTTGTGCTGCCAGTTGCTGCCGGAGCCAGGGGCGGCCCCCAGTCGAGGCAGTCGTCGGGGTCATGGTGCCCGCACAGGGTCACCGCATTGCCGTCACATCGACGCTCGTCCGGATCGCACTCGTCATGGCATTCGTTCCCGTCGGAGCAGATGCCGGCGTCACAGGCCGTATTGTCTTCGCAAGGCTCGGCGGGCAACCAGTCCAGGCACGTGTTTTTGTCAGTCTGGCCGCAGCGTTGCACCGCGCCGGAGCCAAGGCACCTCGACGCGCCTTCCTGGCATTCGTCGACGCAGTCTGCCGCGCAGTGTCCGAGCGAGCAGAACGGTGCCTCGGCTGGACAGGCGCCGAGGGGACCCCAGGCCGTGCAGCCGCTCGATTGCACCAGGTAGCATTCGCGGACGGCCTCCCCGACACATTCACGAGCGCCTGGGGTGCACCAGTCTCCGCACGGCAGGAGTGTCAGCGTCACATTCCCATGCACGGTAGTTCCGGCGCGGGGGGTGACCTCGACCTCTCCGTGCGCTACCCGGTCTTTCCCCCGGAGTCCCCAGACGGCGATAGGCATCGGCTTGCCGGTTTCCGCGGGGTTGGTGAGCACGATGCGGATGTCTTCCCCGGAACGCATCGGGCGAGCAGGGTCCGGCCAGAGAGCCTGATGCTCCCCTGAAAGCAGCTCCACCTGCGTGAGCCCCCATGCGTCATCGAATGCGGGAGAAAGGACGATCATCGTGGGCGAAGCGGGCTCCGGGGAGGATCCGCATCCCGGGAACCCAGCGAAGAGGGCCGTGCCCGCGATCAACAGATAGCTTAGCTTCGTGTTCTTGGACATGGTCCTACCACCGAATGGCGCCTTGGTCGGGGGCTGGGCCCTGGGAAGACGAAGAACTGCTAGACCACAGGACCGCGGCTACGACGCCCGACACGACGGCGCCGGTGCCCGCCCAGAACCACCAGCGTTCGTACAGGGCTGGGGCCGTGGGGGATTCCTCTTTTTGCGGGGGCGGGAGGGTCAGGGTGCGACGCGGAGGGCTATTTTCGTTCGTGTGGTTTGCGGGGGCGGCGGTCGAGGTTCGGGAGGCGGACTGCTGGGCTTCGAGCATGGCGACCCAGCGCTCCGCTTCGGCGTGCTGTCCCCCGTCCGGGGCGGCGTCCAAGTACCGACGGTACAGCGCCAGGGCGCGGCGGGATTCCCCCGCAAGTCGGGCGCACTGGGCCATGTTCCACAGGAATCCTGACCGGCCCGACAGGGCGTAGGCCTCGCGGAACGCCTGCTCGGCCTCGCCGTAGCGTCCGGCTTCGTAGTGGGCATTGCCCGTGCGAGTGAAGTCCCGGGCGCGGTCCTCGGTGGGGTTGGTTTCGGCGTGGACCGCGCGCGTCCAGGTTCCAAAGATCATGAGGCCCACAAGGGCGAGACGGATGGCGAGAGACGGTGTGGGCATGGCGTGCTCCTGCACGAGAATGGCGCGATACGAAGGAGTCCCTACTTCCCTTCAAAGGGGTCCACGAGCCCCGCGGGAGGACGGATCCGAGGCTCGCGCACGGGAGGTTTTGGGGGCGGCGAAGCGCGAGGGGCGCGAGGTCGGGAGGGGGTAGTCACTGGGAGGACCGTTGACGCGAGCGGAACCGCTCCAAGCGCGGTTGAAAGGAGCGCAACCGACGATCCCGGGGACGAGGCGTGCGAGGGGGTGGCCGGAACAGCGGCTGACCCGACGTGGGAGGCCGACAAGTCGCCAGCCCCGGGCTGCGGCGCTTGTTGTACAGGGCGCAGCAGGGCGAAGGCGCCCGCGACCCCAAGGCAGACCATCGCGGCAACCCAAGCCAGGGTGCGCGGGGACAGGCGTCCGGGGCCCCCTGCCGCGACGGGACGAAAGGTGGAGGGGCATTCGAGGTCTGGCGGCGCCGAGGACCGGGGCGGAGGTGCGAGCCCGAGACGCGTGGATGCGTTGGGGTGGATGTCGAGAACAGGGCTGACGGACGAAGGTTCGCTCCGCGAGAAGGAAGGGCGCGAACGGCGTTCGTTCCCGTCGATCGCGCCGGGAGGGGGGACCGAGAGCGGAGGGAGCGCTGCGTCGAGAATGGCACGCAATTGCGATTCGACTTCCCACGTGGAAGGGCGTGCAGCGGGGTCCCGCGAGAGCATTCGTTCCAGGAGATACACGAGCAGCGCCGGCGTGTCCTGTGGGAGTCCCGGAAGCTCCACCTTCTGCGCGCGGACCTTGTCCGCAAGCAACTCCACCACGGAGGCGCCTTGGAACAACGGGAGGCCCGTGAGCATCTCGTACGCTACGGTCGCCAGCGCATACACGTCCGCCGCGGGGCCTATGTTCTGCTGCAGGGCTTGCTCCGGGGCGCAGTACCCGGGTGTCCCCACGAGCACGCCAGCCTCCGTTTGCGTGGCAGACCAGGCATGGGACTCGAGCAGCTTGGCAATGCCGAAGTCCAGGATGAAGATGTGTTCGCCGTCGGCCCCCACGGTGACGAACAGGTTGCTGGGCTTGATGTCGCGATGGAGCACGCCGCTCTGGTGGGCCGCAGCGAGGCCGGACGCCGCCTGGGCAAGGAGGCGCAGGGCTCGCAGGGGGGCCATGGGGCACTCGCTCTCGATCAGGGAATCGAGGGGCAGGCCCCGGAGGTAGTCCATGACCGCGTAGTCCCGGCCATCGTCGAGCTTGCCGAAGTCGCGAATGTGCAGGACGTGGGGACTGTCCACCATGTTGCTGGCGCGGGCCTCGCGGACGAAGCGGTCACTGACGCCAGGGATGCAGGCGACGTCTTCGTGGAGCACTTTGATGGCGACCTGCGCGCCGATATGGGGGTGTTCGCCGAGGTAGACGCTGCCTGTGGCGCCCTGTCCGAGGAGCGCGTCGATGCGGTAGGGACCAGCCCAGCAGCCTTCGAGCGAGCCAGGCGAGGATGGAGTCGTGTCGCGGGCCTGGGTCAGGTCCTCCGATGCCACGAAGGGCGGGTGTGCGACGCGTTCATCCATGACTCTTGTTGTGCAGTTGGAGGAGCAAGACCGGCTCAGATGTAGGGTGGGTTCGTCCCTTTCGGGCAGAGGACGGGGATTCGCCCTCGCGGTCCGGTTCCATGGGCCGCGTCCCCGGGGACAAGCGTGGACCTAGCCGGGAATTCGGGAGAGGTCCAGGAACAAGTTGCCTATTTCCGTACGTTGTGGGTGGCAGTGGTCAGAGACGGTGACGGTTCAACATTCCGCAGCGAACGAATTGGTAACGAAGAACAGCAGGAATTCGAGGACTTGCTCGACTCACGCCGCCGCGCCTACGTCCGAACGGCCGCCTTCGATGCTCCGGTGAAGCACCGCGGGCGGACGGATACCGTGCTCTCGAAATGCCGTCATGACCCGCTCCGTGACGTCGGTCTCCAGGGCCTTCTCGTATTGCACGTCGAGCACGTAGACCTTGGAGCGGATCCGGATGGCGAAGTAGTTGTCCACGACGACCTGGTTCACGCTCACGTTCCAGCGCTTCTTGAGGTAGGCGAACCGGCTGCTCGTGATGGCTTCGGTGACGAGGCGCTTGGCGAGGGCGAAGTCCTGGTCGATCCCGATGTGGAAGTCCTGCTGGATGAGCATGTCCAGGGCGCCGAGGTTGCCCGAGGACACGACCTCTGTGAGGAACTTGTTGTTGGGAATGGTGACCACGTTGTCGTCGAGCGTGACGAGGCGGACGGACCGTAGCCCGATCTCCGTGATCTCGCCGTAGTATCCGCCGAACGTGACGCGGTCTCCGACCTGGAAGGGGCGGTCGGCGATGATGGTGATGCCCGCGAGCACGGAGGCAGCGAGGTCCTTGAGGGCAAACCCAATGGTCACCGCCGCCGTCCCCGTCAGGGCCAGGATGACCTCATTTGACAGGTGAATCGATGCGCCTACCGCGAGCGTGAGGCCGAGCAGGTAGAGGACGAACCGGCTCAGCGTGGCAATCTGTGCGAGCACCAAACGCTTGGCCGCAAACCGGCTGCCCAGCGTGGACAAGGTCCCGGTCAGGATGCGTACGGCGAACCACGTGACGATGAGCAGCACGATGCCGGTGATCACGCCTCCCAGCCGAATGGTGTCGAGAACGCCGGCAGCGCCTGCGTCGGTGGGACTTTCAAGACCGTTCATGTCAGACCTCCCTGTTGGGTCGAAGCAGCATCAGTCCTCGATCAGGTGCTTTCGTCGAAGGAAACGGAGCACGGGACAGAGCCACCGGGTCACGACGTGGAAACGCCCCTCCCGCTCCTCGAGCACACCTTGGTCATGAAGCTTGTCGAACGCGTCCTCGCACACCGGCAAGCTCAGGTTCAGTGACGTCACGGCCTCGTCCCGCGCGAGCGAACCGTGCCACACCACGCTCGCCAGCACGAACCGCTCCGTGTCGTCGAGCGACTCGAGCTTGTCCGCCTTGGGACGGCGAAACAGTCGCACCCGCACCCGCCCCGGCCCGTCGGGTACGAGGGAGTTTTTCCAGCAATGAAGCGCTACCCGCGGGCACCCGTCGGCGTAGTCCCAGATCAGGCGCGCGTAGCCCTCCTGCGTGCTGACGAGCTGGGCTTCCCCCTCCACCCCCTCGAGCTTGTCCACGACGAGGTCGTCATACACCATCTCGTAACCGCTCTCCCGGGATCGAGACTCGAGGAGCGAAGCGATGCGTGCCTCCGACCAGGATCGAAGGTGGACCTTCTCGCGGAACGGCTCCACCCCTGCTCGCGTCCAGGCCAGGTGCTGGAACGCGAACCCGTTCATGGCGGCTACCCAGAGGGTGTTGTGGCGTGTCCGCTCGACGACGTCCGCGAAAGCGTCCCACGCCTCGAGGGTGCCTATCCCGCGCAGCGTGAGGTGGTGCGCATCGTCGACCAAGATCACCTGCCGCTCAGCCTTTGCGATTGCGTCGATGACCTTCGATCGCGTGGCCGGCTCCGATGCGTCGAGCTCGAGCTCGCGCACAAGGAAGGCGAGAAAGTCGTCCTCACGCACGATCCTCCGTCGTAGCGTGACACGTCGGACCCGTCCGCTCACGTGCGTCTGGGCCGCATTCAACCACGATGTCTTGCCGAACCCGGTTTCTCCCACGACCATCAACGCGGTGGACTTCTTCCCCTGGGCCCACACGTCGCGCTGGGTCTCGAAGCGATCCATGCCCGCGAGGTCCGTGATCGCGTAGGTCTCGTCCGATACTGGGTCTTCCGAGAACCACGCCCGCAGGTCCTCGGGCAGCTGCTCCTCCGTCGGGGCGGAGGTGACCTCGGCTGCCTGCTTCTCGAGCCGTCGGCGGAACAGGAAGGCGAGCGCCTTGCGCGTCTGCTCGAAGCCAAGCACGAAACGGCGGGCCGCACGCAAGGAGACCTGCCCAAGGACCATGGCGAAGGCAGCGACCGCCACGAAGAAGCCGAACCAACGATCGCGCGTGGAGCGGACGAGGTCGGCGAGACGCCCCTCCGTGCGGTGCGCAAGATAGGCATCGGCAATGTCTCCGCGCCATCGACGGACGAGCACGAAGAAGATGGGGAAGGCGCCGAGCCACGCGAACCGCAGCACGAGGTGGTAGAGGTATCCCTCGCCCAACACCTCGGCCGCGACGATGAGCGTGATGGCCACGGAGAAGCCGTAGCGAGCGACCATGCGGACCGACCGGGCGACCAGTCCGCTACGCCGGCTCGCCGTTCCCAGTGGACCCTCCTTGGCGCTGCGGGAGATGGCTCGGTAAACCAGCCGATGGGATGCGATGATGAAGAGTCGGTAGCTCGCGTACCACAGCATCAGACGCAGAGGGACGGAGAACTCCACGAGCTCCGCTGTCTTTCCGAGCGCTCTTTCCGCTCCGAGCACGCCGAGCAGGAACACCAGGGGAGGCAGCACCGCCACCAGGGCGTCGATGATCGCAGCCACGGGGCGAGCGAGGCTGGGACGACGAATCGATCGAACGATCCTGACCCGCACACGTTCGAGCGAAGCCGGCCCCTTGCGTCGGACGTAGATCACCGCGCCGAGCACGCCGAGCAGCAGCAAGGCTGTCCACGTGACCTGTCCGATCCAGAAGGGGTTGCTCGAAAGGTCCTTCAGCCCTCGGATACGGACCTCGCCATGCGCGCGATACCAACCGCCTTCGAGGACCATGCGGTCGAGCTCGCGACGAAGCTGAGCGATGCCTTCGGGTCCGAACCCGAGCACGTCGTCTCGCTTCGCAGTTGAGATGACGTCGAGCAACTCGACGCGCTTCGCGTTGAGCTCCCGCTCCTTCGCTACGGAGGCCTCGAGGGTGTCCCAGGCCAGGGACCGGGCCTGCCGCTCCAGGTCCGTGGCCGACTCGGTCAGCTCGCCGACGCTCGTTTCGACCGCGGAGCGGTCCTTCCCGGCGAGCTTGCCGCGGATCGCGTCGAAGCTGGCGTCTGGCGTGTACCGCGCGGCCGGTGGGGCCTGGCGATAGGCGCCGAGCCCCTCGCGGACCTGACCCCTCAGGGTCGCTAGCTCTGCGACGATGTCGTCGTACAGTGCGTTCGCCTCTGGAGACATGGGGGCGACCCGGGCGGCGCGGTCGATGAGAGCCTTGACCCGCTCTTGCTGCGCGGAGGCCTGCGCAGCCCAGGCTTGGCGCCGCTCAGCGAGCTCGCGACGGTAGATGGCTTGGGCCCCACGAGCCCCCTCCATGCGCGCGTGTTCGTTCGCGACAACGCGCCCCATTTCATCGCGCGCCCGCTCCGCTTCCGCGAGCGCCTTCTGCCGCGCTGCTTCGGCCCGCCTCTGCTCCGCCAGGGCTTTCTCGCGCTCCTCGTTGGCACGCTCCTTCTCGATGGCCACGCGCTTTCGCTCCGCGTCCTGCTCGAGCCGCACTCGTCGCTGGTCCACGGGAAGTTCGAGGAACGCCCGTCGCGCCCCGGCCACTTCTACCTCGAGCCCCAGCACCGTCGCCTCGTCCACGCGCCGGTCGATGCCCGCATCCCCAGCCGCCGCATCGACGGTCGTGGCCGCGTCCACGATTCCAGCGTCCGGTGCAGAATCCTCCCGCGTGCCGGCTGCTCCTTTTGCCCCCTTGCCGTCTTTTGCGGCCCCCTGCGCGTCGACGCCGGCGTCTTGTAGGCCAGCGTCGGACGCCCGGAGGTCCTTCAATCGCTTGTTCCAGGTCGCAATGTCCTGGGTCAGGACCTTGCGTGCGGTCTCGACCGCCTTCTCATCGCGGAGATCGAAGGGGAACAGGTCCTCGATGTAGCCGTCCGATGGGGCCTTGCCGTCGAGTACGAGCAGGAGGTTGGCGAGTGTGGCGCGCAAGGTTGCTGCCCGCTCGGCCAAGGTGGGGCCAGCGTCCGACCCATCCGAGGTCTTGGGCCCGGCTTCGAGTTCCTCGACCGAAGCATCGCCCCCGGCATCGACTCCTCTGGCAGGCCCGGCGTCCGCGGCGTGAGCAACAAGGAACTGCGAAAACAGCAGAATGAGGACCGTGGCCCACGAGAGACACGATACGAGACGTCCCATCCCACGGTGCCTACCATCGTGGTGATCAGGCGGCAACGTGCGGGTTCAGCGGCTCTTCGCGCTGATCCACTTCTCGAGCGTGATGATCGGGAGCGTCACAACGCCCGCCAGGAACGACAACCCAAGCTCCTTGGCGTCCAGGGCTGCCGTCCCGAATACCGCTTGCAGCGGCGGTGCGTAGATGAACGCCGCCTGCAGCGCGAGCGTGATCCCGATCCCCAGGAAGATTGTCGGATTGGAGAAGAACCCGATCTTGAACACCGAGTCCCGAAGCGAACGGCAGTTCATCAGGTAGAACACCTGGAAGAAGATGACCGTCGTGACCGCCATGGTCTGCGCTTCCGCCAGCGTGTGGTCCCCCGCGCCCGTTCCGAGACCTCCCCCGTGCACCAGCTGAAACAGCCCCACCGCGCCGACCGTCATGAGCACGGACGCCAGAATCGTGCGTCGCACGACCAGCTTGCTCATGATGGGCGCCTTCGGGCTGCGCGGGGGTCGGCTCATCACGTTCACCTCCTTGGCCTCGAATGCCAAGGGCAACGCGAGCGCAACCGCCGCCACCAGGTTGATCCACAGAAGCTGCGTCGGCAGCACCGGCAACAGCAACGCCTTGGACACCGGGTCGAACGGCAAGAACATCACCGCGTACATCAGAATGAACGCGAGCCCCAGGTTCGTCGGGAGCACGAACGCAAGGCTCTTGACCAGGTTGTCGTAGACGCGCCGTCCCTCCTCGACCGCCGCCACGATGGTCGCGAAGTTGTCGTCCGTCAGCACGATGTCCGCCGCTTCCTTCGACACGGACGTGCCCGTGATCCCCATGGCCACACCGATGTTCGCCTGCTTGAGCGCCGGCGCATCGTTGACCCCATCGCCCGTCATCGCCACCACGTGGCCGTTCTCCTGCAACGTTCTGACGATGAGAAGCTTGTGCTCAGGAGCGACCCGCGCGAACACCGACGTCTGGTCGACGGCCTCGTGCAACTCCTTGTCCGACAGTTTCGGAAGGGCCTTGCCCTGCATCGCTTTCACGTCGTCCGCAAGCCCCAGCTGGGCTCCAATGGCCCGCGCTGTGCCCTCGTGGTCCCCCGTGATCATCTTGACCAGGATGCCCGCCTTGTGACACGCGCGCACCGCCTCGATCGCCTCGGGCCGCGGCGGATCGATCATCCCCACCAAGCCGCTGAACGTGAGCCCCTTCTCGACGTCCTCCTCCGTCAGCTCGAACCCTTCCTTCGTCCAGGCCTTTTCCGCGACCGCCAGCACGCGCATCCCCTTCGTCGCGAGCTCGTTCACCCGGGGGCCCAGGTCGAGCTTCGTCCCTTCGACCGTCGCGCAGCGCCGGGCCAGGATCTCGGGGGCTCCCTTGACCACCACCCGCGACGTCCACTCGTCCGCATGCAGCGTCGCCATGTACTGGTTCTCGGACTCGAAGGGGATGGCGTCTTTGCGCATCATGCGCTTGCGCAGGACGCGCACCTCGATCCCGGCCTTCTCTGCGGCCACCACGAGCGCCCCTTCGGTCGGGTCCCCCGTGATGTGCCAACCGGTCTCCCCCTTCTCCAGCGTCCCGTCGTTGCACAGGGAGGCGTTCTCCAGCAGACGCTTGATCGAAGGCGTCAGCTCGTGGGTGCCGTCGGAAAGGGTGAAGGTCCCGGTCGGCTCGTACCCCACGCCGTCGACAGAGACACTCCCGTCCTCGGGGGTCCAGAGGGCGTGGACGGTCATTTCGTTGCGAGTCAGCGTGCCCGTCTTGTCGGAACAGATGACGGCGGTGGAGCCGAGGGTCTCCACGGCGGGCAGCTTGCGGATGATGGCGCGACGCGCTGCCATGCGCTGCACGCCGATCGCGAGGGCGATGGTGACAATGGCGGGGAGGCCTTCTGGGATCGCGCCCACGGCGAGGGCGATGGCGAAGATGAGGGTTTCGCGAAGGGCTTGTCCGACCGCGACACCCGCGTTCACCGCGCGATAGACGCCGAACGCGAGGATGACGGCGGAGACCACGAGGATCGCCACCGTGATGATCTTGCCGAGGGACTCCAGGGCGCGGGTCAGGGGCGTGATCAGCTCCGTGGCTTCCTCGATCATCTTCGAGATGCGGCCCAGCTCGGTCTTCGCGCCCGTCACGACCACGAGGGCGGTGGCCGTGCCGTAGGTCACGAGCGTCCCCTTGTACGCCAGGGAGGTGCGGTCCCCCAGGCTCGCGTCCGCGGCCACAGGGGCCACGCTCTTCTCCACGGGGACCGACTCTCCCGTCAGCGCCGCTTCCTCGATGCGCAGGTTCTTGACCGCAAGCAGGCGAACGTCCGCAGGGACCTTGTCGCCCGACGCAAGCATCACCACGTCGCCGGGCACGAGCTCCGCCACCGGGACGACCGCCACGTGGCCGTCGCGCATGGCGTTGGTGAATTCCGGCACCATGCCGCGAAGCGCTTCGATCGCCTTGCCCGCGCGGTATTCCTGCACGAACCCGATAATGCTGTTGAGCACGACCACGGCGAGCACGACGGAGCCATCCGTGACCTTTCCCAACGCGACAGCGAGAAAGCCGGAGCCGATGAGCACCCAGATGAGGGGGTTGTTGATCTGGCGCCAAAGGATGACCAGCGGCCCATCCTTCGAAACGCGCTCCAGCACGTTCCGTCCATGAACCTCAAGACGTCGTGCGGCTTCGGCGGTGGTCAGACCCTCGTCGGACGACTCGAGCTGTTCGAGCACGACCTCCCGTGAGAGAGAGTGCCAGCTGGTCGTCGCGAGCTCGGAAGGTGCGTTCGTCGGCGGCATGGATGGTCCTGAAGGTGGGGAAAGAACGGCCCCACGGTAGCTCCGCCGTGGCCAGTTGCAACATGAAGCTTCTGCGAGCCATTCCGGGGGCGCGCAGTCTGGAAAAGGTCGACGCGGACGTCAGGGTTGGCTGGTGCACGTCTCGGCGGAACGAAGCAGGCACGTGTCAGCAGGAAGGGGATCGCCCCGCAGGCGGGCCTCGAGGAAGTCGAGGGTCTGGTCGAACGCCCAGACCAGGGGCTTGGTGTGCGAAGCCCCCGCGCACTCCAGGTACACGAGCTTGTGCCCTTGCCCGCAAAGCTCCTGGAATGCCGCCCGTTCGACCGTGTTGTTCACCAGCGTGTCGAGCTCTCCCAGCAAGAACAGGCTTGGTATGTCGTCCTGCCGGGGCACCGAGGTGGAGGACAAGGAATTCTCCGTGAGGTAGCAGGCCCACGGGTCGAAGGTCCCAAACTCCGCCTCTTTTGCCGCCGCAAGCACCTCCGGCGTGAGCACGCTCTCGAGCGTCGGATTCTCGAACTTCGTCCCGCCACACTCCGTGGCCATCGACTCCGGCACGACCGTGTCGAAGGGCGGAAGCAGCACCTCCGAGATCCCTGCTGACGCGCTCCCGTACCACACGTCCGCCGCCGTGAAGAACGCGATGGTGTTCTTCGTGGCGTTCTCCCACGAGGTCCCGAGCGCCGCGCGCGTCTGCTCCATCAAGTCGGTCGGCGGCACGTCCCAGACCGAACCCCGGATCGCAAGCTCGGGTGCGTAGTGCGGGAGATACCGGTTCACGAAGGCCGCCGCGTGTCCACCTTGCGAACCGCCGATGACCACGACGTCGCCGGGGACCGCCCCGGTGGACGCCACCAGCTTCTTGGCCGCGCGAACCGAGTCCAGCGACGCGATCGCCGTGGGCTCGGCCACCAGGTACGGGTGCAGGAACCCGGTCGGGGCCCCGAGGCTCTTGAGGCCGATGTAGTCCGGAAACACCGTGATGTAGCCGAACGACGTGTACAGGGCCATCAGGATGCCGATCTCCTCCTCGAACCCGCCCCACTCCGCGCCGACCATGCCTCCCGTGGGGGCGCAGCCATCGCTGAAGCCAGACGTCCCGTGGAGGATGAGGAGGATCGGATACGTGCCACTCGACGAGGGGTAGGAGACCATCGCGGTCGCGTCGACGAGCTTGCCGCGGTCCTGGGTCTGGTAGCGGATGAGCTCGGCTTTGGTGTTGTGCTTGGGGAAGCGCTTGGTCTTGAACTGATCGTCGTTCTGGAGGGCCAAAACGGCCAAGGTCAGCTCGACGACGGAGTGGGGGGCCTTGGTTTGTTTTTCGAGGATGTCGCCGAGTACAGGCGACGAAATCCAGTCGTAGGGAGCGGCGCCGCACCGTGAGGGACCGGTGGGCGCATCGACGGCGTCTGGGGCGGCATCTTCGGGGAGTGCGTCCGTGAGGGCGTCCGGGGAGCCATCGGGAAGCGCGGTGTCCACGGGTGCGTCTCCAGGGACTGCGTCGGCCGACGCTTCTGGGGAGGTTTCCGTCGGAGCATCTTGGAGGCCGGCATCCGAACCGGCGGAACCTGCCGACCCGCCCGGCCCGGAGGACTCGGTTGCGTCCGAGGAACAAGCCAAGATCAGAGCGCACGGAGCGAAGAGCAGTCTTCGGAGCATCTAGCAATTTCAGCGCGCACGTCAGGGGTGCGCAAGGGGTATTTGTCTGCGACGGAGTGGAACGGCGGGGAATCAGCGCAGGAGAAGCGTTCGCGCTTGCGCGGGAGCAGGGGCTCCGCGAGGCTCGCTCGGTCGGATGGGGGAAAACTGGGGAGACTCAGGTCGAGGTCATGGGGTCGGGATGCAGGCGTAGCCGGCCCCCGTGTCCGTGCACGTGGTCCCGGGGAAGGCGGCGCATGCGCTCGGGTTCCACGAGCAGTCGACCCGGCAGGCCGCGCCGCCGACGCAGACGAGGTTGCGCCCGGTCACCCCCCCGATGTTCGCGTCACAGCGGGGGTTTGTGGTGCGACAGGGGCTTCCGGGGAAGCTCCCCGTGGGCAGGCACGCGTCCTTCGCCGTCTGGGCGACGCACGTCATGCCCGCGGCACAGGGGGATTCGTCGCACGCGGGCATGCACGCATGGACGAAGGTGTCCTCGCACGTGAGCGCGGGGTCGATGGCAGCACAAACGTTGTCGCCATCCGTGGCATCCGAGCAAGCCGCGCGGCACCGGTTTCCGCTGCACACCAGGGACGAGGAGCACTTGTTGCCGGTGGCGCACGGGGAGCCGAGGAAGCTGCCCGTTGGCAAACAGGCGTTCTCCGACGCCAAGCACGAATAGCCCGAATCGCAGGTGCCGTAGACACACTTCTTCACGCACAGCCCCGACGATTCGAGACAGGTGAGGCCGAGGGGGGCGCACTCCGCGTCCGCTTCGCACGGGATCACGCACTTGCCTGCCTGGCATTCCATCGCCACAGGCCCCGCGTTTCCGCAGGTATCCCCGTCGCCGCACGGTCCGCCCGGGAACATGCCGTTGGGCAGACACACGCCTTCGGCCACGTAGCAGGCCTGTCCTGAAGCGCATTGCGCGTTCGTGGTGCAGGCCGGCAGGCAGATGCCCATGTCCTCGTAGCACGCGATGCCCGACGTGAACGAGGCGCACAGTGTGTCGTCCTCACAGGCGAGGGCGCAGGTCGACTCGATGCAGACCATGTCGTACGCCCCGACTCCGAACAGGTCCTGGTCGCACTCGTCGGCTGGGTCGTTTCGGCAGGGGCTGCCGGGGAACGTGCCGGAAGGCAGACAGACCTGCTCTCCCAGCGTGTCATGGCAGGTCATCTCCAGGTCACCGACGCTCGCGCATGCGAAGCCCGGAGCGGCGCCGCAGGGGGGCAGACAGACCTGCAGCCCTGTGTCATCGCAAGACATGGGCGTGTCCAGGGCAGCGCCGAGCGCACCGCACAGGACGTCTCCGCCCGTGGCGCAGTCGATCAAGCACATGCCGCCCATGCAGAGCAGATCGTGCTGGGCGCCGTCGAAGTTGCTGGCGCAGGACACCGCGCCGTCGCAGGGGCTTCCGGGGAACGAGCCCTCCGGTAGGCAGGCGTTGTTGACCCGCTCGCAGGCGAGGCCCGCCCCGCACGCGAACGTGCCAGACTCGCACTTCTGCGCGCACATGCTGCGGGACTCGACACACGTGAGCAAGGGAGACACGCTCTCGCAGTCGGCGTCCACGGTGCACGTGGGCGTGCAGAATGCGCCGCCTCCCGTGTGCACGCACGTCTGCGGCGCCTCCCCGGCATCCAGACATACGTCGCCCGAAAGGCAGGGGCTTCCGGGGAAGGTGCCCGTGGGCAGGCACACCTCGTCGAACTCGAAGCAGCTCATCCCGGCCTGGCAGCCCGACGCGCAGCTCGGAAGGCACACCTCGAACGACCCCGCGCAGACGAGGCTGGGATGCTGTCCCGCACACGCCTCGTCGCCACCCGTTCCCGGCTCGCACGTCGTGAGACACACCCCGCCCAGGCACGTCGTGCCGTCGTCGGCGCAAGGCGCACTCTCACATGTGTCCGGCAGCTTGCAGTACATCTGATCGTCGTGCTGCTCGACGCACGTGGAGAGCGCGGGGCAGGAGGACGAATCGAGGCAAGGCGCAGGCACGCAGATGCCGTCGGTGTTTCCCGGCTCGAGGGGCTGGCAAACCTCCTTGGGCTTGCAGTCGCCGTAGCTCTCGCAATCGGGGAAGCAGTAACCGCCCGTCGAGGAGGTGGGTACCGCCAGACAGGTGTGGTCTGCCGCGCATTGGGGCGAAGCAGGGTCACAGGTCTCCGGTGGCGTGCAGATGCCGCTCGGCACGTGGCACAGCGCGCCCGCCGGACAGGTCTCGTCGCTCGTGCACCGGGGCAGGCAGATACCCTGCATCGGGTCCGCGAGCAGCGGCTGGCAGGCTTGCCCGGAACGACACTGCTGCGTTGCGGGCTCGCAGAAACGGAAGCAGGCGGGGACGCCGAATCCGACGTCTTGGCAGGTCGAGCCGGTAGGGCACGGGTTGTTCATGCCGCACCCGACCTTCGTGCAGTAGCCGTCGACCAGGCGAGGGTCGACGCTCGTGCCTGCGCAGTAACTGGTGTTGCAGTCTCCGGCCTCGGTGCAGGGGTCTCCGATCTGACCAGGGACCGCCGGGGCGCCGGCGTCAATTGGCACGCAGACGCCACCGATCTCCTCGGTCCCGGCGCCGCAGGTGATGCTGACGCCGCCCGTGCCTCCTGTGCCCGTGCCGCCCGTGCCGTCAGTGACACACTTCCCATTTTCTTCGTGCGTGCCGGTCCCGCAGGTTAGCCCACCGTCCGTCTTCTTCGGCAGGCAAGTCCCGTCCGAATCGTACGTGCCCGACCCGCACGCGGAGCCGACTTCCTTCTCGTGGCAGCCCGTCGAGAATAGCGCCGCGATCGTGGCGGCCAGGGTGGTGGCCGTGGCGCGCTTCCTGCGCCAGAGCATGCCAACCGCGAGCAGCGACACCGCGAACAAAGCCGTGTGCTGGGGGCCTCGGCCGCCGACCGTGCGGCATCCGCAACCGTCTTGCTCTTCGGTCTCGTCGGTGGTCGCGCTCCCGCCGGTTCCGGCCTTTCCGCCGGTTCCTCCGGTGCCCGCCGTGCCGCCGGTGCCCGAAGACCCGCCCGAACCGCCGGTGCCCGAGGAACCGCCCGTGCCACTCGCCCCGTCGGGCTCTGCGTCGGGCTCTGCGTCCGGAACAGTCGCTTCCTCCTCGACATCCGGCTCTGCGTCCGGCGGGGCGTCAGCCGTGACATCCGCCATCGCGTCTTCCTCGACGTCAGGCTGCGCGTCTTCCGTGGCGTCAGGCTCGGCGTCAGGGACGCCGGCATCGGGCGCGACGTCCACGGTGGTCGAAAGGTTGGCGACGTTGTTGGTCCCGTTGGGGTCGCAAGAGGCGCCAGCCACCTGGGCCTTGACCGCCATGCTGCCGACGTCGTCGGCGCGGACGCCGAGGGCGATCTCAGCGGTAGCGCCAGCGGCGATCTGCCCGAGCAGACAGGTCACAGTGCTCGAGCCGGAGCAGTAACCCTGGCTCGGGACCTTCGAGACGATCTTGGCGCCCGGAACGGGCGGGATGGAGACGTAGGTGTCCGTGGAGGTGACGCTCGATGCGTTGGTCACGGTGATCTTGTAGTTGTGAGTGATTCCGGCGAACGCTGTTTCGGCGTCTTGGGTGATGGCGAGCTGGAGGTCGCTGCCGCCCGAGGCGGGCTCGAGGGAGACGATCTCGTGGCGCTTGCCGTGGGCGTTCATGTGGTGCAGCAAGAGGAGTTGCGGCTTGTCCGCGCCCACCATTTCGGTGTCGACCCGAGCGTCGATGGGCGCGCCTGCGAGGTAGAAGGGCAACCCCTCTGCGCCACCGGAGGCCGTGTCGACGATGGGTCGGAGTGCGTCGTAGTGCATCCAGGGGAGAGCATCGGCGGCATTGCCCACGACGTAGCTCGCGACTCGATAGGAGAAGCGTGGCGCCGTCTCGGTCAGGCCGAGCAGGCTGACCGGAACCGACATGACCAGGACGTTGGAGTTGTACAGGGCGGTGTCGAGGGTAGCCGCCGGGACGAGGTTGGCGAGGCCGATCGCGTCGTGGAACCCGGTGGGGCCGTGATACAGCCAGACGAGGACGGCGTCCGTGGACTGGCCGATGTCGTTGCTGGCAGCCCAACCGTAGTTTTGCGGCCAGAGGTAGGCGTCCGTGGACCCGTTCCGGTCGAGGTCCAGCATCACGGTGAAGTCCGTGAGCGGTGTGGCCCAAGGGGATGCTGCCACCATGGCGAAGTAGAGGTTGGCGTCGTCGAAAGTGTCTTTGGAGGGCGCGTCGCTGGTGATACCGACCGCCAGAATGTCGCCCATCGAGAGGGCCGACTCGGGGTCGATGCTCGCGGGCTTCTGGGTGGCAAGCTCGAAGGCGGACACGACCGGAAGGCCGTGGCTCGACGTTCCGAAGGTCGGGACGAGGACGCTCTCGGAGCCGGGGCCAGGGGGCAGGCAGAGCTTCGCCCAGAGGGCCTTGGTGTCCGAGGCGGCATTGAGCACCATGTGATAGGGGACGCGCCGGGTGATGCTGCCCGAGGCGAACAGCACGCGACCACTTGCTTCCGTGAGGGTATTGCGGGGCATGCCGCCCTGATCGGGCGCGGTGGTCGGGTCCGGCGCGCGATCGAACTGGGTAGGGTCGATGTCGAAGCGCACGGAGACCTGCGCCTTGCCGCCGGCAGGGACGGACACGGTCGAGACCAGGGGAGTAACGACCACGCCCGGCTCGATCACGGTCTCCTCGACGGACACGTCGAAGTTCAGCGCTACCGAGAAGTGGTTCTTGAGCTCGATGGTTCTCGTCTCGCTGTGAGGTCCGACGAGCTGCTTGAGCCCGAGGGAGATGGAAACCGCTTCCGGATGGGCGGCGTCGTACGCAGTGACCATCGGTTTGACCGCTCCGGGAGCGGAGATCCGGCCGGCGCCCATACGGGATTCGGGATAGCGATTCTCGGTGGCGTCCTTCACGTCGACGGTGGCATTCATCATGGCCGCCTTGACGTCCGCCGGGGTGAAGGTGGGGTTGGCTTGGCGAATGAGCGCGCCGAGTCCTGCCGCGTGCGGGCAGGCCATGGAGGTGCCGCTCATGCCAACGCCAGCGATGCCCGTGCCGACGGCCGCGCTCGCGAGGTCGGAACCGGGGGCAGAGACGTCGGGCTTGAGCAAGTGGTCCCAGGGATTGGGGCCGCGGGAGCTGAAACCCACGATCTGGTCCGTGAGGTCGGGCCGCGGGATGAGCACGGTCGGGCCCATCTTGGCGGTTACGGTGACGGCGTTGGCCAACTCGACCTTGATCAAATCGCCATCGCCCAGGGAGATCATCATTCCAGGAATCTCGACGCCCGCGGCATCGCCGCCCATGGCGATCGGCTCCCCGGGGACGTTGTTGACCGCGACCACGGCGATGGCGCCCGCCGCTTGGGCGTTCAGCACCTTCTGGGTGAAGACGCAGACCCCGCGGTTGATGAGCGCGATCTTGCCGGCGACGGCAGCCGCATTGGCGAAGGGGTCGCAACCGTTCGGTGGGTCGGAGGCCACGATCTCGCCTGCGACTTCGCCTGTCTCCGTGAGTGGCTTCGTGATCGCACCCTCGGCTGCTTCGTAGGCCTTCGCAATCGACGAAGGAGCCGTGACGTCGAGCGCCGTGTGAACGATGCCGTTGTCGAAGGAAGCAGCCACCGAGACCACGTGCGCGTGGGAACCGGGGCTGCCCTGGATGTAGAACGTGTCGCCTGAGTTGCCCGCGGATGCGAAGATGGCTGTGCCCGCGATCGCGAGGCTGTCGAGCATCTCCGTCTCGGCTTGCGATTGCAGCGCAAAGACCGAGCCCAGGGACATGTTCACCACGTCGAGGCGGTCGTCGAAGTTGCCGTCACTGTTCGGATCCGCTGCCCACTCGAGGGCAGCCGGAAGCTCGTTCGTCGAGCCATCGCACCCGAACACCTTGAGCGAGTAGAGGTCCGCCTTGGGAGCCATGCCGGGTCCGATACGGAACTGCTTCATGTCGAGGGTGGCGCTGTAGCCTCCCAGGTAGGTCGAACCATCCAGCAGGACGCCCGCACCGGCGGCTGACCCGGCCACGTGGGTCCCGTGTCCGTAGCAGTCGATCGGGTCGTCGTCGGGCTCGGGCACGTCGTGGTCTGCGTTCTCGGCGTCGTATTCGTCGCCGACGAAGTCATACCCACCCACGACCTTCGCGGTGGGGAAGGTGCCTTCCTCGATCACAGTCGGGTCGTTAGCGGCGAACGCGGCCGGGTCGCCCGCGCCGCCAAAGTCGGCATGCAGGTAGTCGATGCCCGTGTCGATGATCCCGATCGAGACCCCTTCGCCGTGGAAGTTGCCGGCGGCCGGCTCCCACACGGAGGGCGCACCCAGGAACGGTACGCTCCCCACGTTCGATCGCCTCACTCGCGTCACGGGGTCGACGCGAACCACACCCGGCAAGGCGCGCAGGTCGTCGAGCCGGCTTTCGAGCACGCGTACCCGCACGGCGTTGGCCAGCACGCGGAAGGTGCGGATGGGCTTGGCCCCCACGCTCTGCAGCTTGGGGATCACCGCCGACTGCAGCGAGGAGAGCGTTTCGGCGTGGCGCTTGAGGTCGGCGGCGCTGCGCAGGCCAGGCGGGCCGCTGCGCGCGAGCTTTGCCACCGAAGGCTGCTCGAGCACGACGTACACGTGGACCATCTTGTCCTGGGAGGGCGGGTCGACCTTGACGGGCTGCTTGGCCGTGAGCCCGGCCCCGGTCTTGCGGAAGTCGGGCAGCGCGATGCTCGGGGTGAGGCTGGGCGTCTCGACCGCCGGGACCGTGGGGTCCGGTGGGCCGCGGTGCCCGTCACCGCACCCTGGCACGGCCCAGAGGACGCTCGGCGCAAGACCGAGCAGCGCAACGTGCAACGCCCGTCGGCTGACGGGGCCGGGGGAAGTGCGGAAGCGCTTCCCGAACTGACGCTTCGTAATCATGGTCCCTCCTCGCAGCATGGAGCGACCGGCGTGCGCCTCCTGCGGCGCCCGTCGGTTCGAACCAGGGCCGCCTCCGAGAACTGCCGCGGTAGCCCCCAAGTGACGGGAACGATACGTGCGCGTTATGTTCGGACGCAACGAATTTTGTTCTGTCCTGCGCAGTATTTTGGGTCTGCCACGGACTTCGGATGGCGGTATTTTCGTTCGGACGGAAGGTGGCTGCGGTCTATGGGTTTGCGCACACTCGAACCGGCTGGCCGTCCGCATCGAGGACCGTCACCTCGATCGGCATCTTCCCGATCGCGTGGGTGGAGCACGAAAGGCACGGGTCGAACGCGCGGATCACGGCCTCGACCCGGTTGAGCATGCCGTCCGCCACGTCGGGACCTCGCACGAACCGCTTCGCCACCTGCAGCACGGCCTGGTTCATGGCCAGGTTGTTGTTGCCGGTGGCGATGATGAGGTTTGCGCTCTTGATGAGGCCGTTGGGGCCTACCTCGTAGTCGTGCACGAGCGTCCCGCGAGGCGCTTCGGACACGCCCACGCCCCGGGGCGCGTTGGCGGACGCGTAGGCTCGTACGTGGGTATCGAGGATGGTTGGCTCCTCGAGAATCTGCTGCATGCGCTCGATGCAGAACAGCATCTCGATCATCCGTGCGTAATGGTAGTGGAACGAGCTGGACACCACCGGGTGGTCCATGTCCTGGAACACGGCGAACTCCTGGTCCGCCCAGCGCGTTCCGCAGGCCTCTGCGATGTTGAGGCGCGCCAGCGGGCCCACGCGGTAGATGCCCCCCGGGTAGCCCTTGGGCTTGAAGTAAGGCGACTTCAGGTAGGACCAGGGCTCGACCGCCTCGCCGATGTAGTCGCCGTACTGCTCGATGGGCATCGACGGGACCACGGTCTTGCCGTGAAAGTCGATGATCTTGAGGGCGCCGTCGTAGTGCTCGAGGTTCCCTTCCTCGTCCACGAGCCCCATGAACAGCGAGGGGAAGTTGCCGAAGACGCGTATCTCCTCAACGAAGTCATCCATGACGCCCTTGAACCAGTCGACGAGGCGCTGCGCCATCACGAGGGCATCTGGCAGCATGGCGAGGATCTGGTCTCGTTGTCCCGCGGTGAGCGGAGAGGCGACGCCGCCTGGGACGATCCAGGCCGGGTGAACGCGCTTGCCTCCCAGGGTCTCGATGATCCGCTGCCCCACCGAACGCAGACGGATCCCGTCCTGCGCGAGCCCAGGGTGCTTGTCCGCGAGCGTGAAGAGGTTGCGCTCCGCCGCCGGGGCGTCCATCCCGAGGGCGAGGTCCGGGCCGGAGAGGTGCACCGCATTGAGCGCGTGGGACTGGAGAATCTGCGCCAGGTTCATGAGCCGTCGCAGGTTCTCGGCCACCGGGGGAATGCGCACCGCCATGATGGCGTCGCACGCCTTGGCCGAGGCCACGAGATGGCTTACCGGGCAGATGCCGCAGATCCGCGCCATGAGGGCGGGCATCTCGTAGAAGGGCCTTCCCTCACAAAACTTCTCGAAGCCCCGCACCTGCGTGACATGGAAGTGCGCGTCGTGCACGAAGCCGTGCTCGTCGAGCTGGATGGTGATCTTGGCGTGCCCTTCGATACGCGTCACGGGATCGATGACGATGGTCTGGGTCATGATCGCACCTTCAAGCGCCGAAGCGCGTCAGCTCGGTCACGTCGGGGGTCCGTCCCGCGAGCAGCTCGGTCACGACGTGGTAGATGACCTGTGCGGAGGGGGGGCAGCCGGGCACGGTGAGGTCCACGTGGACGACCTCGTGGATGGGCCGGACGCGAGGCAGCAGCCGCGGGATAATCTGATCGGGCGGGCTACCCGCGGGCACCGAGGTGAACCGGTAGGAACGGTCGAGGACCGCTCGGACGCCGAAGGCGTTGCGCATGGCCGCGACGTTGCCGGTCACGGCGCAATCCCCGAGGGCCACGAGGACCCGCGTGTTGCTTCGGATCCGGCGGATTTTGTGGAGGTCCTCCTCCGAGGACACGGCGCCTTCCACGAGCGTCACGTCCACGCCTTCTGGGAACTCCTTGGTATCGACCAGGGGGCTGCAGACGAGGTCCGCGACCTTGGCGACCTCGAGGAGCTTCTCGTCCATGTCCAGCAGGGACATGTGGCATCCGGAGCAGCCGTCGAGCCACACGGTGGCAAGTCGAGCCTTGGTCATCGGCGCACCTCGCGCATCAGGGTGAGGTAGGGCAGGAAGTCACGCTGCTTGCCAGCGTCTTCGCGCAGGGTGCCCTTCTCGGTCAGGGCGCCGGTGGGGCAAACGTGCACGCACTTGCCGCAGCCCGTGCAAGTGTCGGACTCGCCCCAGGGCTGGTTCAGGTCCGTGATGACGCAGCCCTCGACCCCGCGACCCATGATGTCCCACGTGTGCGCGCCTTCGATCTCGTCGCACACGCGTACGCAGCGGGCGCACAGCACGCAGCGGTTGTGGTCCTTGACGAAACGCGGGTGGGAGGCGTCGACCTCGAAGCGCGGGAAGCGATAGGGCGTGCGTACCTGGGTCATGCCGACGGACTTGGCGAGGGACTGGAGCTGGCACTTGCCGTTCACGACGCAGACGGCGCAGACGTGATTGCGTTCTGCGAAGAGCAGCTCGAGGATCATGCGCCTGTAGCGGAGGAGACGCGGGGAGTTGGTGGTGACCTCCATGGCTTCCTCGACGCGGGTGACGCAGGCGGGGAAGAGCCTGGAGGAGCCGCGCACCTCGACCATGCATAGGCGGCAGGCGCCGATGGGCTCGAGCCCGTCGAGGTGGCAGAGGGTGGGGATCTGGATGCCGTTCTCGCGAGCGACCTCGAGGATCGTCTCGTCCTCGCGCGCGCCAATGTCGCGACCGTCGATTTTGAGGGTCTTGATGCGGACCTTGGGGCTCATGACGCGGCCTCCTCGTCGGTCTTGAGAAGTCGCTCGAGGTACTCTTCGCGGAAGTGCGTCAAGGTGGAGACCACGGGGTTGGGGGCGGACTGTCCGAGGCCGCAGAGGCTGGTGTCGCGCAACAGCTCGCAGAGCTCCTCGAGGTGGGCGAGGTCTTCCGCCGAGGCTTTCCCGTCGAGGATCTTGCCGAGTAGGTCGTTCATCTGGGCGGTTCCGACGCGGCAGGGGACGCACTTGCCGCAGGACTCGCTCATGCAGAACTCCATGAAGAACCGCGCGACGTCGACCATGTTGGAGGAGCCATCCATGACGATCATGCCGCCGGATCCCATCATGGATCCCTTCTCGCGGAGGGATTCGTAGTCGACGGGCAGGTCGATGAAGCGTGCGGGGATGCAACCGCCCGAGGGGCCGCCGGTCTGGATGGCCTTGCAGGGGACGTCGCCAGGGATGCCGCCGCCCATGTCGTAGACGATGTCACGCAGGGTGATGCCCATGGGGACTTCGATGAGGCCGGTGTTTCGGACCTTGCCAGCGAGGGCGAAGACCTTGGTGCCGTGGCTGCCGCGGGTGCCGATCTGGGCGAACCAGGCGCCGCCGTTTCGGATGATGGGGGCGACGTTGGCGAAGGTTTCGACGTTGTTGATGAGGGTGGGGTGACCATAGAGGCCGGACTCGGCGGGGTAGGGGGGACGGGGTCTGGGGCGGCCCTGCTTGCCTTCGATGGAGGCGATGAGGGCGGTTTCTTCTCCGCAGACGAAGGCGCCGGCGCCGAGGCGCACCTCGACGTCGAAGCTGAAGGGGGTGGACATGACGTTGGGTCCGAGCAGACCCGCCTTCTTGGCCTGTTTGATGGCTATTTCGAGGCGTTCGACGGCGACGGGGTACTCGGCGCGGCAGTAGACGTAGCCGCGGGTGGCGCCGACGGCGTAGGCGGCGATGGTCATGCCTTCGAGGACGCGATGGGGGTCGCTTTCGAGGACGGAGCGGTCCATGAAGGCGCCGGGGTCGCCTTCGTCGGCGTTGCAGACGACGTACTTGATGTCGCCGGGGGACTTGGCGACGGTGGTCCACTTGAGGCCGGTGGGGTAGCCGCCGCCTCCGCGCCCGCGCAGTCCTGAGAGGGTGATTTGTTCGATGACGGCGCCTGGGCTCATTTCGGTGAGGGCTTCGATGAGGGCCTGGTAGCCGCCGCAGGCGACGTACTCTTCGAGGCGCAGGGGGTCGATGAGTCCCGAATTTTCGAGGACGATCTTGTTCTGCCGTTGGAAGAAGGGGCGGTCGGTGGGGCAGAGCAGCCTTGCGACAGGCTCTGTCTGCAAGCTGTCGAGGATGTCGGGGGCGTCGGCGGGGGTGACGGCCTGGTAGTAGATTCCCTCAGGGAATACGGCGATGAGGGGGGCGGCAGCGCACAGACCGAGGCAGCCGACGCCCTTGACGAGGACCTTGGCGTCGAGGCCGCGGCTCTTGACCTCGTCGCGCAGGGCTTGCAGCACGCGGTCGCTGCCGGAGGACAGGCAACCCGAGGCGATGCACACGTGGATGCGGTGCTCGAACTTGCTCTCGGTCTCCACTTGCTCGGAGGCCATCGCGAGGACTTGCTCAATGACCGGCATCGCTCATCCACCCTTTCACCCGAGCTAGCGCGTCTTCGGGCGTGACGTTGCTCACCATCGCTTCGTCGAAGACCACGGCGGGTGCGCCGCCGCAGGCCCCGATGCAGCGTGCGGCGGTGAGGGTCAGCTTGCCATCCGGCGTGGTCTCACCGGCCTGGATCTGGAACTCGTTCCGAATCCCCTCGAGGATGCGAGAGGCGCCTTTGATGTAGCACGCCGTGCCCATGCACACGATGCACGTGTGCTCGCCTTTCGGGGTCAGTGAGAAGAAGTGATAGAACGTGGCGACGCCGTACACGCGGCTCAAGGGCACGCGCAGGCTTCCGGCCACGTAGCGAAGCGCATCGATGTCGAGATGGCCGAACGTCTCCTGCACGGTGTGCAAGGTTTCGATCAGCGCATCGGGCCTGTGGCCGTGCTTGCGCATGGTGGCATCGACCATGCGCCACCGCGGGTCGGGTGACGGGCGGCGCGGCTTGTGAAACTCCATGTGTGGACTCCTGGGTCTCAACGACGCAGCACACCGCTAAGGTGACGTGCGATCCCTGTCAACTCGAACCGCTTTCGTGACGGTGGGGGTGCGCGATGCTCAATGAAGCTTTGTCTTCCTGCCGGTGGTAGACGACCTGGCGCGGGAAGGGGATCTCGACCCCTTGCGCGTCAAATGCGCTCTTGATGCGTGCGCGGAGCTCCCGCTCGGCGGCCCAGTGCTCCCCTGCCTTGACCTTGGCGATGATGCGCAGGCCGACGTCCGAGGCGTTGAGGCCAAGCACTCCCTGCGCTTCGGGGGGCTCGAGCACGAGGTCCGCGTGCTCTTCCGCCCACTGCTTCGCCACGTCGCGAAGGACCTCCAGCGCTCGGGTGACGTCTTGCTCGTAGGCTACGCTGACCTCCACGATGGCCCGGCTCCAGTCCCGGCTGAAGTTGCCCACGATCGTGATGTGCCCGTTCGGGATGTAGAATAGCTGTCCGTTAAGAGCCCGAATTCGGGTGACCCGAAGGCCCACGGATTCCACGGTCCCCTGCACGTCACCGACCTTGGCGACGTCCCCCGGGGACAAGGCGCCGTCGAACAGCAAGAAAAAGCCGCTGATGATGTCGCGGACGAGGGCCTGGGAGCCGAAGCCGACGGCGATGCCGACGACGCCGGCGCCTGCGATGAGGGTGGTCACGTTGAGCCCCGCGTGCTCGAGGGCTGTGAGGACGGCCGTCACGGCGATGACGACGTGGAGGATGCTGGTAAGGGTAGGGGCCAGCTTGGAGGCCTTTCCGCGCGCGACGACCTTGGCCAAGGCGGCGGAGAGGACGCGTCCGGCAACATAGATCCCGACCCCGACGAGGAGTGCGACACCGAAACGGGTGGCGAGAACGGGGCCTTGGGTCTGCAGGTACTCGAGGACTTTTTGGACGGAGAACACCGTGAACCTCCTGGGCGTTCGGGGGAGCAAAGCGCACGGAGGGGCAATGGGCAAGTCCGGGATCCCAAATCCGAGGCACGGCGAGTGCTCCCCGAGCCACAATCCCCTTGCTGCCTCGGCCAAGGCCCCCATCCCAGCCTTCCCCCGCCGTCGGCCGCCGTCGGGGGAAGGAGCCCTCGCGCGCGCCGCCCACCTCATGGGTGGCAAGCCGCCTTGCCATTCGTGCAGCAAGCTCCAGAGCTTGCTCTTTCAGCCCGTCGCTTCGCTCCGGATCAGGGGGGATCGTTTCCTGGTGGGCCCAACCGCATTGAAACGAGATTCCATTGCGCTATCATCGCTCGACCGGCACGCATCCCGCGGATGTCGGTGCTTTCATGAGAACGAGAGCTGGATCGATTCCCGACTTGCCTCCGATCGGGTGGCGATGGTTGGGGTTTGTCTTCAGACAGCGTTCGACCGGTTGGGTGGCGTGGCTGGCCGCGGGGCTCGCGACGGGGGTGTGCTTCGCGCTGGCGGATTGTGTGGTGCGTTTCGCAACCGTCGGAGCAAGTCCGGGGGGGTGGACTTGGCGGATGCATGTGGTGGGCACGTTCTCGCTGTACGCCGCGTTGGGTCTTGCGTTTGGCTTCGGCGCTTGGCTGCTGGGGCGGCTGGAGCCGATGGCCCGCATGGTCGGTTTTGGGCTCGGCCTGGTCCAGCTTCCGGGGGGGCTCCGAGGGGTCGTGGCGCCCGGCATGGCGGGAGCTGCCGTTGCGTCCTGGGTATGGACGGCGAGCTTCGTCCCGCCCACCGACCTGGTCGATTGGGTGGCGCTCGGAGCGGCCGTCATCGGTTCCGTCGCGCTCGTTGCGATTGGGCCCGCCTACTGGGATTCCCTTGTTCGGCAACGGCGTCGTCGGTGGCTTGTTGCGGGTGGGGCTGGGCTGCTCGGTTGTGTGAGCGCCTGGCTGGACATGACCGTGCTCGTCTCGCTCTACCCCTTTCTGCATGCGGTGGCAGAGGTGTGCACGGCGGTGCTCTGGGTGCTGTCTTTCCGGGTGCTTGCAGGCGAGGTGATCGAGCGTTCGGCTCCTCGTCGGCTCGCGCTCTCGCTGGCCTCGGTGGCGGCGGTGCTGGCGCTTGGGTTTTTCGTGGTGGGAGGCCCTTCTTGGGCCGCGGGCCGTCTGCGTCACACGGCCATGCACCACGTGTATGCGGGGCGTCTCCTCGCCCGGTCGCACCAGCTTCCGACGCTGTCCGTGGAGACGGTTCGCCGTCAACCCCAGGCGGAGGCATCGCAGCGCACCATGATACGCCACGACGCGCGGCCCGTGGACGCGTGTCCTGCAGCGTGGTGGCCTGCGGATGCGCCCGCGGCGCCAGCGTCTCTGCGTGCCGAGATCCCTGAGCAGCCCAACATCGTGGTGTTCTTCGTGGACACCCTACGCGCGGACGTGGCGAGCGACCCGCGGATCATGCCCAACCTCGCCCGCTTCACCCGCGCCTCCCAGCAGTTCACGCGAACCTACTCCACCGGATCGGATACGCGCAGCTGTCTGCCCGCGATGATGCGCGGTAGGTACGACCTGGAGCGCAAGGACGAGAACGACGTGCTTCATGTCGCTCGCGCCCACGGCATGCCCATGGCGCTGGCCATCGGATCGTCGCCACGGGACTTTCTCGCGAAGCACGTGCCGCAGTTCCGGTTCGACGAGGTGCTCGAGGTGCCCGATTCGGACGACGACAAGACGGTGTGGGGCTACGGCGCGCACCTTTTCACGTCGGAGCGTTTGGTCGACGAGTCCCTCGCGTGGCTTGCGGCGCAGAATCGAAAGCGATTCTTCCTCTGGCAGTTCCATTTCGACCTGCACGGTTGGCGCGAGCTGGACCAGAAGGAGCTTTGGCGCAAGGCCAGGGCCCTGGGCGTCCCGCGACTCCGCGGGGAGTGGGGGCGATACTCCGCGGTGGCCGGAATCATCGACGCGGAGTTCGGACGTTTCCTTCGCGAGCTGGAGCGCATGGACCTTCGCAAGGACACCGTCATCGTGTTCCTCGCGGACCATGGAGAGGGCATGGGACGGCAGGGCTTCTGGCTCCACTCCGTCTTCCTGTGGGAATCGCTCGTTCGCGTCCCGCTCGTCGTTCACCTCCCGGGGCTCGACGGCCAGAAGATCGACACGCATGTATCCACGATCGACCTCGGTCCCACGCTCGTGCGCTTGATCGACCCGAACGCGTCGCTTCTTCCCTACCACGGGGAGGATCTGCTCACGCAACTCGGGCCCGACCGTCCGCCCCGTCGCTTTCCGATGCTGATGCGATCCGTGCTGAAGGAGCAGGTGGCGAGGCTCGGCGTCATCGACCCAGAGTCGGGGCGCAAGCTCGTCCTGCCGGTGGAGAGCGGTCAGGCTGAGGTACACGACCTCTCGGCCTCAGAGCCGGACGACGTCGACATCGCTCTTGCGGAGCCTGCGACGGTGGAGAGGTTGCTTCCGGTCGTGAGCGACGGGCCCATGAACCCGCGGGCGCGGCGGAAGCACGATCGGTGCTGGCGGACCTTGTCCGATCCGGACCCGGAGGCGGACTCGCTGGCAACGGAAGGCCGCCAGATGAAGCGCGCCAAGACGGGCGGACCCACGTGAGAAGATTGCCACGGCGGGCGCCCCACGAGCAGTTATCCTTGTTCAGACCACGAGGGAGGAGAAGCCCATGACACAGTCGAGAGAGAGTGACGACCCCCCAGACGCTCATCCGTTCACGGCCGAGCTTCCGTTCGACCGTGGTGCGATTCCCACGCCCACTCCGACCCCAGGCTCCCCGGGAACCATGACCTATTCCGACGTGTCCGGCTCCGGGCACGACTCCCTCGGGTCCTATGCTGTCGGTTCGGAGGATGGCGGACAGGGCGACATGGCGTTCCTGGACGGAGTGGTCAGCCGACCCAACCCGATCGCGCCGGACGTCGAGTCCCGGGCGGCGCCCGCCGCGGACCTGTCGTTGCCGATCGAAAGGCGGGTCGAGGCCTTCGAGGACCTGATGGACTCGGAGATCGGAGACACGTCCCTGTCCCGTGCTCGCAACCTCGAACGGGCGACCTGTCTTCGGCAAATCTACCTCAAGTTCGAAGGGGGTAACCCCACGGGCACCCAGAAGGACCGCATCGCTTTCGCCCAGTCCATGGACGCCCTGCGTCGCGGATACACCGCGATCACCCTCGCCACCTGCGGCAACTACGGGGCCGCTGCTGGCCTGGCCGCCTCCCTCGCGGGCCTCCGCTGCTACGTGTACATCCCCACCACCTACCGCACGAGGCGCATCGCCGAGATCGAACGCTCCGGCGCGATCATCATCCGCACGGTCGGGGACTACGAAGACGCCGTCGAGCAGTCCCGCCAGCATGCGCGCAAGGAAGAACTCTACGACGCCAACCCTGGCGGCGACAACACGGCGTTGCAGCTCATGGCCTACGGCTCCATCGCCTACGAAATTTACGACGAGCTTCGCGATGCGCCGGCGGCCGTCGCCGTCTCCGTGTCCAACGGCACGACCCTCGCCGGCTTGTACCGAGGCTTCCTGAGTCTCTACCGTCGGGGAAAGACGTCCCGCATGCCTCGCCTGATCGCCGGCTCGTCTCACAACAAGAACCCGATCGTGAAGGCGTTTCGTCGCAACCTGTTGCGCTGTGACGACCTCCGTCCCCGGTCCATCCGTGAGAGCCGGGTCAACGAGCCGCTCGTCAACTGGCACGCGGTGGATGGCGACGCGGCGTTGGAGGCGATCCGTGCGACCCATGGCGTTGCGGACGATGCCAGCGACAAGGAGATGAGCGCGCTGTCCAAGTCCCTTCGGGGTGCGGAGGGCCTCGACGTCCTTCCGGCCGCCACCGCGGGGCTTCACGCCCTCATCGCCCTGCATCGCGAGAGCGCTCTGCCCGGTGACCGGTATGTCGCCGTGCTCACGGGGAGGAAGGGATGAAACCTCGCGCGATCGTGTACTGCGAAGGGGCCTTCCGGACCACCAACGGCAAGACTGCCCACGGTCTGGTGCGTCGCAGCGAGCGGTTCCAGGTGCTGAGCGTGGTGGACTCCACGTGCGCGGGCGGCCACGCCCACGACCTTCTCGAGGGCGCGATGCCCGGCATCCCAGTGCACGCGCGCCTAGACCACGCGCTCGCGGCCGCAAGGCAAGCGGATACCCCCGCTTCCACCCTGATCATGGGGCTCGCGCCCGACGGTGGCCGCCTCCCGCCCTTCGCGCTTCACGACATCGAAACCGCGCTATCCGAAGGCCTCGACGTCGTCAGCGGGCTCCACGACTTCCTGGGGGACAATCCGGTGCTGGCGGAGCTCGCCGCGAAGCACGGCGGGAAGATCGTCGACGTTCGGCGTCCGCCCGACCGCGACAAGCTTCACTTCTTCTCCGGCGTCATCGACAAGGTTCGGAGCTTCCGCGTGGCGGTCCTCGGGACCGATTCCGCCGTCGGAAAGCGCACGACCGCGTGGATGCTCGTGGACGCGTTCCGAGCCGCGGCCATGCCCGCGGAGCTCGTGGGCACGGGGCAAACCGCCTGGCTTCAGGGCGCCTCCCATGCTGTGGTGCTGGACTCCATCATCAACGACTTCGTGGCCGGTGAGCTTGAAAACGCGGTCTTCTCCGCGTGGCAGGCCTCCCGGCCCCGCGTCATCGTCGTGGAAGGTCAGGGCAGCCTGCTCAACCCCGCCTACCCGGGTGGGTTCGAGCTGCTCGCCGCCACGCGCCCTCACGTCGTGGTGGTGCAGCACGCTCCCGCACGCAAGGTCTACGATGGGTTCCCGGACTTCCCGCTCCACCCGCTCGACAAGCAAATCGCGGCCATCGAGATGATCTCCGATCGCCCCGTCGTTGCCATCACGGTCAACGGCGAGGGGCTGGGGCCCGAAGAGGTTGCGGCGGCATGCGCGAGGATCGAGCAGCAGACGGGCCTGGTGACGACTGCCCCGCTGCGCGACGGCGTGGGGCGCATCGTGGACGCGTTGCGTGAGCGCGTGCAAGCGCAGGGGCGGCGATGACCGCGACGCGTGGCAACGGGCTTCGGTGCATCGATCGGCTCGAAGTTGGGCCTGTTTCTCTCGAGCCCCGGAAGGTCTCCGCTCCCTACGTGGTGTGGCAGGGGGACCATCGGGCCGAGACCGACCTCGCGTACAAGTTCGAGTGCGACGTTTTCGACCCTGACGACCCGGTCGCACGCAACCTGGGGACGATGGTGGTGGCGCAGGCGGCGCTCAACTACGGTCTATTTTGTGACCAGATCGTGGTCCACGGGCCGCTGGACGCCGCGGACGGGGCATTCCTGCGCGACATGTTGGAGAACACGAACCGGGAGATCCTCGTCCACAAGCTCCTGATGCCCAACCCGTTCTTGGTTCCTGGGCACGTCGAGATTTCGATCGATCAGGCGGCATCCGTCACGGGGGGGGAGCTCGTGCTCCCGGGGCTGGAGCGCAGGGGGCAGGGAGGGACTGCCTGGGCGGACGGCGTGGGGCGCGTGGCGGTGTTGTCCAGCGGCGGCAAGGAGTCCTTGCTCTCGTTCGGGCTGCTTCGTGAGATCGGCCACGAGGTGCACCCGGTCTACATCAACGAGTCGGGCAGGCATTGGTACACGGCGCTCAACGCGCACCGGGGGTTCCGCGAGACCGTGCCCACCACCCAGCGCGTGTGGACCAACGTTGACCGCCTGTACAACTGGATGCTGCGGCACTTGCCCTTCGTGCGCCAGGACTTCGCGACGCTGCGGGCGGACCAGTACCCCATTCGCTTGTGGACCGTGGCGGGGCTGGTGTTCGGTGCGCTCCCCTTGCTGCGGGCGAGGGGGATCGGACGGCTCGTGGTGGGGGACGAGTTCGACACGTCCCTGCGGGAGAGCTTCCACGGGCTGTCTCACTACGGTGGGCTGTACGACCAGAGCCGATGGTTCGATGCCGCCCTGACGCGCTACTACGGCAAGAAGGGGTGGGGGGTCGAGCAGCTCTCCGTGCTCCGTTCGTTGTCCGAGCTTCTCGTGCAGAAGATGCTGGCCGAGCGGTATCCGGACCTGCACGGGTGGCAGGTGTCCTGTCACGCGGCGCACCTCGACGGGGAGCGAGCGCTGCCCTGCGGTCGGTGTGAGAAGTGCCGTCGCGTGGTGGGGATGCACGTGGCCTTCGGGGCGGATCCGGGGGTGTGTGGGTACGCGCCGTCGCAGGTGAAGGAAGCGCTCGTGGGGCTGTGCTCGCGGGACGTGCACCAGGAGGCGTCGACGGCGGAGCATGTGCTGTGGCAGCTTGCGCGGGAGGGGCGATTGCCCGAGGGGGCGGTGGCGGCGCGGGCGGCGCGGCCGCACCCCGAGGTGATGAAGCTTCGGTTCGATGCGGAGCATTCGCCGTGGGATGGCTTGCCGGCCGACTTGCGGGAGCCGTTGTTGCGGATTTTCCTGGAGCATGCGGAGGGGGCGGTCGCGCGTCGAGGTAGGGCGTGGGAGCCTGTCGAGGTCTTCGGGGCGGGCGCTAGCGCGCGCGAAGAGGGATGAAGATCACCCATGTCGAGGTGTGGCGGCAGGAGTTCCGGCTCCGGACGAGCTATGCCGTGGCGTACGGGTCGTTCGACAGGGCGGGCGTGGTGTTCGTCCGGATTCACACGAGCCGGGGCAAGAGCGGGCTCGGGTGTGCGGCGCCGGACCCGCATGTGACGGGGGAGACGGCGGAAGAGGTGGAGGTGGCGCTGAAGGACAGCGCCGTGACGCTTCTCCGGGGCCGGGACCCGCTGCGCATGGAGCGGCGCATGGAGCAGATCGCGAAACCGCTGGCGTCGTTCCCGTCGGCGCGAGCGGCCGTGGACATGGCGCTCTACGACATTCTGGGGCTCGTGGCGGACCTTCCCGTGTACAAGCTGATCGGTGGGTACCGGCAGAGCATCAAGACGAGCGTGACGATTGGCATCTTGCCGGAGGACGAGACGGTGCGGGCCGCGGCCGATTTCCAGCGTCAGGGGTTCCGCGCGCTGAAGGTCAAGGGTGGCCTCGACGCCGAGTCGGACGCCTCGCGGGTGCGCGCCGTGCGAGCCGCGGTGGGACCCGCGATGGAGATCCGTTTCGACGCGAACCAGGGGTACACGTCGGACCAGACCGTGACGTTCGTGGACCTCACGCGCGACGCGCGTGTGGCGGTGATTGAGCAGCCGACGCCGGGGGGACAGTTGGAGTTGCTGGGGCGGGTGACGCGCAGGGTGTCGATCCCGGTGATGGCAGACGAGAGCATGATGACGTTGCGGGACGCGTTCCGGCTGGCGAAGCGCGGGCTGGTGGACATGGTGAACGTGAAGCTGATGAAGGTGGGAGGGCTGGGGGAAGCGCTTCTGGTGAACGCGGTGGCGAGGGCGGCGGACGTGCCCGTGATGGTGGGGTGCATGGACGAGCCGGCGATTTCGATCGCGGCGGGGCTGCACTATGCGCTGGCGAAACCCAATGTGGCGTACGCGGACCTCGACGGGCACTTGGACATCATCGACGATCCCACGGCGGGTGCTGTGCTGCTGCGGGATGGGATGCTGTTCCCGAGTGGGAGGCCTGGGCTGGGGGCGTGAAGCGGCCGGGGGCAACCGGATATGCCTCGTTGGTGCGGTCAGGGGTTCGCCTGCTCGGGTTGGTGCCACTCGATGATGCGTGCCATACTGCGCGCGACGCGCCGGGATTTGGAACCTGGCAGAAGGAGCCCCCTATGCGCACGACATCCCTCCTCGGCGCTTGCTCGCTGGCCCTCGTCATCCTCATGGCTTGCGGTGGTGAGGACTCGACGGACGCCGAGTCGACGCAGCCCGCCGCGGCCAGATCGAATCTGGCCCGAGAGCGGACCCCGCAGGTGAGTGACGAAGACAAGGTCGCGCTCGTCGATGGCCAGAACGACTTTGCTTTCGACCTGTATGACCTGATTCGGATAGATGAGGGCGCGAGCAAGAACATGTTCTTTTCGCCGACGAGCATTACGCTCGCCCTTTCCATGGTGTACGCGGGGGCTCGGGGGCAGACCGCTGGCGAGATGGCTGGCGTCCTTCACTACGCGCTGCCCCCGGAGCGCTTGTTCCCGGCGTTCAACTGGCTCGACCAGGAGTTGGAGTCTCGTGGCGATGCCGCGTACGCCCTGGCTGTGGACCACACGGGGCCCGACGAACCGGCCCCCAACCGAGGCAGTTTTCGCTCGCATATCGTCAACTCCATGTGGGGCGAGCAGTCCGTGACGTTCGAGAAGCCGTTCCTCGACACCCTTGCCGTCAACTACGGCGCGGGCGTGTTTCTTGCCGACTTCAAGGGTGACTCCGACGCCGAGCGCATTCGCATCAACGACTGGGTCGCGGGCGAAACCCTCGGCAGAATCGAAGATCTCATTCCGAAAACGCAGATCGACCACCTCACCCGGGCCGTGCTGGTCAATGCCGTGCACCTCAAGCTTCCGTGGACGCAAACCTTCTCGCCCGCGGATGATTTGAGCTTCACAAGGCTCGACGGATCCACGGTATCGGCCCAGGCGATCGCACGGGAACAAGTCTGGCTCTACAGCGAGGCAAGCGGACGGCAAGCGGTGCGCATTCCGCTCGAGGGCGGCAGTGTCGAGTTGCTCGTCGTGGCGCCCCGGATCGGAGACCTCGACACCTTCGAAGAAGCGCTGTCCGCAGCGGGTATCGAGGGCCTGGTCGACGGAATGGAGCCGCGCACCGTCACCTTCCGCATGCCCAAGCTGCACTTCACAACCGAATCCATTGCGCTACGAACCAAGCTTGAGACCCTGGGGATGATTACCCCTTTCGCGAAGGCGGACTTCTCGGGCATCGCCGTGGGTGAGCCGCTCTATCTCGCCGAGGTCGTTCACAAGGCGATGTTGGGGATCGACGAGAAAGGCGTCGAGGCTGCGGCGGCTTCGGCGGTGGTCGTGGGAGGTATCGTGGTGGGGCCTCCGGAATACGTCCGCTTCGACGTGGACAGACCGTTCTTCGTCGCCCTGGTCGATGGTCCGACGAACACGTTGTTGTTCGTAGGCCACATCGTGGACCCGACGGGCTGAGGACAACTCCGAGGGCTGGTGGCGCTATCGAGCCCAGCGAATCCCGACGTCTTGGGCGCAATACGTTGGGGGGGGAACTTGGCGCCCCTGCGCACCATGGTCTTGCCTGGGTCCGGGGCGCGCAAGGTGGGTGTTTCTGGGCCGGGACATGTGGTAGGTTGCCCGGGTCGATGAGACTTCGTGTCTCGTCAGAGATTGGATGAACTCCACTTTGCTCCATACGGATCTTGCCTGAGACGCGCCGCCGGCGCTGAGCGCCACGGCGCCCCCTCAACCGCAGATCCCTGTTCGCGTGCCAGCGCAGAATCGTTGTGCGCACGCGATTGGTTGCGCGTGCCTCTGGCCGCGCATGGAGGAAGTCATCGTGTACGAGTTATCTGCTCTGGGCTTCGGCCCCTTTTTCGAACAGCAGCTCCCATCATCCGACCGGCTCGAGCTCATCCCCGCCCGGATTGCCGCCGAGCATCGCGGGGCCTACGAAGTGTGGTCCCCCGAAGGCTCGGGGCGCGCACAGCTCGCTGGACGACTCCGTCGCGAGCTCGAAGACGTCGGCCCCCCAGGCGTCGGTGACTGGACCGTCGTCAAGGACGCCCCCGACCCACATCGCACGACCGTCATCGAGCGCATTCTTCCGAGGCGCACGGTCTTCACCCGAGGCGCGGCAGGACGCGAGACGCGCGCGCAGGTGGTCGCTGCCAACGTCGACTTGGTGTTCGCCGTCTGCGGCCTCGACGCCGACTTCAACGTGCAAAGGATCGAGCGCTATCTCGCCCGCATCTGGGCGAGCGGCGCACAACCCGCGGTCATCCTCAACAAGGCCGACCTTTGCGAGGACCTTGGCGGTCGCCTGGCCGAGGTGGAGAGTCACTGCGTGGGTGTCCCTGTCTACGTGACGAGCGCCCTGCGATCCGAAGGTCTCGACGCGGTGCGCGCGTGCATCCACGACGGACTCACGGTGGCCCTCGTGGGTTCCTCCGGGGCGGGCAAGTCCACGCTGGTCAACGCCCTGCTCGGGGAGGATCGAATGCGCACGGGCGAGGTTCGTGCGACCGATGGCCGTGGCTGTCACGTCACGACCCATCGCCAGCTCGTGCTGCTGCCGGCGGGCGGCTTGATGCTCGACACGCCCGGCATGCGCGAGCTTCAGCTCGTCGATGAGGGCGGTCTGGGTGACGTCTTCGGGGACATCGCTGCACTCGCCTGTCGCTGTCGCTATCGCGACTGCCATCACGAAACCGAGCCGGGCTGTGCGGTGATGGAGGCCGTGGAGTCGGGAGAGCTGGCTGCCGACCGCTTGGCTCACTATCGCAAGCTCGAGCGCGAGGCCCAGGCCTTTGAGCTTCGTCACGACGATCGGAAACGGCGAAAGGCCGAGCGTGTGTGGGGCCAGCTTTCGGACGAGGTCGCCCAACTCCGGAAGTGGAAGGGAGGCAAACCGTAGTCAGGGTTGCGCCCTGGCGAAGCACTACGACGCTACTCGTGCCGAAGGGCCTCGATGGGGTTGAGGCTCGCTGCCTTGCGAGCGGGAAGATAGCCGAACAGCACCCCGATCGTGGCCCGGTCGGGGCCGGGCGTTGGGAGCGTAGCGAGACATGAACAGGTGGTAGGGCCGGGGCGAGAAGGGTACACCCCGACTCGGAGAAGCTGTAGCCCGGCGCTTCGGCTCTCGCGCATTGCGGGGGTCGGCGGGGCATGCTAGCGAGATGCGAGTCCGGCGTGATGCGAAAGCACCGAAGCTGATGCATGACACGAGCCAGTCTATCATCAACAACCTGAAGTAGCGATTGTCCCTACTTGTTCAGATGACACGCCATCGAGCCATCTTGGCGCCGGTTTGGCTCGCCTTCCTTCTGTCCGCTTGCGGACACTCGGGGCGCGTCGTGACCACGTCGCAGCTCGTCGGCATGGTGCGCGACGAGCCCGTGCCCGATGGCCACGTGCCTTGTGCGGTGTTCGATGCCGACGGGACGCTCTGGGACTTCGACCTCAGCGAGACGGTCGTGGACCGCACCGTTCGCGATAGGACGGCGTCCGAGGGAGGGCTGCCCGCGCTCAACGCCATGCTGGCTTCGTTCGGCCTGCCGGAGGCGGGGGACGTGTACGAGGCGCGGGCATCGATCGAGACGGCGTGGTCGTCGGGGAAAATCGCTGCCACCGGCAGGAAGCGCGGGTGGGACGACGACGCGATCGCGGAGCGGCTGTGGCCGTCCTACAGCTGGCTGTACGTCGGGTTCGAACCCTCCGCCGTGGCCGCGCGAGCCCGGGTGTTGATGGCCGAGCAGGCGTATCGAGACAGGGTGTTCGCTGGCGTTCGTCCGTTGCTGGCCGCGTTACGCGAACGGTCGTACCGGGTTCGCATCATCAGCGGTGGGGTTCACCAACTCGTGCAGGCCGCTGCAACCGACCTCGGGTTCCAGTCCGATGAGGTGCGCGGTCTCGCGCTCGAAGTGCGTGACGGCGTGCTGACCGACCGGGTGGTGCCGCCCGTGCCGTATCAACAAGGCAAGGCGGACCTTGCGATCAAGATGTGCGGGGGGCAGCCTCGGTTCGTGTTCGGGGATTCCGTCGCTTCAGGGGACTCGGCCATGCTGGACCTTGCAGCCGTCCCCGTGGCGGTACGGCCCCGCGACCGGCACCTCGCGTCGGCGGTCGAGCGGGGAATGCTGATTTGGGAGCGCCCTGACGAAGGGGAGTAGCAGACGCTCACAGCATCTGCACGCCGCCGCTCGCAGGCAGATATGCGCCAGTCACGAACTTCGCCGCGTCGCTCGCGAGCATGAGCACGGCGCCCGCGACGTCGTCCGGCATGGCGATCCTTCGCAGGGGGGTCCTCGCCGCCGCGGCCTTCTTCCCCTCCTCCGGCAGCCACGCGGTCGCGTCCGTGATGGTCAGTCCTGGCGATACCACGTTCACGCGGATGCCGTGGGGGCCGAACTCGTGAGCCAAGGCCTTCGCCAGGCCGTCGAGCGCGGACTTCGCCGTCGTGTGCGCCACGAACCCATCGCCAGGGTAGCGAGAGAGCCCGCTGCTGATCGCGATGATGCATCCGGCCTTGCGCTGGACCATACCCGGCATCACCGCCTGGGCGGGGAAGAACGCGGCGCGCATCTCGCCTCCCACCTTGGCCTCGAACTCCTCCCATCGGAAGTCTAAGAACGAAGCGATCTTGAAGCGGAATCCCGCGTTGATCACCAGCGTGTCGATCGGACCCAGGGCAGCCTCGGTCGAGGCGACCATCGCACGGACCTGGGCCTCGTTTCGCGCGTCGGCTTGGACCGCGAAGGCCTTGCCGCCCTTCGCCTCGATCTGGGCGACCACGGCCTGGGCCGCCGCTTCGCTCTCGAAGTAGTTGACCCCGACCTTCGCGCCATGCGCCGCGAGCAGCTCCGCGGTCGCTGCACCAATGCCCCGGCTGGCCCCTGTCACCAAGGCCACGCGATTCTCGAGCCACATCATGGATGCCTCCGTGTCGACATCGCAGCGCAGGGTCTCCCCCCGCCCGGTCGACGTTCCCCGGGATAGCAGTGCAAATTGGGGTAGGCAACAGCACATACGAGCGGTCTGCAGTGGCTTCATCCGGTGTGACATCTGGCCGCCTTCCTGGACCATCGCGGTCCAAGAACGTACGCTGCACGAGAGGGCATGCAAGACCTGGATCGATACCTGGCAGAGCTGCAGGCGCTGGGGGAGAGCTCCCGCACGGCGTGCGAGGACCTCGCGCTGGCCGAGCAACAACCGCGCTGGGCGCCGACCCGCTACGAGATCGAGTACCTCCCCGGCTTGAGGAAGGTCGGCCTGGCCGCGGGCAGCGACGCTACCTTGCAGAACGTGGCGGACGTGCACATCCACACGACAGCCTCCGACGGTGGGGAGGTGGCGGCCATGCTGGGGCGCGCGGTCGAGCAACAGCTCGACGCGGTGGCGGTGACGGATCACGACGCGATCGTGGGGGCGCAGGAGGCGAGGCGCTTTGCCCACCGCAACAAGCTACCCCTGGCGGTGGTCCCCGGGGTCGAGGTGTCGACGGCGCAAGGACACGTAGGCGCGCTGTTCGTCATGCAGACGTTTCCGTCGGGGCTCTCGATGCGAGAGACCATCGACCGAATTCATGCTGCGGGCGGGCTTGCGGTGGCCCATCACCCGTTCGTGCCGGCGTTGCTCGAGGTGCTGATCGGGCAGCCCCTGGGCGTGGGGGAGGGGTTTCTCACGCTCCCGTTCGACGCGGTCGAGGTGACCAACGCGGTGCCGGGCATTGGCACGCGAAGCAACATCCGCACGCACCAGCTGGTGCGGGAGGCCGGCTGCACGCTCGGGTTCACCGGGGGAAGCGACGCTCACCATCCCTCGCAAGTGGGCAAGGGCTTGACGTTCTATGCGGGGAACCGCGGGGTTCTCTCGCTTCGCCAGGGCATCGAGCTGGGGACGACGTTGGGGGCCGAGGCGTACTGGACGACGGCCGAGAAGCTTGGATACTACGGCAGGCTCGTGCGACGGGTGCTCGCCCCTTCGGTCGCTGCCCCGCCGGGGGTGCCGCGGCGCCGGATCGCCGCATTGCGACGGTGGTTGTTCCCTCGGGCCACTTGACGGTGTGTGCCGCGGGCACCGCTGAAGCCCGTCGTTGTCCGTTGTCCCGTCAATAGCGTGAGCCAGCGGTCTCCTGGGGCAGGCGACGTCGAATGTCCGCCAGTTCCTCGGCGTGGGCCAGCACCCAGGCGAGCGCCACCTGCGCTTTTGTCGCGCCTTTTCGTGCGGCGATGGTCCGAATCAACTCCACGAAGCGCGCGTTCTTCGCCAAGTTTTCCTCGCTGAAGCGCGACCTGGCGACCTTGTCCGACGCGAGCCGTTCACTGCATCGGCGCGCTGCACAGCTTCTTGTCGGCGCCAAGAAACACCTGCTGCACGTCTTGCACGCCCGCCTTGCGAATGGTGTGCACGATCTGTTCGCGCAGCTTCACGGGCATGGGATGCAACCGCTTGGACGCGAAGACCGAGACACGAACGGGCTTTCCCGCGTGAACGAGTGGCTTGACCGCATCGGCGAGCGCATTCGAGAGCGGCGCGATTTCGAGCTCGTCCTTGGTGAGATACCGAGCATCGACCCCTTGTTCGAGGGATTCCCGGCTCGGCAAGTGCAAGAGTAGCTGGTCGTCCAAGTGCAAGCTGTACTCGGACAGGAGCAGCTCGATACCTCCGGCGTCTTGGGGAACATGTGCGCACGCAGAAGGAGCGGGCGGCACGTCGAGGTTCGCGAGCAGCTCGTCGGCCCACGGGCAAGAATCGAGCTCGGCCTTCGAAGCGGCGTGCGACAGGAACGCGGCTCGCGTGCGATCGGACTGTCCGGACATCAGGGATGCGAACAGTTCGCGCCCCTCGCCCGTGTAGAGCTTGGTGCTGAGACAATCACTGACCAGCTTGTCGCGGTCCACGCGGGAAAGTCCCTTGGCGTCAAATGGATCGGGGCATGTGTCGCGCAGGTTGCAGAGCTTGTTGACATCGGATTCGTAGCTGACGCAGCAGCCAGCGATCGCGACACACCCGGCGACGGCGAATCGAGCGAGCTTGTTCAAGTGAAACCTCCCATTCATGCCTGAGTGTACGCTGCACACTAGCGGTTAGCCCGATGTTCGAGGATCGGGATGCGGGGGTCAACATCGTGCACTTGCCCGCTCGGAGCCCGGATCGTGGCGGTCAACGTCTCGCCGGTGGCACCTCGACCGGGTTCACCCGTCGAAGTCGGAGGTCGATGTCGATCACCGTCGGCCCCCGCTCACATTCCCATGTGGTGACGTTCGCGAACGTCGTACCGCCCATGGGCCGGACGCCGCCCGAGTCGTGAATGTGGCCGAAGAGGTGAAGCATCGGCCGGATGTCGAGCACCCTTGCAAGGAGGTCTTCGCAGCCTAGCCGACCTGCGCCTCCGTACCCGCCCCCATCACCGCTGCCGTCCCCAATGCCGTAGGGGGGGCAGTGCGTCACCAACACGTCGGTGTCCTCAGGAATGAGGGACCATTTCTCACGCAGCATGGGACCGCGCGCGAGGTTGAATGCCCAGTCGTTGAACGCTGGCTGCCAAGGGCTTCCCCAGAAACGCAGGCCGTTCAGCAGCACGCCCGAGTCTTGAAGATAGATGACCGCCGGGCCAAGGAGCTTCTGCGCCTCGACGGGGCTCCTCACGAACGCCCAGTCATGGTTCCCGGCGACGACCACCTTCGTTGGATGGGGAAGGGACGCGAGCCAGCGCGCGGCGACCTCCACTTCCTCGATGCCCCCACCGCGGCACAGGTCCCCTGCGTGGATGAAAACATCGCCATCCGGGATGCGAAGCTCGTCGTGGAAGAGATGGGTATCAGCGACCGCAACGACTCGCATCGACCCATCATGCACGTCCGCTCCGGCACGACAAGTTCGATGAGCCCCCTCCTCACGCGCGCGCCCCCGAATGCCGTCCCCGATGCCGTAGATCGCCGGATTGCGACGGTGGTTGTTCCCTCGGACTACTTGACGGGGCCCGCCAGGTCCAGCGTCTCGACCCTGCGACGCGGCAGCCGCCCTGGCTCCCCGTGCAAGAACCCGAGCAGCTTCTCTCGCACCTTGCACCGAAGGTCCCACAGATCCCCAGCGTTCTTGGCGCTCACGGTCACTCGCAGCACCGCCGCTTGATCCGTCACGTCCGTGACCAGTACCGCCTTGGCCTGCCCGTCGAACAGCGGCTCGTTCTCCAGGAGCCGGTCCAGTTCGGCCCGCACCGCGTCCACGTCGACCCCGTAGTCCGCGTGCAGGAAGACCGTGCCCCACAGCTCGGGTGATGTCTTGGTCCAGTTTTCGAACGGGTTGTCGAGGAAGTAGGTGACGGGGACCACGAGGCGACGGTTGTCCCAGATGCGCACGACCACGTGGGTGGAGCCGATCAGCTCGATCTGGCCGTACTCCTTCTCGACGATGACGGTGTCTCCGATGCGCACGGGTTGTGTGAAGGAGATGAGGATGCCAGCGAACAGGTTCGCGAAGGTCTTCTGGGCGGCGAAGCCGAGGATGGCGCCGGCGATGCCCGCGGAGCCGAGGAGGCTGAGGCCGACGGTGCGCGCCGTAGGGAACTGCATCAGCGCCAGCGCCACGCCCACGATCACCACGAGCACCTGAGCGACCCTGCTCACGGCGTCGAGGCGCGTCATGATCGATCGAACGCGCGTGGGATCGTCGTCCTGGACGTGGCGTAGCTGAAAGGCCTCGACGGAGATCCGGACGAGCCGCAGGGCGCCGACCATGACGACGAGGATGATGCCCATGGTGAGGAGGCGGCCAAGCTGCAGCGACGCGCTGGCGGACATGCGCAGGGCGGGGTAGGCGCCGAGGACGACCAGCAGCACGATGAGCCAGTGCACGAGGCCGCGGGACAGGGCGGTGGCCTTGTCCTCGTGCTGAACGTTTGCGCGACGGGCCACGCGTCGGAGGGCCCAAATCACCGGGCGTTCCACCAGCGCTCCGGCGACCCACCCGGCGAGCGCGAGCGCCAACAGACCGAGCCACTGGAAGCCGAGGAGCCCCAGGACTTTGTGATCGCGCATCCAGGCGGGGAGCTTTTGTGCGTAGTCCGGCAAGCCGTAGGCGGCGTCGAGGGCGTCGATGCTCCGCACCGTGCTTGCCGAAAACACCCACACCATGTTGCTGGAAAAGGGGTCTCGCATGCGGGCCAGCCGGATCGTGTGCGACCCGCGATCCGCTTCCACCGACGCGATCCGCACGTCGTCCAGGGCCTTGGCCCCTTCCACGGTGGAGCCCGTGGCCGTGTCGGGAACCTGATCGACGTCGACCCATACGGCGCGTTCCATGGCATCGGCGAGCTTCTGGGCAAGCTCGGGGCCTTCGGTTTTTTGGCGGGCGGGGGCGATGCCCCACAGGTGCATGTAGTGGGCGGCGGTCTCGAAGTCGCGGCGACGGGAGGCGTCAAGGAAGCCTTGCAGGGCGGCGCGCGGTGTGTCGCGCACGACGGTCGGGGGGGCGGGACCAAGCCCTGTGTTGAGCCCGTAGTCGCGCGTGGCAGGGGCGGTGGGAGGGGTGGGCCGAGCCGAAGCCGCTGGGGCGGAATCCTCGGGCAAGGCCGCCGGGGTGGCAGGGCGCACCTCGGCTGGCGTGCTCGCCGCGGGGGGGCCGGCATCCTGGGCAGGGAGCACACGGGTGGACGCGGCCGCCGACGTGGCGTTCCGTGGCTGCGCTCGAGCGGGCGTGGCCCTCAGGCAAGCGGCGAGGCACACGAGCAGCAGGAAGAGATGGGTCCGCATGGCGGGATCGGGTCTAGCACGAACCGCCGCCGGTCGATGCAACCTGAGTCGTTGTCGGTTTCTCGCGTACCCCCCGCTTTTCGCTCATCATCCTCTCCATGAACCCCGCGCGTCGCCCCTCCAACCGCCTGCTCGCAGGCATCATCGGAGGCGCTGCCACCCTCGTCGGCGCCCCGACCCTCGGTGTGCTCGTGACGGTGTTCTTCGTGCAACGGGCCTTTGCCGCGGTCGCAACCGCGGACCCTTCGGAGAAGGCTCGCCTCCTCGCCGAGGCCATCTCGGAAGCGATGAACTTCACGATCGCGGGCATCGTGGTCGGCATCGTCGGGATGGCCGTGTTCGCGGTGAGCCTGTTCTTCCTGTTGCGCCAGCGTGCTCCTTGACGCCCGGCTCGCGTTTCCCCCTGGCCGACAGTCCGCGGAGGTTCGTCTTGACTTGCGAGAGGCGTTCGAATTTCCTCTGGCTCGACATGGCGAATCCCCGAGTTCCTTTGACCACACCAGCGATCATCACGCTGCTACGCGTGTCCGCGCTGCTGCTTTTCGCCTCCTTCGCAACGTGCGCGCCGGCCGTCCCGCGGATGCACGCCAATGATGTGCTCGCCCGCCTCGACGCCGACCCGGTGCGCTTCTTCCACGAATATGACGGAAAGGGGGTCGTCGTCCAGGGGCACGTCGGAGCCAAGAACCTCGCCTCGCGGGATCGCGCCCGGGTCGACGTGATGGACTTCGGCCCTGTCATCGCGGGCGAGGTGAAGCATACGACGGACGTGCTGGCGGTGCTGGAGTTCGATCCTGCGCGACGTGTCGTCTGCTACTTCGAGCCTTCGGAGCTGGATTCCGTGGCGGAAGTCGACGTGGGAGAGCGGGTGTCTGCCGAGTGCCGAATCGCGGGCGTGCAGCAGGCTGGCGGCCGACCGATCGTTCAGCTGAGTCGTTGTAAGCTGGTTGAAAGGTAGGAAAGACGTCGACCGGGGCTCAATCCCCGTCGGAAGGCGTAGCCCGCGCGTCGGGTGCCGAAGGAGGTGCCGGAGCAGGTGCGGGCGGCTCGGTACCGGGGCGCTTCGCGAGCTTGCTTCGCAGCCATTGGCGCGCGCTGCGCAACGACTCGCGGTGCTCCCCGACGAGCCACCCGAAGACCACCAACCAGAGCACCCCGAGCGGCGCCAGGACCCATTCGGTCACGTAGTAGACGACAGGGCTGAAGGGGCGGTCCTTGGTGACGAGCTCACGGTTGAGGTGGATGCTGCTGGCATAGGAAGGAAGGGGCAGGGCCACGGGGGCCACGCCTTCGAGCACGCCGCCCTCCGCGTTCTGCGCCATCCAATTGCCAGTGCGCCCATCGTCAGTGGCTGTGTCGGCGGCCGCCGACGAAGGACCCTTGCTGGGCAATTGACGCGCGGGTGTGGACACCGCCGGCGCGCTAGCGTAGTCGGCGCTGCGGCCGACGAGCAGGCTCAACGACGCGACGAGGGTGACGAGGATCCCGACGATGACGATGGCGGCCACGGCGGACACGAGCTTGGCCCCGCGCAGCAGGCGGGAGAGCAGCCAGATGAGCCCCCCAAACGCGAGGAAGCAAAGGGCGATCGCGAACACTGGCGGCGAGGCGAACCAGATGCCAAGGAGAACGACGGCACCGCCGATGCGCCGCCTCGTGGTGCGAAAGGCCAGCCAAGCGGCCGCGAAGGCGAGCACGATCGCCACAGCGTCCCCCCATCCCACGACGAGGCGAAGCTCGTCGCCACCGAGCGCCGCGACGGCCACATAGCCCGGTGGCAACCCCACCGTCACGGAGGCACGGCTCGCCGTCAGGGGGTGGCTCGGCATGGGAATCGCCACGCGCCCGCCCAACGCCGAGACAGGGAAGCTCGCGAGCGACTGCACTCTCGCGGAGTGGCTTCCCGTGCGAAGCGGCACCATCACCTCCGAGGGCTTGTCTTCGCGGTGCATGATTCGCTCCGCGGTGCCGTCGGTCGCCAGGTAGATGGGGCGCCCCCCCGGCGAGTAGAGCAAGTAATCGATCCCATTGTTCTCGTAGGAGACCGCGTCGTCGAAGACCAGGTCCCCTTTGCGCGTGAGCACGGCGGTGCGGCTCTGTTGCCGCACGATCGCGGCGAGCACTTCGGTGCTCGCGAGGGTCTGCACGCTGACCTCGATCTTCGCGCCCCGCTGGAGCAGATACAAACGCGCGGACGGCTGCGTGCGCGGGATCGGCGACTGCGCGGCGTCGACCTGCTTGCCATCACCCGAGACTGACAGGCGGTGCTCGGGGTCGGACTCGAAGAGCCACCACTCGTAGCCCGAGCGCGTATCGGGGGAATGCGTCCCCACCTTGGGCAGGTTGCCCGTGATCTTGAGCTCGACGGATCGTCCGGAGGTGGGAATCAGAAGCTCCTCGCCCTCGACGCGCCAGCCTGTGGCGCCGGTGACTTCGAGCACGCGTTCGCCGAATCGGAGGGGCAGCTTGACGACGCCGAGCTCGGTGCCCGAGCGGACGGTGAGCGCGTAGGTGAACTGGACCTCTCGGCTCACGCGGATGGCTCTGGAGAGCTGGAACACGGTGGGTTCCAGGGCGGGCGTTTCACCGCTGCTCTTGTCGAAGTGGATGGTCGTGGCGGCGAGGCCTGACAGCCGCGAGCCCTCGACGACGCGGGCGCCGGTGATGTCGGATTGCAGCGCATTGAGCGGGCCGGGGATGGCGAGCGCCTGGTCCCCGCGCAGCTCGAAGGTGCCGCGCAACACGAAGTGACGCGAAGCAGTGTGCAGGAAGTAGGTGTCGTTTTCGAAGCCGATCGAAGCGGGCTTGCCATTCTCTTTGACGTCATCGAGCATCACGCGCGAGGCTGGGCCGAAGAGCGGAACGGGATAGGCGCCTTCTGCCAGCACGCCGCCCTCGAGCTCGAACGAGATCGGTCCGGCCGCGAGGTCGCCGGTGAGGCGCAGGCGCTGCAGGACGAAGCAATTCTTCTGGCAGTCACTCGCGGTCTTCTTCTGGTTGGCCCATCGCACCAAGTGCTCGAGCTGGGCAGCCCACGAGTCATCGGGTGGCGTGAACCCGGCGCCGCTACCGGGTGGGGCGGCGGGAGGAGCCTGCGCGCCGGCGGGGCCGCCCACTACAAGCGAAACCAAGACGGCGAGAACGGCAAGAAGCCGGAATCCGTGTGTGCAATGCGAGGGTTTGTCCATGGCCATCTCCCATCCGCGCAACTGTACGACGGGTCTAGTCTAGTACCGGCTGAACCGAAGCTGGTAGGGCAGGCAGGTCGTGCTCGAACCCGTGGAGTAAACCTCGATGCGAAAGCTCGTCGACTGCTTGAAGTAGGTGCCCGTAGCCGGGGTCGGATCGATGCTGGCGTTGTTCGCACACGTGGTCGAGTGGCCGAAGTCCCACGTGCGAATGCCCTTCGTCGCGTCGCCGCCTTCCGACGAGCTGCACGCATACCCCGTCGTCGACGAGCACGAGCTGGCGTTGTACACCTTCATCCTCAGCAACCCGCTCGAATCCACCAGCTCGATCCTCGGCCGCGACGTGCAATTCGCGTACGTCGTGAACGTTCCCGTGAACCAATCCCGGTCGCCCGTCGGAACGATGTTGTAGAAGGTGGTCGCCGACGGTCTCACCACGACATCCGTCGTGTAGTTCGGCAGCACCTGGGCCGAATCGCACGTGGCGGTAACCCCATCGCTCTTGCACTCGCACCCGTCGCTGAAGCTGGCGTTCTGATCGTAGTAGGTGCTGGAGCAGGTGGAGACCGTGCAGTTGCTTGCCGCGCAGCCGACGTCCGTGGTGTTGGGGGGAGTGGAGCACTTCTTTCCGCACCCGCCGCAGTGGGCCGTATCGGTGGCGGTATTGGTTTCGCAACCGTTGTTCAACGCCCCGTCGCAATCCGCCCACCCCGCTTTGCAGGAAGCAATTCCGCAGGTGCCCTCGGAGCACCCCGCGGTTCCATTGGGCACGGAGCAGCCGCTTCCACAGCCGCCGCAGTGCTCGGGGTCGGTGTCGAGATCGACTTCGCAACCGTCGGTCGGGTCGCCGTTGCAGTCCCCCCATCCCGGGTCGCATTGTTTGACGGTGCAGACGCCAGCGAGGCAGTCAGCGGTGGCATGGGGCAAGGAACAGGTGCACCCGCACTGGTTGTCCACGCCGGCTCCACCGCATGTGTCCGGGGGCGTGCAGGTCCCGCAATTCACTTCCCCGCACCCGTTGTAGACGGTCCCACAGGAAGCACCAAGCTGGGAACACGACTTGGCGACGCAACCGCACTGGTTCATGATGCCGCCGCCCCCGCACGTGTTGGGTTCGACACAATCGCCGCAGTACGAGGCCTGGCTGCACCCATCCGAAGTGTAGCCGCACGAAGCCCCGAGCTGGGAACACGACTTGGCCACGCATTCGCTCGAACCGCAGAGGTTCGGTCCGCCGCCACCGCAAACCTGACCTCCGCTGCAGGAGCCGCAGTCCAAGGTGCCATGACAGCCGTCCGGCAAGGTGCCGCAATTCACACCCAGTTGAGCGCAAGTCTTGGGCGAGCATCCGCAGGTGTTCGGATCTTCGCCTTTCCCACACACTTCGGGAGGCACGCAACCGCCGCAATCCATCGCCACGGAGCAACCGTCGGAAGCCCATCCGCATTGTGCGTCGACTTGAACGCAACTCTTCGGCGTGCACTCGTCCGTGCCGCAGACGTTCGTCCCGCCGCCACCGCACGCCTGGCCCTCCGGGCACTCGCCGCATTCGACCTTGCCGCCGCAGCCGTCGGGGCCAGAGCCGCAGTTGGCTTCCAAGTCCGCGCAGGTCTTCGGTACGCACTCCCCTGGCCCGGCCTCCGCCGCATCCGTTTGGGCATCCGGCCCTGCTTCCGAAGAGTCCGTCGGAGCATCCGGTCCGCTCTCGACAGGGCCAGCCTCAGGCGGCAGCGCGTAAGGGGATCCCTCGTCGCCTCCACAACCCACGATGCCAACCACCGTCCCCAGGATCCCGAACAGCAAAGCGGGCCAGAAGCGCGGCGCTGCATTTTCTGGGCGCGGATGCGCAAGCATGCGAAGAGGATACGCGGTCGTCCATCCTCGCTCAAGGCGATCCACGCTACCGCCGGCCGAGGAGCCAAGTCAGCGCCTCTCCCATCACGCGGTCCCCTTCAGGCCCAAACTGACCGTGGTAGGCGTCGGGCAGCGTGACGAAGAGCGATGGCAAGCCTGCTTGTTCCAACTCTCGAGCCCCGTCTCGCCGTCGTGCGTTGTCTTCCTTCGCACCCGCCACGATCGCGATCGCTTGCCCTTGCGTGAAGCTCTCGGGCTTGGGCGCGTCCGGCGGGCTCCCCAGAAGCACCCTCGGGTACCGCGACGGGAACCGTGAGGCGAGGCGCTCCGCGCGGTCTGCACCTTGGGAGTAGCCCACGATCGTGACTTGTTCCGTCTCGAGTTGCCCTCCGCGAGCTTCCGCCACGGCCTCGAGCGTTCGACCGATCCTGGCGTCCAGACGTCCGAGGTCGTTGTACCAGCGGAACCGCCCCTGGCGCCCGTCACACGGGTCGTCCCCCAGCATGGCGATCAGGGTCCCGTGTCGGCTCGCCGCTTCTGACCATGTACGGATAGCGAACACGTCGCCGCAAACGCCGTGCAGGTAGAGGATGGCCTCCCGGTTGCCCGCGGGAGCGTGCACCGCGATGGCCCATCGGTCGCCGGGCACGGGGACGCGGACCTCCCGACCGGGCTGCACGCCGTCGGGCAGGGCAGGGGGCGTGGCTTCGCGGGGCGGGACGACTTCGCCCCTGGGGGAGGCCTCCTGTCCGCTCGCGGCGAGGGGAACGCCGACTGCGACGGCAGCCAGCATCCAGAGCGCGACGCGGCGACGAGCGACCATGCTCCGTGCATGCCACGGAAAGGACCCCGGACAAAGAACCCTGCGTCGACACTTGACCCTAGGATCCGGGCAGGTACGCTCATGCCTCATGAGAACGGCTCACTGGGTGGGTGCGGTTGTCCTTCTCTCCTCGGGGTTCCTGGCCGTTGCGGCCTGTTCGTCCGACTCCGACTCGAGCTCGCCGGGGGCAGGAGGAAGTGCGGCCGGCGGCGGTTCGGGAGGTGGTAGCGGCGCGGACGGTTCGGTCGTCGACCAGTTTACGAGCGACGCGGTCTTCGCTGACGTGCACACCGGGGGTGACGGACCCCAGTTCGACCCCGATGCGTACTGGGCCGATGACCCCCCGCCGGAACAATGCCTCGATGGCGGCCTGGACTATCCGGTCCCCGGTGGTACGCCGGAATGCCCTGACGACAAAAATCGCGAAGGGTGTCCCTGCAAGGTGTCGGGCGAGAAGGCCTCGTGCTGGCCCGGGTACCGCAAGAACCGCAATCGTGGTGTCTGCCACGATGGGACCACGACGTGCACCCAGAAGGGGGAGAACGAGCGGGCGTGGGGGCCTTGCGAGGGGTACCAACTCCCGACGGGTACGGAGGGGGCCGCCGCTTGTTTGTGCTTCTCCGCGGGGCAGTGGAAGATCTCGAACCTCGTTCCGTGCTTCGTCGACATGGGTGGAGGTCCCGGCTCGGCCGGCGCGGTGTCCACCACCTGGAACGGCTCCCAGGCCGCTTGCCCGCCCCTGAGCGGAAACACGATCGTTCAGCCGAGTCAGCCGTGGTCGCCTAACACCCTGCGCGTCGACTGCTCCGGTCACTTCAAGCTTTGCTACACGCTCAAGGCCGGCAACGCCCAGACGCCCCAGCCCTCGGACTGCGTGCTCGCGTCCGTCTGCACCGAGGCCGACTACCCCACCGCCAACGTCGAGCAAGCCTTCCCCGACCTGCCCTCGTGGCTCGCCACATCGCCTGCGCAGATCCAGTGTGCGCAACAGTTCGCCTCCTCCGGGGGATACGGAGAAATGACCGTGGTCGGGTTGAGCGTCGAGTGCGACGAGATCGACGATGGCAGTGGCGGCCCGAAGGTCTTCAACCGTGTGCAGTACTGCCCACTGGCCTGTGCCCAGAACCCGAACGGTCCGGGGTGCGAGAACTGCCAGGCGGGAGGCTCGGGCAGCTTCTAGACCCAAATCAAGCGCTCCGCGCTGCTTTGGGTCTAGGTCTTTCTAAGGGGGCTTTC
>CAZAWR010000013.1:35647-137873 GCA_964488865.1 uncultured Polyangiaceae bacterium | reverse complement strand
GAAAGGGCAGGGGTAGGGGCAGGGGATCAGAACCCGGACTTGCGCAATGCACCCCACCGCGTCGCACGGCGTGACAAGCAGCCCCATGCGTGCAATCCTGGGGCCCTCTGAGCATCACACCCATGTCGCAGTTCCGAGAGTTTCCCCTGGACGCGGTTCGAACCGACGGATGGTTCGAGCGGATTGGACAGGGTATCGGTAGCTTCCGTGCCCTTTGTGACATCGTGGGCGACCGCTTCTTCGCCTTCTCGATGATCACGGGCGCTCGCATCACCGCCCTTACCGTGGACCGGAGGAATCCAGACGACACGCTGGTGGACTTCGTGGTCGGAGGCGAAGGGGACGAAGCGGATGCGGACGCGCAGAGGCTGCCCCTGCCCGACTTCCGTCGACGACTGGTAGCCGCCTTGCTGATCGAAGGGCCACCGGCTCCTCCGCCGTCGCGCGACACGGACGTGGAGGCGCTCCAGCTGCACATCGGCGTTCGGTATCTGCTGCTCGCGCCGCTGTACGGGTACAGCTTGCAGACGTTGGTGGTGGAAGAGGATCGCAGCACGCTGCGGGTGCTGGTGGACGGCCGGGAGAGCACGTTCGACCTGTTGTTGTTTCAGCAGCGCCTTCGAGCTCACGTGCGGGACGAGCTGGAGCGGGCCACGTCGGGACAGCGCTCGACCATCGACCTGGCGAACGTGGCGGAGGCGGAGAAGGCGTCGCTGGAGCGCGATTGGAAGCGGGTAGCGAAGCTGTTGGGTACGTGGCCCGCGCCGCTGGCGATCTTCTTGCGAACGCCCGAGGGGCAGATGATCGCACCGGAGACCAGCGCCCTGATCGCGAAGGGTCTGGGGCTGCTTGGCACCGCGTGCGTTCACCTCGGGGAGGTCGATCGAGCCGAGGAGATCTATCGGTTGGGCGTTCAGTACGGGCAGGACGGCCCGGCCTCCGCAGAGATCTTCACGCGCTTTGGCGAGGCGCTGCTCACGGACGGGCGCCCGGGAGAATCCATCGGGTTGCTCCGCCGCGCGCTGGCCCTCGGCGCGGACCCGCGTCGGGTCCAACCCCTGCTCGCAAAATCCTTCCGACTCCGACGACGCTTCGTCGCGGCTCGGGGCTGCCTGTTGGCCGCGCTGGAAGCGGGCGTGCCAGCAACCGACGTCTGGGATGACATTCAGGCCGTCCGCGATGCCCTGGGCGGTGCCGCCGGCCAGCTGCCGATCAAGCTGCCCGCCAGTCCCAGCCTCCGCGCCTCCTGAGACCGTGCGCCCCACAACGGACTTGCATTGGACGCCCAATGCTGGAATTCATTCGCCCACCATGGATCCCGAACAGCCAGCCCTCGAGCATGAGCCCGACCCCCACGACAGCAAGGATGCCGACACGGACGAGCCTTTGCTCACGGACGAGAACGCCTACGGCATCTGGGTGAGCTGGTTCGACGCGGAAGACGTCGAATACGCCCAGTCCGCCGACAAGTTTCCACCGCGCATCATGGTGTTTCGCTCCGCCGTGTCCGACTTCCTCGAGCGAGAACCGCTCGGCACGGGCGTTCGCGCGATCGAGTTCGGGACCGCCCTCTACGTCGAGGTGGGGGACGGCGACCAGACCACCGACCTGCTGGCGTGGGTGCGGAAACTCCGCAGCTACCTGCGCGAGGGAGACTGGGAGACGTTCTCGGTCGTCGCCCACGGGGGTCGCTGGGTCGCACGCAAGCCCGAGGCGCGCATGCCCGATCGCGTGGGAAGCGTCAGCGTGGTGAGCTTCGGACCGAGTGAGCCCTTTCGCAAGGTCATGGCCGCGGAAGCCATGGCCCACGACGACGAGGAGACCGGCGAGCCCGGCTGGGGGGTTGGGATGTTCGTCGATGCGGACGCGCTCGAGGCCCTGGACCGTAAGCTGAAAAACGCGCCGACGGCGATGTGCTCGGGCGGGTCGTGCTTCTATCGCGTGGCGGCGTGAGAGCACGCGCGGCCTGGGTGGTGTCGTCGCTTCTGGTGGCGTGCCACCCTGCCACGCTCGAGCGCCCCGCAAGCCGTTCTGCCGTTGCGGTGCCGGTCACCGCGACGGACGACCCCCAGCTTCCCGTCTTGGACCCGGCCCGCTTGCCTCGCGTGGCTTCTGCACCTCGATGGGTGCAACCCACGTCGGGCTCCACCCATCCCAAGGACCTGATCGTTCGCTGGACCCCTGCCGCGCCTTCCCTTCCTGACCGGCTCCTTGTCATGGTGGACGACGGCCCCTTCGTCTCGATGCTGCCCGGGGAGAGCGACCGCCCCATCGACACACTCCTGTCGCCGGACCGCGTGCTCGGGCCCGGAAACCACCGGCTCGTGCTCTGCCTGACGCGCGAAGGGCTCGTCGCTCGTTCCCAGGACGGAATTCCCGCCTGTGATGTGACCTTCTTTTCGGTCGGGCACGAGGCCAAGAGCGTACCGAACGGCATCGTCGCCTTGTTGCCGCACGGGACCTACTCTGGCCCGTCGCAAGCGCGAAACATCGCGGTCGAGTGGCTCCCGACGGGCGGTGCTCAGGTCGACCATTACGTCGTGGTGCAAATCCGCCGAGATGCAGGCGCCCCTCGCCGCTGGGTCGTGGCACCGGGCCCGACGTACTTGCTTGAAAACCTGGCTAGCGGAGACTACACGCTCGATATGCAGCTTCACGACTCCCGCGGACGCCTCGTGGATGGTCCGTGGGGTCGGGTTGTTCGAATCATTACCGTCAACGCAGACGTGGGGGACGAAACCTTGCCGGCTGCAGCCGCGTCCTCCACTGCGCCTTCGGATCGCTGACAGGAACCTACTCCGTGCATTCCCCGTTGCTAGCGGGCGCGTACTTCACCCTGGCGTGCTGGCTGTGCGTGGTGGGTGGTGTGTCCTTGGCAGCGCATGCATCGGGGCGTCGCAACGCGGACTACCTGCTCTTCGGCTTGCTGTCTTGGGTGGTGGCGGTGCAATCGGTGGGGACGGGGATCGGGTATCTGCACGCGGGGCAGGCCGACCTGGGAAATTGGGTGGCCGGGACCACCCTCGCCGTGGCCGCATCCGTCATCGCTGCCGCCCTGCACGTGCACTTCGCCCTTCGCTACTACGGCGTACAACGCCAGATCGCGTGGGCGCTGATCGCTTACGGGCTGGCAGCCGTGTTCGGCGTCATGGTCCTGCGTGGAGACGGCGTGCTCCTCGACCAAGCCCAGATGTCACGCCTGGTCATCCTGGGCCTCGACGTCACGCAGACGCGCGCTCCGCACACGTGGATAGCGCATGTCTACCTCGCCGCGATCCCGGTCTTTCATCTCGTGGCCTGCGTGGTCTTCGGGCGGGCGTACCTCAAGGGCCGACGCGAAGGCCTCGCGATGTTCATCGGGGCGGGCCTGTTCACCCTCGCCGCCGCGAACGACATCTTCGTGGGGATGAATGCGATCCGCGGCCTTTCGCTGCAGCCCCTCGGCCTCGCCCTGTTCAGCACCGTCGTGGCGATCGTCTTTCTGCGTCGCTACAACCTGGTGCGGCAAGAGTACACCCGCCAGGCAAAGAACCTGAACGAGCGCGGAAGGCAGCTGCGGGAGGCGCGACGGGTGCTGCGGGAGCTGCAAAGCGAGCTCGGCCGCAAGGAACAGCTCGCGGCCATCGGCGAGATGGCTGCGGTCATCGCACACGAGGTCCGCAACCCCCTCGCGGTCATCGCGAACGCCGTCGCCAGCTTGCGGCGCGAAGGGCTCTCGCGTCATGATCACGATGTCCTGCTTGCCATCCTGGACGAGGAGACCATTCGGCTCAATCGCTTGGTGTCCGATCTGCTCAGCTACGCGCGACCCATCAACCTCCAGCGTCAGCGCGTGCTGCTCCATGACGTGAGCCAGCGCGCGACGCTGATGAGCGTGCACCATGACGCCCGGGTCGTGTACGACGAGAGCAGCGTTCGCGGCCAGATTTGGGGTGACGCGAACCTCTTGCGGCAGGTGTTCGACAACCTGGTGGAGAACGCGGTTCAGGCGACCGGGGGCACGGGGAGTGTGACGATCGCGGTCAAGCAGGCGTCGCGGGAGACGGGGGAAGGGTTCGTGGTGACGGTGTCCGATGACGGCGAAGGGATGGACACGCAGGTGCGCAACCGTGCGAAGGACCCGTTCTTCACCACGCGGCCGGCGGGCACCGGGTTGGGCTTGGCGATCGTGAACCGGATCGTGGAAGCCCACGGGGGCGAGATGTGGTTCGAGAGCCGGTCTGGGGAAGGGACCACCGTCAGCGTGTTCTTGCCCATCGGGACGGAGAGTTCGCCGCCGCCGGACCCCCGACGAGCGCTCGACACGCTTCCGCCTCTGAGCCACTCGGACGAGCGGCCTGTGTACGACGAGCTGAAGGACTGAGCTGGCTCGTCCGCGGTTGCCGCTCGCACCCGGGCTCGGGCTACGCTAGGACGGGGATCCGATGAGCTACCTGGTACTGGCCCGCAAGTGGCGCCCGATGACCTTCGACGATCTCGTGGGGCAGGAGCACGTCTCCCGCACCTTGTCGAACGCCATCGTCAGTGGGCGCATCGCACACGCGTTTCTCTTCACCGGCGTCCGTGGGGTGGGAAAGACCACCAGCGCACGCATCCTCGCCAAGTCCCTGAACTGCGAGACGGGACCCACCCCAACCCCGTGCCTGAAGTGCTCCGCCTGCACCGAGATCGCCGCCAGCAACGACATCGACGTCCAGGAGATCGACGGTGCGAGCTACAACGGCGTCGACGAAGTGCGCAAGCTGCAAGAGAGCTTGCCGTATCGTCCCTCGCGCGATCGCTTCAAGGTGGTGATCGTCGACGAAGTCCACATGCTCTCGCAAAGTGCATGGAACGCGTTCTTGAAGACGTTGGAGGAGCCTCCCCCCCACGTGAAGTTCATCTTCGCGACCACGGAGGTGCACAAGGTCCCGGTAACGATCCTTAGCCGGTGCCAGCGGTACGACTTCAAGCTGATCTCTGCGGCAGCCATCGCGAAGCGGATCCGGTTTGTGCTGGATCAGGAAAACATCCAGGCGGACGAGGCAGCACTCGGGCTGATGGCGCGCGAGGCAGCGGGCAGCATGCGCGACGCCATGAGCTTGCTAGACCAGGCGATCGCGTGGGGCGGGGACAAGCTCCTGGGCGAGGAGATCGCACGGGTTCTCGGCATCGCCGGCCGCAGTGTGCTCATCGAGCTGGCCGGCGCCCTGGTCGACGGCGACGGCGTGCGGGCGTTGACCCTCGTGGCGCAGCTCGCGGACCAGGGGTTCGACCTCGTGCAGGTCGCGCGCGACACCCTCGAGGTGCTGCGTGACCTCGTCGTGGTGAAGGTGTGCAAGGACCCCGCGTCGTTGACTGAGCTGACGGGCGAGGAGCTCACGAGCGTGCGGGCGTTGGTGGGAAAGACCACTGTGGAAGACTTGATGCGCCTTCACCTGGGATTTTCCAAAGGTTTCGACCAGGTCGTTCACGCACCCCAGCAGCGATCTGCGCTCGAGATGCTCCTGCTGCGCCTCGCCTTGCGTCCTCCCCTGCTGCCCGTGGATGACCTCATCTCGCGCCTCGACGGCATCGAGCGTCGGCTCGTGGGTCGGGGGGCGGCGCCACCGCGGGCGACCGGACCGCGCGCATCACGCTCCGAACCGAGCGTGGTGTCCTCCACCCTCCACGCCGTGGAGCCCATGGAAAGCCGTTCGGCGGGGTCTCGGGCGGTGGCAACGGCGCTCGCGGAGCCCGTTACGGCCAGGCATCCCGCGCCCGACCTTCATCCCGCCGTGCAGCCCGTTCCGCCCTTGCAGTCCCCGGACGTCATCCCCGACTCTGCCCCGATCGAAAGCGAGGCCCCCACCCAGCCGTTCGTCAAACCGTTGCCCGCGCCACCCGCGGTAAGCGAGCGCCCCGTCCGAGCCACGGACCCTGCCCCCACCGAACCCGACCCGGGCGCCGACGTCACATGGCGCGCGATCCTCGACGCCGTCCGGGAACGCAACGCCGGGCTCGCCTCGGTCCTCGAGCACGCCGTCGCCTTGGAGGTCTCCCCTCACGCCCTGCGCCTCGCCATCGAGGAGGGATCGTTCTATGCCGAGCGGGCCCGCGACGACCGGGCCCTCGACTTGCTCACACGCGTGGTGCGCGACCACTTCCACGCCTCGACGGAGGTCTCGTTCTCTCTGCTGGATGGCGCCAAGACCAGCGGTCGCACGCTCTATGACAAGAACGAGGCGGACCGGGTGGAGCGAGAGCAAAAGGCGCGTGCCGCACTAGAGCAGAACAAGCTCGTTCGGGCCGCCGTGGAAGCCCTCGGCGCGCGCATCCAGCACGTCAAGACCGGTGAGTGAGCCCGAAACAGGATCTCGTTGACGGAGCGCCAGCCAGAACTGGTGAACCGGGCATGGGGACCCGGGAAGTGAAAACCGAAGCACTTCCCCATTCCCTGTACCCGGTCCCGCATTCACCAGTTCGGCCACGGCTCCGTGTGATCCTGTTCAGTTTTCCCCACGGATCAATGTGATTCTGTTTCGTTCCCAGTTGATCGCGCTCTCCCCATCGTGCATACCTCGCCAGCCATGCCGAAACCCAAGCGGGCCGTTCCCCCTGTAGGCGACCTCGTTCGCCATGCCACAACCATGCAGAAGAAGGTGGACCAGGTGCGCGAGCAGTTGCGCGACCGTGAGGTCTCCGCCGAGCTCGCGGGAAGCAAGGTCCGCGTGACGGTCACCTGCGCCGGACACCTGCGCCAGATCCACGTCGACCCGTCGCTCCTGCAGGAAGAGGGCCTCGAGATGACCCTCGACCTCGTCGTCACCGCCGCCAACAAGGCCCTCGACGAAGCTGACCAAACCGTGGATTCAGAGATCACCAAGGCAACCGGCGGTCTACGCATCCCCGGCATCAACAGCTGACCCATCGTGCTTCCCGAAGAGCTCTTCCGCCTGTCCCAGCGCTTCTCCCGCCTCCCCGGCGTCGGTGAAAAAACAGCCCTGCGCTTCGCCATGTTCCTGCTGCTCGCGGACCCGGACATCGCTCGCGACCTCGGACACGAGCTCGTCTCCCTCCACGACCACGTCGCCCCCTGCGAACGCTGCGGACACGTCGCCCAACGCAACCCCGACGGCCCTTCCCTGTGCGCGATTTGCCGCGACAACAAGCGCGACCCCACCTTGCTGTGCGTCGTGGCTCGTGTGCAGGACTTGCTCGCCATCGAGCGAAGCGGCGCCATGCGCGGCCGCTATCTCGTACTCGGCAAGCTGATGTCCCCCCTCGAGGGGGTCCACCCCTCGGATATGCCCCTCGGCCAGCTGCGCGCACGCATTCACGAGGACCACGTGCGCGAGGTGCTCCTCGCCACCCCCCCCACGGTCGACGGGGAAGCCACCGCCCTTTTCCTGGCCCAGGAGATCGAAGACCTCGGCGTCCGCGTTTCCCGGCTCGCCAGCGGCGTCCCCCACGGGGGAGATCTCGAGTTCGCTGACCAGATCACCCTCGGTCGTGCTATCGACGGTCGACACCAGGTCGGTCCCGACTCCAGCGAAAAGGTTGTGTCGAAATGACCAAAGCCATCATCAGCACCCCGCACGCCCCCGCCGCCATCGGCCCTTACTCCCAGGCCGTTCGCGCCGGTGACTTCGTGTTCTGCAGCGGCCAGATCCCGCTCGACCCCGCCACCGGCAACATCGTCGAAGGCGACGTGCGCGCACAGACGGAGTGCTCGATGAAAAACCTGCGCGCCGTGCTCGAAGCGGCCGGCGCGGGCATGGACCGCATCGTCAAAACCACCATTTTCCTCGTCGATCTAGGGGATTTTGGTGTCGTCAACGAAACCTACGCCGGGTTCTTCCCCGGCGACCCCCCTGCCCGGGCGTGCGTGGAAGTCAGCAAACTGCCCCGTGGCGTCCGCGTCGAGATCGAAGCCACCGCGTATCTTGGAGCCTGATCCCTCATGGTAAAGAACAACAAGAAGAAGGACGTCGTGATCGCCGAAACGTTCGAGCCCAAGCTGCTCGCCGCAACCGGCGTCAACGCCTTGGAGCTGCTCGAAGAGGTCGGTGACAAGGCGCCCGCCCTCGTGGACGCCTGGGTGCGCGAGTCCAACGCCCTCGCCGTGCACGCTGTGGCCTGGGCAGACGATGCCCCCGCCCTCGCCCGCAAGGCAGCACGACGCGGCCTCAACGTCCTCAAGAGCCGCGGCGTCCCCCTGCCTGACAAGAGCAAGAAGGCCGAGCCCGCCCCCGAGGGAGCCAACCTCGAAGCCTGGTTCCTCGCCCCCGACCAGAGCGGCGTCAGCGTCTTCACCATCGGCGCCCGCGCGGCCGGACATAACTACGACATCGTCGACGTGCAGCTGCATGAAAGCGCCGGCGTCATCGACGTGCAAGTCGGGGAGGCCACCCGCAGCGGCATCCGCTCCGCCTTCAAGAACATCGAGGCCACGCGCGGCTACGGCCCCGTCCCCGTCCCGGTCGAGTGGGCACGCTGGCACATCGACCAGGCGAAAAGGCGCAACGCCGCCTCGGGCCTGATCATGCCCCTGGGCTTCGACACCTCCGCCAATTTACTGCGACCCGTGCCCGAGAGCCAGCCCACCCACCCGATCGAGTGCGAGGAATTGAAGGTGGACGACGACCAGATCTCGGCTCGCATGGCTGGCTCCGGCGCCCTGCACAACGACCCGGAGTTCCGCGGCTGGCTGCCGGAAGTGCAGTTCGTCAATGAGCTTCTCCAGAAGATCGGCGAGAAGATCGGACCCGATCCCGAGAAGGAGCAAGACAAGATCACGGCCGTGTTCGGCGAGGAGATCACGGCGGCCACGGATCGCTTCTTCACTCCCGACGTGCGGGATCGTCTGGCCGAGCGCATGCGCGATGCCGCCATCTCCGTGTATGCACGCGCCGGTCGAGACCGAGCGCTCGACGTGCTCGCCACCGCCGAGGCCGCGAAGCGCGCAGGCCTGATCACGTCTCCCCCCAGCGACGTGCCCTTCCTCAAGAACTTCTTCAACAAGGCGCTCGCGCTGGTGGCCGCGTCCCAGGGCGGCAAGCTCAACATTCCGATCGCACCCCGGACCGCCCCCCCCGGCATCGTGGCACCGCCCGAAGCTTTCGAGGAAGCGGCCAAGACCCGCGCCGGACGAAAGGACGCGGAAGCCGAGCCCTCCGAGTCCGACACGGACGCCTCCCAGGGTTGATCTGGATCGACCAACCCCCCGCGACACCGGCGACCTTTACTCCCTCGAAGCTTCTTGCGATCGGCTGAGGTCGTCAGGCTCCAGCAGCGGAAGCGCAACGACAAACGCACTGCCCGCGCCCGGGGTGCTCGAGACCTGCACGATCCCCCGGTGGCGGGCCACGGTGCCATACACCGCGGCGAGGCCCATCCCCGTGCCCTGACCCGAAGGCTTGGTCGTGAAGAACGGCTCGAATAGCCTCTTCCGAGTCTCCTCGCCCATCCCCACCCCGGTGTCCTCCACGCGAATCCTCAACCATCGCCCGCCGCTGCCCTCCTCACTCGCCAGCGCAGAGCAAAGCTCGGTGACGAACGTGAGCAATCCACCGTCAGGCATGGCGTCACGAGCGTTGATCGCAAGGTTGAGCAATGCGTTGTGTAGCTGCGCTGCATCGCCCGCAACGCGGCACGCTGGCGCGTCGAGCCGGAGCTGGATCGCGATCCGCCCGTCCACAAGCCGCTTCAGGATCGACGTCACCTCGAGGATGAGCTCGTGGACGTCGACCTCGGTGCGGCCCAACGGTGACTTTCGCGCGAAAGTCAGCAACTGGTGGGTGAGCTCGGAGGAGCGCCCCGCGGCGTTCGCAATCACGTCCGCCATCTCGCGGAGCGCAGGGTCCTGCAATCGATGGCGGAGCATGTCGGCGCAGCCCAGGATCGCGGTCAAGTGGTTGTTGAAGTCGTGGGCAATTCCCCCGGCGAGCTGTCCAAGCGCTTCCATCTTCTCCGCCTGGCGAAGCCGCTCCTGGGCCTCCTCCACCGCCGTGATGTCACGTACCAAGGTGACGATGCGAACCACCGACCCGCCGTCGACCACCGGGATCTTGCGCGTCTCGGTGACCATGCTGCGCGAGCCAACCTCCGTGCGCTCCTCGGTGATCAACGGCTGCGCCTCCCGAAACACGCGCTCGTACTCCTCCCTCACGCGATCCGGCAGGAAGGGAAACACCTCGAACAACGTCCGCCCGTCGGGATCGTAGGCAAGCCCAAGGTCTCGCAACCAAGACAACCCCACGCGATTCATCAGCACGAGGCGAAGCTCCGAGTCCACCACGTGGATGAGCTCGGACATCGAGTCGATCGTGCTCCGATACTGTCGTTCCGAACGCTCGAGAGACGCCTCGGCGCGCCGTCGCTCGGACACGTCGCGGCAGATCGTCACGATGGTGGGCTCGCGCGACGAGCGGAGCAGCGAGGCGTTGAGCTCGACGGGGGTGACCTGTCCCCGGACGTCCACGTAGTCGACGACGAGGTTGCGCACGAACCCCTGCGCCAGGCACTTGCCCACCTCGATCGCGTTGCGCTCCCGGTCGTGCTCAGCCGTCCACTCGATGACGTGGCGCCCGAGGATTTGTTCGAGGTGCCGATGCCCCGTCAGCCGGACGTACTCGGGATTGGCATCCTGCACGGCGCCGGTTCGGTCGAGGATGACGTACCCGGTGTGGGTCGTGTCGATGACCTGAGCGAGCTTGTCACGGCTCTCCCGAAGGGCTGCGATGTCCTGGTCGCGGACGGCGATCTCACGACGCAAACGATCCAGTTCCTGCCGAAGCGTTTCCTCGGCTATCGCCTGTTCCGTCATGGTGCTGCCTTCCCACCCCATGCGCTCGCACGGTATGCCAAATGGCATCCTAGCGGGGTGTGCGCACCCGTGACAAGCGCCGGGGGCTACCCTCAGTCCGGATCCGGGACTTCCCGTGGCGCGGCATCGCGCTCGGCCTGCAGCACCTTCGCCTCGACTTCCGCGACGTGTTCCGGTGTGAGCTCGGAACGCATCTCGCGCAGCGCTCGGCGCGCCTCAGCAGGTTTCAGGAAGTTCCGATCCAGGTCAATGCAGATGAGGCACATGCCCCCAAGAGTGCATCGAATCGACCGGCGTGCAAGCAACATCGAGAGGTCCGGGGACCTGTCACGCGCCCGTGGCGACGCCCAGCTTGTTGACGTGGAACGAAAACGACCGCCCGCCAGAGCCCAAGGTCACCTTGATCGTATCCTCGTCCACCCGCTCGAACACCATCGACAGGGACTTGCCTACGCCGCAAGCCCCACGATCATCGCCTCCATCACCTCGTTCATCATCGACACGTACGCGTCCCGCACGAACCCCACGTACCGGTCCCCCTTCGCGCCACCGTCTCGCGCAAGCGCCTCGATACCCGCCACCGTCTCCCCCCACTTCTCCTCGATGGTCTCGAACGTCCACGTGCCAGCAATCACCGGAGTCATGCGCACATCCCGGGCATCGCCCTCGTAGTCGATCCAGTCGTCGATCATCTGGGTGTACATCGAGACCGCGTACATCCACTGCCGGGCCTGCTCCCCCGCATAGCGGTGGACCGGAAAGATCAGCCCGTCGATGGTCCCCTCCACGCCCGCAAGCCGGTGCCCAAGCCCTCGCGGGTCGGGCACGCCCGTCATTCCCTTCACCTCCGACTCCACCCACTCGATCACACGCGCCAGCGCCGCCTCGAAAACCACGCGGTCCTGTCCCTCGATGCCCTCCGCCATGGCGAGCTGGAGCCCCCGCGTGAGGGCGAGCGGAGCGCGCTTCGCACGATCCGGTTCCTCCGACGGGTCCCAGGTGCCGGCAAGCAGGCCCTTGATGCGACGCTCTCGCTCCTCGGGCGCTACGCCCTCCATGCAATGGTCGAACGCGTGGTCGATGGCGGCAATGAAGGCCGAGATGAGAATGATGCGACGGTGTTCCTCCGCGAGAGAAAAGCGCCCGAGCAGCCCCACCGCGAGACCGCCCGCACGACTCAGCGCCCCGGAAGGCAAGCGAAGAAGATCCCCCGCCCGCGCCGCGATCGCGATCGTCGGCGGCTTGCGGCGCGCACAGAACAGGACCGTGTACGGCGCCGACGCGTACAGGTTGCACGCGAGGAAGCGCAGCTTCTTGCCGAAAGGCTCCTCCAACACCTCAGGCCACGTCGTGCGCACGATCGGCAGCACGTACGCGTCGTAGCTGCGGAACACGACCTCGCGGATCGCGTCCGTGAATGGCTTGACTTGGGCGTTCGACGTGCCGACCAGGGCGCGAAGGCGAGAGATTCTCTCCTCCTCGGAGATGGACGAGGCGATCGTAGGCATGGTTCACTTCCCGAATTCGGTGAGGTGCTCTGCGAGCGCACTCACGATGGCTGCAGGGTGCTCGGCGGCGACCGTGGGGAGCCGTAGCTGGCGCACGAGCGGCAATTTTCGTCGGATCTCGGCGGCCATCGCGTCCGCCGCACGCGTGCGGGCCGAGCGCTCTTCCTCGATCTGCCGAATCGCGTCGCGAAGAGCGGGCGTTGCCGACGCATGGCTGCCCACCTCGTCCACCCACGGGGGAGCCGCCACGTCCGCGCGATTGAGAATCACCGCGGTTGCCCCGCGCTTGAGCTTCCTGAGCTTGCGCGCCAGATACTCCAGGTCGGCAGCCGCCGCCCCCGTCGGTGCTGCCACCAGCACGAACTTCGTCGTCTCGCCGAGCAACAAATCCTCTGCCTCCCTCGCGAGGCGCGCGAATCGCTCCCTCACACGAGCCAACTCGAGGAACAGATTCGCCACGTCGGAAATGGCCCGCGCGCTGAGCACACGCCCCATCGCGCTCTCGACCCGCTTGCGCCCCCAGGTCAACACGCCGCTTCCCACCCCCCCGGCCCCTCGCGCATCACCCGCGTCGTCGTTCTCTTCCGTCGCCCGCTGGGCAAGGCTGCCGAACCACGCGACCGCCTTTCCTTCGAGCAGCGACGCAAGCCGGCCCGGATACAGCACCAGGTCGAGGGCGTAGCGGGAAGGCGCCGTGTCGACCACCACGCAGTCGAGGGTGAGCTCCTCCACCGCACGAACCACCAGCATCACGCTCACCAACTCGTGGACACCGGCGGCTGCATCGGCCATCGCAGCGTAGATGCGGTTCTCGAAGAGCCGATTCATGGCTGCAGGCTCATCCTTGAACAAGTGCTCGACGAACGTCCGCATGGCCTCGCGCGGGTCGGGCATCAGGGCGTACAGCGCACCCTTCACTTCGGCGGGGAGGGGGACGCGCTTGGGCGACGACCCGATGGGGGTTTCCATGGCGTCGGCAAGACGACGCGCCGGGTCGACGGTCACCACGAGCGTGTTCTTCCCCTGCCAGGCGAGCGCGAGGGCAAGGGCAGCGGAAGCCGTGGTCTTTCCGACGCCACCGCCACCGGCACAGACGAACACTTCCACGCGCCGCCGCGTCCCGGGCTCGTCTCTTTCGTGATCGGCGCTCACGCCGCCCCCTCGGCGTGCAACCATCGCGCAATGTCCGATGGGGTCGGATCAGACGGGGCAGCCGGCAGGACCACCGGGGGGATCCGCGCGCCTTGAAGCACGTCGCGGAGCGAAGCGCCAGCCTCCGCCAACGCCGCGCTCCGTGCCTCGAGGACGGCGAGCAATGGCCACGCACCCGGGACAGCCCCGCTCGCGGCAAGCATTCGCGCGTCGTCGAGCGCTCGCGCCGGAAGCGCGCGAGGAAAGCGATTCACCACCAGCCGGGACGGGAACACCCCCACCTGCCTGTCCATCGCGTCACACAGCTCGAGGGTCTCTTGCAGGACGAGACGCTCGGGAAGCGTGACCACGACGATCGACGAGTGCTCGGGGGCGAGAAGCTCCCTGCACACACGGTCGGCGAGGTCGTGCAGCGGCCCGGACGACGCGAAGGTACGAAGCTGCTCGGCCACGCGAAGCCAGGCAATGCCGTGGCCGGTAGCGGGCATATCGACCACCACGCGTGCACCGGGGTGCTCCGCGGCCACCATGCGCACGCATTCGAGCATCGCGAGCTCGCGGATCGCGGGCGTGGCTCGCAAGAAGCGCTTGAAGGCGAAGTTACCCAACACCGCCTTGGCCAGCAGCGCCGAACCGAAGAGCGGCACCGCACAACGAGCGACCGCGTCCTGAGGTGCGATTGCCACATGCTTGATGCGCGCATCGCGGTGTCGCCGTAGCAATCGTTGGCCCGCCTCACCGTCCCCGAACTCGACGACGACCGCCCCTTGGGCACTGTCCGCTGCGGAGGCGGCAAGTCCCACCGCCACCGTGGTCTTGCCCACCCCGCCCTTGCCCGTCACCAGCACCACTTGTGCCAGCGGTGCATGCGGCGGATTCCCATGCGATCCGCGCGCCCCAACGTCCTCCACAGCCGTCGCCCACGTGGCGCCGAAGTCCTCGGCACCCTTCACGTCGTGCGCAGGGGTCTCGCAAGAATCCTTCATCTCTCGGTGAGCCCTACCGCCGCCTCGAGCGAGCTCTCGTCACAATCGGTGAGAGGGAGGGTAGGTGCCCCGGCCCGTTGTGGCCAGGGCGAGGTCCTGGGATCGGCACGTCGCGGGAGGGGGCCTGGGGGTCTTGGACACGACATAGAGGGTCTCGCATAACGGCGAGGCCAGCGCACCGTCAATATTTACCTCGTGTTGGATGGGAACGCGCGGATTCGGCTCGCCACCCCTTTCCTCTCCGCACGCTGGGTCACCGCCACGCCGATTCGACGGCCGGTCCAAGCCCGGGCAACGCCACCTCGTCAGTCAGTGACCGGCCCAACGACGGGTGGCGTGGGCTCAGGTTGGGGGCGGTGGCCCTTGAACAAGCGAGCTAGCCGGGTGAGTGGGGGCACGAGAATGGTCTCGTCGCTGTCGTGCCCGGCCTGGAACGCGCGGTAGATGATGCCCATCACATGGAGGACGCGCCCGTCCTGCGTGTCGAGTTCGCGCTGGGACACCATGCGGTGTGGAGGCGCGCCCGCGGCGGCCAAGTCCGCCTCGAGCAGGCGCGCGGCCGTGTCCCGCAGGTTCTTCGCGTAGGATTGGCCGAGACCGACCTCGTCGAGGAGCGCCACGACGGCGGCCGACGAGTGCGCACGCACCTCATCCAGAGTCTCCGCCACACCGCGCAGGCCGTCGGCGAGCTTCTGCGGGGTATCGGCGGTTCCGCGCAGGGCGTTGAGCCGAGCGCGAAGCTCTTCCGTGGGCAAGTAGGGACGGATGGCGCGAATAGCGTTGTTCCGCAAGGTGAGGGCGTCGCGTCGCCGGGTGGCGAGAGTGGTGACGGCTTGGGCCTTGTCAGCGCCGCCGGTGCGCGCCGTCTCGCGCTGGGCTTCGTGAAGGGCTTGGAGCTTGATCGCCTCATCGACAGCGATTCCAAGGAGGGAAATGGAGAACCCAGTGAGCAAGCTTCGCTTCTCGGGGTTCAGGCTACCGTGGATCGTGTAGGTCGCATCGAAGAAGGCAGGGGCGTCGAAGAGGATGCGGTCGCTCGCGGTCCGGATTCCCATGCCTACGAGGTCCGCCTCGGAAACGGCTGCGAAGAGCGCCTCGCGACGGGAAGGGTCCGGGGGAGGGAGGAGCGTTGCCAGTTCTTGAAGTGTGCGTACATTAGCCATGGTAGGGACCTGTATGCTGAATGCGACCGGGCGGCAAATGGAAACGATCGACCGAAGCGTTCACGAGACATGGGCAGGCGTTGCGAACGCTCGTGGCTTCATCCGGAAGAATGGGGTGAGCGTTTTGCTCGGCCAACAAGTGGTCCGCCCGCGTCAGGAGAGTATTTCTCAGCGGTCGATGGACGCCCGGGGGGATCGCCGGCGCGTGGGGCGAAGTCGTGTGACGGTGCAAGCAGGTCGCTCCCGGACACCCCAGTGTCGTGTGGCGGTGCGAGAAGGTCCGTCCCGGGTGACCCCGTGTCCTGTGGCGGTTCACCCTGCTGGCGGCCGCATTGGCCCAAGTTGAGCGAGCGCAGGAAGGTCGCAAAGGGGTGGCGCTCCGGAGAGAGGCCGGCCGATAACTACCCATGGCTGCTGGTTCCGTCGTCCTTCCCCGACCACGCTGGCGACCCAAGTCAAGTTGTCGAGGTTCCTCTTGACTTGCGAGAGGTGTTCGAATTTCCCAGCCGCCGGACAATCACAAAAACGTATTGATACCGGGCGGCCACCGTGCTCTCATGGTAAGGCGCGCTCGAGAGTGCGCAAAGATGAGGGTGATTAGCTACGCGATTCAGCGTTGTTGTCGCTTCTGCTCGGACCGATTGAACCAACGGCTCTTCGGATCACTATGGATGGGAGGGGTGCATAATCAATGGAACGTAGATCCAAGCAAACGGGCATTGGATGTTCACCACGGCGCGATCCTCGGAATGCGCCCGGGCCAGACCCCCGTATAGGTTCGCCGTCGTGGCCGTGAGTGTACTATGTGGATGCGGCGCTTCCGAAGTGTCTGGCACTCCCGCGGAGGTCGACCTTGGACAAACGAGTTCCCAGCTGTATGGCGCTACTTCCACAGACACGCCGAATCAGTCGTCCTTGGTCTACGCCGTGGGGAAAGTCAACATGGCAGTCAATGGTCAGCCTGCCGGGAGTTGCAGCGGAACGTTGATCTCCGCAGACCATGTCCTGACTGCAGCCCACTGTTTCTGCGACTCCGAGGTTCCGACGACATTCGAGCTGCCATATCCGAACAGCTCCACCACTTGGACTTTCGACGTACTGACGTATGTTGTGCATCCCAAGTTTTCGTGCCCGTGGACCAAGAGCGACGCTGATGTCGACCTGGCCATTCTAACGCTCCAGGATCCTGTCTCGCCATCCCAGGCGGTTCCCGCCCGCGTCTTCATGGGTGACGCCTACGCCGCCTCGTGGGCCGGCACCATGTCCAATCTCCAGATCGCCGGCTTCGGCGCGACGAACCACTTCGCTTGTGGACACACCCGCACCGGGTGCTTCCCAACCTATGGCAAAGTTGAATTCCCGCCCTGCCAGAACGATGGTCTGCGGCGCCACGGTTCATTGAACCTTACAGAACTGAGGCTTGTTGACGATCCCTGTGACAAGCCAGTCGCTGAGGGCGCTTGTTGGACCTACCGGTTGTATTCGATGAAGGTAAGTGAAGCGGACACCGTATTCTCCAAGGGAGATTCTGGTGGTCCTCTCTTCGCGGACTTCGACGGCGTGCCAATGGTAATGGGAGTTACGTCGGGTTGGTTCGTCAACTGCCTCGAATACACAGACTATCGATTGCTGTGGAGCTCCACCTACTACGATTCCAACGACGCGTTCATAGCATCAAACGTTCCGGAGGCGGCAACCGACGCAGACAATGATGGCGTTATCGACGCTGTAGACAACTGCCCGCCGTCGGCATGTGGCAACAATATCGCCAATTGCTCCAATCCGGATCAAACAGACCTCGACGGCGACAATGTCGGCGACAAGTGCGACAACTGCAGCCCGACGAGGCATACCGCGTGTAGTCTTGATCCGGCGTCGTGTACGAACCCAGAGCAAATCGACGGCGACGGAGACGGGTATGGGACGATTTGCGACCCGTGCCCAGACCTGAAATGGGGGGGACCGGACACGGACGGTGACGGCATTCCCAACGGTTGTGACATCGTCGACGGCCAAGATCCGGCACTTTCCGCCTGCCCAAACGGGCTCAGTGATTGTCCTCCAGCGGTCGATCAGGAGTGCGTAATCGACGGCCCCAACTCCGTGTGTACGCGTCATGAGGATAGCGACCTCGACTCGATCGCGGACCTTGTGGATCTCTGTCCAAACTTCAAGGCGTTGGGAAATGACAACGACAACAAACTCGCGGAGGAATTGGCGCTCGCAGCCCAGAAAGGAAACCCCTGCGACCCGGCGCCCTTTCCGAACGTCACGGGGCTCATCCCGTCGGCGTCTCTCGGTTTCCCCCCCGCGCTGAGCATGCAAGAGTTCACCACGACAACGTGGGTTGGTCGTGTTTCGGAAAACTCACCCGCGCCTGGATCAGCGGCCGGTACATACACGGGCACAGAATCGTTCCGAGCCTGTCCGTGCTTCCAAAACGGCGTTCCCGTGCTGAAAGAGGATTGTGTCCTTCCGGGTGGGCCCTGCTATGGCGGGGATCCACTGGGCGCACAGTGGTGGAAACCCATGTCCGTGACGGACTCGCACGCGAACCCCGTCTCAGCGTCAGGCGCATCCGCGACCTATGAAGCGGGACGCTGGGGAGAAGTTCGAACCTGGACGTGGGCTTGGCGGGAGGACTACGACAACGGCGTGATTCAGGGCCCTCTTTCGGTTTCGGGAAGTCTGTACGCAGCAGTTGCAGCGGAAGCGTCCATACCCCCCGCGACATTCCCCCAAACGGCTAGAGAGCAGAACTCCAACCTTCGTCATACCTTTGCGAACGTGAACGCAGGGTTTGTTCCGTCAAAGGTTGTAGCACCGCTCCCATACGACGACCCGTCGGACGACTGGAAAGACTTGGCATGGTGCAAAGACTGCGGGTTCTGGCTCGTTGATCCGAGAAAAATGGCTGATCAATTGGTCGTATTCCCCCGCACGGATATGCCGCTTCTCGCCTGGTCCGATGGCGACTTTGTCGTGGCATGGGAGGGAGACGGCGCCGTGGACATCACCTCCGTTGTGTCCGAAGGGCTTGTCGAGCTGTTCCAGGACAAATCCCGCTTGTGGGTTGCCCCTATCGAGAGCCGTACCGTTCTCAACGAACTGGGCGACCAGCGGCAGGCCATCCTACTGGAAGCTGACTTCGCCGGAGCACTGACATCGGTTCCGGCCGTCGTGATCGCTTCGGAAGTAGGTTATTCGGTCACTGGACGCGTGGTGGACCGTACGGAGACCGTGGCAAATGTCAGATCCGTTGGATCCACCTATCGCGCCTCCCGTGTGCATGCTGCGTTTTCCGCGTCGGAAGACGTGGTCTTCCTTGCCGGAGGACTGCTCGAGAATGGCGTGCCCAACACGTCCATTTGGCGCGCGCGCCTCAGCGGTTACGGTTGGGAATTGGCGACACACAAAGCTATGGGGACAGGGATGGGTGGAGTCATTGACATGACCTACGACCCTGCACAGGAGATCGTCTACGTGCTGAGCTTTTCGGATGTTCCGTCGAACCCGGGGCAGCGCCCATGGGTGACCCTGTCTGCTCACGATCTCAGGAATGACGCGATGGTTCCGCTGAAGTCGTGGGTCTATACGGGGAAGAATCCGGGGCTCTACCTCACCCTGTTGGAGAACGGTGACTTGGCGCTGACCGTGAGCTCTTGGAAGGAGCACTTCGTCTATCGGTTCGCCAGCGACGGCCAGACTTTGACATTCAAGGGCAAGCGACATGGTGCTGGAATGGTTCCCGTCGGACCTGTGCTCGGGAAACACGACCTCGTCCTTCCGATCGTCAAGAGCAAGGGCAAGAAGCTGGAGTACGAGATTGTGACGCACTACACGGGAGGACTGCCGTGCGCGGATCTCTGATCCCGCCGAGATACGCTCTGGCGATTCCTACTTTGCTCTTCGCGGTTTGTCACTGCAAACAGGAGTCTGGGGCTTCGCCATCTGGCGTCGACGCCAGAGCAGGAGGAACGGGCTCGACGGACGCTCGAGTCGACGTCGTCGTCGAAGCGGGAGCGGGAAAAGCCGGCGCTTCGCAAGACGCGCCGGTCGATCATGTCGTCGATAGCGGGTCAGAGCCGTTTCTCGCTTGGGTCAATGACCCTGCGGTCTGGTCCCCCCTGAACTTGCCGTCGGGTGTGACCCCTGTCTGTCCGGAGATCGCCGTGGCCGCGTCCAATCATCTCTTCCCATTTACGGCTTTGTGGGAGCCGTGCGGGGAGGGCTGCGCTCAGCTACGGATGGGAGAGGACGTCAGACCAACGCGGCGCGTGGATCAGATTTCCGTCGGTATGGCGTCCAGGGATCAGGAGGCCTTTCCGCTCGCCGAATTATCAGACACGGACTACGAGTTTGAGGGGCCGCCCCCCACCTTTGAAGTGGTACGGTGGCTGGACCTCACCACGTTGGAGGTTCTGGGTGCCAACAAGGCGCGAATTGAAGGTGTCGGCTGCTATGGGCACGCGCACATGTATGAAGATCCGAGGATTACGAGTGCGCATGTGATGTCAGCGGGCGAGCGCAAGCGCGTCCTCGTGCGGCTTGAGCCGAAGTCCAGGACAACGACGACGTCGGCACCGTTCTCTGACACGATCCTATCGCAGTTCATGCCAACGGAAGACGCAGGACTGCTTGCCCTGCCGGTGCTCTCAGCCATCTTCTACGATGGGAAGACGATCCTACCGGTGGAGGATGAGATGTTCGGCACGTTCGGCTCGGGCCGAAGGGACATTGTCGTCTGGCGGTGGGGATCCGGCCTTAGGGGCTGGCGCAATGACGGGCTTGGGGCCCGCAACTGGATTGCTGGGCTGCCGGACAGCACGGGGCCTCTCTCAGTCACTCAGGATAGGATCGTCGGAACATCTCGGGTTGTGGATGGCGAGGGAAAAACCGTCGGCACCCGGTTCTGGTACACTGACTCGCAGAGCATCGACAGCGCTGTTCACTCCGGACCGATCGTCGTTCCGTTTCACGTCGGGACGATGCAGGCGTTTGGGGACTGGGCGGCGTTCGACGGAGGGGTAGCCGATGGCGTCTTCTTCGGCTTGATCCGCCTGTCAGACTTCCGGGTCTGGCGTATCAGGCGGCGTTCCAGCGTGGTCGACTATGTCCCGGGAACCTTCACCGTCGACGGCCAGCACGCCTACTTTCCTGAGAAGCACTACAAGCATGAAAACCGAACCGCCACCGCAATTGTGCGCTACGATCTGAGTCAGATCGAAACGCTTGGGGAGCCCCAATCCGTCATCGCACCTTGAAGTAGCTTGCTCATGGATGGCACCTCTCCCCGAATCGTCTCTGTTCTTGTTGCTTCTGCACTATGGTCGAGTTGCGCGCCCGTCGTCGAACAGCGCTCCTCGACCGTTCTGTCGCGCGACGTAGAGCGTGTTGAGGAGTCGCACGACGGCCTTGCCGGCGTGGGTTGGTTTCGTGCTCGCAGGGAAGGGCCGAACGTGCGTGTGGATTGGAGGCCGGGTTGCCACATCGTTCAGACCGATCACCTCGTTGTGCGTGAGGAGGTGCGGCGCCATCCCGACACCGCAGTCTTTGCCCTCGAGGTCAGCTCGGCCGCGGTAGGGGCGTTGCTGCTGGGATACGCCTTTTCGGACGGCAAGCCCACCTTCGGAGAAGAGGGGTGCACGGCGAGTTCACCTCCGCAATGCCATTCGGAGAGCGGTAAGACGGGCGGCGCTTTCATTGTCGGGCTCCCGCTCTTCTTGGCCGGCGGTATCGCCACGATCGTCGACCTGGGTGACTACGATAGCCATACGCTGGACGCGAAGGCGACAGAGGAAACCTCCACGAATCGGCTGGTGCCGTGCGAGCGAACCCCGGTGGACGGTCACACGGCGACCTTGGTGATGGGCGAGCACGCGTACACGGGGAAGTTCGACTCGGGTGGCTCAGCTCTCATCCAGGTTCCAACGGCGGAGTGGGAGCAGGGCGTACGCGCCACGCTTGTGCTGGATGGCGTCGAAGTGGGCCCAGTAACCCTCGTTCCGTAACTCCAAATGACGGGGAAATGGGGCGGCCCGGATTCGCGGCGAAGCGTTCTGGGCTTGAACTCCCCTACGAACAAGCCCCCGCGAGATCCAAGGTCCGAGCGTGCTCGGGAACCCGTTCGAGGAAGCTGCGACGCCAACTCTCGTCGCTGATCCGGGAGGCTCGCTCGAGGATCCGATCGCGCCCGTCGGCACAGGCCGTCGAAGCGGCGTCGCGGTGCCCCAGCGCGCTGAGCGCAAGGGCGTACGCGAGCCGAATCCGCGCTTCCCCATCCGCACCACCGACGAACTGCAGCAGCTCCATCGCCTGCGATGCGGCCATGAACGACTCCATCGGGCGGTCGAGCTGGGTCATGGCGAGCATCCCGAGGGCTTCCGCGTGCAGGACGGGGGAGGTGTGGGCCCGCTCGACAGCGGCCTGAGCTTCGCGCTCCGCCCCCCCATGATCACCTTGCAGCCATAGGATCTCGGCAAGGTACACGCGGGCGGCACACTCCCCCGCCCAGTCCCCACGGCGGATGTAGACCCGGAGCGTGCGCGTGATGCAATCCTTGCCCTCTGCCGCCTCGCCCAGCCGCGCCAGCGTGGTTCCCAAACGCAGCCGGATGGTGGCCGCGTCCGCCAGGTTCATCGCCGATGCCTCGTCCAGGGAGGTCTCGAGCAAAGCCCTTGCCGATTCGTAACCCCCCAACCGGATCTGGGCCTGTGCAATGCCCTCACGATACACGCAGGCCCGTCGCACGTCGCCCGCCTCGTGGAACGCCGCCACCGCCTCGCTCGTGAGCTCGAGGCTGTGCGCGTGGTCCCCCGCGTGACGCGCAAGCTCGGACCGAAACAAGCACAACCACGCTCGCAACGTCGGGCTGCGCTCCGCAAGGTTCCACATCTCCGGGGACAGTCGCCCCAGCACGGCCTCGACGTGCTCCGGCCATCCCGCACGTTGCAGCGCAATCCCCAAGCGGCACGACGCGATCACGTACTCCGGCGCCGAAGCCTCCGTAACGGACGCCTCCGAAACCTCCTGGGCCAGGTAGGTCAGACGCTCGAGCGGCCCCATCCTGCTCGCGGACTCCGCAAGCTCGGCAAGGCACTTGAACCAGTCGCGGCCGAACCGCACCGTCGACGTCATCGCTTCGATCAAGCATGCTTCGTGCACGTCGTACAGCCCGCGCCAGTACGCCGCTTCCCCCTGAAGAAGGAGCAACCGCGCGAGGCGGTCCCCCTCGGACGACGAAGAATCACTCGGCTCCGGCCAGTCGGTTCCCGAGCGAAGCCGAGAGATCGCGCGCTCCGCGATCTCGTACGCCTCGGAGAAGGCGTTCTTGCGAAGGCAGGAATAGGCCTCGGCCACCAGCTCGTCCACCTCCCAGTCCTCGTGAACTTCGGTCAGCTCGTCCGGAGGTACGGTGCTCGAACCGTCCTCGAGATCTCCTGCAGGACACGGAACGGTCGCCGAGGCGGACACCGGCTCTTGCACGGCCGAGCGCACGTCGTAGTCCACGTCGCAAACGACCTCCTCGTGGGAGGGTTCATCCTCCTCCGAACGAACCGCACGAGTGCCGTCCATGAAGGCGGCGAGCTCGCGGAGTCCCTCCGGCATGCGAAACTGACCCGAGCGATGCGCCGACATGAGGCTGGCTCGTATCGACGCTGGCGCAACACTCGAAAAGCCCGTCCGCACCTTCTGCTCCAGCAGAGCGGGCAGCGACGTGCGGTGGCGCGCTGGAATCGCCCGGTCCGACTCGTTCGGGGACGACACGCTCCAGCGAATGATCTCTTCCAGCATCTGCTGGATCGACTCGTGGCGCTCCTGCCTGTCCTTGCGCAGCGCTCGCTCGACCACGATCGACAAGGCCGGGGGGATCTCCGGGACGAGCTCGTGCACGGAGGGAGGATGGTGCGCGATAATCCGCGTCAATACGACCGCCGGCGAGGGCGCCGTGAACGGACACGTCCCCGTGAGAAGCTCGTAGGCCAGAACCCCGACAGCCCACACGTCGGCGCGACGGTCCACGTCTTTGCGCCCCTCGATTTGCTCCGGGGCCATGTAGTCGACCGTGCCGAGCATGCTGCCCACTTGGGTGAGCGTCCGGTTCAGGCGGACCTTCGCGATGCCGAAGTCGAGGAGCTTCGGGATCCGATGTCCCATGCTCGAGTCCATCAGGAAGATGTTCTCGGGCTTGATGTCCCGATGTACGATGCCCTGTTGGTGGACCGCCACCATCGCTCCCATCAACGGAACGAGCAGATCCAGCGCATCTCGATACGAGAGCCGGGGGGATTGCTCGAGCAACGCGCGGAGCCCCATGCCGTGAAGCAGTTCCTGCACGATGAAGAACGACCCGTCGCTCGGCTCCCGCGCCATGTCGAGCGTCTGCACGATGTTCGGGTGGTCGATGCGCCCGCCAATCCGCCCCTCAAGCAGGAATCGCTCCGTGATGGTGGCGTTGTCTTGATGCTGCGGGTGCAGCCGCTTGATGGCGACACTGCGACCGATCCAGACGTTCTGCCCCCCGTAGACCTCGCCGGCGCTCCCTTCGTCCAGGTACCGCTCCACGCGATACCGGTCTCCTACGAGTCGGCCTGGCTCCCACCGGCTTGACGTTGACACCATCCGCGGCTCCGTGTGTTGCCCTCGTGCAGGAGGATGGTAGGCCCGACCCTCACAGGAGACCAGGGGAATTCTCGTTCAAGCATGGATACTGAAGAACAATGCAACCTAGTGCCGGATGCCCGAAGTCCAGAGAACCACAGAGGACGCAGAAGGCACAGAAGGGTGGTTCAGAGGGAGGCCGTGCGTGTTGCGCCTGACTCCGCCCATTCCTGGTTCTCTGTTGACTGCGCCTTCGGCTTCGTCGTCCTCCGTGGACTCCAGCCAGCAGAGCTGGCTTCCCTCCACTCCGGATCGCCTTCCGTGTTCTCAGCTCCTAGTTGATGTGCATCGTCCGTCCATAGTCGTTGCCGGGCCTCAACCCGTTAGGGACTTCGGGCGTCCTCGTCGATCCCCACCGCCGACGGCGCCTGCGCCGGCACGGTCTCCCTCATGTACGCGTCCACCCTCAGCATCCGCTGCGTTTGCACGATCACCCGCGCGAACGTCACAAGCTGCCGCGGCCCCAGCTCCCTCGCCCATCGCCACCACTTGTCCCGCGAATACCGCGGGCTGAGCACGTTCCGCTTCCAGCTCTCCACGAACAGCTCGAAGAACCGTCGACGACCCAACCTCGGCTCCACCAGCAAGTGGTGCATGTCCCATCGCGCCCAGTCCGTCTCCACAATGCGGCTGCGCATCGCGTCGAACAGCGGCGTACCCGGCAACGGAGTCAACACCGTGAACCCCGCCCGGTTCAACCCCAGCCGATCCACCATCGCCCACATGCCCTCGAACTCTGCCTCCCCCCAGTCCGGATCAATCACGAAGTTGCCCGTCACCCCATAGTCCAGGCTCCGCGCCACCCCCACCCCGGCCTCCGTCGCTTCCGCCGTCGCGTCCTTCGAGAGGGCCGCCAGCTGATCGTCTCGCGGCGCCTCGAACCCGAAGAAGATCTCGAACTGCCGCGACAACGGTCGCCACGCTCGCAGAAGCTCCTCATTGCGCGCCACCGTGTCCAGCCGCGCCTGCACCAGCACCCAGTCCTTCCGGATCCCCCGGCGCAACAACTCCCGCGCCAGCTCCAAGCTCCGCTCCCGCGGATGCCAGAACAGGTCGTCGACCACGAACACGTTCTGACCCACCTGCTCGAAGTCCCGACACACCGCATCGAGCCCACGGCACCGGAAGCTCCGCTCGTGATGACGCCAGATCGAACAGAAGCTGCACCGGTACGGACACCCCCGCGTCGTCTCCACCGCCCACAGTGGCGACTTGTGCACGCACATGTACCCGCGCTGGTACCGTCGCACCAGGTGCCGCGCAGGAAGCGGGTACGCATCGAGCCCGACCCGCGCGGCCGGCTCCGTCCGTTCGAACCCGTCCCCCTCACGCAAGAGCAGGCCCGGCACCAACCTCAGATCCCTTCGCTCCTGCATCGCCGACGCCAAGAGCGGCATCGTCGCTTCCCCGTCAGCGACCACCACCGCATCTACGTCCGCCACGAGCAGCGGATTTGGATAGGACGCCGCCGCGTGCCCACCCACCACCAAAAATGCGGACCGGGACCATCGACGCACCGCCCGCGCCGTCGCGAGGGTCGTGGGGATGTCCACCGTGTGCAGGCAGGCAATCCCCACCATCGCGGGGCGAAAACGCGCCAGATGCCACCGAAGCGAACCTCCGAACCGAAGGTCGATCAGACTCACCTCGTGACCCCGCGCGATCAGCGCCGCAGCCACGTACTCGAGCCCGAGGGGCTCGACACGGAAGAACGGCCCCAACCCGAAGCGCTCGTTCGGAGACGGAGGACGGAGAAGCAGTATCCGCATCGGGTCACCCCGGTCAGCGCCCAAAGGCGCGACGCAAGCTGACGCAAGCCTGGCGCGGGTCCTCGGCCTTCATCACCGCGGAGACCACGGCGATGCCCGCACAACCCGCGGACGCGATGGCCGGGGCCGTCTCCAGGTTGACCCCGCCAATCGCGATCATGGGGAGTCTCGAGGCCGCAACCAGGGCACGGAGCCCGTCGAGACCCAAAGGCGCCCCGAAGTCCGTCTTGGTGGCGGTCGCCCAGACGCCATTGGCTGCAAGGTAGGACGCCCCATCGCGCTCGGCCGCCTCGACCTCCGCCAAGTCCCGCACCGAAACACCCACGATCGCTTCCGGTCCCAGAAGCCGGCGCGCGTCCGCCGGTTCCATGTCCGATTGGCCCAAGTGCACACCATCGGCGCCGACCGCCAACGCCACGTCCACACGGTCGTTCACGAGCATCGGGACGCCAGCGGGTCGACACACGTCGAGAAGCTCCCGCGCCCGTCGCACGAGCTCCCGGGTATCCGCGTCCTTGTCGCGAAGCTGCACGACGGTAGCGCCCCCCTCGATCGCGGCTCGCACCGTGGCAGGCACGCCTCGGTCCGCTGCCTGCAAGCGATCGGTCACGACATAGAGCCGCAGATCGAGAGGTCCCATAGGTTCACCCCTTGCGCAGGATCCGCAGGTCATGGACCTTGATCGACCTGGGGACGTTGTACAGGGCGTCAAGGAAGGCGGGAACGAACGAACCCGGTCCTCGCGACGCTTCTGCCGCGATCTCGCCGGCGCGCCCGAACACGGCCAGGGCCGACGCGGCCGCAAGGCACCGCTCCTCGGGGGTCGCGACCGCAACGAAGCTCGCCACCGCGGTCGTCGAAGCGCACCCGGTTCCCGTCACGCGGCCCATGATCGCGTGACCGTTCTCGATGGCAAAGACTTGGCTGCCATCCGTGACCACGTCCACCACACCGGTCATCGCGACGATGACCTTGCGGTCCTTCGCGATGGCGCGCGCAACGTCGATCACGTCCTCGGTCTTGGCGAGGGAGTCCACGCCGCGAACCTGGCCCGCATCCCCGGCCACGGCGAGGATCTCACCCGCGTTGCCTCGCAGCACCGCAACGTTCGTCTCTTCGAGGATCCTTCGAGCCGTGTCGGTTCGGAGCCGCGTGGCGCCAGCGCCGACGGGGTCCAGCACGATGGGGGTGCCTCGCTTGCTGGCTTCCTTGCCGGCACGCAGCATCGATTCGATCCAGGCGTCCTCGAGCGTTCCGATGTTGAGGACCAGCGCGGAGGCGAACCCCTGCATCTCTTCCTGCTCTTGCGGCGCATGGGACATCACGGGCTGCGCACCCAGCGCGAGCGTGACGTTGGCGGTGAAGTTCATCACCACGAAGTTCGTGATTTGATGCACGAGCGGTGCACGCTCCCGCACTCGGGCGTCGAAGGAGAGAGCTTGGCTGGCGATCGATCCGGTGTCCGTCATCTACCGTTCCTTTCGAGACTTGGTTCGCCCGGCGCCCTGTCAGGAAGCCGGCGGGCAAGGACCTATCAAGGGTTGGGTGCGGGGGCAATGCGTGTGCGGTCGCCCAGATCCGGAGCCATCAGAGTTGGCCGCAAATTCCGCAGAGAGCCGCAGATGGTTTCGTTGCTTGTGCGGATGTGGGTAGCCCCCTCGTCGAGGCCGCCGCACCGGTCGCGTCGGGTTCGGCGCTGCTGCTCACGGTCAGGTACTTCGCTTACCCTGCCATTCTGTTCCTCGAACAGCTGTTGCGAGCGGCCAGGTAGACCAGGATGCTCCCCGCGTGCGCTTCTGCCGGCCTGTCTTCCCTCCATGCGATGCAAGGAGTCATTGGACCCGAATTCCCGTGGGGCTTCTAATGTGTGGAGTTGCCGATGCCTCCGGACACCTGGTCATGATGCGTGACCCGAACGATTCAACGACGCGCAGGATGAGCCGAGCATCGGCTGTGCGCCTCTGAGCCGATCACCAAGCTCCTCGACAGCCTTGGGCTTTCCTCGAGCCCACCCCTTCCTCACGCGCGCGCTCCGGACCCGCAACTGGAATTCGACCCGGTCCTGTCCGTGGCGTAGCTGCTGCTCGTGCGGATGGCACCGGGTTCTTCGCTGCGGGCAAACGCGGCGACGCATCGGTGCGTCTACCGATCGCACTCACTCCATCCATCCGCACTGATTCCGTCGTGACTGCCTTCACGCCGACATGACGACGTGACCCGCGGCTTGTCTCGACTTGCGAAAGGCGTTCAAATTAACTACCGGCTGGCGTTGCCCCCAACCGAGCGGCGGCGTAGCGTCCCGGTTGGCGCAAGCTGGCGCCCGGTTCACAGATGACCAAGAAGTCTCAAAGCCTCGCGCCGGTCAGGAGCGACTTCCTCTTCTGCGCGGCGCCGGACGGCACCGTGAAGGTTCAGGTGCTGTTCCGCGACGAGACCGCCTGGCTTCCGCAGAAGTCCCTGGCCGAGCTGTTCGGGGTGAAGGTGCCGGCCATCGCGAAGCACCTCAAGAACATATTCGCTTCCGGTGAGTTGGAGGAGGAGTCAGTTGTTTCCATCTTGGAAACAACTGCTTCCGACGGGAAGGCCCCACTCATGGTCGACGGAGCGACGAACGGAGGTCGCCCATGACAGCTCGAAAGCAATCCAAATCCAAGTCGAAGACGCCGAGACCCGCCACCAGAGCGGCCCCGACCCGCGAGGTCGAAGCAAGCGCGGTCGAGGTGCAGGAGAGCGTGGCGAGTCCCAACGCCAGCTTCCCCATCGTCGGCGTCGGCGCCTCGGCAGGAGGCCTGGCGGCCTTCGAGGCCTTCTTTTCCGCCATGCCCGCAGACACCGAGCCGGGCATGCACAGGGAACCGAATCCCAGGGAGAGCGGCACCAACAACGTGCTGAAGATGGCCCGAGTTGGGTTGCGTAGCGACCTGACCACGGCCCTGCACAGAGTCGCCGGAAGCGGGAAAGCGGTGCGCTGCCCAGGATTGCGGGTCAAGACCAACGGCGAAATCGACTCCGAGAACTCCGTTCACGACCTGACGGTCGAGCCGCACCGCCGGTACCGTGATCGGGCTCACCTGCGCCTCGTTGGACATCACGGGACAGATGGGCTCGGGGCGGACGGCTGGAACGCGAGAGGGACTTCGCCGTCCGACATCGAGGAGGGGGAACGCCATGACGAAGCGAGATGACCGACAAAGGGACGCTCTGGACATGCGGCAAAGGGCTGAAGCCCTCGCCCGGGAAGCAGCCGCCGGGGAGACGGAAGCGCCCGCGGGTCTTTCGCCGAAGGAGATCCAGGAGATGCTTCACGAGCTGCGAGTGCACCAGATCCAGCTCGAGCTGCAGAACGAGGATCTGCGCCGGGCGCAGGAGGCGATCGGCGCGGCGCGCGCTCGCTACTTCGACCTCTACGACCTGGCCCCGGTGGGCTACTGCACGCTGTCCGAAACGGGGATGATCCTCGAGGCCAACCTCACCCTCGCCACCCTGCTGGGCCTGGACCGCGGCGCGCTAAACAAGCAGCCCGTCTCCCGTTTCGTCCTCGAGGAGGACCAGGGCATCTACTACCTGCACCGCAAGCAGCTCTTCGACACGGGCGAGCCCCAGGAATGCGAGCTGCGGTTAGTCCGGCCGGATGGTGCGCCGTTCTGGGCGCATCTGAAGGGAACAGCCGCTCGAGCGGAAGACGGCGCGCCACTCTGCCGCGTCATCATCAGCGATATCACCGAGCGCAAAGAAGTGGAGGAGGCGTTACGGGACAGTGAACAAAAGTTTCAGACGCTGGTAAACCAGGCGCCGGCAGCGCTCTTCCTACATGGAATAGATGGGTTCATTGTTGAATATAATCAATTCACACTGGATAAATATGGATATTCTGCTGATGAGATTCTCAATATTAAGGCCAGTGACATCGACCCTGATTATCGTGAACGAGAAAATATGGGTTTATTTTGGGAAGAGCTCAAAAGGAAAGGGCAGCTTCGTTTTGAAGGCAGGCATAGGAACAAAGGAGGCGCCATATTTCCAGTAGAGGTCAATCTTGCCCCCATTGAGATCAAGGGTAAGAAACACTATCTCGCTATGGCTTTAGACATCACCGAGCGCAAGCAGGCGGAAGAGGCGCTGGCCCATTCCGATCAGCTGATGCGGTTCGTGATTGAGCATAGCAACAGCGGAGTGGCCATCCATGACCGAAGTCTAAATTATCTCTATGTCAGCCAACGGTATCTGGATATGTATCACGTGCAAAAGCAACAGGTGCTCGGGAGACACCATTATGAGGTATTCCCGGACCTGCCACAGAAATGGCGTGAGGTTCATCAAAAGGCGCTGGCGGGTGAGGTGAGCAGTTCGGACAGGGACCCGTTCATGCGGGCGGACGGCACGGTGGAATATACTCGGTGGGAGTGCCGACCCTGGTATGAGGCAGACGGCTCCGTCGGCGGTATCATCGTCTATACCGAAGTCATAACGGACCAACTTCGACAGGAACAGTCCTTACGCGAATATGCGGAAAAGCTGAGCGAGAGCGAGGAAAACCTGCGCATCACGCTCAACTCCATCGGCGATGCCGTCATCTCGACCGATGTGGATGGCCGGGTCGTCTCGATGAACCCGGTGGCCGAGGCCTTGACCGGCTGGAGCACCGCGGAGCCGCGAGGCCGCCCGCTCGACGAGGTCTTTCGCATCGTCAATGAGCTGACACGGGCGACGGTCGAGAGCCCGGTCGCACGGGTGCTGCGCGAGGGGAAGATCGTGGGCCTCGCCAACCACACGCTGCTCATCGACCGGCAGGGTGGCGAGCGCCCCATCGCCGACTCCGGCGCCCCCATTCGCGACGGGCAGGGCCAGATCGCGGGGGTCGTGCTCGTGTTCCGCGACCAGACCGAGGAGAAAAGACAAGAGACGGCGCTGATCGCCGAGCGCGAGAACCTGCGCGCGATTGTCGACGGCACGCCGGCCGCGGTCTTCATCGTCGACGAGGCCGAGGTCGTCGTGTCCGCCAACCCGGAAACCGAGCGCCTCTTCGGCGTGACGGGGCACGAGCTCGACGGAAAGCGGCGCTTCGGCGATCTCGCTGGCTGCGTGCATTGCCATGACGATCCGCGCGGCTGCGGCTTCGGGCCGTCGTGCTCGAGCTGCGAGGTCAACGGAGCCCTCAAACAAGCGCTCGGCGGACATGCCATCCGCAACCGCGAGGTGAGCCTGGAGGTCCAGCACAACGGGGGCAGCGCGACGCGTGTATTCGTCCTCGGCGCCGCCCCGGTGACCACCCGCACCGGCCGGGGCGCGGCGCTGGCGCTGCAGGACATCACGGCCTTGAGGGAGGCGCTGGCCGAGCGTGAGCGCCTCCAGGCCTCGCTCGCCCAGTCGGACCGGCTGGCTAGCATGGGTATGCTGGCGGCCGGCGTGGCGCACGAGATCAACAACCCGCTCTCCTACGTGCTCTACAACGTCGAGAGCGCCGCCGAGGACCTTCCCCGGCTCGCCGACGACGTGCGCCGTTGCCACGACGCTCTGTTTCGGCACCTGGGGCCCGAGGAGGCCGCCCGGGCGCTCGGCGAGCGTCCCGACACTGGCCTCCCCGCGGCCATGGAAGACGTGGTCGTCCGGCTGCGCGAGGCCGCGAGCGGCGCCAACCGGATCAAGGAGATCGCCCGTGGCCTGGGCACCTTCTCGCGCGTCGATCGCGACGAGGTCATGCCGGTTCAGCTGCAGCCGGTGATCGAGCAGGCGCTCAACATGGCCTTCAACCAGATCAAGTACCGGGCTCAGGTGGTCAGGGACTACGACCCGATCCCGCCGGTGCTGGCCGCGGACGGCAAGCTCGCGCAGGTGTTCCTCAACCTCTTCATCAACGCGGCCCACGCCATCGACGAGGGGCACGTGGAAGAGAACAAGATCCGGGTCCGCGCCTGGGCCGAGGGCGAGGCGGTCCTCGCCGAGGTCAGCGACACGGGCAAGGGCATCGCGCCGGAGCACCACGACCGGATCTTCCAGCCCTTCTTCACCACCAAGGAGGTGGGCGTCGGCTCGGGTCTCGGGCTCGCGATCGCCAGAAACATCGTCACCGGTTTCGGCGGCGAGATCTCCTTCTCCAGCGAGCCAGGGAAAGGGACGCGGTTCTTGATCCGGCTGCCGCGCCTGCCGCGGGACTGGCAGACCCGCGAGGCGTCGCCAACCGAGGATGCGCCAACGCGCTCGACCACCCGCGGTCGGATCCTGGTGGTGGACGATGAGCCGGGCATCCGCGCCATCATCGCGAGGATCCTCGGCCGCGACCACGAGGTCGTCACCGCCGCCTCGGGCGAGGAGGCCAGGGCGATCCTCGAGCAGGACCGGCGCTTCGACCTGATCTTTTGCGACATGATGATGCCCCGGATCTCCGGCATGGAGCTGCACGCCTGGCTCGCGGCGCGAGACGCCGATCGAGATCTAGCCGCGCGTGTGGTGTTCATCACCGGCGGCGCGTTCACGCCCGGCGCGTCGGACTACCTCGCCAGGGTCGGCAACCTGCGCGTCGAGAAACCCTTCGACACCGTGGCCCTCAAGAAGCTGACCGACGAGCTGATCCTCGCCGCGAGAGCTCGGAGGAACAACTGACTGCCGGCAAGCCAATATCAGCCGTGGCCAACGAGGCACAAACGCCACGAAGGCGCTACGTCGAACGAGGCGCTATCGATCTTGCGGCTCGGTTCGCCGGCACCCCATCGGACGTATCGACGGGAGATGGAACGCCCAGTATTCGGCGAAGTCGCAGCTGGTACGCAGTGCCCGGAGTAACGTGACCGAGGCGAACCTTGAGAACTTCAGCATCGAGGCGAAGAAGTGCACGCTCTTCTTTTCAAGGGGGGAAGGAAGCTTGGGTACTTCGCCTACCACGCCGTCCTCCTCCTCGAACAGCTGTTGCGGGCGGCCAGGTAGACCACGATGCACCCCGCGTGCGCTTCTGCCGGCCTGTCTCTCCCCCGGCTGGGATCCTGGGAGAACGCGGGAGCCTTCACGCCGACATGACGACGTGACCCGCGGCTTGTCTTACCTTGCGAAAGGCGTTCGAATTACCTACCAGCTTCCCCTTCGTCCGCACTCCAGGACGCTACGAAGTGATGAGTCTGGTCCGCGGTCCAGTTCGTGGCTTCGAATCCGTCGGTCCAGACCCCAAGCTGCCAGCCGTAGACGTCGAAGCGAAGTCGGTCGTTGCGTAGTAGTTGCCGTGATAGTTCAGCATCATCCGCTGGAGGCCAACCACCTGGATCCCCTCGGCTCCCTTGCCGCATGTCTCGAATACCGAGATCTGCTCAGGGTCGCTCGACGACATCTGGGGAAGCAACCCTTGGACATCCACCTCCATCCTTCCGGAGCAGAGACCGTCCGACGGAACGAAGTGCCAGTCGAGTCCGCCCTGGTCCGAGGGCACGAATCCGTCGCTGCTCACGTCCCCGGCTATCGTGGCACCGTTGGCCTGGATCGCGGCAAGGTCGGTGAGGGTCAAACAGAGCTCCTCCGTTCCGTCGCAGGACAATCGCACTTGCGCCCGTCGCGTCCGTGCCCGCGAGATACGCCAGCTCGGCGAGCAACTCCTGCCGATCAGGAAACGGTGACTGAGCAATCCACGAACCTCTTCAAGGCCGAGCCGGTTCTTGAACGTGTGCATCAAGATGAAGCACGCCCACTTTGCGTCGACGGTGAGGTCGGGCTTGTTAGCGGTCGCGGTCGGCTCCCGGATCGGGCAGCACTGCGAGCCTTTTCGGCAGATCGGATCGGCTGTGCAGGAAATCGACGATGACCACCTGCGCGGGATCCTCGACGAACACGAGGAAATGCTGGCCGCAGCGCGTGAAGCGCAGGTTCTCGGGTAGGTCCCGATCGATCAGGCGACGACAGTCGTGCGACAGGGCCGTGCCCGCCGCGATCTCACGGCACGCGGCGATCAGATCCTCCTCATAGGCTTCGGCCTGTCGCGGTCCGAAGGTCTCAAGCGTCCAGCGGGCGATGTCGATCAATGACGCTTCCGCTACCCGCGTCAGCCGCCACGGCTTCGGCATCAAGACCCTTTCCGGGCGCGCGAGAAGGCGCGACGGATGGCGTCCTCGCCTGGGCCGTCGGCCAGATCGCCCCGGCGCGCTTGGTCGAGACCGGCACTCAGCCGGGCGCGCAGTTCGCCCAACTCGGCCTCCTCGCGTTCGAGCAGCCGCAGTCCCGCCCTGAGCGCCTCGGAGGCATTCTGATAGCGCCCTGAGGCGACAAGCCGGTCGACCAGGTCGGATTGGGTCGCGGTCAAAACGACGTTTCTCGTGGCCATGTGAATCTCCATGCAGATCAATGGCAATATATGCCAACGACGTCAGCATGTCGACCTACGTGGCAATCGCAGCCGTTCGTGACAGACGAAGTCGCCGCAAATACGCCCAAGGCAAATGGGGTATGTCGATCGAGCCCCGACACACGCCATGGAGTGGATCGGGAGACTGGGCAACGCCGAAGTCCGTGCTAGGATCGGACTCGGTCGTTGGACCGGCGCAGCGCCCGGGGGGGCGTCTGTCATGGGTGGGATGAGGCGGCTCATCCCGACAGATAGGAGCGAAGCGATGGAAGACTCATCCCACGGTGCGCGGGAGAGCGATGCATTGACCAGCAAGTCGCCCTGCCGCAAGCCAGGCATCGAGCTCGAATTCTTGAACCGGCTGGTCGAGGACCTGAAGACACATCAGGCCTACCTCGAGGGCCAGAACGAGGAGCTGAGAATTGCGCATGAGAACCTCATCGAAGCGAAAAAGCAGTACGCAGACCTCTTCGACTTCGCCCCCGTCGGCTACGTGACGGTGGACGAACGGGGCATCATTCTCGAAGCCAATGCCACGGTGGCTGCGGCGGTGGGCGCCGATCGCGCGTCTCTGGTGGGCCGCAGCTGCGTGCGACTCTTCCACCCGGAGGACCGCGACGATGTCTGCTTGCTGCTTCGAGAGCTTGCGAACGGGCGGCAGGTAACGTGCGACGTGCGGCTGCAGCCATCCGGCGTGATCGCGCCGGCACCGCATGTTCGCCTTCGCGGCCGGCCCGCGGTGACAGGGGTCGCTCCTTGCCGGATCGCCGTGTCGGACATCACGGAGCAGCACCAGCGGGAGGCAGAGCGGGAGGCAACGCGGGACTTGCTGCAACGAGCGATCGACGGGATGGACGAACCGATCCTGGTGGTGGGGTTGGACCACGAGGTTCGCTTGGTGAACCGGGTGGCTCGCGAGCGACGCGTGGGAGAGCGCGTTCGTCCGTGCCGCTGCTTCCACCTACTGCACGGGTGGGAGCACGCTTGCCCGGCGTACGGGCAGAAGTGCCCCCTCGAGGAGATCGCTCGCCTTCCCCGGCCGGTGCGCCTGCTCCACGAGTTCGTCGCCGAAGACGGCAGCGAGTGCACCATGGAGATCTTCGCGTCGCCGTTCTTCGGCCCGGATGGCGCGCTCGAGGGGATCATCGAACGCTCACGGGACATCACGGACCAGCTTCGCATCGAGAAGGAGCTGGAGCGCGCCCACAAGATCGAGTCCCTCGGCGTGCTGGCCGGCGGCGTGGCCCACGACTTCAACAACCTCCTCACGGCGATCCAAGGCACCACGGACTTCGTGTGGCAGACCGCCATCGCCCAGGGACGGCCCCCAACCCAGAAAGACCTCGATACCGTCCGGCAGATCTTCGCGCGTGCTTCGGCCCTCACCAAGCAACTCCTCACCTTCTCCCACGGGGGTGCCCCCGTGTCCCGCGCCTGCTCGCTCGCCCAACTGGTTCACGACACCTCCAACCTCGCTGCTGCCGGCTCCACCGTCCGCGTCCGCCTGTCCATCCCCGAGGACATGCCCCCCGTACACGTCGACCCGGCGCAGTTCGGGCAAGTCATCCACAACATCGTGCTCAACGCGATCCAGGCGATGCCTGACGGGGGCACCATCGACATCTCCGCCGAACAGCTCACCGTGGAGCCTGGAGATGACGCGTCCCTCGAGCCCGGCTCCTACGCCAGGCTCTACATTCGCGACAACGGACCCGGCATGCCTTCGGAAGTCCTTCACAAAGTCTTCGAGCCCTACTTCACCACCAAGTCGATGGGCAGCGGGCTCGGCCTCACGATCGTGCACTCCATCGTCAAACGCCACGGCGGTGCCGTGCAGGTGCGCTCCACCCAGGGGCAGGGCACGGCCTTCATCATCCGGATCCCCCTGTCCCGCGACCAGGTGCGCAAGGACAAGCCCTCCCATCCACCCACCGCGCTCGAAGGCCGCGTGCTCGTCATGGATGACGTCGCCGACGTGCGATGGCTGCTCGAAAAGTCCCTCGAACGCCTTGGGTGTACCGTCGACGTCGCAGAGCATGGCGAACAAGCCCTCGTGCTCTTCGAGCACGCGAGAGCCCAGGGACGACCCCATCAGGCTGTGATCCTCGACCTCACCGTCGTCGATGGCATGGGTGGATTGGAAACCATGCGGCGAATCCGGGCCATCGACGCCGAAGTTCGCGGGATCGTCTCCAGTGGCTATTCCAACGACCCGGTGCTCGCGAACCCCGAGCAGTACGGGTTCGACGCGCGACTCGAGAAGCCTTTCACATCAGATGATGTGGCCCAAGTCCTGGCCGACGTGCTCGCGCAAGTCAGTGTGCCCGGCCGTGGGGCCGACGCCAACGGTCGCACCATCCCGGTCGATGCCTCGCGCGGAAAGGAGCTTGCCACGGTGTACCAGCAACTCCAGACCCGGAAGGGACTGTTGGACTAGGCCCAAACCAAGCGCTCCGCGCTGCTTTGGGTCTAGGTTTTCTAAGGGGGCTTTCGCAAGGCCCCCTCGCCGTCCCACCGTTTGACTCGATGCGAAACGCCCAGGCTCCCCTTCGGCGCGAAGGAACCGTGGGAACGAAGCCTTCCGCGCACTGCACGATTTTGTAAACAAAAGGGTTGCACGGACCCACACACCGTTCTATCCCTGGCAATAGTAACTCACCGTGGAGTTACTAAGGAGGCCGCCGTGCTTCGATCCCCCATCGCTCGTCTCATCTTCCCCCTGCTCGTCTGCCTGTTCACCCTGGCTTGCCCCGCCTGCGGCAGCGCCCCCTCCGACGACCTTCCGATTGACTCGCACCAGGAGGCCGTCCTCGAGCACATCGACGGGTGGCAGGGCGAATCCCTCGACGTGTACTTCGTCCCCGGCGGGCAGGCACTCGAGGATCGGATCGCGACGGAGGTCGCCGCCGCACAGAGCGAGATCCGCGTGGCGATGTACAACCTGCGAAGCGCCCGCCTCGGATACGCGCTGCTCGAGCGACAGAAGGCCGGCGTCGACGTCGAGGTGCTGTGGGACGCGAAGCAGATGGCCGAGGACCACAACACCCTCGACGACGAATTGATCGCGGCCGGCCTGAACGTCGTGCCCGTCCTCAACACGCGCCACGAGTTTGCCACCCTGCACCACAAGGTCGCCATCATCGACCGGCAGCGCGTGTTCATGGGCTCGGCGAACTGGGGCGACAGCGCCCTGCACGAGAACGACGAGACCGTCCTGGCGCTCTCCTCCTCCGCCCTCGCCGAAGTGCTCGACGCCGAGCTCGACGAGATCCTCACGGGGTGGAAGACCCGTCGCGCGGGCGACGTGGACAGCGCGCTGCAACTGCACTTCTCCCCGGAGGACCACCTGGACAAGGTGATCGAAGCGCAGATCGACGCGGCCGAGCACCGGATCGTGGCAGCGGTCTTCTCGTTCCGTCTCAGCGGGCTCGCGAACGCGCTCGTCCGTGCGAAGAACCGCGGGGTCGACGTGTACCTGATCACGGACCGCAAGCAATCCAGCACCACGACTGTGGACGAGATCGTGAAGGATGCGGGCATCCCCGTGATCGAGGCCCTCAACGACACGAGCCCGTACACCGCGATGCACCACAAGTTCATGGTGGTCGACGGCAAGACGACGGCAGTCGGGTCCTACAACTGGACCCTCACGGCCACCAAGAGCAACTACGAAGACCTTGCCCTGATCGCGAACGACACCGAGGTTGCGGCCGCGTTCGAAGGTGAGTTCGGCCGTCTGTGGGACCGATACGCCGGGGATCACAACCCGATCACGGCGACCCAATCGGTGGCCGTCCGGGCCCAGTGCAACCTCACGGCCTATGGCGACACGCTGGTCGTGGTAGGAGACCAAGAGGAGCTCGGCGCATGGAACCCCCACGCTGGCATCCGGCTCTCCGGCCAGTCTTGGCCGACTTGGACTGCGGACGTCGCACTGCGTTCGGGCGCACGCATCGAGTACAAGCTCGTCATCGTGCGCAAGGACGGGTCGGTGCGATGGGAGAAGGGCTCGAACCGCACGGCCGTGGTCCCCACCGATAACAGCACCCCCCTGGAGCTGAGCCATGCGTTCCGTGATTGAGTCCCCTCATCGGCGTGCTCGACGGGCTCTCGTTCCCGTGCTTCTCGCCTTGGCCCCGTGGGCGGCGGCTTGCGGAGGTGATGACCTCCCGCCCAGCGAAGACCTGGACACCGTCTCCCAGCATGCCACGGCGCCGTCGTGGATGCTCGACATCCACGGCCACGGAACATGGACGACTCCTGACGAGCCCGACGTCGTACGAGCCTGGGTCGACGCCCGCGTGGCGAACGTGCGTTATCACAAACGCGTGCTCGTAGAGGTGGCAGCACCCTACGGTGCGACATGGATGAGGACGATGCACGTGGCCGCGTATCGCGCGCCCCTCGGTGGAGGGACAGAGCGCTGGGGCGCGAACACCCTCGAGATCTACCCGGAAGGCGGGCCCTTCGGCGCACCCCTCGACGGTCCTGTCATGGCGCGTGTCCGGTTCCAGCACGACGCGGACGGCGATGGGCAGGACGAGATGGTGACGACGTCGTGGCGTCGTCTGTTCGGGGAAGGGGAAGAACGTGTGCCCGAGGAGGACCCCTGGGCTCCCGGCCTCACGTCGCCCGTGGACGAGGCGGAGGTGCAGGATCAGCCCCGTGTCCTGTGGTCCCCCTACGACGACCCCGGACAGGAAGTGATCTCGCGCATCGACGCCATCATCGCCGCGCAGCACGCGGCCCCCGAAGAGCGTCACACGCTGCACGCGGCGGTGTTCAACATCACGGACCCTGGCATCGTGGACAAGCTGATCGAGGCGCACCAGGCGGGTGTCGAGGTCCGGCTCGTGTTCGACGGCCGAAAGTTCCGGCCTTGGTACGGCTGGTACGACGGGGACGACCGCTTGCTGCAAGCAGGGGTTCCCTTGCTCGGCGTGCTTCGGGCCGGAGGCGCCATGCACGACAAGATCGCGCTGTTCGACGGCGTGTCGATGGCCACGGGATCCATGAACTGGGAGTGGGGAGCGCGTCACGAGAACCACGAAGCCATGATCGTGACCGAACGACGCGACCTCATGCACGCCTACGCGCGACGGTTCGAGGCCATTGCCGGGGGCGTGCAACGGAAGAGGCAGTTCGCAGCCGACCCAGCCAGCACGGTCTCCGTCAGCTTCGCCCCCGACGAAGAGCCCCATCGCATCGTAGGGAACCTGATCGACCAGGCCCAGGAGTCGATCCACGTGGCCATGTTCACGGCCAAGGACGTCGTGTATCGCGAAAACGGGCGCGAGACGTCGCTGCTGCGCAAGCTCGTCGCCGCCCATGACCGCGGCGTGCGTGTGACGGTCATCGTCGATCACGGCATCCACGAAGCCGCCGAGTATCACGGCGTGATGTCCGAGGACGATCAGACCGACGAGTGGCTCGAGAGCGAAGGCGTGAAGGTCGTGCGGGCGGACAACCCCAATGGCACCTACGCGTCGATGCATCACAAGTTCGTGGTGATCGACGGTCAGGTCGCCGTGCTCGGGGCATTCAACTGGTACCATGACGCGGCGTTCAAGAACGACGAGGACCAGATCGTGTGGCGAGACGCGAGGCTCGCGGCGGACCTCGACGGGGAGTTCGTCGACATGCTGCGCCGGTATGACGAGACCTTCGACGCAACCGAATGGCCTTCGACCACGCTGTCCTTCGATGCGTTCTGTGATCGGACGACGTGGGGGGAGACGCTGCGGGTGGTGGGCTCGGACCCGCTGGTGGGCGACTGGCACCCTGCCGAGGGGCTTGCCATACAGGCGAGCGCGTGGCCGAGGTGGTCGGGCGAGGTCACGGTGGCGCGCGGCACACGCTTGGACCTCAAGCTTGTCATCACGAACAAGCAGGGGGCGGCGCGTTGGGAGGCTGGAGGCAACCGTCACATCCGCGCGTTCGGTGAGAACGATGTCGTTCCGGTGCCGATGAGCTTTCGTTAGGACTACTTCCCCAGCAACGCGAGCAACCCGGCCTCGTCCAGGATGGCAACGCCGAGCTTTTCGGGAGTTGCCTCAGGCCTCTTGTTCAGCGCCACGCTCACGACCTGCGGAATGATCTCGCCCGCCTTCTCGACCATGTCCATGGCTTGTCCTGCACCCGATGGGGTTCCCGAACGTTCGCCCTTCGCAGACAATGCGTGCGTCACGAACCCGAGTCCTCCGTGCCGTATCAGGTCGTGCAAGCGTGGCTCGAGACGTTCCTCGCGATGGCGGGCGAAGCGTACCAGCGGCCGCTGCCGCGCCACGTGGTCGAGAACTTTGAGAAGTACGTGCTGCCGAAGCTGTGGGGCTTCGATGCTCGTAGCCTTCTCGCGCAAGCGCCGACGACCGACGTCGTCGAAGTTCGCCTCGACTTGCGAGAGGCCTTCGAGTTTCCTTCCGGCGGACTTCGGGGTTGGCGTTCCTTCGCACGAGACGGCTGCTTATCGTTGACGCTGCCCCCTGGCCGGTGAAATGCTCGGGTCGTGCGCTTATCCACGACCCGGTCTCGCGTCGCATTCCTGCCTCTCCTAGCGTCGCGTTCGCCCGCGGCAATACGCCGGATGGCGAAGTGGTGGTGGAAACGCGGTAGTCTGGAGACGATGGTGCTGTCGTGATGCGTGGCGTTCCCATTTCCCTCATCGCCCTGACGGCAACGGCCGTCCTATCCGTTGCGTGTTCGCCGTCCGCACCGATCGCAGCGCCCGAGCCTGCCGCTGCGCCGCCCGTGACGGAGCTTCCTGTTCCGATCGCCGAGCCCGTCGCTCCCACCGCAGCGCCCACGCCCGCGACACCCGAAACCAGAGACAGTGGCTCGCCGCCGCAGCCAGATCTCGCTGACCTCCTTCCGGAAGAACCGCCCTTCGAGGGCGTGCTCCCGACCGAATGCACGGGTAGCGACGTCGATGTCGATCGGCTGCGGCGCGCAGGAGCTTGCACCGTGCCGCACGCGACCGCGCCGAGCGAAGTCGCGCCGGCTTCCTCGCTGGCCTTGGAGCTCCCGGCAAGGACCGAAGTTCTCGCAGGAATCATGACCACGATCCCGGTCGGCGTGCGGAACACGTCGAGCAAGCCCGTCACGATCGACTTCTGGTTCGGTGCTGGCTTCCCTTCCGTGCGGACTGGCACGTTGCTTCGCAACGGCGCTCCCGTGAGTGGCGACTGCTCGTACGGGGCACTCAGCACCTCGGAGACCGTCCGCGTGACGTTGCTCCCCGCCGGTGTGGCGCGGATGGTGGCCATGTTCTGGGCGAACGACTCGCAATCCGAGCCGTTGCACGGGTGCACGCCCAAGGACCTGCGAGCGGGGGCCTACCGCCTCGGCCTGAGCGTCGACGATCGTTCGCGGCAGCCTTTGCTCAGCGGTGAGATGACCCTCGTTGTGCGGTAGTCCGTGAATGGCGCGGACTCGGCGTGCGTTTCAATAGGGGAAGTGCGGCCCCACGTGGAACATGCGATCGACGACGCTGCCGGCCGGCGGATAGGGGACTGCATGGTACCCCCCTGCGAGGGCGCCTGCTCCGAACAGCGATGCGGACAGCACTGCGATACGAGATTCCATTCGGTTCTGGTGGTACCTTCGATCTCGTGACCTATCCCTTCATTGTTCAACGAGAGCGCTTTTTGCTTCTGACGGCTGCAATCGCCGCGGTCCACTGTGCCCCGCCGCCCGGGCCCGTGCCGCAGCCTGCGCAGATCTCTGCCCCGCAACCTTCCGAGCCAGCTGGTTACGCGATGGTTGCCGACCCCCCGCCAGAGCTTGTGGCTGAGCCTGAACAGGAGGCCGTCGCCGAAGCTCCCGCGGAGACTGAGCTCGCGTGTGACAACGACGTCGGTGAAATCTCCTGCGACTTCACCTCGCAGGCGCAATTCAGCGGTCCCGCTTGCGAGGGATTCACGGGTTCGTGCGAGCTGCTAAAAAAGGGCTATGGCTACAAGCGCCGCGTCGCAGGCGCAATCGCCTCGTGCTGGGAACGTGAGGGACGAGCGGCTTGCAACATCCGTGTTCGACAGCGCTGCAACCGAGAGGGGCTTCGCACGGCGTGTCCCGATCCTCAGTTCACCGCTCCCTGCCAGGACGCGCTGCAACGCTGTCGAGACAAGCGACGGCGCCCGGACTTCGATCTCGACGAATGCACTCAGGCCCTCTCATCGCTCGAGGGAGGCAACCTGGACTGGGCGAAGGATGCCATTGGACCGAGCGCCGAGGGCTGCAAGCTGATGTTCCCGGTATATTGACGATCCCAGCATCGATATCGGCGTACACCCGCAACCACGACATGAGCGTGGTTGATGGGCTGACCCAAGGTTTCTGCGAGGAAGATGAGTTCCTTCGTGGGCGCGACACACTGCGGGAGAGGTAGCTCCTACCTTCCCAGCAACGCAAGCAACCCAGCTTCGTCCAGAATGGCAACCCCGAGCTTCTCAGCCTTCTCCAGCTTGCTGCCTGCTTCCTCCCCCGCCACCAGGTAGTCCGTCTTCTTCGACACGGACCCCACCACGACTCCGCCGGCTGCCTTGATGAGCTTGCCCGCCTCGTCCCGCTTCATCGTGGGCAGCGTGCCCGTGAGCACGAAGGTCTTGCCAGCCACTCCCTCCACGGCTTGGACCTGCTGCTTCGTCGCCTCGAGCTTCACCCCAGCGTCACGAAGCCCCTCGAGCACCTTGCGAATCGGCGCGGACGAGAGCTCCGCGAAGATGCTGTCCGCGGTCTTTCGCGCCATGCCTTCGATCACGCCGCTTCCCTTCTCCGGCGCCACCTGCTCGATCGCCTCCGCGTCCCCGTCCACGTACCGCTGCGCGAAGGCGAGCAAAGCGTCCGCGGATCCGAAGTGATTCGCGAGATCCTCGGCCATCGTCGTGCCTACGTGCCGGATGGCGAGACCCCCCAGCACACGCGCGAGCCCCCTTCCCTTCGCGACATCGAGGGACTTCATCACGTTCGCCGCGCTCTTCTTGCCCATTCGCTCGAGCGCCGCGAGGTCCGCCTCCTTCATGCGAAATACGTCGTCGGGCGACACCACCCCGAGCTTGTCGATGACCTGCTCCACCAGCGAAATGCCAAGCCCCTCGACGTCCATGGCGCTGCGACTCGCGAAGTGCCGCAGCCGCTCGCGCACCTGATCGGGACAGGAGGGGTTCGGGCAGTACACGAAGATGTCCTCCGAGACCACGTCGGCCCCGCACGTCGGACAGGCGTGGGGCCGAACGTACGGTTCCGTCCCCTCGGGCCTCTTGTCCAGAACCACGCTCACGACCTGCGGAATGATCTCGCCCGCCTTCTCGACGAGCACCGTGTCCCCCACGCGAACGTCCTTGCGCTCCAGCTCCGGGAAGTTGTGGAGCGATGCGCGGGAGACCGTGGTCCCCGCCACGAGCACGGGATCGAGCTCCGCCACAGGCGTCAGCTTGCCCGTCTTGCCCACTTGCACGGTGATGCCCTTGAGCTGCGTCGGCTTACGCTCCGGAGGGAACTTGTACGCAATGGCCCAGTGAGGATGGTGACCCGTACCTTCGAGCCGCTGGTATCGCTCGAGCTCGTCGAGCTTGATGACCATGCCGTCGATCTCGTAGGACAGCTGGCCGCGACGCTCCCCATATCGCTCGCAGTGCGCGAACGCCGCGAGGGCGTCGGGGGCGAGGAAGATCTCGTCCACGTAGACCTCGGCGCCGCATTCCACCAACCAGTGGAGCACATCGGACTGCCGGGCGGGCAACGTGAGGTCTTCGAACCACGGCACCTGGTAGAGAAACGAGCGAATCCCCGCCCGATCGAGGCCTTCCGGGTCCTTGCGCTTCATCAGCCCCGCACAACCGTTGCGAGGATTCGCGAGGGGCTTGTCCCCTGAGAGGATCAATCGGTTGTTGTGCGCCTGGAACGCATCCACCGGCCAGTACAGCTCTCCACGTACCTCCAGCGACCCGCTCACGCCCTTGAGACGATCAGGCACCGCGCGCGCCCCCTTCACCTGGCGCGTGATGTCGTCCCCTTTCTTCCCGTCGCCCCGCGTCACGGCCCGTTCGAGCTTGCCACCGAGGTACAGCAGCGAAACCGAAATGCCATCGATCTTCGGCTCCACAAGCAGCGGCAGGTCGTCGCCGGTACGGATACCGAGGTCCTTTCTTCGCCGGTCGTACCACGTGGTGATCTGCTCGATCAGGGGCACGGGCTCGCCCTTGCTGTCCCGTCGATTCGGCGAGATCTTCTCGAGCGACAGCATCGGCGAACGATGCTCGACCTGCACGAAGCCATCGGTGTGATCGGCTCCCGGAGCCTGGTCGAGCCTCTCGTCCGGGGCCAGGCCCAGGGTGTCCGCGAGCTGCTGGTAGCGGTCGAACAGGTCGTCGAAGGCGGCGTCGGGAATCTCGGGCGCACCAGCGCGGTACGCCTTCTCGTGGTAGGCGATCTGCTGGGCGAGGTCGTCGAGCTCAGCGCGCTGGGCGGTCTTTTCGGTCGTCATGGCGGCGAGTCTTCGATGGCCACGTTCCGGCGTCCAGTACCGGATGCGTCCCATGGCGCCCCGCGGTGTAAGGCCTTCGCCCCTCGGCACGTTGGAGGGACATGAAACGAGCACACCCTCTTCTTCTTACTTCCACCCTCACTCTCTTGGGATTCGCTTCGGTGGGCTGCGCCGCTTCCCATCGCATGCCCGAGGCGCCCGCCGCTGCCGAGGCACCCGCCCCTGCACCCGTCCTGCAGCAGTCCCTGTTCTCGAAGGACCTCACCGGGTCCGTCAGCGAGGACGACCTGCAGAAGATCCTCGGCTCCCGCGTGGAGCTGGGCTTCCCCGCCCGCGTGGGCGTCGTCACCCTCGGCGAACCCTTCCGCGCCGAGGCCACAGCCCCCATCGGCCAACAGTCGATCGTCGGCCCCACCATGGTCCGCGCCCTCGACGGTTCCCCGCACTTCTCCCACGTGACCGATGTGTCCACGGGTTTGCCGAACCCACAGGGCGTCGAGGGGCTTCGCACCATCGCCGCGCGTTACCGCGTTCGGTACTTGCTCGTCTGCAACGTGACCACCGAGGACGCGTCGCACCTGAACAACTGGGCCTGGCTCTACCCCACCGTGGTCGGGTTCTTCGTGGCGCCAGGGGTGACGGTGGGCTCGCAGGGACTGCTCGAAGCCAGCCTGATGGACGTCAAGACGGGCACCGTCCTGTTCACGGCCACGCAACCCTTCGCGTCGTCGAGCACCTCGTGGGTGATCGGCTCCTCACGCCATCACGCGGAGGTAGACGCCAAGGCCGTGAGCGAGGCCACGACGAACCTTGCTCGCACCGTCTTGGCGCAGACGAATCGGGTAGCCTCCTGGGCGAAGCAAGAGGAGCGACTCGCGGCGGGGAAGAGTTCGGAACTCCACGCTACGCAGTGAGGGACGCTTTCCCCGATCGACGCTCAGCGATACGGGTTCTGGTTGGGAACTACACCTTATCCGCTCCCCCTGCGCCGACGAATCTCTCGCGCCATGTCGACGATGCGCGCATCCTCGCAGTCGCGAGCCTTCTCCAAGGCGTTCTCGATCGTGACCGACCCATCCCCCGTCGCGTCGCGAGCCCACCGAACGAGCTGGTTTTCGAGGGCGGTTCGATACGTGTGAGATTGCACCGCGCTGAGCGTGACGTAGACGGCGCCCACCGCAACCGCCCCCCAGGCCAGGACGGCGACGGGCACCTGGGCATGCGTGTACGCTAGGAGCAGCAAGCTGGAGCCGACGGACGCTAACGGGGAGATGATGCCGAGGACGATCGCGCGCGCGTCGACCCGATGCTCCGGGTCGATGGCGTCGTAGAACATCGCGCTGATGGGGGTCTTGATGGCGCCTTTGAGCTCGAGGTCCGTGAACCGGGCGAGGGTGGCTGCGACGAGGCCGGGCAGGCCCACCAAGCCGAGCAGAGCGACGAAGACGACGCCTGCATAGGCGAGATTCAGCTTGCCGACGCCGAGCCAGCGGAGCCACCGAGGCGTGACGAGAAGCTGGATGGCAAGTCCGATCCCGCTGGCGACCATCGTGTAGGAGCCCACGAAGCGGGTAAGGTCGTCCGATGTGGAGAATGCCGTCTCGAGCTCGTGGCCATAGACGATCCGCAAGCACAGCCGGAGCAGCACCATCAAGGCGGTGGCCGCTGCCATGATGCGAAGCAGGGGGGACGCGGCCAGCAACCCGACGCTCCCCCACGCCATGACCCCGGCTGCGACGCCCGCGCGCTGCGTTCGGTCCTGCCGAACGGATTGCCCTTCCGACTGGCGGCCGAGCGCCAGCATCGCGACTGCCACGCCCAGCAAAGACACAGCCGGAATCGCCACGAGCAAGTCGAAGGCATGCCATGCGCCGGCAAGTTGCATGGCCGCTCCCGCCAGGAAGCTCCCCGCGCTGCCGGCGGCGTACACGAGCGGAAAAGCGCGACGTGACTCCGCCACCGTGAAGGCGTCGAGCAACAGGACGCCCCAGTGGATGACGAGGAAGGTCCCGAGCGCCGTGGCGCCCAGGTAAGCCAGGAAGTACGCGGGCCCGGGGGCGATCTCCACCAGCAGCCGCGACGCGACCAGCACGCCCACCAGCCCAGCTCCCAGGCCGACCAGCCCCCACCGTCGGTTCACCCGCCGTGCCCAGGGCATGTACGCGAACGCGAGCGGGACATCGATCAGAGACGCGGCGAGGAACATCAGGGGCAAACGCTTTGCGCCCAAGTGATCGAGAAACAAGCTGAGAGATGTGGCTTCGGCGCTTCGCTGCAGCAAGATCAGGCACGCGTAGGCGACGGCGAGGACGGCCACACGAACGCGGATGGGCTCCCGCGCCCGCGTCAGGGATCGCGGACCAGCTTCCTTCGATTCCTCCTCTTCGCCTCGGCTCACGACCTGGGAGCGTAGAGGCGCGCGGCGGTTTCTCCAAGACGTTGGCGGTAGCCACGAAGTTCAGTACGGGTGCGCCTGATATCCTGCCGCCTCGGCATACTGCCGGTAGGTGGGGAGGATCAGATCGATGTAGTCCGTGTTGTAGGTCGTGCAGCCCTTGGTGCTCCCGTAGCTCGCGTAGTTGCCGATGGCCATGAGGGTGTACTGTTCGACGGTGCAGCCGGGATAGGACTCGATGACCTGCGCGCGGTTGCCGGCGAGCGCGGCGACACCAAGGTCGATGTTGACGGCGGGGTTGAAAACGGAGCCATTCCACCCGCTCGAAGCCGGGTCGGTGCTCATGTTGGGGTGACCGTCGGATAGCAGCACAGGATCCATGGTGGGGCCACCACATGCCACAACGACCTGCATGAGTCCGAGGCATCCGCTCTCCTCGGAGGTCCAGCCGTCGGGCTGGCCGCAGGGCATGTTCGCACATCCCACGGCGAGGTGATCGAACCGGGACTCCGCGTAGATGATTGCCTTGATGAGCATCGCGTCTGGCTCGTCATGTTTGCGCACAGCCTCGAGGATCGCGCAGTCGAAAGCGTCGACGCTGACACCGGTCTGCTGGGCCACGAGTCCCGTGCGAAGCGGGTCGGTGTCGCAGGTGCCTGCACCACCTGAGCCGTTCGCCCCGTCCCCCTCGTTACACCCCCACACGACGACCGTAACGAGCAACCACGTGCCCGCGTGCTTCCTCGGGTTCATGGGGCCCAGTTTACGCCATATGTCGGAGAATGGCCCCGCGCCCGCGGAGGAACCCCGCTTGACTTGCCAAGAATACATCGGGAACAAGGGTCCCCCTTCGGGCGTACACTCGGCAGCCATGACCAAGACCCCTGCGACCCTCTTCGTCCTTGGACTGACCTTGTTGCCCGCGTGCGACTCCAAGAAGGCGAATCCTGCGCCTGCCATCTCGGCTGCCACAGCCAGCGTTCCTGCGACCGCGATAGCAGCCTCGACCGCGCCACCAACCGCTGCAAACGACGCAGGCCCGGTCATCACCATCCCCGCCGGCACCCTCGTCGCGGGGTCCGCTTGCGGCGATCACCCACGCCTTCCGAGCGAGGAGTTGCCGGGGGTCAAGTTCGAGATGAACCCGTTCGACATCGACCAATACCCCTATCCCAACCAAGCGGGGGCTCGTCTCAAAACGGGCGTCGCGCGCGAGGAGGCGCAGAAGCTTTGCGCAGCACGCGGTCGGCGCCTGTGCACCGAGCTGGAGTGGGAGCGCGCCTGCAAGGGCCCAAAGAACACGATGTACGAGTACGGCAACCGCTTCGACGCCAAGAAGTGCCCGTCCGCTGCATCGCCTTCCGGTTCCGCCCACCCCGAGTGCAAGAGCGCCTTCGGCGTCGAGGCCATGCACGGTTCGCAATGGGAGTGGACCTCCAGCGCGTGGGGGCGAGGCGGAGACGCAGACCTCGTCACCCTGCGCGGTGGCTTCGGGTCGAGCCCCTACGCCCACATGCGATGCGCCAACGTCAAGGCGTCCCCCCCGAGTGCCTCGGACGGCTCCATCGGCTTCCGATGCTGCGGCGGTACCGCCAACACCGCATCGGTCGACCTCCCCGCGCCCGACGCCCCGCTCGAGGTCATCGAGACCGTCAGCCCCATCGAGGATGCGATCGCCGCGAGGTTCACCAACGCCCTGCGCAACGGTGGCGTCCCGACCCAAGAGGGAGTGGCCTACGAGTTCACGCGCGCGTGGCGGTGGAGACCGGTCGTCCACGAAGAGCTCTTCGTGGTCGAACGTCGTGAGACCCCAGCCCAGGGAGCGCCAAGCGTTCGCGCGTTCGTGGTGCACTTGTGTCCGGCTCGTGCCCTGCTGCGCTCGCAACTGCGAGGACCCGTGGATTCCTTCGAGGCGCCGACCGCGCAAGACGGCAAGCTCACGCTCGAAGCGCGCGCGGGTTCGAATACCGGGACCGTCGTCTACACGTACCAGTTCGGTCAGGTGCAAACCGTCGAGCCGGCGTGGATTCAGGCTCCGCCGGTGTCGTCGATTCCCGCCGCGGACTGAAGTTGCACTACGTCGCGAAAGCCCCTCACCCCTCCAACCGCTGCAAGATCTGAAGCTCCGTCACCACTCGCCCCGCCCCCAACCCCGTCAACCGGTCCACCACCTCGTTCGCACGGTACGCATAGGGCAACCCGCGCACGTGCTCGACCCACTCCCCTTCCCCGCCAAACCGAAACCGACGCACCGCCCCCTCCGCACGAACCTCCACGTCCATGCCCTCGAACGCTGGAAACGCATACCCCCCACCATGCGGCAGCACCGAGGCCCCCTTCACCCGCTCGACACACCCCTGCCCCACCGCCTGAGCACGCACCCCGGCACGATCGAGCGCCGCCTCTCCGTACACCTCGTCCGGGGCGATCAGGTACGCCGGAAGGTCCGGTCGAAGCGTCATCGGAACCCACGCCGCCCTCAGCGACGTCGTGGAGTAACACCCGAGCAACATCCGACCCGCGCCGTCGAGCCCTTGGTGCGTCTCGTTGAAGAGCACGTGGGCCACGTCCCCGAAGATGGCTCGAACGTATGCTTCCCTGCGCGCCTTCGCGAACGCGTCCACCATCGCCACGTACGCAACGTAGTCGTCCGCGGCATCGTCTCGCAAAAAGGCAATGGGACCGAAGGGCGTGTCCCAGCGCTCCGCGATCGCGGCCAGCCCCTCCCCCGCCACACTCATGTACAGCCCGGGGCCCCGCAAATTCGGCCCACGAAACTCGCTCCCGGACGAGTGCATGATCACAAGGTAAGGGTGCCCGCTCGTCGCCGATGGGTCGCCCACACGATACAGGTTGATGAAGTGATTGCCGCGGTGCATGTCCCACTGCGCAGCCACGCCGTCGACCCGCAGCGTCGTCTCCGCGAGCCGCGCGACGGTTCGGGTGACCTCCTCGACCGACGACACCTCCTCGAGCCCTGCTGCCAGCATTCCGCAACAGTTGGGCTTGAGCTCCAGGGGCATGACACGCCCCGACCACTGGAACACGCCCCCGTAGCCGAATCCCGAGGTCCACCGGTCGATGTTGCGGGTGACCGTCGAATCAGGGGTCGAGACGTAGGTGGCGTCGGGCTCGATTCCCAGCTTCTCCTGGAGCCAGTGGATCTTCGCGAGGCCGAACGCCACGTTCGCCCGGCACAGCCGCGCCGCGGCATCGTCGACGTCGAAGAAGAAGCATCGCTGGCGTGCGCGTTCGAGTCGCTCTTGGCTTTCTTGGTGGTTCGACACGAGGGCAGTGTGGGGTCAGGGCGTTCACGCCGCAAGCCGTAGCTCGCACTGCCTCAGACTCCACCGCGCAACGCACGAAGCGCGGGCGCATCGAACAGCGTCTTCGCGTTGACCAGCGTGATCGTGTCCTCCGTCCCTTCAGGCTGGTCCTTGCTTCGCGCCGACATGTTGAGGATACCCTCGAGCAGCATCCGGTTGTCCGGCGGGACATGGACGGGCACAGGCCCCACCTCGGACGCCATCACCTCGGGGATCCGGAAGACGTCGTGCGCTGGGATCGCGGCCTCCACGCCCCCCTCCGACAACACGATGAACCGACGATGCTTGGCCCCCGTGGTGTGCAGCCCGAGGAGCCGGCCCAGGTCCAGCACGCAGACGATCGCGCCATGCAGGCTGATGATCCCCTGCACGAACGAGGGCGTGTGGAACACGCGCGTGACGGTGCACGGCAACATCGACGTTTTGACCTGGGAGAGGCGGACGGCGAAGCGCCAGTGCTCGATCCGAAAACCCACGAGGTGAAGGGGCTCGTCGGAGGGGTGGAGGTTCGACGGGGACATCATGCGCGACGCCTCGTCAGGCTCGCCTGGGGTTGGCGGGAGGCAGGGCCTTGGGCCTGGGCGCGCCGGCGGTCGCGGACTCCTCGGTCTTGAACTGCTCGACGCTCGCCAGCAGCGCTTCCCCGAGACGCTTGAGCCGATCGCCCTCGGAGACGGTCTGCTCGCTCGCGCTGAGGCCCTCTCGCACCAGCATGAAGATGTCTTCCATGTTGCGCGCGATGTTGTCCGACACAGCCGCCTGCTCCTTCTCTCGCTCGCCAATCTCCTTGACCAAGCCCATCATCTCGTTGAGCCCCCGGAACGTGGAATCGACCTTCACCACCCCCGCGTCGACCGTGCTGGTCGCGTCGCTCATGCGTCGCACCGCCTGCTCGGTCAGCAGGCGAATTTGCGCCAACTGCTCCTCGATCTGCCGGGCAGACTTGTTCACGCGCTCGGCCAGGTTCGACACCTCATTGGCTACGACGGCAAACCCCTTGCCGTGCTCACCGGCATGGGCAGCCTCGATGGACGCGTTGAGCGCGAGCAAGCTCGTCTGGTCCGCGATCTGCCCAATGGTCTCGACGATGTTCCCGATGCGGGCGGAGCGCTCCCCAAGCGTCTTGACGTGCTCGGAGACGTCGACGACGGTCTTTCGGATGTCGACGATGGCGTTCGAAGCGTCGCCGACGGCGTCACCGCCGGTCTTGGCGTGGTCCGCGGCCTCCTGAGAATAGGCGGAGAGCCTCTGGATCATCTGGTTCATCTCGCTGACGGCGGTGGTGATTTCCTCCACCTTGATGCTCTCCTCGCGGCTCCGCTGATGGAGCTGGCCGGCGGTTACTGAGATTTCAGCTGCGGAGTTGCCGACCTCGAGGGCCGCCGCCTTGACGCCGTTGAACAGCACCTGGAGATGGTCCAGCATCGCGTTGAGGTTGCGGGCAAGCTGGGCTAGCTCGTCGTTGCCCTCGACGGGGAATCTGTGCGTGAGGTCGGCCCCGCCCTTCGCCATCTGCTCGGTGTAACCGATGAAGCCTCGGAGAGGCCGCACGATGCTGCGCGCCAGCACGAACCCGAGGATGATGGAGATGAGCAGCGAGATCGCTCCCGTCAAAAGAATCGGGTTCTCGATGCGGTTGCGGTCCTCGAGAAAGCCGGTGCGGATGCGCGCCATCACCAGCTCCCCTTGCCTCTCCTTGTCCCCCATGTAGATGGAGCGCGACGTCGTGCTGAAGTCGTACATGGTCCCGCCGAACAGGAGCACCTCGATGGTCCGGTTGCCTTCTTGATCGCTCCCTCGGCTGCCCGGCTCGTACGCCTTGGCCATCGCCGCCGCGTCAATGACACCACCGAACGAGGACCCCACCACCTTCCCGTCCACCACGAACAGGAGGTTCTGCCACTTGGCCTTCTTGTCGTCGGACAGCTTGGCAAAGTCGAGGAAAAAGCGGTCGAGGGATACGCCGAGAATGACGACGCCGACCCGGCGCCCACCACTGTCTTTGATCGGTGCACCCGTGGCGTAGTAGGCCTTGCCCTCGATCTCCACGAAGTCAGACAGCGTCATCCCCTGGGCCACACGCTGATAGAAGAGCTGACGTCGCAGGCGTTCTCCTGTGAGGCCCTCCGGCGCCTTGCCAATGGGTGTGTCCCGCGCGTCCGTGAGGAGCACGAGGTCGGGCTCGAGGGTCGCGCCCAACACGCCGCGGGCTGCCTTCCACCGGGACTCGGGGTCACACTTCGGCGCCGCTGCGGGCTCCCCCTCCGGCGAAGGCTCGGGAGTGGAGGCCAAGGCTAGGCATCGAACCAGCTCCGTGTCGGCAGCAATCGACTCGGCCACCGCCGACATCGCCCGCCCCATGTACTTCGCGGTCCCGTCGAAGCGACCGAGATGCTTGGCCAGGTAGTCACCGCGATCCAGGGCAATCCCCAACTGGTAACGCGACATCAGGACCGTGGCGGCCAGAAACACCAGGAGCAGACCCGTGATGGACAGGACGATCCGACTGCGTATCGACCCCATGCGCGATAGGAATGAGTTGTTCATGCTCGAGCGCCCGCCAGCGCGTTGTCACAGGGACGAATCCCCGTTCGCCCCGGCTATTTGACTCCAGTTCCACGTCAGACCATGCCTGGGCAAGGTACCACAGGGGCCCCCACGCAGCGCAATTCCCGGGAAGCCACGACATGAACGGGCCTCCCTGCGCTACCCTCGACACCGACCCCCGAGAAGCAGCGAGAAGCAGGGGATGACGATGGTCAAGACAGGAAACCCGCTCGCTCCCGCACGCGTGGAACACATTCCTTGCCCCCTGTGCGGGTCGACCCAACTCTCCGCACTCCTGCGAAGCGCTGCGCAGATGAGCCCGCGGAAGGAGTCCTTCCAGTTCGCCCGCTGCAGGCACTGCGACCTCGTGCATCTCAACCCCCGCGTCGTCGAGGAAGACATCGGGCTGTTCTACGGCAGGGACTACCCACCCCACCTAGGCGCCGACGCATGGGGTCGATACGCTCCGCTGGTGCGCGTCGCACAACAACAAACGGACCGGTTCCGAGTCCGACTGACGACCCAATTCGCGCAGCTCTCCGCTCGCTCCCGCGTCCTGGACGTCGGGTGCGGACAACCCTCCTTCCTGGACCGCTTGCACCGTGACCTTCACGCTTCATGCGTTGGCGTCGACGCGTCCGATGGGGGTTGGCGCGCCGCCCCGGATCGCTTCGCTTCCCTCACCCTGCTCCGCGGGACGGTCCATGACGTCACGCTCCAACCGACCTTCGACGCGATCACGATGTGGCATGCCATCGAGCACGAGCCCCACCCTGTGGCTGCTCTTCGAAGGCTCCGTACACTCGCCGCCGGGCACACCGCCCTCGTGATCGAAACCCCGAACTACGACTCCCTCACGCGTCGCGCCCACGGGTCCTGTTGGGCAGGCTTTCACACACCCCGACACACGGCGATCTACACGCCTGCCACCCTGGACCGGTTGCTCGACACCGCGGGCTGGCGCTTGGCCCACGTGCGGACCTGGGGCAGCCTGGATGCTTACCTGCTGTGGTGGCTGGGTCGACAGGACGCGAAAGGGACGATACGCGAAGGCAGCCTGGAGGGGCTCTTCCCGTCGTTCGTCGCAGGCAAGATCGCGTCCTGGCCGGTTCGCTGGGCCGAACGCTCGGTCAGCCTCGGGCTGATGCTCGCAGTCGCACGGCCCGGGTAGCGCTCACCCGCCCAGCTTGGTCACTCGTGCCATCAGCGTCGACGAGAACACGCCTTGCTGAACGAGCCGGTCACGCACCTGCAGAAACACCTTCCCCCACTCCGCCTTCTCGGCATCCGTCAGCTCGTGCACGGTCATCCTCTTGCGAAGCCGCTGGTAGGCCGCCTCGTCCTCGGCGCGAATCCGACGGTTGAGCTCCTGGGTCGTCACCGCTCCCGTGTCCCGCAGCACGTCCTGCTGATCGGCGGGAAGCGCCAGGATCGCCGCCTCGGACAGCACCATGGCCCCGATCAACATCGTGGAGCTGCTCGCAATCATGTGGTCGAGCCGCGATGACCACTGCAGCTGCTCGCATGCGATCGAAGGTGCGGCCACGACATCGATGCGCCGGCTCGTCAGTCCCGGCAGAACCTCGGGCACGGAGGCAACCACCGGCGTGACGCCGCCGATCGACTGGAATAGCACGCGTGAGATGTCGTTCTCGCGCCCCACAAACGGCTTCCGGCCGCGCAGGCTCGAAGGACCCGTGACGGCGAAACCACGCGAAAACATGCGCACACGCCCGACATCGCCCCAGCCCGCGATTCGCAGCCCGGAAGCTGCCAGAGCCCCCGCGGTGAGCTCGTCGCGCAGGGCATTCCTCGCCACGTCGAGCTTTGCCCAACTGCTGAACAGGCCGGGCACCTGCAAGACCAGGATCGGCTTGTGGATCTTGCCGAGCCCCGCCGACGTGACAGCGGCAGCATGCAGCTGGCCAGCCAGGATCTTGTCAACCATGGCCATCTCGTCGCCCTGGGTCCCGTTCCAGTAGAACCGAAGGCGAAGCGCTCCACCGCTGCGTTCGTTGACAGCGCGCTCCCAGACGCCAAGAACCTGGCCCCATGTGCTTCCTTGCGGCGCGACCGTTCCGATCTTGAGAACGTTCTCCGCACGGGCGTCGCGGGAGGGCGCGATCACGAGCAGGAGAAGGGCGAGGCACACCACGCACCGAACGGACCCTACGGGTAGGTGAGTCGTCACGCTTGAATCGTGACGCGGATCGTGCAACCCGCCCAGCAGAATCATCCCCCCCTGGACAATCCCACCGACTGGCCCGAGGCTCGCCCCATGCATCACGACCACCACCACCACGATCGCCTTTTCCCCGCCGAGGCCGCAGCCAGGCTCGACGACCCCTCTCGGTTGGAGCGCCAGCCACCCGAGGCCATCGTGAACGCCCTCTCGCTCTCTGCAGGGGACCGCGTGCTCGATTTCGGCGCAGGCACCGGCTACTACGCCGTCCCCATCGCCCAGCGCCTCCGAACGCTCGGCTCCGGCGGGAAGGTCTACGCCGTCGACACCCAGTCCGTCATGCACGTCCACCTCGAGGCCAAGCTTCCCGGCCTCGACGTCGCCCCCATCGAGAAGCTCACCGGTTCCGTCGAAGCCCTGCAGCGCATGGAACAAGGAAGCGTCGACCGCGCACTGATGGCGAACGTCGTCCACGAAGTGCCGGACCGACAAGCGCTGTTCGAAGCCGTCGCACGCCTCCTGGTCCCGGGGGGAATGGCCCTGATCGTGGATTGGCATCCCGACGGCAGCACCGACCATGGACCACCACGAGACCATCGAGTGCCGCCCGAGGAGGTCTGCCGCTACCTGTCCCACGCCGGGTTCGGAGACCTCGAGGCCTTGCCGTGCTACCCCGACCACTACGTCCTCCGCGCGCTCCGCAAGTAGGTCCTCGTCGCTTCCCCTTCATGTCGTAGAAAACCGCGACGCGATACCCACCCCTGCAAACGCTCCATGTACACGCAAAACACGGGCGTGATGTAGAGCGTGTGAGAAGACGAGGCCGCCGACCGGCCAGGCCCAAGGGTTGGCGTGACTCAGCGCCGGCACCGACGCCGAGTGCGATCGGGAGTGCCGAACAGCGCGGCCATGGTGGTCATCATGATGGGGCGGAATCGCACCATGCACGCTCGGTGGATTGCCTCCGGGGGATCGATCAGCCCGACGTTCCACCTTGATCCGGGGCGAAGCGACGGGCTGGGAGAGCAAGCTCTGGATCTTGCTCCACGAATGGCAAGGCGGCCTGCCACCCATGAGGTGGGCGGCGCGTGCGAGGGCTCCTTCCCCCGACGACGGCCGACGGCGGGTGGGATGGGGGCCTTAGCCGAGACAGCAAGGGGATTGTGGCTCGGGGAGCACGCGCCGTGCCTCCGGATCTGGGTTCCAGATCCCCAAATTGCGCTTGGGCTTGGTTTGCACTAAGCCGATGCCCGTGTATGTCATCCTAGCCACAGCCGCCAGCCAGGATTGGATGGCGAGCCTCGTGGATTCCGCGTTCGACCCTCAGTGGAACCTCGATCATCGAGGTCTCATCTGGGTCACCGTGCTGGTCGTACTCTTCTTGTCCGGCGTCGGCCTTCCCCTTCCCGAAGACGTGCCGTTGACCATCACCGGGTTCACTACCTACAAGCAGTGCCACGACCAGTTCATCTTCTCCCAGTACCTGTCGTCCTTCGGAATGGTCGTGACAGCCATCCTGGCCGGAGACCTCGTCGCGTACTGGATGGGCCGCAAGTACGGGTTCGGTCTTCGCGATCGCGCCAAGTTCCTGCGCCGCGCCCTCACCGATGCTCGGATCGCGAGGGTGCAGAGGTGGTTCGACTCCTACGGCAGCTTCACCGTGTTTCTGGGTAGGCAGGTGGCGGGCGTTCGCTTCGTGACCTTCTTCACCGCGGGAACCATGCGCGTGAAGCTGTGGAAGTTCGTGTTCTTCGACTTCGTCGGCTGCTTGGTGACCGTTCCGGTCTGGATGACGCTCGGCACGCTGGCCTCTCACTACGGGGCCGAGTGGCTGCACCGCATCGCGGGAAGGGTCGGAGCGGGCTTCGTGGTAGGTGCGGTCGTCGTGTTCCTGCTCTTCTTTCTGTACGTGAAGATGCGCGAACGCAGGACCGCGCGCGAGGAGGCAGGATGACCCGCAAAGCCGACATCAACACGCCGCGACGAGTGCTTCGCCACCCCATGCTCGGGTTCATCTTGATCACCGTCTTGGGCACGTTGCCGGGGTGCCCGTGCGGCCGAGCAGGACCCGAGTCGGGGCCGAACCCCGCCCAGTCCGGACCGACGACCACCGAGCCCGGACCCAAGACGCTCCGCCCCGCTCGTATCCTCGAGCCTGACGCAACCGGCTTCGTGGCCATCGACACCGTAGACGGCATTCAGGAATTGCGCATCGCTTCGGACGAGAAGGTCGATGTGTTCGTCGCGGCGCAGCAGGAAACCTCGCTGCTGGCCGCCATGCTCCCTTCGCGCCCAGAGATCTGCAGGGTGCGCTTGGACCGATCCGCCGAGGGCGCCGACAGCAGTGTCCGTCGCTCCGTTCAATGGCTCGATCCCACCAAGCCCTCGGACACGCCACGACAAGTTGACCTTGGTGCCGAGGACCCCTCCGCCATTCTGGCGATGGGTGACCGCTGTCTGGTCGCCTTCACAGGAAAGGTCGAGGTCTTCGACTTCAAGACGCAGCCACCGGGGCGCAAGACCGTGCACAGCTACGACAAGCCGGCGTCCAAGCCGATTGACACGTTCGCCTGGGACAGGCAGGTGGTCGTGGGCGTCGACGATTGGGTCATGCCCAAGTTCGCATTCGTGTACCACCTCGAGACGGATGGCTCCCTCCGCCCGAAGTACACAAGCAACCTCGGGACGCTGACGAATGGCGTGTACGGCGAGGCCGTGCTCGCAGACGGATGGTTGCTGGCGATGACCTACGAGGGGTACAGGGGCGGAGAAAGTCAGGGCCTCCAACTCTTCAGCGTGGGGGAAGCGGAGTTGAAGCAGCGGGGCCGGGCAGACGAATCGACGTCCACGGACGGCAAGGAGAAGACGGTCCTGGCTGGAGCGGACATGACGAGCTGGCGAGCCGTGGGAATCGCCGGCGATCGCATCCTTGTGTGCGCCTCCGCGCGAGGAATTTTGACGTTGCCGCCGGACCTTCCCAAAGGGGCCAAAGCAGAGACGCTCGACGCGAGCGGCCGATGTGACGACATGCTGGTGGTCGACGAACGCATCTACGTCCTGGATGCGGGGAACTCTCGCAAACCGGGCCAACTGAGGGCGTACACCTTCTCCGGAGGAAAGCTTCAACGGCAGTTCGAGCGGGACCTTGGGGTCATGGCAAGAGAAATCGTTCACCCTTCCTCGCGCCAGAGGCAGACACTGGAAAGCGAGTGAGAGGATGGGCCATGAGTGACGACCCAACATCGATCGAACGGCAAACGTCCCGCGTGCACGTGTGGGTCCCCTTCTACGATGCTGACCCCATGGGGGTGGTGCACCACGCGAACTACTTGCGCTACTTCGAGAACGCCCGCATCGAGTGGTTCCGACGACGCGGGATCACCCAGGCCACGATGAACGGACCGGACCTGAACCTCGCCGTGGTCGAGTCCCAGGTGTGGTACCGGAGCGCCGCCCGGTTCGACGACACCTTGAGGATCGACGTGCGACTCGCGGAAATGAAGCACGTGTCGATGGAGTTCGCCTACCGCGCCGTGGTGGAAGACGACGCGGCCGAGGGAGGCGCCCGCCTGATCGCCGAAGGCCGCACCATCCACGCGTGCGTCGCCAGCAACCTCCGCCTCAAGAAGATCCCTCCTGCGCTCCGAGAGAAGCTGTCCTCCTGCGGAGAGTCCGTCCCGATCGACGTCCCCAACGCCGGCGACCCGCCTCGTTGACCCTCAAAATCAAGGCGCGTAGACTCGCTGCGTGCTCACCAAACGCTGGTCCGTGGTGCATGGGGAACGACGTCACGACGTGGTCGTGAGCTGGGACTTGCTCTCCACGGGCGGCGGTTTGGTCGTGGTCGACGGGGTCGAGCAGAAGCGGTGGCTGGTAGGGGTGAAGTGGCCGGGCGTGGAGAAACACTTCCGCATCGGCGATCGCAACGCCCGTATCGTCCAGCACGGCTTCACGAGCTGTCGTCTCGAGATAGACGGTGCAACGACTTCCGAGTTGGACGCCCCCGCGCCGACCGCAGAAGCGATCCGATGGAACCGCCTCGGCCTGCTCGTGCTCGTCGGACCGGCCCTGGGGATCATCGTCCTGATCGCTGCCCTGCTCGGGATGATCGCCTGGCCCCATTGACGAACGAAGTCATCGTTCCTTCTCGACCCCTGGAGGGAACGTGACCGATCCCGCTCCCGCAATCCCCTCGAAGTCGATGAGGTACATCTGACGACCGCCGTCGTGCGCCGAATCAATCACCGCCTTGGTGGCGTCGGGGCTCAACCGCGCGTGCGGATCGCACCGGTGCTCTCCCACGTAACCCGCAGGAGAGAAGAACGACCCCAGCACGAAAATCTCGTCACCGAGGATGTCGTACAGGTACACGTGCTGGTCGCGCCTCGCGTCCGTGTACGTGTCCGTCAACAGCCAGTCGTAGCCCGGTAGGTAGCTCTGGTGTCCGTTACGCTGGGACAACAGCGTCCCCGCGTACCCGCCCCCCGGCTCGTCCGTATACAGATCGTAAGAACCCCGCCCGATCCCGTAGATGAGAACGTCGTCGTCCCCGTTCCAGTCCATGTGGCTCAGCCCCCCGTCGTGGGTAAGCACCCGCAACTCGGTCCCGTCGACCGACGACGTGAACACGCGCGTCCCCATCCCACCGTCCATCCATCGGTGAAAGAAGAGGAACCTCTGCGCGCTGTCGCTGACCTGGATCACACTGAAGAAGTGCTTCGCGGAAGAGAGATCCAGCGTCGGGTGCGGGAAGGCGGCGATGGTCGCAAGATCGAACAGGTCCTTCACCTCACCGGTGTCCAAGTCCATACGGTAAATGGTCGACCCGGCCGGTGCTAGCTCGTCCTCGTAAGGGTCCTTCACGCCCACGTAGCCATAGCCCACACGCATGTGCCCCCAGCGCGCGAAGTCGCTGCCGATGGCGAACGAGCCGTCAGGGCTGACGTGGTGCACGGCCCTCGGAAGCGTGCGCATGACACCCGTCTGGATGTTCATGATGCGCGTCACGAAGTGCGCAGCATCGCCGTTGCCCTCCCTGTCGTTCCACATCACCTCCGTCGACGATCCAGGCCGCCACTGGAGCATACAGCCTTGTTGCCAACTCCATGCGGTGCTGTTGCCAAGAGGAACCCACGCATCCCCGTTGTGCAGGTCAACCATGCCGATCTGGATGACGTCCTCCGGCTCCGGGGAACGCCCCTCGAAGTCGACCTTCATCCCGAGCACGTAACGGCCCGTCGGGTCGAACTGCAGCTTGTCGTAGTAGCCGAACCAGTGAAACCCCGGAGGACGTGTGATCGCCCGCACCGGTGGAAGCGCATCGAGCGCGTCACCACGCCCCAGAGAAGAAGCCCACGACGACACCTGGGTCGTGGACAGCGCCTGATCGAACCACAGGACATCCCCAACGATGCCCTCGACACCTCCGCCACCCCCGGTGCGGTTGCCAATCGTCACCTCGGCTTCGCCCGCGTGCACGGAGAGAGGAACCCCATCCGTCGTCTCGCCCGTCAGCTGGCCGTTCACGTACAACGCAACGCGAACCCCAGGCTCGAACACAGCCGCAACCATGCACGTCCGGCCAAGTTTCACCTGGCGCGTTCCCACGAGCTCGAGCGCATCCTCCCCCCACGCCCCGTCTCCGCTGAGCATCACGTACGGAAACTGGGTTCGCTCGATCCCGAACTCGTACGAGCGTTGGTCGCCCGTCATCTCCCACTTCGACACCACCGCGTCGCGCAAGTAGGGTCGCCCCTGCACTTGCACCTCCGCCATCAGCGTGAACGGCCCCGAGAACGTCGGCTCGGACACGGCAGCCTCCGACAACGCAACGTCCCCGTTCCCGTCGAACACCAACCCGCGTCCGTCGTCCAGGGAGACGTTGGCCACGGCACCGCCGTCCGCCTGCCATCCCTCCCAATCGAGCCACAGGACCGGTGTCGGCGTGGGCTCCGGCATGACCCCGTCGACCGTCGCGTCACCCACGTCGCCATCTTCGTTTCCCCCATCGCCGGGCACAGTACCGTCCCGCTGCGCCTCCCCGGGTGCATCGATCGCCGGCACATCCGCCACCAAACCATCCGCAGCCGACGACTCTTGATGAATGCCCGCGTCCGCAGGCCCCTCAGTCTCCGAATCCACGACGTCCGAGTTGCACGCCCAGACGGTCGCAGCCACGGCCACGTGCAGCCAGCGTCCCTGGGCATCGCGAGGATTTCGCACGCAAGAATCTTGGACCATCTGCCTGCCTCACACCAGCTTCCCTTGGGCACGATCGACCAGACAGCTCACCGCGAAGCGTCACCACCAGACCTCGCATCGCCCGACTTGCCCCGCCCCTCCAGGCAAGGCACCCTTCCTCCCATGCGGCCTCCCCGTTCGATCCTTTTCGCTCTCGCCGCCATCGCCTTCGCTCATCAGACTCCCGCCGGGGACCTGCCCGCCGAAACCATCGCACGACTGCGCCTCTCGAACGCCTCCATCACATCCTCCGGCGACGACCGCATCACCCTGCACGCCTTCGTCCCCGGCGACGCCGACGTCCGAAGCCTCGGGATGCTCCCCCTCGCCCCCGGATTCGCGAGTGTTCGCCTTCGCCCCGATCAAGTCGATGCCTTCGTCGCCGCACGCCCCACCGTCCACTTCGGCTGGCACCCGCCCCTTCGTCCGCGCCTCGACCAAACCACCACCTGGACACGCGCGTCCGCCTTCCGCAACACGACGGGACTCGACGGCTCGGGGGTCGTCGTAGGCATCATCGACACCGGTGTCGATGTCACGCACCCCGACCTTCGAAATTCGGACGGGTCCACCCGCATCGCTTGGATGCTCGACTTGTCGCGACAACCAACCGGTCGCCACGCTGCCGTCGAGCAGGACTTCGGGTGCCTCGACCCGGAGCTGGGCGGCTGCGCCGTCTACGACGCCACCGACATCGACCAGGCCATCAAGTCCATCGTGGGCACCGACGAACCGCGGGACACGGTGGGCCACGGGACACACGTCGCATCCATCGCCGCCGGCAATGGCCTCGGCTCCGATCAAGGCGCCCTCGCGGGCATGGCCCCGGGTGCCTCGATCATCGCTGCAAGGGTCACACGCGGAAGCGCAGAGGACATCAGCGATGCCGACGCCCTGCTCGCCACGCGATTCGTGTTCGAGCGCGCGAAAGCCATGGGCATGCCCGCCGTCGTCAACATGAGCCTCGGCGCCGACTTCGGACCCCACGACGGCACCTCATGGCTCGAGCAAGGGCTCGCGTCCTTCGTCGGACCGGACCAGCCCGGGCGCGCCGTCGTCGTGGCCGCCGGCAACAGCGGTGGCTTGTACCTCTCGGGGGACTCGGTCTACGGCATCCACACCGAAACCCGCGTGTACCCACACACCCGCGTCCGCGTTCCCATGCAAAGCGTCTCCACCGGCTCCACCCTCCGGGGCAGCCTCTACGTCTGGCTGACCTGGCGCAACGACGAGCGCCTGTCCTTGGGCATCGAAGGCCCCAACGGCGAAACCTGGGTCGAGCCCATCACGCCAGGAAACACCGCGAGCTTCAAGACACGCTCCGGAGGCAAGGACGTCGAAACCGTCATCCTCAACGACGTCCGCGGGGAGGGCAGTCCAATCCCTGAAGGCACCCGAGGCGCCGTACTGTTGGTCGATGGCGGCTGGAGCACGAGCGACCCCATCACGATCCTGCTGGAGGGAGACGGAACCGCAGAGCTGTGGCTGCAGGGCGTGGGAGAAGCAGGCGTGAGCCCGAGCGGTCTGGGCATGATGTTCACCCGGGCTGTGAAGCACGGCACCGTCAACATGCCAGCCACACACCCCTCGATCATCGCCGTGGGCGCAACCATCAACCGCACAGACTGGCGCGATGCAAACGGGGCGCGCGTGCAGATCGATCGGTTCGGTTCCCAGGCGCCTCCCATCGAAGACAGCATGGCCTACTTCTCCGGTTCGGGACCGACCCCCATCGGCCTGCCGAAGCCCGACATCTCAGCACCCGGAGTCTTCGTCGCTGCCGCCATGAGCCGCGACGCCGCCCCGTCCGTCAACCCCACGGGGATGTTCGCAACCGCCGCCTCGACATGCCCTGCGACCTCGACCGAATGCATGGTCGTGGGATCCCATCACGCCATCGCCTCCGGCACGTCCATGGCCACCCCGGCTGTGGCCGGTGCGGTCGCGTTGCTCCTCTCGATGGATCCCACGCTGACCGCCCCCGAGCTTCTGGCCTTGCTCCAAGCGGGCGCCAGGTGGCCCGAAGGCGCCGTCCCCTACCCCTTCCAAATGGGCCCCGGCGTCCTGGACGTGGAGACCTCCCGCGAAGTCTACGAGCTGCTCGGGCAACCCAGACTCCGCGAGCCCGACGCAAAGCGCAGCTGGATCGTGGTCGCCAGCCCCTACGCCCGCCCCGACCCGGCGTGGCCGGTCTGCGGCTTTCTTGAAACCAGAACAGAGGACGGCTCCATCGCCGATGGCTTCGACCCCGGGTTGATGAGCCTTCACGTAGACGGAGCGAACATGACCCGGGCCCTCACACGCGTTGCACCCGGTCTGTGGACGTTCTGCGTCGCGGCCCCGTCTGGCTCGGGCGGGGGAACCGCCCATGTGGAGGCGAAATACCGCAACGAGCGACTCGGAGAAACTCAGCACCTGCCGATCGGCGTGGACTCGTTCGTCGCAAGAGACGGCGCGGTCGCGCGCGGCGGGTGCGCAACAACCCCCACTCCGTCGCACGCCGGCCTCCACGCCCTGCTCGCTCTCGCAGCGATCCTCTGGCTTCGAAGGCGCTGCTAGAAGCTGCCCCCGAACGACAGCCCCGCGTAGCTCGGCCCCAGCGCAGGCTGCACCGTCGTACGCGGCACGGCCGCCTGGGACTCCGCCGCCGGCTTGTCGAAGAAGAAGTGCCACGCAAGTCCGCCAGCCACTCCCACAACGCCAACCCCGGCCACGATGCCACCCGCCAGCATCTGCGTGCGGCCGTCGTCACCATCGGTCTTGGCCTGTTGACCCGCGGGAGTGTTGGGACACTCTCGCTTCGACCCACAAACGTCCTCCGCGTCCGAGACCTTGCTGGACCCACCGAGGTAGAGCACCGTACCCACGATCGTCATCACGCCACCAGCCCCCACCACGATCCAGGGCGCAATCGACTTCCCGCCCTTAGGCGGCTCGTCCGTGCTGACGGAGGCCGCGGTGGAGGGCTGCGCGGGCTCAGGTTCCGTGACAGGTGGCTTGTCCGGCTGCGCAGGCTTCTCCGCGGCAATCTGCGCGTCCAGGTTCTCGATCCGTCGCTCAATCTGGCTGCGGTTCGGCACGTCTCCCGCTCGCTCGAGGTAGACCTTGAGCGCCACGATGGCCCGATCCCACTGCGCCTTCTTCTCGTGAGCGTTGGCGAGGTTCAACAACAAGGCGTGGGCAGTGCAGTCCCGCTGGTACGCATCCTCCCAGTACATGATGGCCTTGTTGTAGTCGCCCTCCTGGTAGGAGCCGAACCCCGCCTTGAACGCACCTTCCGCCGCTTCTTGGTCGGCTTTCGTCGGCGTCTTCGTGCAGGCAGGGTAGGGCGATGCCGTTTCAGCCCATGCTGCCGGTACCGACCCGAGCACCACACCAGCGCAGATCAACCAAGTCCACCGTTGCATTCGCTACCTCCCGAACCAACTCGCGGCAGCCCGGCGCGGGCCAAGCGACGATCTCGGACCCCATCCTTACCACAGGGCGCACAAAAGTAGCACAAACCGTCGAGACCCGTCCCGGGTGACCCCGTCCCTTACGTTCGACTGTCCGAAACCCAAAAAACGCGCGATGATCGCTCGTGGCTGCGGCCCCGAAGGCGGGCCCGTCCCTCGTCTGCCCCATAACACCGAAACGCCGGAGGATTCGCCCTGTGACACGAAATGCCTTCCTGTCCCTGCTGATCGCCGTCTGTCTCGTCATGTCCGCTCTGGCCCTCCGGCCATCGGTAGGCGTGGCCCAGACCGGCAGCACGGCAAGTGGCATGGACGCCGCCAAGAAGCAGATGGAACGCGGCCAGGAACTGTACATGCAACGCAAGTACGACGAGGCCGCCGAGGCGTTCGCCGCCGCCTATGCCATCCAGCCCTACGGAGCGTTCCTCTACAACGAGGCCGTCTGTCACCAGAAGCTCGGAAACAACGACAAGGCCCTGGCCCTGTTCCGTAAGTACCTCGCCGCGGACCCCGGCGCCCCAGACGCCGACCAGGTACGCGAACGCATCCGACGAATCGAGGAGGCCAGCAAGCCCCAGCCCACCGTCGAACCCGACGCCGCCATCGAGGCCGACGCTGACACCGACGCAGACACCGACGCCGGACCCGAAGCCGGACCGCCCCCCACGATCGTCGAGGAAGCCGGCCCCGACCTCATGAAGTCCCTCGTCATGATCGAAAGCGACCCCTCCCCGGCCCCCATGTCCATCTACTTCCGCACCTCCCCAACCGCCCCCCCGTTCCAGTTCGGAAAAGACAACCCCGGCTGGCAGAAGATCACCTCCGCCCAGACCCCGCTCAACGTCACCCTCCAGGTCGGTCGCTACCACATCGTCATGGAACCCTTCGCTGACTTCCAGAAGAGCGAAACCCACATCGACGTCGCCGCAGGCCACATCCACCAGTTCAAGGCCAACCTCCGACAGGGCGAGTTCATGGCTTTCCTCCGCGTGACCTCCCCCATCCCCGGCGCACGCATCTACGTCGACGACCCGCCTCCCCACAAAAAGCCACCCTGGGGCCGAACGCCCCACGAAGGGTTGATCGGCATCGGTAACCACAAAATCTGGGTCGCCAAGAACGGCTTCGAAACCACCGCCCGCACCTTCTCCGTCGCCCACGGCGAAGAACGCGAGGAGCTCGTCGAGCTCTCCCGAATCCCCAAAGGCATCCTCCGCTTCAGCGGCAACGCATCCGCCATCGACGTCACCGTCGATGACAACCCCATCGGCACCTTCCACCCCGGATCGCCCCTCGATGTCGAGCTCCCCGCCGGAAAGCACCTCGTCACCGCCTCCGCCGACGGCCGCAAGAACCTCACCGAAGAAATCGAGGTCCCGCGCGGGCAGATCCTCCCCGTCGACCTGGTCATGGTCCCCACCACGCCCCGCGGCGCCGCGTGGACACAGGCCGTCGTCTCTCTCGCCTTCCTCGGCGGCGGCGTCGCACTCAAGATGCAGTCCGACGTCGTGTACGATGACATCCAGGATGACAGGCAGGCCGGAACCCTGACCGAAGCCGATGACCGCTACACCAAGGGCAAGATCTACGCGTATGGCTCCACCGCCTGCTTCGGCGTCGGGGGCGCCCTCGCCTTGCTGTCCACCTACAACTTCGTCAAAGACCCCACGCCTCCGTCCGGGGCTCGCCCCGGCGTCCCCTCCGATTACCCTGAGCACGGCAGCGAACCCGGCGCCCCCAGCCCAGAAAATCGACGCCTCTTGCCCCACGCCTTCCAACCCCGTCGAACCACCCCTCCGCCCCCCGTGGTCTCGATCCTGCCTGCCTATGACCTGCACGGCGCCGGACTGATGCTCCAGGGGAGGTTCTGATGCACACCCGACTGCTACCTCTCGCTGCCGTCACCCTCGTATGCACGAGCTGCTCTTGGTGGTCCCGCTTCGACGACCTCCAGGAGTCCACCCCCGTCATCGAAATGCCCAACCCCGGCGGAATGCCCGGCTTCGGCACGACCATGACCACCGTCCCTTCCAACGACGAAACCGTCCTCCTCGTTCTCGGCGAGCCGAACGTCACAGCCAAGGGCGCGCTGTACCGCATCCACAACGATGCCCCCGCGTCGACTCCCAGCACCTCCGGCTTCTGCCCCAGCAAGCGGTGCCTGTTCGGAGATGACCCCGCATCACTGCACGCCATCTCCCTCGATGGGAAGCCCTACGCATCCTGCTTCATCCTGGGTGTCGGTGACCGGAACAACATCCTGGGGCTGCTCGGCCAGTGCGCAGACGGCAAGGAATTCGTGTTGCCCGTTCCCGCGCGAAGCGACGAACACCCGAACGCGAAAGCACCTCAGGATGTGATCAGCGAGGACTTGACGGCCCTCTCCCTCGGCAACTTGCTCATCGGCGACTTCAAGTACGCCGCCTCGGCGGAGGACAATCCGTTGATCGCCGCCGCCACCCGGCACCTGGGCGCCGCTTGGTTCTACGCTCCAGGAACCACAACCCCGGTCGTTCTCTCCCCCGTCGCACCACCCGGACAGGCGCTGGAGGATCCTTTGCTCCTGCTCGGCGATACCTTCGGGAGCGAGGTTGCGGTGGCCAGCCTCTCCTCTGGCGGACATCTCGTCGCCATCGCTTCCCCCCGCGGCGTGGGCAACGACACCCAGGGTCGCGTGTGGCTCTACCGCGTGGTCGACGGCAAGGTCGTGCACGATGGCCCAGTCCCCGACGTCCCTGCCCCCATGGGTTGCCTGCCAGGCTTCCGTCGCGACTTCGGCGTCCACATGCACACCGGCAGGCTGTTCGGAACGACCACCGAGCAGCTCCTCATCTCCGATGGCTCCGCTATCAGCATCTACGACGCAGACGACCTCGCCGAGCATCCCCCCACCTCCGACTGCAGTGGCCCTCCCCTCGGGTCCGCCGGCTACATCACCGGCGTCAGCTGCGTCGAAACGGCCTCCGTCACCGGCTGCTCCTACGTCACCACCGGCTTCGGGCGCGCCATCGCTCTCGCCGACGTCGATGGCGACGGCTCCACGGAGCTCGTCGTCGGTGCCCCCTCGCTCGACGTCGATGGAACCAACAACGCCGGCGCGGCGCTCGTGTACCGCGTCGATCCCGAAGGCAAGCAGACTCGTCTGCTGGAAGCCCGTTTCCTCTCCTCGAGAGACACAGGCGACGCGCTCGGAAGCTCCGTCGCATCCCTCCGCATCGGCTCCCGCGACGTCATTGCCGCCGGAGCCCCCGGCCTCGGGTCCTTCTTCCTCTTCTACTGCTCCACCCTCGGCGGCGCAGGTCGCGATTCCTCGCGCTGCGAATGACGACACTCGGAAGGTGACATGATGCTCCCGTCCAAAGACCAGATTCTCGTAGTCGACGACGAGGCCAACATCCGTCGCGTTCTCTCCGCTCAGCTCGCCCGAGAGGGCTACGAAGTCCACACCGCCGAGGACGGAGAGCAGGCGCTTGCGATGCTGCGCGAGCACCACATCGACCTCGTCATCACCGACTTGCGCATGCCCAAGCTCGATGGAATGGCCCTGCTCCGCCAAGCCGTCCTGTTGGACCCGGACCTGCCCGTCGTGATGCTCACAGCCCACGGTACGGTCGACAACGCCGTGGAAGCCCTGAAGACAGGCGCCTTCGACTACATCACCAAACCCTTCGATCAGGCCGAGCTGCGCGCAATCGTCGCCAAGGCGCTGCGTACCCGCAACCTCGCCAATGCAGAGCTCGGACTCGACGCGCGTGCCCACGTCGAGGGCGCCAAGTTCGGAATCATCGGAGAGAGCAAGCCCATCCAGGAGATGTACGCCATCATCGAGCGCGTCGCGGACACCCCCACCACCGTGCTCATCACAGGGGAAAGCGGCACCGGCAAGGAGCTCGTCGCCCGAGCCCTGCACGAAAACTCGTCGCGATCCGACAAGCCCTTCATCAAGGTCAACTGCGCGGCCATCCCCAAGGACCTCATGGAGTCCGAACTCTTCGGCTACGAGCGCGGTGCCTTCACCGGCGCCGTGAGCTCCAAGCCCGGACGATTCGAACTCGCCAGCACCGGAACCCTCTTCCTCGACGAGATCGGCGAAATCCCCATCGAAATGCAGGTCAAGCTCCTGCGTGTCCTGCAGGAGAGCGAGTTCGAGCGCGTCGGTGGAATCAAAACCATCCAGGTCGACGTCCGCCTCGTCGCTTCCACCAACCGCGATCTCAAGAAAGAAATCGCTGCCGGCGCCTTCCGGGAAGACCTCTTCTACCGACTCAACGTTGTCCCCATTGAGCTGCCCTCCCTCCGTAACCGGCGCGAAGACATCCCCCTGCTCACGCGTCACTTCATCCGCAAGTTCAACGAACGCCTCAACAAGTCCGTGGAGTCGATCGACCGGGACGCCCTCGAAATGCTCCGCGTCTATGGCTGGCCGGGGAACATCCGGGAGCTCGAAAACGTCATCGAACGCTCCGTCCTGTTCTGCGACGGCACAAGCATCATCCCCGGTGACCTGTCCCCGGAGGTCCGCGAAGCCCAGGCCGCTTGCAGCTCGCTCACCCCCCCTCTGCATCTCGACGACACCGTGCTATCGAGCGATGGGCTCAAGGAACAGGTCCGCGCCGCCCGAACACGAATCGAGCGCGAGCTCATCGTCCGGGCGCTCGAGCAGACCTCATACAACGTCACCCACGCCGCACGCATGCTCAAGATCTCCCGCAAGGGGCTGCAGCTCAAGATGAAGGAGCTCGGCCTGCGAGATCGGGAGGAGAAGGGCGACGGGTGAGACGCACCGCTGGAATCACGGCCACTTCGACCCTGGTCGCCTGCGTGGCCCTGGGATGCTCGTCTCGATCGTGCTCGAAGGAGCCTTCCCCCGCAGACCCCGACCTGGTCGTCGTGGCGCTGCCAGAGCCCGAGCGCCCACCGGTCCCCCGCAAGCGCATGGTGTGGATTCCGCCTGGCGCGTTCGTTGCGGGCACGCCCCCCGAAACCCTGCCCCGCATCGCCGACGAAGAGTTGCCTGGCGTGCAGATCGTCCTGCACGGCTACTACATCGACCAGTACCCGTTTCCCAACGAGCCGGGCGCCATCCAGGCAACCAATGTCACGAGAGACGAGGCCCAGACGCGATGCGAAGCACTCGACAAACGGCTGTGCACCGAGATCGAATGGGAACGCGCCTGCAAAGGCCCTAACTCCACGACCTACGAGTACGGTGCGGCGTACAATGCCCAAATCTGCGTCATGAGCAAGGCGGGCAACATGGCGCCGTCAGGCACCAGCGCCGGTTGCCGAAGCGGGTACGACGTCGCAGACCTGCACGGCGGCGCCTTCGAATGGACGGCGAGCCCTTGGAACCGAGGCTCTACTTCCGATCTCGTCGTCGTCCGCGGAGGGTCCGGCGAACCAGGGGAAGTCGTCGGACGATGCGCCAACGCGCGAGCCCGACGCCCTGACCGACAGTTCACGGATGTCGGCTTTCGCTGCTGCGCCGGCGACCCCAACGAGGCGCAAGTGGCCCTCGAGGTGGAACGCCCCACAGAACCCCTGAAGGCGCTCGCTCGCACTCCCGAGATGACCGCTTCCCTCGAGCAGCACCTCCCCGAGGAGCTGACCAAGTCACTTCCCGTAGGCAAGGGAGGGGAGTTCCGGATCGAGCGGGTCTGGAAGTGGTATCCCATCGGTAACGAGCAGATCGTGTTGGCCAGCGGCTGCGCTCACCCGACCGCGCATGCCGTCTGCGGCGTCGTGATCGCCCGCCTCAAAAACGAAAAACTTCATCCCCTCACGTTCGCTCCAAGCGGATGGTGGCTCCCGAACATCCAGCTCGACGACGACCGCAGGATCCTATGGGTCTACGGCGGAGACGGCTTGGGCAAGTACCGTCGACGCGTGGCCTACCTGTGGGGTCGGATCGGCGTGGGCGAGCCCGAACTCGGGGGCGTCAAGGTCCGCTAAGGGGCCGACCGCGCGACCACGGCAATCACGTCGCCTTGACCTGCCGTAACGCCTCCAGAACGGCTTCGACGTGACCAGCCACCCGCACGTTCCGCCACTCCCGCAGCAACGTTCCATCCGGTCCAATGAGGAACGTCGAGCGCTTCACGCCCTCCACGACCTTGCCGTACATGCTCTTCGCACCGAACGCTTCGTACCGCTTGGTCACCGCCAGATCCGGGTCCGATAGCAGCACGAAGGCAAGGCCGTGCTTGGTCGCAAACTTCGCATGCGACTCCACCGTGTCCTTGCTGATCCCCACCACGCTCGCTCCAAGACTCTCGATCACCTTCGCGGCGCCTCGAAACGCTTCCGCTTCCTTCGTGCAGCCGGAGGTGAAGTCCTTCGGGTAGAAGTACAGCACGAGATGGCTGCCCGCGAAGTCCTTCAACGCCCTCTTCTTGCCGGTCTGATCCAACAACGAGAAGCTCTTCGCCTTCATGACTCTCCCCTGCTCGCATCCCAAGGACGCGGATCACAGCAACACGAAGACCGCCAACACTCCCGCGGCGAACAGAATCGCCAGGCCCACGACCAACCCAAGGATGAGCAAGACCGGCGGCCCCTTGGGCGCAAGCACAGCCTGAAGCTCCCCCGTGCTCATCCCTTCCTTGTCGTGCCCCACCGGCCCGCCCACACCTCCACCCATCGCCGTCGTCGCAAACGGGTCCGCTTCCACCGTCGCAAATGGATCCGCTTCCGCTACCCCGCGAACCGTCTTCGCCCGCATCAACTCGGGAAGCGCCAAGTCGATGCTCTCCTGCAGCGGCTGCTCAGGAGCGTACGCCCAGTCCCGGTGTGAACCCTCGAGCCCATACGCATGCCCGAGCCTGTCCGCCAGCAACCCCACCGTCGCCACCCGCTTCGACGGGTCCTTGGCAAATGCCTCGGTGAGAACAGCGTCCACCGTGGGCGGCACGGGATACGGAACATCCTGCTCCCGAGCCACCTGGGAGGCGGGAACCGGGTCCTGCGTCAAGATCGCAAGAAGAATGCTCGGACCGTTGTTCCCCAAAAACGGCACCTTCCGGGTCAGCGACTCGTACGAGATCGCCGCAAGCGCCCACACGTCTGCCCGCGCATCGAGCGTGTCCAACCCCTGCGCTTGCTCCGGTGACATGTAGAACGGCGAACCGATCGTCGTGCCCATCACCGTCAGCTTCTTCGCCCCCTCCGACTTGTCCTTCACCGAGCCGAAGTCGAGCAACTTGACCACGTCCCCCTCGTGGGTCCCGCACAGAAAGACGTTGTCGGGCTTGATGTCTCGATGGATGAGCTGACGCCGGTGCGCATCGTCCAGACCGATGGCGATCTGGCTGAGCATGCGAACCAGCCTCGCGGGACGCACAGTCTTGTCACGCTTCAGAAGCGCTCGGAGCTCCTCCCCCTCGAGGAAGTCCATCGCCAGCGCATAGGTCCCGTCCGCCAGCTTGAGGAAGTCGTACACCTCCGCGATGTGCTCGTGCGGCAACAGCTGAGAGATCTCGTACTCCCGCTTGAACCTCTCGAGCGCCACCTTGTCACGCGCCACGTCGTTGTGCAGGACCTTGAGAGCCACCCGTCGCCCCGCCTGCAAATCGAGCGCCTCGTAGACCCGCCCCATCCCTCCGTCCGCCACGATCCGACGGACTTGATAGCGGTCTGCCAGGTGCTGCCCCACGCGCGGGTCGTCAGGGTCTCGCTCGGGCGCAACGTCCGCCGCTGCCATCAACGCCACGCCATCCACCGGACAGAAGCCCGCATCGTCGTCAAAGAGGCGTCGGCAGATCGGGCAGCTCTTCACGGCAGGGCCTTACCGCTCTTCCGTGCTCGCTTCGGGTTCCCCTGGCTTGTAGTAGAGGATTCGCTGGCAATGCGGGCACTGTTCGAAGTTCTCGTGACGCAGGATCTTCTGAAAGAGCTGCGGGGGAGCCGCCATGTGGCACGCTTGGCAGATGCCGTCGCTCGTGGCCGCGATCGCAACCCCGCGACGCTTCCGGATCATCTCGTAGCGACTGAGGAGCGGTCGAGGAAGCTTCGCGAGAACCCCTTTGCGCTTCTCGAGCATCGCGGTCCTGCGCGCGTCGATGTCCTCCAAGCGCCTGGAAACAGCGCCCTCCGTGGAGCCCAGCTGCTCGGCCAGCTCGCCCCGCGCGGCCTCCGCCTCCTCCTTGCTCTTCAACGCCTGGGTCTCGAGCACCTGCAGCTTCCCGATCTCTTCCTCGCGATCCTTCTGGATGCGACGAAGCTCCTCGAGCTCACGCGTGACAGCGTTGGTCTCCCGCTCGTTGCGAGCGCGCGAAAGCTTCTCGCGGCTCTTCTCCACCTGAACCGTCACCTGGCGAACCTCGAGCACAAGGTCCGAGCGAGCCTTCGACATCTCCGCGATGCTCTTCTCGTCGACGGCGATCCTCTCCTCGAGACGAGCAAGCTCCTCCTTCTTCCCCGCCAAGGCGCCACGGTCCGTGCTCAGTTGCTCGTCGACGATCCGAATTTCCTCATCGAGCGCCGACAACTCCTCAAGACAAGCGATGTGTTCTTGGATGCTCACGTTCGACGGTTGCTCCTCTGCGAGATCGATGGTCCGCGCACTCGTGGGCCCACCTGGGATCGAACCAGGAACGGCCCGGTTATGAGCCGGGGGCTCTTACCAATTGAGCTATGGGCCCTTGACGCCCTCCTCCCCACAGCCGAAACCATGGTGCGGGGCCGTTGCGCAAGGTCGAGAAATCCGGGCGGGTTCGTGGTGTCAACCACGCCTGGCAACCTAGTCGAACCCACCCCCCAGGGGAAGAGCCGAGCGAAACAGCTCACGAGAAAATGCTCTCTCCCCCCACTCCTGCGCGTCCGAACAGGTACCGCCTTACCCATTCGCCCCTTCTTCCCAACCCCGCGGTTGTGCTACGCACCCACCGTTCCCCCTCTACCCTCGAGGAAGCCCATGCATCCGCTCGTCGTGCGCGGAGCGCGACAGCACAATCTGAAAAACGTCAGCTGCGACATCCCTCGAAACCAGCTCGTCGTCATCACCGGCCCCAGCGGCTCCGGAAAGTCTTCCCTTGCCTTCGACACCATCTACGCCGAAGGCCAGCGCCGCTACGTCGAGTCCCTCTCCGCCTATGCTCGACAGTTCCTCGAACAACTCGCCAAGCCCGACGTCGACAGCATCGAAGGGCTCTCCCCCGCCATCGCCATCGAGCAACGCGCCCTCGGCAAAAATCCCCGCTCCACCGTCGGCACCGTCACCGAAATCGCCGACTACCTCCGGCTGCTCTTCGCTCGCGCTGGCACCCCACACTGCCCCTCCTGCGGCAAACGTATCGAAGCCCAAACCGTCCAGGAAATCGTCGACGGCATCCTCACCCTCCCCGACGGCTCCCGCGTTGTCCTCCTCGCCCCACTGTGTCGCGGACGGAGATCCGACCTCCAGCCCGACCTCGAACGCCTCCGCAGAGATGGCTTCGTTCGCGCTCGCATCGACGGAAACGTCGTCGACCTGAGCGACGAGATCCGCCTCGACCCCCACCAGCCCCACGACCTCGACGTCGTCGTCGATCGCATCGCCCTGCGCGAAGGCATAAAGGGACGAGTGACCGACTCCGTCGAGCTGTCGCTTGAACTCGGGGAAGGACGGCTGCTCGTGGATGACACCTCCGGCGCCGAGCCCGCGTGGAGGAGCGAACGATTCGCCTGCATCGACTGCAACGTGTCCTTCCCGGCCATCGAGCCGCGCATGTTCTCCTTCAACGGCCCCCATGGGGCGTGCCCCTCCTGCGGTGGCCTCGGTTCCCGCACCCGCATCGACCCACGGCGCGTCGTGCCGGACGAGTCCGTCACCCTGCGGGAAGGCGCCGTGGCCGCCTGGGGACCCCGTGGAAGCCTTGCCCTCGCCACCGAGGTCGCTCACGCAGTGCGCGCCCTCAAGGTCGACCCCGACGTCCCCTTCCGCAGCCTCGACGAGAAGGACCAGAAGGCCATCCTCCACGGCGTGCCGAAAACCGCCCGCCGCAAGGTCGAGTACGAAGGCATCGTGCCTCGCCTCGAGAAACGCTTGTCCGGTACGGACGAGGAACCTCGCGGCGACGACGCAGACCTGGACGAAGCAGGAACGAGCGACGACGACCTCGTGCGCTTTGCCGTCACGAGCACCTGCGACGCGTGCCATGGCCGAAGGCTCCGCAGCGAAGCGCTCGCCGTTCGCGTGGGCGGCAAGAACATCGCTGAGTACGGGGAACTGTCCCTCGGTCGCCTTCGCTCGACCCTCCAGGAGCTGGTCGGCAGCAGCACTCCCTTGTCCAGCCGGGAGCGGGCCATCGCCGACCCCCTCCTTCGTGCCGTCATCGCTCGCCTCGGCTTCCTCATCAACGTGGGCCTCGACTACCTGAGCCTGGACCGCGCAACGCAGAGTCTCTCCGGTGGCGAAGGGCAGCGCATCCGCCTCGCTACCCAAATCGGGGCAGCCCTCGTCGGCGTGCTCTACGTCCTCGACGAGCCGTCCGTCGGCTTGCACGCCCGCGACAACGCCAAGCTCCTCGAGGCACTGCGCCATCTGGTCCGCATCGGAAACTCCGTCATCGTCGTGGAACATGACCGCGACACCATCGCGGCCGCCGATCATGTCATCGACATGGGTCCCGCCGCGGGCGTGCATGGCGGCGAGATCGTGGCGGAAGGAACGCCCGAACAAATCCAGCGGATCGAAACTTCCGTCACGGGCCCCTATCTCTCCGGAGAGAAACGAATCCCTCTGCCCGCCAAACGCTGCAAGCCCACCAAGGCTTCCCTGCGCGTCGTCGGGGCGCGCGCACACAACCTGAACAACGTGACGGCCGAGTTCCCGATCGGTCTGATGACGGCTGTCACGGGAGTGAGCGGATCGGGCAAGTCGACCCTCGTCATCGATACGCTCCTGCAGGCAGTTCGGGCCGACCTGTACCGAGCCTCGGGGCAGGTCGGTTCCTGCGACCGGATCGAGGGCCTGTCTCACATCGACAAGGTCATCGCGATCGATCAGGCCCCCATCGGCCGCAGCCCTCGCTCCAACCCCGCCACCTATACGGGTGTCTTCACCCTGCTGCGCGACCTGTACGCCGCCCTGCCGGAAGCCCGCACGCGGGGCTACAAAGCCGGTCGCTTCTCCTTCAACGTCAAGGGTGGCAGATGCGAAGCATGCCAGGGCGACGGCGTCCTGCGCGTCGAGATGCACTTCCTCCCCGACGTGTTCGTCCGGTGCGATGCCTGCGGCGGACGACGATACAACCGGGAAACCCTCGAGGTGCAATACCGCGGACTGTCGATCGCCGATGCGCTCGACATGACCGTCGAACAGGCCGCGGAGCTGTTCGACGCCGTGCCTCGGATCCGCGAGCGGCTGGCCGCTTTGCTGCGCGTCGGCCTCGGCTACATCCAGCTGGGGCAGTCCGCCACGACCCTTTCGGGAGGCGAGGCCCAGCGAATCAAGCTCGCCCGCGAGCTGGCGCGACGTGCCACGGGACGAACGCTCTACGTTCTGGACGAGCCCACGACCGGATTGCACTTCTCGGACATCGACGTGCTCGTCCAGGCGCTGCTTGCCCTGCGCGACGCCGGCAACACGGTGATCATCATCGAGCACAACCTCGACGTGGTCGCCTGCGCGGACTGGGTCATCGACATGGGTCCCGAGGGCGGCGAGCGAGGCGGTTGCGTCATCGCCGCGGGAACACCGCAGCACGTGGCCGAAAGCAAGGAATCGAGGACGGCGCCGTACCTGGCACGCGTGCTCGATCAGGGACCGGCCAGGCGACGCGAACGGACAGCCCCCAAAGATCGGACAGCCCCCAAAGAACCGATCGCGTCCCCGGCGGCTGCGCCCCCGACGTCCGAAAAACCACGCCAGCGCCGCCCTTCAAGGGGCAGGTGACGCCCGGCCTGCGTCGAGATGAGGAAGAGACGTCGCCACGCTGGCTGCGCCAGCTCGACGTGTGGTGGTTGGCGCGCGGTTCCGAACGGCTTCAGCCGAAGTCTTTCTCGAGCCGCTCCTGGTCTTCCTTGCATCGAATGCACAGGGTGGTCTCGGGTCGAGCCTCCAGCCTCTTCACCGAGATCTCGTCCGAACATTCCTCGCAGACCCCAAAGCTCCCATCGTCGATCTTCGCGATGGCCTTGTTGATCTTGTCCAGGAACGACTTCTCGCGCCCGCGAAGGCGGAACGTGAAGGACTGCAGATACTCACTCGAGGCGAGATCCATCTCGTCCGGAAGGTCGTTCACGTCGAGGGTCATGTCCTCGTCGAGGGTCTGCTTGGCTTTGCGAACGAGCTCTTCGCGCTTTCGTTCAAGCAGGACACGGAACTTTTTCAGCTGGGCCTTGTTCATGCTCGGCTACCCCTGGTTCCCCGCGAACCCGACACACTGTCGAGGCCGCAAAGGGCCGAATACCATAGGCATGAAGCCACGATTCGTCAACGGTACCGTGACCGCGAACCACAACGTTTCGAAGACCCGCCATCGTGCCAACTATCCCCGGTCCTCACCAAGCAATCAGGCAGGAGGCGATGGCGCACCATGCGTGAAGTAGTCCCAGAAACGGCCGCCACGGTGCTCGTGCTCCGAGAACGCCCTTCCGCCCTCGAGGTCCTGTGCGTCCGACGTCATCCGGACCTCCGAGCCTGGGGAGGCGCCATCGCCTTCCCAGGCGGAAAGGTCGATCCCTGCGATGCCGACCCGGCCATCGGCAGCCAGGCTACCTCACCTCACCCCCGCGTCTTCGCCTTCTCCGACGACCGGTCCGTCGAGTTCGCCTGCGTCGTGGGCGCTGCGCGTGAGCTGTTCGAGGAGGCGGGCCTGCTTGCCACACGCGGGTCCTTCGATGCGCACCAGCTACGAGCGCTGCGGCTTCGCTACGAGGACGGACAGTTTCGGTCCCTGCTCCAGCGCGCAGGAATCGTCTTGGACTTGGCGCAGCTCCATCCCGTGGCGCGCTGGGTGACCCCTCCGTCCCAGGCTGTGCGGTTCGACGCCCGCTTCTACTTCATGGCCCTGCCGGCAGGACAGGAGACTTTTCGCATCGGACAGGAGAACACGGAATGCTTCTGGTCTGAGCCGACGGAAATCCTGGAGCGGTTTGAACGTCGCGACCTCGAGCTTGTCCCTCCGACCCAGTGGATGCTGTATTCATTGAGTAAGTTCAATATGTTAGATGACTTTTTGCGTTTCGCGTCCCGTCAGCCCTTGCGTCAGGTTTGTCCCGAATACTCGTGCCTTGATGGCGGAGTTCACCTGGTTCTGCCCGGACACCCCGAACATAGCCAGCCCGAGTGGTCCCTGGAAGGTCCGACTTCATACGACCTCCGCGAGGGACGATTCGTCCTGAATTGGAAAAGCTAGGCGTCGTTCCTTTCGAAATTGAAGCAAACGGCCACGCCTTGTGCTAGGTTGTGAACGTTCATCGCTAAGCGATGACCCTCCCCTGTTTTCCAGACACGATCTGAACACCTGCAGGGCCCCGCACGGAGAAAGCGAAATCGCCAATGGACGCCAAGGACTCCCAAAACACCCCGGAACTCTTCACCGCAAGCGATGTCGCCCGGTTCTGCCAGGTCGACCTCAAGACCATCCATAACTGGGCTGACAAGGGCGAAATCCGCCACTTCCGCACCCCCGGTCGCCACCTCCGCTTCCGTCGCCTCGACGTGCTCGACTTCCTCCGCAAGTACGGCTACCCGATCCCCGAAGTCCTTCGACTCGGAAAACCCAAGGTCGTCGCCGTCGACGAAGACGCCAACGTCCTGGCCGCCCTCCGTCGAGTCCTCACCCGACGCTTCGATCTGACCACGTTCCAGGACCCCTTCGATGCCCTCGTCGCCGTGGGAAACCTTCAACCCGACGCCATCATCCTCGACGTCAAGACACCCGGCCTCGACGGGCTTCGATTGCTCGAACGCCTCAAGAGCATCGAGGCCACCGCGCACATCCGCTCCATCGTGTATTCGACCCACGAGGACATGCGCAAGCCAGCGCTGGAAGCAGGCGCCTACGACTTCATCCTCAAGGGCGAAGTCTCCGAACTTCGTGACTCCCTCGAGCGCCTCATGGGCCTCGACCGCGCCTAGCTAGCTAGCCCCGCTCAACGCCCATCTCGATACGCCCTGATCGCGTTCGCAACCCCGTCCGCCAGCTTCTGACGGTAGTCCGCCGTCGCCAGGCGCGTCTCCTCCTGCGGGTTCGACACGAACGACACCTCGAACAACACCGCCGGCATCTGCGCCCCCAGCAGCACGAAGAACGCAGCCGACCGAACCCCACCATCCGGTACCGCCCCGTAGCTCTCCGACAGCGACGAGATCGTCGCTCGTTGCAACAACGTCGCCAGCTGCCACGACTGCCGCGACACCGACTCCACTTGAAGTTCCGCCAGCATCGCTCCCACCTGATGCCCCGCCGCCGTCGACGCCGCATTCTCCCGCGCCGCCAACCGCTGTGCCGCGTCGTCTTTCGCACTCGCCAGCACGAACGTTTGCACCCCACGGTGCGATGGATCCTCCGCCGCGTTGCAGTGGATCGACACAAACAAGTCCGCGTGAAACGCGTTCGCCCTCGCCGCCCGTTCCTCGAGCGCCACATAGCGATCGTCGTCGCGCGTCAACATCGTCACGATCCCCATCTCTCGCGACAGGATCGGCGCAACCCGGTGCGCGATGTCCAACGTCACGTCCTTCTCCCGCAACCCCCCCGGCCCAATCGCCCCAGGATCGTTCCCCCCGTGCCCCGGGTCGAGCACCACTCGACGCACCTGCCGCGGCCCCACCGCTTCGCCCTTCGCCCCCTCCGCCCGCGGCGCCGTCGTGCTGATGTCCATCACGATGCGAAAAGGCTCCGGCAAGTAGAAGACCCGCTTGTACCCCTGCTGGCTCAGGTCCAGCACCACTCGCGTCTTGTCCTGGTGCACGCCGACCCTCACCCGCCTGACCAGCCCATCCGTCTCCTTCTCTCGCTCCGCCTTCCCACGCTTCGTCTTCGCAAGGTCCACGTAGAGCCGCGGCCCGTGCTCGCCGTCCGCCGCCAACGCACCAACCTCGTACAGCGCAGGCGACGTGAGGTGTATCACCACCCGAGCCGCATCACGCGAGCTGAACGTCTCGATGGCCTCGATCTTCGAAGGCCCCGCCTTCGTCTCCGGCCCAGGCTTCACAACCGTCTCGCCCTTCACCCCGCCATCCACACTCGCCGTCGCCTCCGCAACACGACGATCAATGTCCGCGAGCTGGGCAGGCTCCGCACGGTAGGCGCTCAAGTCCTCCAAAGCACGACGGATCGATGCCTCGCACAAGGCCGGGTTCTTCCTACGGCTCTCCTCGTAGAGTGCGAGGTAGACCTTGCGAACGTCTTCCTCGAGCTCCGCACGCAACCCCAGCGATGCCACCCGAGCCGCACAGGACAGCTCCACATCGTCACTCCGAGACGCCAAGTCGTACTGAACGATCGCTTCGCGCGCATCCGTTCCTTGGTGGAACGTCCGGTAGGATTTGCGCCGCAGGTCCCCCACCACCCGCGCGGCGCGCGCCGACACGCCCGCAGGCTTGCCCTCCATAGACAACGCCAGCTGGTCCGACACGCTCACCGCTTGCGCACGCGATGTGAAAGGGTGCCCACTCGTCAGCACGTTCGTCGCATGTTCGAGTTCCGGAAAGGCCTCGCCATCCCCACCTCCCCCAGCATCCACCACCACCGCAGGCGCATCTTCCCCAGCACCACGGCACCCAAGCGCAACCCAAACCGCGGCCAGCACTACCACAGCCAGCCCTCGCCTCATCGCTCGTCCCATCTGCCTCATTGGACCACGCGAACCCGCCTGCCATTCGCGCCAACACCCACCACGTTCCCAACTTCCTGCGAACATCGCATCAGGTTTTAGTTGTACCCAAATTTTCCAGCACAATCGCGTCAAACCGTCGAACCAGCACCGTCAGCTTGCTCCTTATCGCACACCAACGTTGATAGCACGGGAGTTCGAATGCTACGTTTTCCGTCTGGCAGCCAGACGGGCGCGAAAGGGCGAAGGATGTCCGAAGCGACCAAGGATACCGTTCCCGCACAAACTGCGGGCGACCAAGACATGCAGGCACCTCGCGACAGTACGCCTCCGCTCTCCGCCGAGGAAGCTGACCTCGTTGCCTCTCAGTTCAAACCCGCATGGGAAGCCGTTCTCGACGATTCCCCCGCCGACCTCGAAGCTCGTGGCCAGGCCCCCGACTCGACCCATGTGGCCGAATCCTCCCAAGCCGAACCCGCTGCGGCCCCCGTCGAGTCTGACGAAACCCAACCCCCTCAGACGACCCAGTCGCCTGCGCTCCCAGAAGAACAAGGGCAAGAAGACGCCGCCGAACCGCAAGGCCCGGTCGACATCATCGCCGCCATACCGAAGCGCACCGAGATCGAGATCAAGGACGAGCCCACCGTCGTCGTTCCCGAAGACGATCCCTTCGAGCCCGCCCCCGTCGTTCCCGTCGCCGCCCCTGCCCGTGGGCAGGAGGACGACTCCGATCGACAACAGCGACAGCGCCGCAACCGGCTGATCGTCGTCGCCATCGTCGCGATCGCAGCCGTCATCGGTGGCATCGGTGGACTCAAGGTCGTGCTGTCCGGCGATGACGAGCCGTCCGGTCCAAAGAAGATGCAACATGATCCGATGGACAAGGCGACCTCGGTGGAGTCCTTGCCGGTCGCACCGGAAGAGCCTGCGCCAGCGCCCTCCCCGGATCCCACCGTCGCAGCGCCTGCAGCCACCACGCCAACGCCTTCGCCGGACGACACGGTCAAGCCGACCACTGAACCGGTTGTAGAACCGCCTCCGGACAAGACCGGCGCGACCGCCAAGACCGCCCCCCGGGACACGGAAGGCACGGCTCCCACGTCGACCGCACCGGCCACCACGACACCGGCCACCACGACACCCGAACCAACCAAGACGGCTGAGCCGAAGCCGCCCAAGACCGCCTCGCCGCCTGCTACCGACAAACCACCTTCGGGAGGCATTGTCCGCGAGACACCGTTCTGACGACCTTCGCATGCAACCTTCGAGAGGCCGTACATGAGGATTCGTGCTTGTGCCTTCGTTCTGATCGCGCTTTCGATGCCTGCCATCTCCTTCGCGCCCGACGTCGCCGCCCAGGCCTCCGGCGATGCCTTCACAGACATGGCTCGCCAACGGTTCCAGGAGGGCGTCCGGCTGTTCGATCAGGGCAAGTTCGAGGAGGCTCGCGCCGCGTTCCTGCAGGCCTACGCGCTCAAGAAACACCCAGCCGTCCTGCTCAACCTCGCGCAGAGTGAGCTCCGATCCAACCACCCGGTCGAGGCGGCGCGCCACTTCTCAGAGTTTCTCCGCGACAACCCCAACGCGGACCCCGCCGAACGCAAGGCCGCCGAAGACGGGCTCGCCTCCGCTCGCACGAAGACCGCCAGGATCGACGTGAAGGTCGATGTTGATGGCGCCGAGGTGTTCATCGATGGGGATATCGTCGGTCGTGCCCCCCTGCCAGAAGCCGTGGACGTCGCCGCCGGCGTTCGAAAGGTGGAAGTCCGCGTTGGCGGGCGTCCGCCCCAGACCGCCGAGGCTTCCGCATCGATCGGCCAGGTGCAGACCGTCACCCTGACCTTCGGCATCCCAAACGCCACGCCGGATCCAGTCGCCAAGCCCGACGACGCAGGGTTCGAGGTGTCCACCGAAGGTCGCAAGCCTTTCGTGGACTGGGTCATCGAAGACAAGGTCGCGTGGGCGACGGGTGGGGCAACCGTGCTGGGTCTCGGCTTCGGCATCATGTTCGCCGCCTTCGCCCAAAACGCTTCGAGCAATGCGGACTCCATCGCCGGCCAGATCAAGGTCGTGGCCGAGAGAGATCCCGAATTGGAGAACTACGACGGCTTCGATCGCCGCAAGAACCCTTGCGCCGATCCGATCCCGATCACCAGTCGAACCAACTACTCTCCGGCATGCAGCCAACTGCAGGACAACCTCGACACCCGCGACACGGACAAAACCGTGGCGACCGTCGGATTCGTCGTGGCCGGTCTCGGCGCCGTCAGCACAGGCGTGCTGTACTTCCTCCGAACGGAACCCGAGAAGTCCGCCACCGCATCCCGATCTCCCGCCAGCACGTTCGTGGCCCCGGTCTTCGGGCCCGACATCCGGGGACTCTCCATCGGCGGCACCTTCTAAACAGGATCACACAGAGCCGAAGCCAAACTGGTGAATGCGGAGCCGACGGCAGGGAACGAAAGCATGCCTCCATTCAGAATTCCCGGTTCCCGGTCCCCTGCTCACCAGTTCGGCCGTTGCCGCTCCGTCAACGTGATCCTGTTCAGTGCCCCGCACCTCTACGACCCGTGAGCCAACCACGAAACGTCGACCGGGGAACGTCGCACCTCCTCGCAGCCGTCGAAATGTTCCCGTCGCAGCTCTTGACCAGTGCCTGAGCCGCCGCCTGGGATAGCGGTCCGACACTCGCACGGTGCACGCCCAGCGCAGTATCCACGTCGCGCGCTCGCACCCACTCCTGCTCGGACCGCGTGGCAGCACGAAACACTACGTTGGATAGCTCCCGCACGTTGCCCGGCCATTCATGCACCATGAGTCGCCCCAAAGCAGCAGGCGTGAGACGCTTCTGTCCGACTTCTTCCCTTCGCTCCCAAAGAAGATGCTCCGCCAGAATCCCGATGTCCGACTTGCGATCACGAAGATCGGGCAGATGAATTGTGCCCACCGCAAGGCGATGAAGAAGGTCCTCCCGAAAACGTCGAGCTCTCACCGCATCCTCGAGCGCAGCCCACGTAGCCGCCACGATCCGCACGTCCACCGAGACGTGTTTGTCCGAGCCCAGCGGCAGCACCTCCCTCTGCTCCAGGGCGCGCAAGAGCAGAACCTGCACGTCCCAGGTCGCCTCCCCGATCTCGTCCAGGAACAGCGTCCCTCCTTGGGCAGCGAGAAACGCACCTTTACGGACCTGCCCCGCACCCGTGAACGCGCCTCGCTCATGACCGAACAACTCTGCTGCCGCCAGCGACGGCGGCAGCGCCCCTACGTTCACGCCGTAGAAAGGTCCGCATGCACGTGCGCTCAGCGCATGGATCGCCCTCGCCACGACCTCCTTTCCGGTTCCTGTCGCACCACGGATGAGAATGGGAACCGATAGCTTCGCCAGTCGCCGTGTGTCCGAAGCCACGCGCATCATGGCCGCAGACGTCCCGATCACGCCGGGAAGGGGCAAGTGCTCCTCGACGGGACGACTGTCGGACCTCACGCAGCAGGCCACCCGTCCCACCGCAAAGCACGCGCCGGGTCCAAGCCGTGCCTGCTGCACCTGGGCTCCCCCAGCGTACACGCCGTTCTTGGACGCCAGGTCTCGAACCCACAACACGCCCTTCTCGCACGCCACCTCGCAATGCCTGGCGCTCACCATGCGGTCTGCCAAGACGACATCGCACGCCTGGCCGCTGCCCAGCACCAGCCTCGCTCCCTCCGCCACCGCATAGCTCCGGTGGACATCCCCATCTCCAACGTCCACCCAGAGCACGCCAGGGCTGTTCCCTCGCGGTATCTCCATCGTCCCTGTGGAAGGTCCTCCTGTCTCGTACATGACTCAATCCTCCTAATGACCCCTTCGGACAGCGGAGGCGTTCGGTTGCGTGCTATCTGCACCAGCCCCCCGAATCGTTGCGGTACGATGACGAAACACGCATGAAGACCGTCCTCATCGACCTGACCGCCCTCAACACGAGCCTTCGCCTGCGTGGCATCGGTCGACACGTCCAGCAACTGGCCGCAGGGCTGTCCGGCATCGACCAGGACGAGCGCGGAGAGGTCCGGATTCTCGGACTGCTTCACCTGGATCCGTTCGGGAACAGCAAGATCTCAGAGGACTTCCGCGACTTCGGCGGCGAGCTTCGAAGCCGTACCCCGTCGCGCCTCGACGACCAGCGCGCACAGTGGCTCAGGCGCGTCGCGCTCGAACACGAGGCGGTGAGGGTACGAGCCGACCTCGTCCACCTGCCCGATCCCCACGCTACCCCCATTCGTCTCCCGTCCCGTGGCCCCTTGCGTGTCCTCACGTGCCATGACCTCGCCCAGGCGCGCGTCCACACTCGCTCCCCGACGCAGCGCACCTTCGCGGCCATTCAACGCCACCGCCAGGCCCGCCGCTTCCTGGCCGCGGACCACGTCATCGCCATCTCCTCCTACACCGCCGAAGACCTGCGTTCCCTCTTCGGGTTGCCAGCCGCACGCGTTTCCGTCGTCTACAACGGCATCGACCTCCAACGCTGGACCCACCAAGGTGACCCCCAGGAAGACGCGCTCGTCCGAAGAAAATACGGCGTCCGCGACGGTGCCTTCGCCCTGTACGTCGGCCATGCCGCGTGGAGAAAGAACCAGTCCGGCATGCTGCGCGCCTTGCGCCACGCCAGAGAGGCACGCCCTGACCTCGGCCTGCAGCTCGTCTGGGCCGGTCGCCTCGGCATCGACGAAACCTCCACCATCGATCGCGAAGCACGCAACCTCGGCATCCGCCATGCCGTCCGCCTCCTCAGCTACGTCTCCGATGCCGAGTTGGCCTCCCTGTACCGCTCCGCCATCGCCCATCTCTTCGTCTCACGACACGAAGGCTTCGGCCTCACCGTCGTCGAAGCCATGGCCTGCGGGTGCCCCGTCATCACCACCCGCCGCACCGCCTTGGCCGAAGTCGCTGGCGACGCCGCCATTCATGTGGAACCCGACGAGCACGAGCACATTGGCGATGCCCTCCTGCGCGTGGCTGAGGACCCTGCGCTGCGACAGGACATCATTCGCCGCGGGATCGCTCGAGCCCAACGATTCACCCAAGGCCGTCAAGCCCGAGAGACGCTGAGCGTCTACCAGCACGTGCTTGGGCTGCGACCTTGATCTACCCTGCCGGCACATGCCCCCCACGATCGTCATCGACTTCTCCCCACTCGACACGCCGACACGCCGCCGAGGCATTGGAAGGTACCTTCAGACGCTCGCCCTCGGTCTGGCACGGCTCGACCCACGGACCACGACGGACCTCCGCCTGCTCGGCTTGATCACCCTCGGACTGCAAGGGCAAGTCACCATCACGGACGACTTCCACGAGGTCGCGCGCCACGCGTGGAATCCCGCTGCCACGCAGCTCGATCGGTACCGCTGGGCCTACGGTCGGCGCCTGGGCTTGTGGGCAGCGATGCGAAAGGTCGATGCCCGCGTCGTGCATCTCGGCGACCCCAACGCCACCCCCTTGGCTATGTCCCTGGCACGATGCAAGCGCGTTGTCACATGTCACGACCTCATCCCCCTGCAGTTCCCCGCCAAGTACCTCGGGGTGCGGGACGGGTTCGGCATCGTGGGAAAACGCTTGATACGAAGGCGCTACTGCAGTGCGGATCACGTCGTCGCCATCAGCGACGCCACACGCGGCGAACTGGTGAAGCTGCTCGGCGTACCCCAAAGCCGCATCTCACGAGTCTACAACGGCGTCGACATGTCGAGCTGGACCTCCCAAGACCCCGGGGACGACCGACAGCGCCTCGAGCGCTACGCCCTGCCTCCCCGCCAGTTCTTGCTCTACGTCGGCGACGTGGACTGGCGAAAGAACCCGGAGGGCATGATCCGGGGGCTGGCGAACGCTGTCGATGCCGGACAGGATGTGTTGCTCGCTTTCGCAGGGGACCTGGAAGCGCACAAGATCACCACCCTCCGCCAGCTTGCTGCTCGAGCAGGGGTACAGAACCGTCTGCGCATGCTCGGCTATGTCCCCGACGCCGACTTGCGAGCGCTGTACAGAAACGCAATCGCACACCTGTTCATCTCGCGATTCGAAGGGTTCGGTTACACCGTGATCGAGGCCATGGCCTCCGGCTGCCCGGTCATCACCACCGACGCCGGCTCCCTCGCCGAAGTAGCGGCCGACGCCGCCTTGCGGGTGTCCCCGGACGACGTCGAGAGCATCGGGCGAGCCATTCACGACCTCTCCTCCGACCCCGCGCTGCGCGACACCATGGTCTCTCGAGGCCTCGCCTGGGCGCCTCGCTTCTCTTGTGAGCTGCAGGCACAAGCCATGCTCGACGTCTTCCGGCGCATGGTCTCCTGAAGCGCTTCTGGCCCTCTTACGCAAAACCCGTCCAAGCCACCTCGGTCTCGTCATCGTGGCCAGTCCCCGATGGACGTGGTACCACCTTGGGACCTCGATCTTCGTGACGTTCAGCACCCGTGGCCTACCGAATCCACCGCATCGGTTCCTGCTTCTGTCGCCCCCCGATCGTACGAACCTTGGTCGCTCATCGACCTGTCGTTGGCCCACACCGTCGAACGCCTCGAGAGAATGACGACGAACTGGACTGAGATCTACAACGCTGACACCTTCCGAGAGGAAGCCGCACCACTCCTCAGCGCGATCCGCCATGTTGACCACGTAGAGGTCGCAAGAACCCGGTTGTTCGATCGGGTCACGCGACTGCAGTTCGACGCGTTCGCCCACGACGGACACGCCCACCTCGAAACGGTGTACGTGCGTGACTGCGTCCGGACTTTCCGATCCATCTTGGAAGCCCGGTCCGACACGCTCGCCGGATTCAGCATCACCCAGGCTCTCTTCGACATCGTCCGGGGACTCGACCGACCTGATTTGTCCCCCGCCTTCTTCGCCGACATGACACACATCGTACGGGGTGTGCGACGCAAGATCCCGGTCCGGTTCGCGGATGACCTGGAAATGAACCCCGCCCTCGAAGGACGGGAAGCCGCGATCGCACGCTCCGTCGCGCTTGATCGTCTGTTTCACCGCGCCGCCGACATCATGACCCGATACGCCTCCGGCCTCGACCCGGACGCCCGCCTGCGACGTATCGCCCGCCGCGACCGTGTGCTCGCCGCGCTCAATGCTTCCTTGGCCAGCTGGAACGACCCACATTGGCAAATGTCTCACGTCCTCCGCGACGCCGATGAAATCGCTCGATGCGTCACGCTCACGGAGCAAGAGAAGACCGCCATCTCCTTGCTGAGACGCCAGCACCTGCCGTTCGGCGTCACCCCCTTCTACTTGTCCCTCATGGATGACGACCCCTTCCTCCGGGACCGGGCAGTCCGCGCTCAGGTGTTCCCTCCGCTCTCCTACGTCGAAGGCATGAGCGGGGAGAAACGTCGATCTTGTGCTTCCGACTTCATGCTCGAACGCGACACCTCTCCCATCGACCTGGTCACCCGGCGGTATCCTGGAATCGCCATCCTCAAGCCGTTCAACACTTGCCCGCAGATCTGCGTCTACTGTCAGAGAAACTGGGAGATCGACGATGCCATGATGGCGGGCGCGTTAGCCCCTCGGCACAAGATCGACCAGGCTCTTGCCTGGATCGCTGACCACCCGGCCATCCACGAAGTCCTCGTGACGGGTGGCGATCCTCTTGCCATGGACGACGAGACCCTGATGGGAATCCTCGACGGAGTGGCTTCGATTCCATCAGTCGAACGCATTCGCATCGGAACACGGACGCCAGTGACCGTTCCCATGCGGCTGACCACCAGCTTGCTCAGTCGAGTCGCTGCGCTCAGAGATCCTGGACGACGAGAAATCTGCTTCGTCACCCACGTGGAGCACCCGTACGAGCTGAATGCCGACCTCATCGCCGCCGTCGAGCGGATCCGACGACACGGGATGAACGTGTACAACCAGAACGTCTACACTTTCTTCGTCTCACGGCGGTTCGAGGCCACGCTGCTTCGACGACAGCTTCGCCTCGTTGGCATCGACCCCTACTACACGTTCAACACCAAGGGGAAAGAGGAGACGGCCGCCTATCGCGTCCCCGTGGCCCGGCTGATCCAGGAACAGCACGAGGAATCACGCTTGATGCCGGGGCTCACACGCACCGACGAGGCCGTGTTCAACGTCCCGCGTCTTGGCAAGAATCACCTGCGGGCACGTCAGCACAGGGACCTGCTCTCCATCCTCCCGGATGGGTCTCGCGTCTACGAGTGGCATCCTTGGGAGAAGAACATCTCCAATCAGGTGACCTACGTCGGTCGAGACGTTCCCTTGCTCGACTACCTCGACCGCTTGGCGAACATCGGCGAGGACATCTCGCTGTACGCCACCATCTGGTACTACTTCTGACGTCCCCCTCGCCGCTTGCGCGATACCGCTGCCATCACGACCTGCACAAACCTGTCGCCGATCGTCTGCCAGTCGTAACGCTCCGCCATCCTGCGAGCCGCGAGCGCCATCGGGTCAAACCGGTCGCGGTCCGCCAGGATCATGGCGAGGCGGTCCGCCAGCTCCTCGGTAGAACGACCTCCGGCGTAGTCCCGCCCTTCCTCCACCGGGAACTCCCGAAGCGACGTCGGACAAGCCACCACCGGCATCCCGCAAGCCATCGGCTCGAGCACGTCCTTCATCCCGTCCGATCCGACCGCAAGGGGAATGGCGAACACCGCATGGTCACGCAACAGTGCCGGAACACTAGTCCGGCCGCCCACCACGCGAACGTGCTCGCTCTCCAGAGCGCGTACCTCTCTGGAGGGAGACTTCCCCGCCAACGTCAGGCTCGCATCCGGGACGCGAGTCCTCACCTTGGGCAGGACGCGCTCCGCAAGCTCCTTCGCCCCCTGAGCGACGGAGGCCACCGCCAGGTCCCCCACGAACAAGACGGTGCTGCCCTTGCGCCGCGAAGGAGGAACGTAGGTGACCGCTTGCGTGTCCACACCATCCGGAACCAGCACCCCTGTGTCGGGGCGCACTTGGTGCACACTGGACAAATCTCGGGCTCGCGCAACCGTGATGGCATCCGCACGGCCCCAGATCGCTCGCTCCTGACGGCGCCACTCCCTGAGCGCTATCAGCCGCGGCACCACACCCGCTACGCTCTCTCGGACCGACCGCAACGCCACCGTGGACTGCACCTCCGGCTCGTCCACGATGACCGCCGCATCTCCTACGCTGCCCAGCGCCGCTCCCGCGGCGCTGTGTACCACGATGAACACGTCGAACGGACTCGCGTCGTGGGATGCCGAAAGAGCACGCCCAATGCGCTCGGGAAAACTCCGCACAGCGAACGGTCCGGTCCCCGGTGCCCTTCTGGCCATCGCGCTGGTCACCACACGCGCATAAGGGTCGACCGCTCCTCCGCAGCGCTGACCCTCCGCAACGAGGTCTTCCTCCGTCAAGGCGGAAAACAGGTGGACTTGCCCCTGCTGGGCCAAGGCCAACGACAGCCGAGCCACGCGAGCCCGCACCCCGTACGACGTGGGGGTCGGGAATTGCGCCGTAACGAGTGCTATGTGCATTCCCACCACAGGTCGAAAGCTCGACCCCTGAACTCCTTGTAGCCCGTTCGGGACCGGGATCCAACCCGCGCCCTTGCGGCCCCCTGACCTCCCCCCGGATCCAGGCATTGGGACTATGCGACGCTCCCAAGCCCGGCTACGCTCTCTCACCACGATGTCGGGGTTCGCTCGGTTTTTGATGGCCTCCACGGCCTCCTGCGTTGCCTTCCTGAGCGGCTGGCCACTCCGAGCCGCCCCCCCTGCGACCACAACCGGCAACACCGCGACCCTGGACGCCCAGGAGCTGGAAGCAGCAGAATCAAGCTTCCCGTCCCCGGACCACCCCTTCCGCCTCGAAGCATTGGGCGGCGGCGCCTTCGGAAATGCATCCCTTCCCTCCGGCGAGTCCCTCAACGCCTACGGTCCCGGCCTGGGCCTACGCGCCGGCTACACCTTCGCCTTCGGCGCGACCGCCGCCTTGCGCTACGATCACTTCTTCGGATCCACCTCCAGCTACCCCGTGCCCCTCGTCGCCCTCATCGAGCACCGCACGGGAGCCAGCTTCCTGGCGGCAGACCTCGGCTTCGAGCTGAACCCAAGCCACGCCATCTTGCGCCCACACGTGGGACTCGGCCTGCTCGGCCTCCGCAGCTCCGTCAAGTGCGACCCGGTCGACGGAGCTTTCCGAGAGCTGGCAAACGACCTCTGCCAGGACCATGATCAGTCCGAAACGTCCTGGCGTCCCGCGGTAGCCCCCGGCCTACTCATGGGACTTGGCTGGAACCGCTACTACGGGTTCGTCGACGTCCAGTACCTGCTTCGGCAAGACGCCAACGCCTTCGCCATCGCAGGCGGTTTCGGCCTCACCTTGTAGGCCCCTTCGCTTGTCCACCACACGGCATTGCAGACATGGCCTGACTTGGCCTAGATGTGAACCCCCATGCTTTCCCCCCTCCCCAAGCACTTGGCGCTGGCAGCCGCGAGCCTCCTGACGCTCCTGGCCCCCAGCATCGCTGCAGCCAACTACGAAGACCAGCCGATCCCGGTTCCTCTTCGAGCCGCACCCGACGATCTTTCAGGGCACTTCATTCTGGCCCCCAAGCTCGCCTACCTCGTTCCCATGGGAAGCGCCGAACAGCGGTTTCCTCAGCGCGCCTACACCGGCGCGGGCCCCTCCTTCGGAGTGGACCTCGCCTACGGGATCAGCCGCTACGTAGCCCTGCACGGTCGCTTCGACTACGGCACGTTCGCCGAGAACGACAACTGCCCCAACGGCGGAACCTGCGAGGCCACGTCCATCGCCCTAGGAGCCGGCGTCGACTATCACCTCGTCAACGGAGCTGCCTTTGACCCCTGGATGCGCGCTGGCATCGGCTACCGTTCCATGCGCTACGATCTGCAGTGGGAGGGCCACAAGGACGAACGCCGCTACGCCGGCATCGACTGGCTCCACCTCGCCATCGGCGGCGATTGGTACCCCCACAGCATGATCGGCTTCGGCCCCTACCTATCCCTCGACGTCGGCACCTACGGAAGCCGCCCGGACACACCTCCGCCCGGAACCTCCGGAGAGGTCGACAGCGCGACCCACTCCTTCTTCTCCCTCGGGTTGCGCGGCGTCTTCGACCCCATGCGCTGACACCCCCGACCACTTCCCATCGTCAACCCACGACCCGGCTAGCCCCAAATCAAGCGCTGTTCGAAGAACGTACTTGGGTTTGGGGCTATCCGAGCCGAAAGCGAGGCGTTTGGGGGTGAGCCGCGGTGAGCGCGGCGAGGGGGCTTTGCGAAAGCCCCCTTAGAGAAACCTAGACCCAAAGCAGCGCGAAGCGCTTGATTTGGGTCTAGCTGCCGAACGACAGCCGCCGGATCGGTGGGTGATGTTTGGGTCGGAAAGAACCAAAGGAAGGGTGGACGTCAGCCGATCGTCAGCCCGAGCGCCTTGCGCAACGCAAAGTACTCGTTCGACACCGAGAACACGATCATCTCCGTGATCTTGTCCTCCGGCGTGAGGTCCCCAGGCACCTGCGGCTCTATCAGAAGAATCTTCTTCGCGATTTCGAGGTCCCCGCACACCAGCAGCCCCGCACGACACGCCGTGAGGTCGGTCGCCTGCAACCACCTCTTCAGGTTGATGGCGCCCTTGGTGTCCATGAACTTCCGAACCACGTGCCGCAACCCCTCACGATGCTGAGGTTGCATCATCGTCGCCAGAGTCTTCGCCGTGACGTCGACGTTCTGAACCATCTCCGGCGGGACCGGCGCGTCTGGCAAAACCATCCGCAGGCCAGCAAAGAACAACTGCGTCAGCTCACTCTGCGTCGGGAAGATGTTCTTGATGTAATGCTCACCCCGATAGTTCGAGAGGTGCTTCGCCACGATGAACGACAGCTCGTGCGGCGTGAACCCGGACAGCACGCTCTGCCCAGCAACGGACGCAAACGGCATGATCGGAGCCGCGGTCAGCCCGCCCTGGATGTTCGTGTGCACGTACAACTCGGGCGGCGTGATCCCCAACACCTTCGCCACGTGGAAGAACGTCTTCGCGAACGTAACCGTCGTGGTGTGCGGCTCCTGCTTGTACCGCTTGTCGAGGACCGGAAGCTGATTCGCCGCCTTGAGCTGCTGCATCTTCGCCGTCAGCGCCGCGCTCGTCAGCATCTCGAAGATCAAACCAATCGTCTGATCCTCCGTCCGATGGTACACGTGCTTGCGCCACGAGTCGTTGTCCAGACGGCTCCGCACCTGCGGGATACCCTTCGGCCGGTAGTCCTCGTAGAACTTCTGCTGGTCCTCGTCCGCCCGACGCAAGAACGAAAGCGCTCCACACATGCACCACGCCTCGTCGTACGCCTGCTTCTGATAGTACAGCTGGTAGAGAGCTCGATAGGGTGCCACCTGCGTCGGATCCCTGCGCAGAATCTCCTGCTGTTCCTCCACCGCAAGGTCGAGCTGGTTCGCTGTCTCGTACAGCTCGGCCAGGATCTGCCTCTCCGTGATGTCGTCCGGCTTGATCCGAGACGCCATGCGGAACGCTTCGATCGACTTCTCCACGTCGCTCAGCCGATCCCGATACACGATGCCGAGGTTGTGCCAGAGGTTGTACTCCAGATCCACCTTACCCTTGCCCGCGATGCGGTGGATCATCTTACGGAACGCCCGCTCCAACTGCTTCCAGTCCTTCTGCGTCGTGAGGATCTTGTTGATGCGCTCGAACGACTCGAGGAAGTCCGGGTTCAGGTCCAAGGCCTCGTTGAACAGCTCCACCGCACGACCCATGTCGTTCTGATCGCGGTACAGCTGCGCCATCGTGTACAGATAGCGCGCCTTGCGCTCCGGGTTGGGCTCCAGCTCGGAGATCGCCTGAATGGTGTCGATCATCCGCTCGTAGTTCCGCGTCTTCTGATACAGCCCGAGGAGCTTGTGCAGCAGCACGTGGTTGTCCGGCTTGAGCTCCAACGCCTCTTCGAGCGTCTCGATAGCCTTCGGAAGGTTGTTCTCCTTCTCCGCCCAGATGTCACCCACGTCGTTGAGCATCAGGAACCGCTCGTCCGCCTCGAAAACGTTGTCGAGGATCTGACGCTTGTACGCGCAAACCTGCTTCCAGTCGGACAGCCCCGCGTAGATGCTGACCATCGCCTCGAGCGTGACCCGATGCGCATCGTCGATGGCAAGCGCCTTCTCGAAGTTGTTGACCGCTTGCTTGAGCTGCCCTTGCTCACGCTTGATGCAGCCCAGCTTGAAGTAGACGTTCGCTCGCTCTTCCCGGTCCCCCTCCTCGAGGGCGGTGAGCACCTTCTGATAGTTCGACAAGGCGCTCGCCCAGTCGCCCATCTTGAAGCTCACCTCCGCCAACCCACGGATCGTCTCCTGGTCCGTCAGGTCGAGGTGGTGCGCCTCCTTGTACGACTTCAAGGCCTTCTCGTTGTTGCCGAGCTCCGACGCAACCTTGCCTTGCATCGCGAACAAGTGGTGAAGCTCGTAACGCTCCAGCTTGCTCGCCCCCTTCTTCAGCAGCATGTCCGCAAGCGGATCCGCCTCTTCCCACCGCCCCACGCGCACGTACTCCTCCAGCAACGGCCGCGCCGCTTCCTCGCTCTCTGGGTCCGCCTGCAGCGCAAGCTCGTACGCCTGCACCGCCAGATCGTGCTCCTCGAGATGCTCCTCGCGAAGATTGCCAAGCTCGACCAACAGCTTGGCCCGGGACCGCGCAGACTGCGTGTGCATCTGCTCTTGATCAAGATACCTCGCAGCCTGATCGTACTCCGCAGCGTCGATCGCTATGTCCTTCAGCGCCGCCAGCGTGGCCAGATGCGCAGGATCGAGATCCAACGCCATCTCGTACCGCTCCCGCGCCGCTACACGATCCCCAAGCTGCGTGTCCAGCGAATGGCCGATCCTGTAGTACATCTCCACCCGCTGAGCACCATCCGCCGTCAACTCAGCCACCCGCGTCATGTAGTCAATCGCATCCGCGGCGCTGTCCTTTCGCTCGTACAGCTTCGCGAGAGCTTCCAGCGCACCGATGTTCGTGTCGTCCAAATCGACGATGCTCTGGTACGCGTCGATCGCTCGGTCCACGTCCTGCACTTCGTCCGCAAACACTTGCGCCACGTAACCGAACAGCTCGACCTTCAACCCACGGTCCAGCGTCACCGAGATGTGCCGCTCGTAGGTATTCACGAGGTCCAACCACTGACGAAGCTTCGCGTAGCAACGCTCCAGCCCCACCAGCGCAGGCTCCTGGCCCGGATCCACGTCGAGGACCTGCTCGAACCGCGCTGCCGCCTCGTCCGACTTCAGGAACTGCTCCTCGTAGATCAACGCCAACTTCATCAGGACTTCGATTCGCTCCCGCTCCGTCGGCACCACGTCCAGCTGCTGCTCCAAGACCTTGACCATCTCGGTCCAGTTACCCTGGGCCCCGAAAATGCGCTCCAAACCGCGCATCGCAAGCAGGTTCGACGGCTCCGCATCCAGCGCAGCCTCGTACGCCTTCGTCGCCCTCTCGAGATCGTTCAACGTCGTCTCGAACAGACCACCCACCCGAACCTGGATCGCTGCGACCTCCTCCGGCTCCTCCCGCTTCGACACAACCTTCGCCGTCAGAATGTCCACCAGCTCCCGGTACTGCTCCCGCTCCGCGTAGATCCGCTCCAGCGCTTCCAGCGCCGGCAAATGGTGCGGGTCCACCTCGAGAGCGTTCTTGTAGAACATCATCCCCTTCTCGATCTCGTTCAGCTGCTTCTCCAGCAACTCTCCGAGCTCCGTTTGGATCTCCTTCCGGTCCCTCTCCGACGTCGCGTGCTTGAGCGCTTCCGTCAACGTCCGGCCCAGCTCCTGCCACTGCTGGTTCTTCCGGTACAGGTTCCCCATCTGACGCAGCACCGCCACGTTCGTCGGATCCAGCTGCATCACCTTCTGGAAGTACGGCTGCGCATACTGCGCATGCCCCAGATCCTCCCCGTACCACTTCGCAAGTCGCAGGCAGAGCTGGATCACCTTCGTGTTGTCCTGCTTCTCCTGCTCCCCCTGCAGCCACGTGTTCGCCGTCTGAATCAGCTCGCTCCATCGGTTCGTGGCCTGCGCCATCTTCTCCAAGTAGCGAGACGTCTCGTTGTCGCCGTAGTCTTCCTCGAACGCCTGCAACAACGCGTCGAACGCCTGATTCTTGTCGTCGACCCGCTCCTCGAACACCCCAGCAATCTTTCGCAACAACTGCGTTCGGTCCGCTATCGCCTCGCGCGTCTCGAGCCGCGACAGGTACAACTCGATCAACGGCTCCCATCTCTCCGCCGCCGAATGCAACGACTCGAGCGCCAGGAATGCCTCGTCGTGCGTCGGGTCGATCCCCAACACCCGCTCGAACGCCATCGTCCCCGAGTCCCGATCGCCAACCTGCTCCTCCCAGATCCGCGTGACCTCCAGTAGCTCACGGATCTTCTCCTCCGGCTCCGACAAAGCCTCCGCACGTCGCATCTTCACATCGACGACGTCCGTGTACCGCTCATCCTGACGGTAGATCGCCTCCAGCGCGTCTAGCGCCTCGAAATCACCCGGGTCGACCTCCAACAGCCGCGTCCAGGCTTCCGCCGCGTCGAACGGCTGCACCAACACCGTCCCGTAGGTGACCCCCTGCTCCCTGAAGACCGCCTTGAGCTCCGGCGCCTCCAGAACCGCCGACGCACGCTCGACCAGATTGTGCAACGCCTGCACGAGCTCGTACGCGTCGCTGCGCGCTCGCCAGATGTTCGCAATCGCACGAAGTGCATCCACGTTCGCGTAGTCGATGTCCAACACCCGCTGGTAGTCGTCGATCGCCTCTTCGTCGCGGTTGAGACGCACCAGGAAAACGTGTGCCCTCCGAAGCCGAATGCTCACTCGCGCCTCGTCCGACTCCGCAATGTCAAACTGCCTCTCGAGTACGTCGCACAGCTCCGCCCACTGGCCGCGCCCCTCGTACAGGTTCGCCAGCGCTCCGAGCGCCTCCACGTCTTCACCCCGAAGGTCCAACACGCGCTTCCACGTGTCGATCGACGCGTCGATGTCCCCGAGACGTTCCGCCGCCAGTCGCGCCATCTTCGCGCGAATGTCAGCTTCCTCGGCGTCCCCCATCGCGTTGTCGAGCTGTCGCTCGTACACGACGTTGAGCTCCGCCCAGGCTTCCTTGTACTCGTACAACCGCTCGAGCGCCGAAATCGCTTCCTCGTGCGATGGGTCGAGCTCATCGAATATGCGGCGGTACACGCGAATGGCATCGTCGTACTGCTGCAACCGCTCCTCGTACACCGCTCCCAGTCGACCGTGAAGCTCCACGAGATCCACCGGTTCTTCGGAGGGCTTGAGTCGCTGCTCCAACACCTGCGCTAGCTCAGCCCACTGCTCCATCGCCTCGAAAATGCGATCCAGGTTCGTCAACGCGTCCGCGTCCGCAGCGTCGACTCCCAGCACGTAGCGATAGGTAGCCACCGCGTTGTCGATCTGCTGCAACTCTTCCTCGAACACCCTCGCGTGCCGCTTCCCAATCGCCTTCTGCACCCCTGGGTCTTGCTGCACGTCGAGCACGTCCGCGTAAGCATTGCCCAGCCGATCCCATCCACCATCCGTGTCTGCAGCAAGACGCTCGATGTCCTCGCCGACCCTCTCGTCCTGCGGGAACTCCTTGATCGCACGAACGAACACGTCCATGGCACGGACAGGATCGAGCAGGTTGTGCTCGTAGTCCTCCGCGATCCGGAAGTACATGGCCAGCCGATCATGAGGCTCTCGCAGATGCGCAAGCTGCGCCTCGTGAACGCCAGCCAGCTTCTCCCATTGCGCGTTGTCCGTGTACAACGGCTCGAGAACTTCCGCGATCTCGGCCTGCTTGACCCCCTTGCCGAACAAAAGCTCGAGCGCCTCGAGCGCGTGCTCGTGCTCCGGCATCGCTGTGATCACTTCGCGGTACGACGCCACCGCCTGGTCGATGTCGTCCAACCGGTGCTGGTACACCTGGCCGAGTCGGAACCGGAAATCGAGAACGCGGTCCGGATCCGCCGTGACCTCCGCTTCCCGAACCAACACCTGCGCCAGGTCTCCCCACCGCTCCGTCATCTCGAACAGCCGGTCGAGCGAGCTGAGCGCCTGCTCGTTCTCCGGTGCCACACCGAGCACCTTCCGAAAACGCGCCACCGCGCTGTCCAAATCCTCCAGCTGTGTCTCGTAAATTGCCGCCGTCCGCAACCCGAGCTCCACGAACCAGTCCGGGTTGTCGCCGAGCCGGTCCAGCTCACGGTCGTACAGACCGGCCGTCTGGGCCCAACGATCCGTCACCGCCGCCAACCTCTCCAGCGCAGCCAGCGTGTCCTGGTTCGTGTTGTCCAACGACAACGCCCGCGCGTATGTGTCGAACGCGGAACGGTGATCCTGCAGATTATCCTCGTACAGCGCCGCAATTCGATGCAGCAGATCCACCTGCATGAACGGGTCGTCTTGGAAGCGAACTTGCACCTCCAACACGCTGATCAGCTTCGGCCACTGCGCTGCCCCATCGTAGAAGGGCTCCAGCACGCTCGCCGCTGCCAACGGCTCCTGATCCCCATCCTTCAACCGCTCCAACGCCTGCAACGTCGGCTCGTGGTCCGCTTGCTGCATCAGGATGTCCCGGTACAACTCAATCGCCCGCGGCACGTCCTCCAAGTGCTTCTCGTACAGCTCCGCGATCCGGTACTGGTACGATATCGCCTCCGCCGCATCCATCGTCAGCTCAGACTCGTGCTGCAGCACCGTCAAGAGCTCCGCCCATGCCCCCGACGTCTGATACAAGACGTCAAGTCGCCCAAGCGCCTGCAGGTCGTCCGGATCCAGCTCGAGCACCCTCTGGTACGTGTCGATCGCTCGCGCTACGTCACCAAGCTCCCGCTCGTACACCGCACCCATCTGATAGTAGATGAGCTTCTTCTCCTCAGGGTCGAACACCAGGTCGACCTTCTTCGTGTACACCCCCAGCAAGTCTTCCCAGCGCTTCAAGCCCAGGTACTGACCGATCAGCGCATCCACCGCCTGCAAATCGTCCGGGTCCGTCTCCAGCGCGCGAAGGTAAACCTTGATCGCCTCCTCAGGTCGCTCGAGCATCTCCTCTTCGATCGCCGCCGCCTGGAACAACGCTGCCTTCTTCTCCACCGGGTCGTCGACAATCTCTGCCTTCGTCTGCAACACCGCGGACAGATCGGCGAATCGCTCCGCTCCCCTGAACAATCCCTCCAGCGCTTCTGCCGCTGACAGGTTCGTCGGATCGATGCTCAAAACCTTGCGGTAGTGCTTCACCGCGTTGTCGACGTCCCCCAGGTCCTGCTCGAAAACGCGCGCCGCAATCGAGTAAAGCTGACTCGCCAAGAACGCGTCCTCTTGCCCACCCGCCAGGGTCTCGTACACCCTCGCCAGGTCGGCGAACCGCGACGTCGCTCGCGCCAGCCGCTCCAAAGCCGCTTGCGTCGACTCGTGCGCCGGATCCTCCGCCAATGCCCGCGCCAACGTGTCGAACGCAGCGTGAAGATCCCCCGCCGCGTCTTCGTACAGAGATGCGATCTGGTGAAGCAACTCGACACGGCGAACAGGATCGTCCGTCCGGCGCACCTGAACCTCGTGCACCCCAATCAGCTTCGCGAAGTCCCCCACCTGTCGGTAGAGAGGTTCGAGGATCTCAGCGATCGTGAGCTCGTAATCCGGCATCGAACCCAGGCGCTCCAGCGCGCGCAGGGCCTGCTCGTTGCCCATGTCCCGGTCCAACACCTGACGGTAAATGTCGACCGCCTGCTCCACTTGGCTCATCTTCGACTCGCGCAAAGCACCAAGCCTGAGCATCAACGTACGCTCGTCCTCGTCCAACTCCGCCAGACGCAACTGTGCCTCGAGATTGTCCGCAAGCTCGAGCCACATCTGCTGACGCGTGAACAGAGCGTCCAACGCAACGAGCGCCACTTGGCTGGTCTCGTCCAACGCCAACACTTCTTGATACGCCGCGATCGCATCCTCCGGACGCCCCAACCGCGTCTCGTAGACCTGCGCCATCTGCGCATACAACCTCTCCCGGTCGACAAGGTCTTCCATCAGCTCGATCCGCTTGCGGAACACCCCGATCAAATCCTCCCATCGCTCCGTGCGACGGTACAGCGCATCGAGAGCGGCAAGCGCCTCTTGGTCCGCAGGATCAAGGGACAGCACATGCCCATACCCGGCCGCAGCCGCATCGATCTTGTCGAGCCTCTCCTCGATCCCGGCCAAGCGCATCCAGTAGTCGCGCGCCAGTTCGACATCCGTCAAACTCGTCGCGATCTCCGAGAAGATCGCCTCTAGCTTGGTCCACGCCGAAGACTCCTCAGCCAGAACCTCCAACTCCCTGCGAGCCTCCACGTTCGCAGGGTCCTCCTTCAACGCCCGAGCCTGCGCGGCAAACGCTCGCTCCAGATCGTTGAGCTGGCCGGCCGCCGTTCGGGAGATTCGACGAAGAATGTCCACCCGAGACACCACGTCGTCCTGGCCGGAAGCGAGCACCTCCAGCACCCCAAGGAGCCTCTCCCAGTCTTCCCGCGCTTCGTAGATCGGGTCGAGTATCTGCGCAGCCTCCGCCGCAAGATCCTCGTTCGACAGCATCGACTCCAGCGCGTTCCTCGCCCCGTCGTGGTTCTGATCGACGAACAAAATCTCGCGGTAGTTCTGCAGGGCTCCCAGCGAGTCGGACAGATGCTGCTCCAGGGTCGACCCCAATCGATACTTCAGGTCGATCAGCTCCGCTTCGGTCACATCCAGCTCAATCAAGCGGCGCAACACGTCCGCGTAGCTCGAGTAATCTCCCTGCGCTCGGTACAACGCGTCCAATGCCTTGAGCGCCTGCACATCCGTCGGGTCCTCCTCGAGCACCGCCACGTACGTTTCGATCGCTCGCGCGGGCTGGCGCATCTCGGACTCGTAGAGCCCAGCGATCGCGTACAGGACCTCCCTCTTCTGGTCGAAGTCCTCGGTCAAGTCGCGCTTCTTCTCGTAGATCCCAAGCAGATCGTCGAACCTCGAGGTCTGACGATACAGACTCTCGAGCGCCACGATCGCCTCAGAGTTCTCACCGTCCACATCGTATACGGACCGGAACTCGAGCAGCGCCTGGTCTACGTTGTTCACCTCGTCCACTAGCACCCGGCCGAGCTTCAAATGAAGCGAGACCGAAAGCTCCTGCTCTCCCTCACGCTCCGCCGTCTCGATGGCACGACGGTAGGAGGCGATCACACTGTCCCACGTGCCAATGGCCTTCGCGAGCCGCTCCACGTCCTCTCGGCAGGCTTCGTCCCCAGGCGAAATCTCGAACGCCGAAAGATAGCGCTCGAACGCGCGCTCGGGGTCCCTGACTTTCCCTTCGTACAGTTGCGCCACCTCACGCAGCAACTCGAGCTTCGTGAAGTCGTCCTGCTCGTGAGAGAGCTTCACCTCGATCGCCTTGGCAAGCCCCTTCGCATTGTCCGCTTCCTGGTAGATCGGGATCAACGCCTCGGCCGCCGCCAGGTGGTTCTCGTCAATGCTGAGCACCTTCTCCAACGCGCGCGCGGCTCGGTCTGGCTTCCCCTTCTGATCGTTCCAGAGCTGCGCGACCTTCATCAACAACGAGATCTTCCCCTCCGGGTCCGCTTCCTTGCTCTCTTCCGACTCGAGCACACGGATGAACTCGTCCCACTTGCCCGACTCAGAATAGAACAGCTCCAAGTCGTCCCATCGACGCAACGTTATGTACTTCTTCCGAAGCTGCTCTTGGGCCCGCCGGTCGTTCGGCTGCAAGGCGAGCAGAAGCCTCCACGCCTCCACAGCACCTTCCTCGTTCTGCAACCGGTCCCCGTAGATCGTCCCCAGCTTCGTCAGCAGCAGGATCTTCGCCTTCTCCTCGTACGTCGTCTCCACCTGCTTCTCGAGCACTCGAACCAGCTCCTCGAACCTGCGCGCATGCTCCAGCAACGGCGCCACCGCCTCCAGCGCCTGCTGGTTGTCAGAATCGGCTTCGAGAACGGCGTTCCACAGGTCGATGCAGATGTCGGGCTTCCGAAGTCGCTTCGTCGCCACGTCTGCAATGTCAACCAACTCCGCAACACGACGGTCGGGCGGGAGTGCCTTCGCCTCGGACTGGCGCAGCCGGATGAGGTTCTCCCAGTCTCGCCGCTTTTCGTACATCTGCAGCAAGTAGTCGACGGCCTGACGGTTCCCCGGGTCGTACTCGACCACCTTCTCGTACGCCTTGATCGCCTCGGCTTGGTTCGCAAACTTCGTCACGAACAGGTCCGCCGCACGCTGATAGAGGTCGATCTTCTCCGAAACGTTCGGCACGAGATCCGCCAGCGACATGAGGGTTCGAACGAGCTCGTTGAAACGCTTGCTACCCTCCTGCGTCACCGCAGCCTGCCGCAACTCGTCGATCTTGTCCGCGTCTTCCCCAACCATCGCCTCGCCCTGCATGGCGGCCGAGTCCGACACTTCTTCGCCGAGCT
>CAZAWR010000013.1:0-35547 GCA_964488865.1 uncultured Polyangiaceae bacterium | reverse complement strand
CCACCTCCGCTTCGCCGACCTCCACCTCCGCTTCGCCGACCTCCACCTCCGCTTCGCCGACCTCCACCTCCGCTTCACCGACCTCCACCTCCGCTTCGGCGGCCGTCGCGGACACCTCAGCGAGCGGAGGAACCGGCGAGACGTCGACAGGCTGCCCCACCGAAACGGGCTTCAGCTTCTGTCCAATCTGCGCCTCGAAGGCCACAAGACTCGGGTGCGCCGCCGACAACGACGCCAATCGCTCAAAGGCCCGTTGCGCCTCGAGCATGTTCCCGAGCTTCTGCCAGTACACGAGCCCGAGCTGCGACAGCAGGAACATCCGGCTGCCCGACAGTTGAGCTCCGTCGTACGCGCCGTTCGCGATCTGAACCACTCGGTCCCACGCGCCGTCCCGCGTCCCATACACCTCGCGAAGGAACAGGAATGCCGCCTCGTTATCTGGGTCGAATCGCAACGCCTCCTCGGCAAGCTGCGCCCCCAAGTCGAGGTTCTGATGCCGCGTAGCCCAGCGCAGGCCGAACAGGAACGCAAGGCTTCCCCGCCGAGCCCCATCCTCCGTCTCGTCCAGCAACGTGCGCTGGAGCGAGGCGATCTCCTCCGTCCGTCCGGCCTCGACCAGAAGGGCCTCGAGCAGCGTCATAACCTGGATGTTCGTCGGGTCGGCACGGAACGCCTGCGTAAGCATGCCCTCCGACTCCTCCGGCGCAAACCGCTTCGCGATACGAGCAGCGCGAAGAAACAATCGCGCCTTGGCTATCAGCTCAGGCTCTTGATGCGCCGCACGAAGAAGAAACGCCACGCGATCCTGCCATCCACCCGTCTCGATCTGCACGTCCTCAAGACACGCACTGGCCTCCGCGTTGTTGCCCTTCGACGCTCCCAACGCGCGCGCATAGGTCGACATCGCACGTTCGAAATCACCTTCATCCGACAGAACGTCGCCCATCTCGAGCAGCAGCGCGCTGACATGGGCCGGCTCGCCCTCGACCTTCAGCTCGAGATCAAGAAGCTTCTGCACCATGTTCAGCTTCCCGAGCCGCCAGTAGATCCGTCGGGCGTCCGCAAGAGCTTCCACCAGCGCGGGCTGGAGCTTGAACGCATCCTGGAAGTGCTTCAGAGCCTTGACGCTCTGCAAGAACTTCTCGTCGAGAAGCCGGCCGATCTGCAGGTGCAGGTGAGCCTTGTTGGACGGCTGAGACTCTGTTGCGATCGCTCTCTCGAGCTCCTCCAGCACCCCCTGCCAATCGTGCACCGCTTCGAGCTGCTTCAGACGCTGCTGCAAATCCATGTATCCCTCGGTCGGTTAGGGAAGATGATCACGACGGTTAGCCACACGCTCGGCCGAGCCACCAGGCTCGACCCCTTCCAGCGGTCGACGCTACGGGCCCTCGAGCTTGACCACCAAGGCCATCGACTGCTCGCACTGATCCTTGTACTTCTGCGCGGATGCACCCTTGCAGGCCTGCGCTTGGAACTTCTTCAGCATCTGGATGGCCTGCGACTTCTTCGGTGGGTTCATGACCGCATAGGTGCTGCCAAGGTTGAAGAGGATTTCCGGGTTCTCCTTGCCACCGATGTCGTTCGCAGTCTCCAGCGCCTTGACCATGCCGGCCATGTCGCCCTGGAACTGGTGCACATTGGCGAGCAACACGTACATGTTGAACTTGGCCTTGCTCTCGTCGGCGGCAAACTTCACGCCCTGCTCGAGCACCCCCTTCGCCTGATCGAAGTAGTCCAGACGGATGTAGAGGTCCGCGAGCGGCGCATAGAACGAGCCCTCGTTCGGCGCATGCTGGATCGCCTTCGTGTAGTTCTCTAGCGCGCCCTGCTCGTTGTCCAAGAACAACTCCACCAAGGCGAGCTCGAAGTAGCAGTGTGCAAACCGCGTGTCGGCTTCGATGCACTTCACAAGCGGTTCCTTCGCTTCCTCCCAAGCGCTCTTCTGCTTCGACTTGGACGCCACCTGAACCAGGGCATACCCGCGTTCGTAGTGGTAGTTCGCATACGTCGGCGCTACCTGCGTCGCTCGCGCAAGGGTCGACGCGACCTTCTCCCACTCCTCCTTCTTCCGGTAGGTGGTCGCGAGCATGTAAATAATTTCGTGGTTCCCTGGGTCCAATTGCGTGGCCGCCTCGTACTTGTCGATGGCGGCATCGTAGGCTCCCTGCTTCTTCAGCATCGTGCCTTCGTTCGCCAGATTGACGGCCTCGATCTTCTCACGACCGCATCCCGTGAGAAACACCACGAAACCAAGGGTCAACACCACGCACAACGTGCTGAGCTTCATCTGTCCTGCCACCTTTCAACGAGCAGAGTGCAACTCCGATCCAGGTCGAACCAACGCGTCCAGCGGGGTAGGGCAAGCGGCGTGGGCACGGTCCCCCGGCCAGAAGCCATCGAAGCAATTCTCAAGCAAGTCACACGCAGCCACGCACCCCGTGACGAGCACGAGGCGCGGGAAGTCTACGCGGACGCGGTACGAAAAGTCTAGGGAGATCGGGAGGGAAGAGGAGGGCGACGAGGACCGTCGCTCACTGGCCAGGCGAGAACATGATGGGGTAGACCACCGTCACGATGCCGCCTTCGGGCTGCGGGAACGACAACCCGTAGTACGCACGCGTCACGCAGGAGACCACAGCCGGATCGGGAAGGTCCGACCCCGCATTGCCCACGTTCGACACGGACCCGTCACGGCCAATCACGAACCGCACGGACACGCGTCCCTGAAGGTTCGGGTTGTTGCGCAAACCGTTCTCGAAGCAAAGACGGAACCGCCCGTAGTTCTGACGCACGATGCGCTGAATGACCTCGGGAGGCAGACGCCCGTTCACCGTCGTTGCGCCCATGCGCACCTGGGGCGGACGTGTCCGATGGGAGCCACCCAGTCGGCCGTGACCCGAACCGAAGCCCTGCCCCGTACCGGTTCCAGCGCCGTGCCCGATCGTCCCGATCGACCCGAGGCCGATGCCCTCTCCTCGACCACCACCGCCCTCACCGATACCAGACAACCCCAGTCCGCCAGCGCCGAACGCGTCACCGATGGAGTCACCCCACATGTTGCCGCGAGCACTGATCGGATCCGTTCCCAACGAGTCATCTCGTCCCCAAGGCGCCGTAGGTGAGTTGGGGTCCCCTCCCGCACCCGTGTTCAGAAGCCCGATCATTCCGAACTCGGCAGCCTCGCGCAACGCCGCCGAACGGGCGATGTGCGGATCGGGATTGTCCTTCGGGCCGGCGACTCCGTAACGTCGGTTCGTGTCGCGCGAGTTCGGATTGCCCATCGACCCTTCCTCGCCCTTCGCACGCGTCCCAGTGCCGCCTTCCTTGTTGTCAGGATTGTCCTCCGAGACCTGGTCGGTCTCCTTCTGCTCCATCTCGCGCTCGGCCGACGCGTTGAGGTACTGCTGGATCAGATAGAGCTGATCCTTGCTCATCGCTCCCTCATCCATCAACCCAAGCGGCGGCATGAAGAACGCCATCGCCGAAAGCAGACCCACGTGCACCGCCAAAGACAGACCGACGTACAGAACCGTGGACCAGTCCCTGGACGACGAGAACAGCCCAGCTGGCGCCCTACGACCTGCGTTGACCGTGGCGACCTGGAACACCAGCGCGCTCCCTGGTTGTGCACCAGCAATCTCCATGCGCGCTTTCGCCCCAGCAGGCAGCAAGATTTGGTGCGCACCGGATAGCTCGGCGCAGGGCTGAGCACCTCCGCTGGCCACGATGTCTTCGATCTTTCGCTTGCCCTGTCCGGCAATGTCCACAAACCCCTTCGCCCCGGGCAGCAGGACCAAGGCGACGTTCCCGCCACTCGCCAAAACGATCGGCGCCCGGGTTGCGCCCAGCTTCTCCGCTGGGATGAAGTAGTCGCTGGATAGGTTCTTCCCCTGCTCCTCACCGACGTAGAAACTCCTCGGCGGGGAAAGATGAGAGACGTGGAGGACCACGTCGCCCCACATGACCATCACCTCGACCGCGGGGACGTTCACCTCGACTTCGTCGGGATTCACGTCGGGCCCGCTCTTCGTGAGCACATACCGCACTCCGCCTTCGCCCTCAGCCACCTCTTCCCCGCTTCCGAATGGGTCCGCGGCAGCGGCAAACGGGTTCGGCGAGGAGAAGGCGAACGGGTCAGCACCCGCCCCCGCAAAGGGATTCGCTCCAGGACCATCCGCGAAGGGGTTCGAGACGGGCGACGGGGGCGGCGCCGGCCGGGCAGGGGCTGGCGCGAATGGGTCCGCCGCAGGTGCAGCCCCTTGAGCAAACGCATCCACAGGCGGGGCCGGCGGCGCAAACGGGTTCGCCATCGGAGGCGGCGGAGGCGCAACCTGCACAGGCGCCGGAGGCGGCACGAAGGCCTGCTCCGCCGCAGCGTCCTGCGCCGATTCCAGCACGATGAGCGTCCCTCCCACCTGGATCTGATCCCCAGGCCGCACCTTGCACTTGTTCACCCGCGCCCCGTTCACAACCGTGCCCGGCTCGTTGCCCAGGTCGATCAACGTGATGTCGTCCGCCGACGCCACCTCGATGACCGCGTGCATCCTCGAGGCAAGGTCATCATCCACCCGCAAGTGGCTCTTGGGATCCTTGCCCACCTTGACGATGTCCTGCGTGACCGACTCCCGCCGGACCAGTTGATCGCCTTGGTACAATGCGAACGTGAGAGTGACCTTCATCCTGCCCTGACCTTTCACCGAACGACATCTTCAGCGCCAGCCGCCCGTTGACTTGGCGCCTGCAATACCTCGCCTATGCCTGTCGCCCGCTACAAGTTCTCGACCGACTTCAACATGTTGTCGACGAAGGAAATGCGCGGCCGAATCAGCGTCGTGCGCACCGGCCCGGGCCGCACGCGGATGGTCGCGTCGTTCGGTCCAAACCCCCCCGCCGCGAGGGGGTCGTCGTCGAACTCGTAACCGTACCCCGTGTCCTTGCCTTCCTTCGCCCCTTCTGTCGTTCGCTGAGCCCATGCGGCAGAAGCAACGAGGAAGACTCCCAAGCCTACAATGGTCGCCACCAGTTTGGTTCGCCTCATGTCCAGTCTCCGTGGAATATTACGTCGCAGTTTCAGTATCATTGTAATCCGGTTCGGCGCGTTCCGTCAACGCCCAATCGGATCAGCCTGCGCTCCGGTGGACCATGCGCCCATCGACAACCGGTCCGAGCGCGAGTTCCCAAGGAAGCCAAAAAAGACACGCCGGCCCCTCCAAAGGGGCCGGCATTATTCCCACGCCTACTTCGCAGTCCCCGCAGGCGCCGCAGGAGGCGCAGGTGGGGCCTTCTTCCCAGAAGCTTCAGCCTTCTTCGCCTCCGCTTCCGCCTTCTGACCCTCACGAATGAAGTCGATAATCTTCTTCATATCGTCTTTTCGTTCATTCGCGTTCTTGACAGCTTCAGCGTACTCGGACGCCGACCCGGCCTTCCCGATGAACGAGTCGAACACCCGCATCGCGTTCTCGTACAGGCCAATTTTCTTCGCCTCGTCCGAGGCATACTTGGCCTTGAACTCCTGAATCAGGATCGCCTCGTTGAAGTACGCCTCCGGTCGCGCCCCGTCTAGCTGCTTCGCCTTCTGCAACTCCGCATCGGCGTCCGCCATCTTCGCGTCCAGGTTGCTGTCGTTGATCTGTCCGCGGATCGCCAACGCAAGCCCCAAACGCCCTTCGTAGTTGTTCGGCTGCATCTTCAATGCCGCCCGATACGCCTCTTCCGCCTTGTCAAACCCGCGGAACGACAGATTCACCGCCGCGTAGTTCATCTGCGCTTCGAAGAAGTTCGGGTCCAACGTCCGGGCCGAGTTGAACGCCTGCACCGCGCCGTTAATGTTCCTCTGCTCTACCTGGATCAACCCCAACGTGTTGTAGATCGGCCCATACTTCGCGTTCTTGCGAATCGCCTGCGAACACACCAGCGCCGCCAAGTCGAGCATCTGCCCGCTCAGCACCGCCGTCTCCGTATCCGCAGCCACCAACCGCCGACGCTTTCCCCCCTCACGCTTCGCTCGCGCACGCGCCTGATTCATGTAGTACAGCGCAAGCTGGTTGAATGCCGGCATGTACCCGTCGTCAATCGCAAGCGCACGCTGCACGTTGAGCTTGGCGCAGTCCATGTCGTCGGTGCAGCCGGGCGCGCCCGCCGGACCGTTGCGCTTCATCTGAAGCATCGCCAGGTTCACCAACGCATCGACGTTCTGAAACTTCGCCTCGACGACCGCGTCACTGAGCTTCGTGACCGTTTGGTCGAGAACGGAATCGCCCTTCTCCCGGTACTCGTAGAGCGCAAGCTGAACCTTCGCCCGGTGGAATCCTGGGCTCACCGACAGCGCCGATTGGAACTGCCCCTTGGCTTCTTCGTGCTTCGCACATCGCTGATACGCAAGCCCGGCGTTGTAGGAAGCCTCCGGCAAGCCCTTGCCCGTCGCTTCCTTCTGCTCCTTGACCGCATCGAGGAACTGCTGAGCGACGCTTGTGCATGCCGCGTCGTTCCAGTCCGCCTTCTCGTCGCGACGGGCCATCTCGGCGAGGGCGTCTTCGAACTTCTTGGCCGCCACTTGGGCAACCGGCCCCTGCATGCCAGGCGGTCCCGCGGGGGTCTTCGGTGGCTCGTTCTTGCTGCCGCCGCAAGCAACTGCGAACGCGACGACAGCGGCCAACCCGATCATCCTATGCATCTTCATGGGTGCTCTCCTCGGTTGGACGTTCGCGCTCACTTCTTTTCCTCTTCTTCTTTCGTGGCAACGGGCGCCACGACGTACGGCTCGCCGCCGAGCTGCAGCGGGTACGGCTTGTCGTTCAGTCCCGAACCCACGAGGTCAGGACTGCCGCGGAACTCGTCCACCTTGTGGAACTCAGCCTTGTAGTTCTCGGCCAGCCACTCCTCGCAAGAACGCGAGTAACGGTCGAAGTACTGGTGCTTCACCGACAGCCCGAGACAAGTAGTGAACGCTGCCTTCGCGCGCTGCTTCACCGGCTCGCTCGCGGCGTCGAGATTCTGGTAGTACACACCGCGCAACTCGTCGTCGGACTTCATCCAGGCGGGGATCGGCGCGCGACGGAATTCGGCGACGAACTCGGCCCACATCGTTCCCACGGCGGCGCCGGCAGCGATGACCCACTGGGGCGGAGGCGTCGGCTCGAGCTTGAGGATCTTGAGGTACTCCTGGTCCGCCGCCTCGATCGCAGCCTTCTTCTTTTCGACCCAGTCCTTGACCTTGGTGTCGATGTGCTTCTTGACGTTCTCGGACTCCTTCTTGCGCTTCCCCATCTCCTCCTCGAACTCATAAGTGTCCATGAGCTCGACCTTCTTCGTGCTCGGCTTGTAGGTGCTGGTCGTGTACTCGGGGAACTTGATGGGATCGACGGTCTTGCGTCGCTTCTCCTCAGCGAAGAAGAAGAGGGCTTCGCCCACGGCGGTCAGGGCCTTGCCGAGGCGCCGGATCCGGCCAGACTCGGGCTCGTCCTTCGCATCCTCCATCACCTTGTCCGCCGCTTGCTTCGGGTTCGCCCACAGGTCGGCGACCTTTTTGTATTCCGGAACCGCGCTACCCTCGCGCTTCATCTGCACGTAGATGTTGCCGAGCATCGCATGGGCTTGCACCCGCACGTCGTAGGCGGCGTGCTTGTCGATCAGCGCCATGCTCTTGGTGAGCTGGTTGCGGGCGTCGTCCCACTTCGTCTGCTCGACGTAGTAGCTGGCGATGGCGAACGCGATCTGTGCGTTCTGGACAGGCTTACGGGCGCCGAAGAACTGCTGGAAGAGCTTCGCGTTCTCGAGGGCCTTGGTGTCGTGACCAAGCCCCAGACGGAGCACGACCGAGTCAGAAAGCGCGGTGTCCGCCTTCTCGTTCCAGAAGTCGAGGGACTCCTTGGCGTTGGGCTTCGGCTTCTCCCTCGCGAACTTCTCGTACCAGTCAGCTGCCTTGTCGTAGACCGCAATGGCTTGGTAGTTGCCGCCAATCTCGTACACGGCCTTCCGCGCGAGCGGGCTCTCCGTCATCTTGTTGTCGGGGTTCAGAAGGATCTGGCGGCACTGGATCGCCTTCGCGACCAGGCGCCCTGCCTGGAAGGCCTTGCAGGCGTTGTACACGACCTCGTCAAGCCGCTCACACTGCAGTTCCTTGTTGCTCTTGACCGCGTCTTCACCGTACTTGCGCCACAGACCAAGGTAGGCGTTCGCGGCCGCCTCGTACTGCCGGAGAGCGCCTGCGCCCCCCTTGTCCGCGATCTTCACCATGTTCTCGGCCTTGAGGCGCTCGATATCGCACTGGATGCGCGTGAGCACCGCACACTGGTCTTCGTTCGCCGCAGCGCGAGCACCCGTGCAATACAAGCCGATCAGCTTCGGAACGTCCTCACCCATCTTGTCGAAGCAGTCCGGACGGGGCGGATCGATCTTGTCGCCGAGCACGTTGATCGACTCGAGGTAAAGCTGCGCAGCGAAGATCCCCGCCTCGTGGTCCGCGTGGTTGATGGCGACATCACGGAACGCGAGTGCCGCCTCCTCCCAGTGCTGGGCCTCAAAGTACGTGCGGGCGCGCGCATACTTCACCTCGACGTACTGGTTCTTGCCTTCCTTGTCGCTGTCCGCCGGCTTGATGTAGCAGACGTACCGGTTGAAGGCCGTGATCATGCCCTTCTGGCGTTCGGTGAAGTCCTTCTTCTTGTACTTGTCAGCTTCGTTAGCCTTCTCGTCCTTCTTGTCCTTCTTGTCCTTCTTGCCGCCCGGCATGTGACCGCCGCCCTTGCGGTCCTTCCCACCCTTGTGCTCCTCGTCGTAGATGTTCTGGTAGCAGAGCACCGCCGCGAACGCCGCCTCGGGTGCCTCCGCGCTGGTCGGGTTCTCCGCCACCACCGCGTCGAAGGCCGGTCCACATTCGTCCCACTTCTTCTGTGCGTAGAGCAAGTCCGCACGGTGGTACTTGATCTTGTAGATGGTCGGCCAGTCCTCCTTCGCGATCCGCGGGAACTCGAACTTGGCGAAGTCCTGCGCCGAGAAGCTGTCGACGACCTGCCCATAGAGGTAGTCCGCAAGCGCCATCGTCTTCGGGTCGTTCGTCCCTCGAACACCCCCCGAACCGACCGCCTCGAGATGCCACGCCATCGCCGTCTCACTGAGCAACCCGGCCGTGGCGTTCGCGCACTTGAGCTGGCTGTCCCCCGTGTGGCTGGTCCCCTTGAACTCCTTGAACACCGCCACCTGGCCGTCGAGCGCCTTCTTGATCAGGTCCTTGTTGCCAGACTTCATGGCCAGCGTCGCCTCGGAAATGCGCGCATGGTACTGACAGTACCGGGGCCCCTTGTCGCGACGCATCAGGTCCTGATACAGCGTGATGGCCTCAGCATAGTACCCCGTGTCGAGGTAGTTCTGTCCGAGCTGGTCCATCATGTCGAACGTCTTCGAGTCGTCGTTCGGCTTGTCACCCGACAGGCCCTTGAAAAACCCGTAGGCAGCTTCCGGCCGACCCGAGAGCGCGTAGACCGGAACCAAGTCCTTCCTGGCGGCAGCGGCCAACGGCCCGGCATTCGGCAGCGTCGGGTACTGGTCCGCAAACTCGATCGTCTTCTTGAAGTGCGTGAGTGACCTCGGAAAGTCCTCCTGGTTCCAGTTGACGTACGCGAGCTTGTAGTGCGCGTAGCCGAACATCTTGTTGTCCGGTGGCGGGTACTTGATGACCTCGGTGTAAGCCTGCTTCGCGAGTTCGAACTTCGAGGCGTCGGACTGGGCCTCACCGAAGAACAACTCACCGAACGCGAGGTACGCGCTCGGGATGTACTTCGAGTTCGGCGTCTTCTGGATCAGCTCGTAGTAGACCTTGCGGGCGTTTACCAAGTCCTCGGCCTGCTCGTATTCGTACGCCAGGTAGTACAAGACCTCGTCGAGACTCTTGTACGACGGGTACTGGGTCTTGATGAGGTTGTAGAAGGAGATGGCCTTCTTCCGGGCGAGCAACATCACCTGGCCGGCCTTCTTGACTTCCGCAGCGTTCTTCTTGACCTCGGCCTGCGTCTTGTCGCGACGGGCGGCGTTCTCGAGTTCGACGTACGTTTCTGCGAGGCGCCGTGCGATCCGCACACGGTCCGGGGCGCGTCGTGGCGTGGTCTGAAAGAGTTGCTCCAGCCCCTGGATTTCCGTGATGAGCAAGGCTCGAACGCGAGGCTTCAAGGCCTCCTGACGTTGGTCGCGGATGGCAAACGAGTCCATCTCCGTGCTCGGGCCGCCGGGCTTGGCCTTGGCGTCGCGTTTCTTCAGATCCACCTGCTCGGGCGCGCTCTTGAACCGAACCCGAGGCTGCTTCCCGTGGGTGCCAACGTTGAAGGTCGTCGGCCCCGAGCCGGGGCACGAGGCGAGATTCTTCTCGGCCTCGCTCGACCAGCAAGCCTGTCCTCCGGCCTTGGGTGCGTCGGCGGCGTACACGCCGGCAGCCCATGTGAGCGCCATGGCGCTCACGCACAGCGCGCGGATGTTCCGCAACGGCTTCATGATGCCTACCTCCCGCAGTTCGAAATCACGACCTGCCGATAGAATCCCAGTTCGTCACGCCAGTACTCGCCATTGAAAGGCCAGAGCACGTGCTCCTCGTCCGGCTTCACCACGCCGTAGATCTTGGACTCTTCACGAGAGACCTGGCCGCTCTGCACTGCCTGCTCGAGCTTGTTGCGCTCAGCTGCGGTCACGTCGATCAAGATCTTGGCAGCGTCCCGAAGATGCTCGTTCAACTCATCCACCGTACGCTGGAACCGAGCCCGCGCCAGGTCGCCCGCGTTGCGCACCGCAAGGTCCTTCGCGAAGTCAAGCGCGTCCTGCACATCGCCCCCCAAGGGCGAGTTCTTGAAGGCGTCGGGAGCCTTCTTGAAGACTCGCTCTTCGTCCTCCAGCACGCGCACGTACTCGAGATTCCGCAGGAGCTGACGGTCGGACAGGGAGTTCTCGACGATCGGACGCACCTTCGGGTCGAGGTCGGCCTTGCCTTCCCGGACGTTACGAAGGAACTCGAACATCTTCGCTTCCTGGTTCTCGCCCTTGTACTGCGCGAGGATCTTCTCCATCTCCGTCTTGATGGGCTCGTACTTCAGCTTGAAGCGAGCCACCACGGTCGTGGCTTCCTTGTACTGGCAGTTCGCGAAGTAGATGACGGCCTTGAGAATGTCCGCCTCGGGGTAGAACGAGTTGGGGAAGTACGGCGACTGGATGGTGTGAATGTTCCCGAGCGCGCGAGGATAGTCTCCCGCCATGAAATACGCCCAGGACTGCTCGAACAAGCCGTCCAGCCAGTACTCGCTCCCCACGTCGATCTTGTTCCAGTACTTAACCGCGGCGCTCAGCTTCGTGGCGTCGACCGTCGGCGTGTTGTTGTCGTCCAGACGAATCGACGCCGTGTAGTACGTGCGGGCCATCGAGAGGAAGGCAAGGTCACGCATGCGCTGCTCGTCCTCGACTCCCTCGACGCCGTCGTCAATGGCACCGACGATGCGGTTGAAGGACTTGACGGCAGGGACCGACCGACGAAGCTGCACGTAGGAGATGCCCATGAAGAACTGGGCCTGGACGAAGTACTTGCTTCGTTTGCTCACATTCTGGAACAGCCGGATGGCCTCTTCGTACTGGCGGTTGCGGTACTTGTAGCGTCCGAGCAGGTAGTTGAGCTGCCAGAACAGCTCGTGCTGGTTGGGGTTGTCGAACCGCGCGATCGCGTCGGACTTGTACTTGCCGACCCGCTCGATGATGTCCGCCGGTTCCGGCAACTGCGTCGCCAGCTTGGAGAGCCACAGCAACGTCTCGTTGAACTTGAGGTGGTTGGGATTGTCCGCGACCAAACTGAAGATGTTGTAGCTCGCCTGATGCAACTTCAGTTGGTACAACGCGATGGCCAGGTTGTACTGAGCGATCTGCTTGTTGCCCTCGTCGTCACCGGTCTCGCCTTTGAAGACACGATCGAGCGCGAGGGCCGCCTGGGCCCACTTCTCACTGTCAAACAGACGTTTCGCCTGGGCCGCCTCCTCGGTCATCTGCCCCGCGACCACGGGCCCCGTGGGCTCGTTTCCGGGCTCGTCGAGCTCGATGTCCACCGCCTCCGCCGCGGGGGCCTTTCCGCCCTTCGCTCCCTGGGCGACGGCGCTTCCGGTTGCAAAGCCCATGGCACTGACCACCAGGCAGATGCACGCAAACCGATTCAGCATCGCTGTTCCTCGCTTTCGGCGACGTTTTCCCAGGGCCCAGGGAGGTGTCCCCGTGGGCCCTCAAAGGCAAAAAAATCAATGATGACCTGGAGATGGCTCTCACAGGGCGCGTCATGTTAACGGGGCGCGAAGAAGCTTGTCAAGCGACTCCTCCCGCGCTCCGCCCGCCGAGCCCCATGAAGCCGGCCCCAGCACCGCTGGAACGGGCATTCGTCTGCCCATACGCTCGGTCTCCAATCCATGCACCGTCCGTGTACCGATTCGGTTCCGAAACGACAACTATCCCAGAACCATCGCACAATTCCGGCCGCAAGGCATCCCCGCGGAAAGCACAATTCCAAGCCGGGCTTCCTCCGGTACGACAAGATAGCCAACGATACGACATCGGTCTCCCGAGGCTCGTCCAGTTCCCCGTTGACTCCCCCGTCTTCCCTGGTCTAGCGTGCAGCGTCGCTGAAAGAGCGTGCGGTGAGCACATCGAGATGTCCCGCCGCACAACGTGCAACCATTTCGAGCCACGGCCCGAAATCCGTACTCAGGGAGCCCACCACGATGATGCGGCAGACGCTCGTTTCCGCTTCGATGGTTCTGCTATTCGGAGCCGTCGCCCTCGCCTGCAAGGCGGGCGGTGTCGGAGACCCCTGCATTCCCAACGACGAGTTCAGCGCTCAGTACTCCGGTGCCACGGAGTCCGGCGCGCAAATCGAGGACCGGTCTTTCCAGTGCGAGACCCGAGTTTGCCTCGTCAAGCACTTCCGAGGACGCGTCTCCTGCCCGTTCGGCAATGCCGAAGGGCGAGACTCACCCTTGATCTCTGAGGCCTACTCCGGCGCGGATAGCGAAAAGTGCTTCGTGCCGGGAACCACCACCGAAGTCGATGTGCCCGTCAACTCACAGTGCCAGCCCCGCAAGGGTCAGGTCTACTGCTCGTGCCGGTGCGACGGGGAAGACTCCGCGGCCAAGTACTGCGAGTGCCCCGAAGGGTACGACTGCAAGGAAGTCACCCGGTCCCTCGATCCCACCCTTATCGCCCCCGGAGACAAGTACTGCGTCAAGCAGGAAGACAAGGTCTCCGACGGCTACACTTGCGACCGGGGTTTCGGTTGTCACGAAGTGGCCGGGGGCTGCGGCTTCACCAAGAACGCCTACGAGTTCTAGGCATCTTCTCTCATGGCGCGCGGCTCAGGCCACGCTCTGGGGCGACGCGCCGAGCAGGCCGCCGTCGAATACCTCATTCATCACGGATTCACCGTTTTGGCTCGAAACGTCCGGATCGGGCATCTTGAGCTTGACATTGTTGCGAGAAAGGGATCCGTCGTCGCTGTCGTCGAGGTCCGACACCGTGGGCCAACCTCCTGGGAAACGGCCCTCGAAAGCCTAGGCCCCACCAAACGGCAACGGCTCATCCTCGCCGCCGAACGACTCTGGGAACTGAGATTCGCGGAGGATCCCACGGTCGACCGTGTCCGCTTGGACGTCGCTTGTGTGTCACTGGGACCGACGGGACCGACCGTGGACTACGTCGAGGGGGGAATCGACTAGTGCCTCGTTTCACTCGAATCGACGCGTGCATCGTGCTCAGCGCGAAGCGCGGTGCTCGTGCTCGTACTCGATCTGGCCGCCTGGTCAGGTGTCGCAAGCAGGAGCTGGCTCAAGCGACCCCGGTTTCGAGCACGAGCACGAGCACGAGCACCGCTTCGCTGAGCACGAACCCCTCAATTCAATTGAAATGAAGCACTAGGACTAGGAGTCCTCGAGGCGGGCGGCCATCTCTTGGTGAAGCTTCCTGAGGGGAGCTAGCTTCTCCGCTTCCACCTCGCCCTCCAAGCTCCGGATGGCCTCGTCGAGACGAGTCATCGTGTCGACGTGACGCTCGCGCAACCGGTCAACCATCTTGCGGAACGTCTCGAAGAAGTCCACCAGCTCATCCCCCTTGCGAAGCCCAGAGTAAACCTTGAGCTGTCCGTGGCCGACCTTGCGCAGCAACAGGCTCATCTTGAAGACGGGCCCCGCGATCTTGTGAGTGAAGATGATGCCCGTGAGGGCGATGGCGATGACGAGAACCGCAAGACCTCCAACCAGCACGAACAACGTCTTCTGTTGCTGGCTCGCGAGGTATGCCGCTTGCTGCTCGAGCGCCTGAGAGTCCTCTTTCAGCCGCTTCTGTTCCTCCGCGAGCTCCTCGTTTCGCTTCTCGGTGTCGGCGTTGAACAGCTTCGCGAGTTCGGGGTTGTCGGCGTACTCACGCGCGATGTTCATCGCGACGACCTCGGAGACCTTCTTGCTCTCTTCGACGGTCTTCTGGCCTCGCTGGACGGTCTCCCTCCCCTGCTCGACTGCCTGCTGGCTCTGGGAGATGACGGCCTTGTTGGTGAACCAGAGCTGCGTGCCCAAGACCCCGGATAGCAGCAAAGCCACGAGGACCAAGAGGCCCGTGTATTTGAGCTGGAACTTCGGGTCGAGCAAGTAGTTGCGCGCGCTGCGCTTGTACGGAGGAGGAGGGGCGGAAGGAATGTTGGTTCCATTCATGGTGAGCCTCTGCAGCGGTCAGGCGCCCGCGAATCGTTGGCCGACTTGGCGACAAGGGTACTTGGGACCCGCAGACGCGGACAACAAATCCCCCATCGCCTCGCCTAAGGCTTGGTGGTCTCGGCCACCGTGATGAACCGAGCGACCGCACGCTCGGACGCCATCTTGATGAGTTCGTTCTCCGACTCGTGATCTTCCGAGGGTGTGCCGGACTGGGTGAGCTTGGGTGCGAACTCCCCCTGGAGCGCCTGGTTGGGGTAGGTGAACATCGTCAACCGAACGCGAATCGTGAGGCTGGAATCGGCGTACTCAGGCGCTTCCACCGTAGGTTGGAGTAGGTAGCCCTGAACCTTGTGCTTCTGCACAACAGCCTGGGCCTGGGCGGTCGTTTCTCCTGCGGGCGCCAGGGCAACCGCAGCGTTCGCCATCAAGGCCTTCCGCACGGCCGCTTGGACGATCTTGTCGATTTCGCTTGCGCTTCGATTGCCCTTGTTTTTCGTCTCGGCCACCGCGACGTACCACTTGGTGGAACCGTCGGGCGCCCGCGCCGGCGCGTCGGATGCCCCCCCTCCCTTGATCTGGGCAATGGAACGCGTGATCTGGGACTTGACCGACGCGTTCGACTCGGATTTGGAGCGCTTCTCGAGACAGGTGACTCCCCCCGGCTTGCGCAGACGCCCGAGCGCCGCCGCCGCTGCACTCCTGACCGTCGCGTTGCCGTCGTCGAGCCCTTCACACAGCGGCGAGACCGCATCGTCGGCCTTCGACGCTCCGAGGGCGAGCGCAGCCTGAACGCGCACGCGAAAGTCGGAGGCGTTGCGAAGGCGCTCGGCAAGTTCCGCCACGGTGGGTCCCGCGAACGCACGCGACGAGCCGAGCAGTACGGCGAGGCACAGGACGGTCGCCAGCATGCGTTGCGAGAAGGTGCGAATTCGAGCCATGCAACCACCCAGAATATCACGGGGCGAGGGGGGAAGGATCCTGTATCCTGCTCCTGCCCGGTTTCCGAAGACGGGGACTGAGGCTCATGGATCGACGGACCAATGGCCTTCCGTGTTCAGACCGACCGTATCATTTCTGTCCTCTCCGGAGAGCACCGGAAGGAGTCCTCTGTGGGACGTCGTGTGGCTTTCACCTTCCTGATCCAGTTCATGCTCTGCGCGGCGGCAAGCACATGGCAGAGTCCGACCGCTGCTGCACCACGCGTGCAGGTGCGCGGGGCATCAAGGCTCGAGGTACGCGCTTCGGGGCCGCGGGATCAGTTGCAGGTCGCGGGAACCCTACGAGACGAGGCAGGGTCGGCCATCCCGGATGCCTTGCTGATGGTCACGCCCATGGCGGACTCGAGTGCAGCGATCCCTTGGCGCTCCGTCGGGCGCTGTTCGGAGGAGGGGTCCTCTGGAGCCGGAACCATCGACCACACGGTGACCACCGACGCCTCGGGGTCTTTTTGCCTCGTGGGCGCGCTGGCTCGCACCGAGGCCCTCCTCCGGGTGGTCTACGCTGGCGGCCCACTTCACGAGGGCACGCGGTCGGACATTCTGTGGAACGCGCGCCAGCAACCCATGTCGGTCGCGTTCGTGCCCCGCCCCGAGCGGGTCGATCTCGATGCCCCGCGGGTGCTCGTGTTCGCCCGTGTCACGGCTCCCCCGGGCTCTTCCAGCAAGGGTTTGCGCCTCGTGTTGACAAGCGAGGACGGACAAGACCTCGCGTCCACACAAACCGATGCTTCCGGATCCGCGCACTTCGACTTCCCCAGCGCAGCCCTTGACGGCCCCGGCATGGGAAACATCACCGCCTCGTTTTCGGGCACCGACGACCTCGCCGCCGCTCACACGACAGCGACCATCATGCGCTCGGTACGTGTGCGCCTAGTTGCCCAAAACGACGAAGTCCGAGGCGATCCTTCGCGCGGCCTGACGGTGCAGGTTCGCGCCGATTCGTCTCGGGGTCCCGTCCCCACAGGAGCCGTGGAAGCAACCCTCGACCACGAGGTCGTCGGCGCAGGTGCAGTGGTCGACGGTTCTGCAGACGTGGTGCTCACGTATCGACCCACGCGCGACACTGGGTCCCGCACCGTCCTGCTTCGGTATCGACCCGACGCGCCTTTCTACGAGCAAGCTGGTTCCATCGCGGTCACGGTCACAGCCGTCGCTCCGAGCCCTTGGCTCCGTGCCGTTCCCATCGCCCTCGCTGTCGTGGTCGCAGGGTGGCTCGTTCGCGGCTGGTGGCGGCCACGACGCCGCGAGCGGGAGAAGACCCCACAACCCACCCTCCGGGGCGAATCCTCCGTCGACATCGTCCGCCCCTCCCCAGCGCGCGACCAGTGGACCGGCAAGGTCGTCGATGCTCACGATGGCTCGCCGATTGTGGACGCACGGGTCCGCGTCGTCGTCCCATCCTTCGTCGACTTGGACGTGGTGGTGGACGCACGGACCGACGCGTCCGGAGCCTTCGATTTCAAGATCCACACTGCAGAGAAGGACCTTCGGCTCCTGGTCGACTCCCCCTACCACGCGGAAGTCGAGCGCCCACTTCCCCCTGCCAGCGAAATGGTTGTGGCGCTGGCAAGCCGTCGCCGATTGTTGCTCGACCGGTTGGTCCGGTGGGCTCGGAGAGGCGGCAAGCCCTGGCACCAAGAACCGGACCCGACGCCGGGGCACGTCATTCGGGTGGCCCGAGGACACCGCGGAGACGCCGTTGCAGTGTGGGCGGAGCGTGTCGAGCGCGGAGCCTATGGCCCGGACCCCGTAGATCAGCGTCTGGAGAAGGAAGTTCGTGACCTGGAGCCCCGAGGACAAGCTCTGCGTTGACGCGCCGGGAACCGTCGTTTTATGGTGCGCCACCTTCGCATGCTGCAAGCAGCGGGAGAGACTGACTCATGGAGATCGTAGGCGTCATCATCGCGGTCGTCGTAGTTATCGCGATCTACTGGTTCGTCATCCGCAAGCCCGAGGCTGGCGACGCGCTTCCCGAAGCGCCCGAGCCCAAACGTCTGGCGGGCACGTCCGAGGAACGGACTGGGACCGGGAAGAAGCCTCGCAGCGACGAAAAGCCCGAGCCGAAAAAGGAGCTTGAGCACAAGAAGCCCGAACCGAAAAAGGAGCCTGAGCGCAAGGCCCCCAAGCCCGAAGAGGAGAAGCCCAAGGCGCCCTCTGCGTCCGAGGCGCCATCCAGCCCTGGGGATACTGATCAATCTCAAGACGAGGACGTCGCGGACGCGAGCATCCCTGTCCACGACGAGGACGAACCCGCGCCGCTCGTGGCTCAGACGGTGGACATAGGCGCCACGAAGCGCACTCGCGATGTGGCTGGTCTGCGCAAGGGATTGGGCAAATCAAGGGCCACCGAAGGCTTCTTCGGCCGTCTCGCGAAGCTGATCACGGGTCGACGAGAGATCGACCCGAACATCGTCGACGAGATGGAGGAAGTGCTCATCACGTCGGACGTGGGAGTGAAGACGACGGAAGCGATTTTGGAGCGACTGCGGGAGGGGATGCGGAGCAAGGAGCTCAACGACTCGGACAAGGTGTGGGCGGCTTTGCGCCAAGAGGCGGTTCGGATCCTACGCGTCGGGGATGGCGGAATGCCACTTCGATCGAAGCCCACGGTCGTGCTGATGGTGGGCGTCAACGGGTCGGGAAAGACGACGACGATCGGCAAGATGGCGACGCAGCTGAAGGCGGATGGACGGAAGGTGTTGCTTGCGGCTGGCGACACGTTCCGAGCTGCGGCTGTGCAGCAGCTTCAGGTTTGGGGCGACCGCGTCGGGTGTGACGTGGTGAAGGGCAAGGATGGTGCGGACCCGGGCGCGGTGATCTTCGATGCGATTCGACAGGCTTCGGAGGCAAACGCGGATGTGGTTCTGGCCGACACGGCGGGGCGATTGCACACGAAGACGAACTTGATGGAGGAGCTCAAGAAGGTTGCGCGGACGATGGGTAAGGCGATGGAGGGAGCACCTCACGAGATCTTGCTGGTCATCGACGCGACGAACGGGCAGAACGCGCTGGCGCAATCGCGTCAGTTCGCGGAGGCAATGCCCTTGAGCGGAATTGTGTTGACGAAGCTGGACGGTACGGCGAAGGGTGGAGTGGTTCTGGGAATCTGCGACGAGCTCAAGGTACCGGTTCGGTACATTGGGATCGGTGAGAGGGCCGATGACCTTCGGCCGTTTGATGCTGAGGAATTCGTAGAAGCGCTGCTGGGAAGCGCTGATTCCGAGGAGAACGAGGCTGCATAGCGGGACAAGATTGGCGTGGCGACAGATGGGAGTTGATTGTTTGAAAACCCCCGTGATATAGTCCCGCCCGCCTTGGCCGTTGGCCTTTTTCTCTAATGGTTCTGACAACTTAGGCCTGTCAACTTCGCGACGAAACGATGCGGAAGGGCTCACAATGAAGCAGGCTCGCACGGGACTCCTCCTGGGCATGGCGCTCTTGCTGGTGCCGGCTATTGCCGTGGCCCAGGGAAAGGGAGCAGCCAAAGCCGAGGAAGTGGAAGCAGAAGCGGAAGGCGATGACACCGAATTCGACGCAGACGCGCCCTTGGAAGAGGAGGGCGAGGAAGGGGTCGAAGGGGAAGGTGCGGAGGGAGCGGTTGGCTTCGAGGGCGGTCTTGGCGACATCTGCAAGATCGACCCGGACGCCTGCCCGAAGATCAGCATGGAGGAGGCTGCCAAGAAGGATCTGAACCCACAGATCTACGCGGTGCAGCAGATCTATGCGTTGCGGCGCGAGCGTTTCGAGTTGCAGCCCTACTGGTCGTTCACGATGAACGATCAGTTCGTCTCGCACCCGGCGCCGGGAGTTGCCCTCAACTACTACATCACGAACGTGATGGCGGTAGGCGCGAACTTCAACTGGTACCAGGGATTGAACGCGGACTCCGAGTTCAACGCGGCCACACGGCGCGCCGTCCGCGTGGGCGTGCCGCTCAACGAGTACCAGTGGTCGGCCGCGGTGAACTTCACGTACGTCCCCATGTACGGCAAGTTCGCAGGGTTCGGAGACTTCATCTTCCACTGGGACGGGTACGTCGTCGGTGGTGTGGGAGCCATCTCGACCCGTCCGATCGTGGTGTTTGACCCGCGGTACCGCAACTTCTCCTTCGAGCCCAAGGTTGCGTTCAACGCGGGCATTGGTGCTCGAATCTTCTTCAATCGCTGGTTCGCTGCGATCGTGGAGCTTCGCGACTATGCCTATCTCGAGGAACTCGAGAACACCGCCAACTACGACGCGATGGAGTTCCCCAGCGAGGACGCGCGAACCGCCTGGCGGCAGGATGAAGCGAACTGGACGGACGAGAAGAAGCTTACCAACAACGTGCAAGCCCAGGTTGGCATCTCGATCTTCTTGCCGTTCTCGTGGGAGTACCGGCTTCCGAAGTAACGAACGGCAGTGGGAAAAGGTCGGAGATGATGGCAAAGGGAAGGACGAGGGCGACAATGCGACGAATCTTCGCCACCGGGCTGCTGGCAGTCGTTGGCGTGCTCGCTTTGGAATCGACAGCGAGCGCTCAGGAAATCCAGCTCACGGGGCCGTTGGCTGGTGCCCCGGCTGTCCGTGAGCTCCGTTGGCACCGAAACAAGCGGTTCGAGATCGCGCCAGCGGTCTCGTTCACGTTGCTCGACGAGTACCAGCGAACGGTCTTCGCAGGAGCACGGATCCAGTATCACCTGACGGACTGGTTAGGGCTCGGCGCGTGGGGAGCTTACGGAGTCGTCAACCTCAACACAGCCCTCACGGACGAGATTGACAAGGTCAACAAGGATCGGTGGGACCCGTCCCGCAACTCGGATCCCAGGACCCAGATCGACCGCAACGCGTCCATGCTCAGCGTTGGTTACGACTTCCCTGAGCAGCTCGGCAAGATCAAGTGGGTCATCGCACCCCAGATCACCGCGGTGCCCTTCCGGGGCAAGCTGGCGCTGTTCGATAAGGTGTTCGTGGACACGGACCTGTACTTCTTCGGGGGGCCTGCGTTCATCGGTGTCGAGGAACGCGAGGACTATGCCGTCGCCGACTTGGCGGACCCAAACAAGACGGTTCTTGACAACACCGGCAGGCCGGTGGAGCCGTACCCCACGGCCTCTCGCCTGGCGATTGCTCCGACCTTTGGCGCAGGCTTGACCTTCTTCCCCGGCGGCGGGACGGGAATCGGCCTCGAGTACCGGGCTATTCCGTTCTCCTGGAACACCTCAGGGTTCGACTCTCAGGGGGGTCCGCCGGACGAGAATGGCCCCGACTTCGCGGTCGACGAGAAGGACCGGCAGTTCCGGTTCAATCAGATGATCACGCTCAGCTTCAGCATCTTCCTTCCGCAAGACATGAAGATCAGCCCCTGATCGGGTCCCCGCTCTCCTCCGTCCACGTTCAGTCGTTTCCCCACAACAGGCGGACAGGTCCTCTCGCCGCTCGAAGAGCAGCAGAAGGGCCTGCTGTGCATGGGAACCTGCGTCTGCGAGGACGCGCGGTCAGCTTCTCTTGACGACGCCGTCGCGCACGGCGTAGCCGGGGGGAAGGGCTTCAGCGACTTCGTCAGCGAGCCCCTCCGGGACCTTCCAGCCCCGCGAGGCCATCCCCTCCACGACTCGGTTCTTGACGCGAACCGACTCCTCGCCCACCAAAGCCTTGTAGAGGAGCTCTGAGGACGCCTCGTCTTCCTGAGAGAAGAGCGTGGCCACCGTGTGGAATCGGACGCGCTCGTCGAAGTCTTCCAGGAATCGCTCGACCGCCAGGCGCACGTCGTCTCTCTTCTTGCCTTCGAGTTCCGCGATGATTTGCAGCTTCGGTTCCTGCTTCTTCGCGTAGTCCGTATCGAAGCGCTCGAGGAGGATGAGCAACTCGTCGACGAAGGCGCTCTCATCGAGCAACTCTTCGAGCATTTTCATGGGCCAGGTGAAGCTCTCGGCCTTCGTGCAGAACTCGCGGATGGGCTCTATCGCCGCATCGCCCGAGGCGATGATTCCGCGGAAGGCGATTTCCTTTTCCTCTTGGTCCGTGATGGACGGGTCGATGTAGAAGGAGAAGCGCTTGAGCAGCGCGGCGGCCGAGTCGGCGGTTGCCACGGAGCACAAGCTCTGGATGGCCTCGAGCCGGTCGTACGCTTGGGCGCGCTTGTCCGCCGCTGCTCGACCGAGCCGAGCCACGCTCTTGTCGTGCTTGGAATCGTCAGCTTCGTCGTCTTGCTTCGAGCGCTTGAAAATGTCGAACAGGCCCATATGTTGTGACCTCAGTGGGAACGGTTTGGATAGCCCCATAGCACAGGACCCCTGCGGGAGGCGACGCACAAGCGGGAAGGGGGTGGCGGGGGGCTCAGGGGAGCTGGACGGCGAGGAGAGTGACCTCGCGGCCGCGCAGCTGGACTTGGTAGCGAACGGGGCGTCCGGACTTGGAGCTCATCTCGATCTCGCGCTGTCGGATGCGCTCGACGAAGCTGTCCTGGGTGATGTGTTCGACGGGGTCGCCGATGCTGCGCTTGGCGTCGATGTATTCGCGGAACAACCTTGGGTAGTACTGCTCGGCGGGTTCGGCAGCCAACGCGGCCGCGGCGGCGGTGTCCACGCGCTCGGCCGCGGGTGCGCCCGGTTCATCGACGTCGAGTGCGCCCTGGAACGCGTTGGTGGAAGGAGCCAGGGAAGGTCGTCCGTCTTCGTCCGTGTCGTCCTCTTGCACGCCCATGAGTTGGTTGAGCAAGGTGTTGATCCGGAAGACGACGCCACCGAGTACGGCGTGTTCGATTTCGAAGCGAAGGTCGGTGCGGCCGTTGAGGATCTGCAGGAGGCCTTCCTCGAGCTCTTCGACGGGCTTGGAGATGTAGCTTCCGAGAAGCCACCCGGCGGCGCTGACGAGGATGAGTCCGAGGACTACCATTCCGAGGACGGAATAGAGCACGCCGCTCACATCCATGATGGAGGCGGGCGAGACAGCGACGAGGACGGCCTTTGCGCCGCCGTACCCGCTCAGGGGCGAACCGACGAACACCCAGTCCTTGGGCCCGCCGGCAAGTCGCTCGGCGGCGTCGAGGCGAATGGCGCCTTTGACGCTCTCCGCGAGTGCGCCTTGCCCGATGGCGCTGGCAGCCGAGGCGTCGACGAGCTTCGATTTGGCGACCATCTCGATGCCCTTTGGGCCTTCGACGGCGATGACAACGGCACCGCCGCTGGTCTTGTCGGTGGTGCGGGACATCCGTTCGTCGTTGAGCGGGGTTCCGAAGACGATGGCCCCGAGCACCTCGCCTGCGCCGTTCCGAACGGGAGCGAAGGAGACGAGCCACTGTTGGGAGAACTGGGGGGCGTACCAGGCTTCGGAGCCGGTTCGCCCGTTGGCGATCGACTCTTTCATGCCGGGGTGGGCTTTTCCGATGTCCTCGCCGCGCATGAGGTTGTTGCCGTTCCGGCCGAGCGCTATGCCGTTCACGTCGACGAACGCGACGATGGCGGGGTGAAGCCCAGCGAGGGCAGGCGCCTGGATGGCGGCGTCACGGAGGCCGTTCGCCTGTTTGGTTGCGGCTTCGAAGCGCGCATCGCGAACGCCGGCTTCGAAGGGTTCGCGGACGGACGGTTCGTTGGCTCGGTTGGAGAGCCACCGTTCCACCTGAAGGGCATCGAGCTGCAGCTGAGCGTTGGCTGCAGAAACGGCCTGCGAGGCATCTGCGACGATGAGCGACTCGTTCGAGACCAAGCTCTTGAGTTGAGCCCAGAGCAAGGCGCTGAGGAAGACGCCAAGCAGGATGATGACGACACTGTTCGTGGTGATGATCTTCCAGCGCATCGAGCACTCTCTCCCCTGTGGCGAGCCCCCTGGCCGGGCATGGGGCGCGCCACCCTAGGGAGGCGCGCGTGGCAAGCTTCCGGTGGAAGGTACCACTGGGCGCTGCCCCGGTTCAAGGACGGGATCGGAGCGTGGTGACGGTGGAAGAAAAAGAAAAGCCGGTCGGGGACTCGACCGGCTTACTGAGGAGGCTGGAGCGGGAGACGGGACTTGAACCCGCGACGTTCACCTTGGCAAGGTGACACTCTACCACTGAGTTACTCCCGCAGGGGAGCCGCGTGAGTACACGTACAAGGGGCGGGAGTCAACACCAATTGTGTTGTGTCGGAGGCAAACTTCGTCTGGGGTGTTCGATGCGGGATTGCGAAGGGTGGGTGGATGGACGTATCATCTTGGACGAAACACAGGGGGGCCCGGCGGACGACCGTGGCGGACGACGTGGCGGGCTGTCTTGTGCTACCCACGAAGGGGGGATGCGATCATGATGGGTACACAGGGGGAGCATGTGGTTTTTGTGGCCGCAGGGGCGGAAGTGCAGGGCGCGCCAGGGGGCTGGGGGCTGCTCAGGGTGCGACGAAACGGCTCGCTGGCAGCGATCCCCTTGTACGATGGGGCGATCGTAGGGTCCGCATCGGGACAGCGGGACGATGTCATCAGCGTGAGCGACACGACCGTGTGCTCGCATCACGCACAGTTCGTGGTTCGACCGGATGGAGTCTACGTGTCCGACCTGGACAGTCCCACGGGGACCTGGCTCGATGGCGTGCCGGTGAGCATGCTGGGTCTGGCGCACGGCTCGGTGTTGCGGATGGGCGATTCGGTCATGCTGTTCGTGGAGCGAGAGCTCGACACGTACGCTGGCGCGCCCGCGATGATGGGGGATGTGCTGATCGGAGTCCGGCAGCGGTCGTGGATGGATGTTGTCGTGGAGCACATCGAGAGCCGCAGGAGTCTGGTGATTCAGGGGGCACCGGGCGTTGGCAAGTCGACGATGGCGCGGGCTGCCCTTCAACGTGCGGGTGGCATGTCACACACGCACGTCGTCGACGGAGCGAGCATTGACCCGGACCAATTGATCCGGGCGTACGGGGAAGGCGGGCCCACGTTGTGGCTGGTCACGCACATCGACCAGATGCCTCGTGCGGCGCAGTCGGATCTCGTTCGTGCGGTCCGTGCGACCGAGGGTTCGATGCTGATCGGGACGGTGGTGGGGGCACTGGAGGACGCGCACGCGGAGGGGCGGGTCGGCTCGTCTCTCATGGCCTTGGTCGAGACGCGAGTTCTCCGTGTGCCGTCGCTCGCGGAGAGGCGAGAGGACATTCCTGCCTTGACGATCGAGCTACTTCGACGCGTGGGGGTCCGGCTGGACGCAGGGGCGGAGGCTGTGTTCGAGTGCGTATTGAGGGCCGGCTGGCCTGGGGGAGTGCGCGAGTTGGGAGCGCATCTCGCTGCGGCATTCGATGCGGGGGAGACAGCCGAGCGAGCAGCGAAGATCCTGTGCCGAACCGTTCCTCGTTCTTGCCCGAAGGAGCCGTTGGCGCTGCAGCTATCGGACAGGGATCTGGCGCGCGTGCGTCTTCAGAAGGCTCTCGCGATGGCGTCCGGGACGGTAGCCGTGGCAGCCAGGGAGCTGCGCATGTCCCGGCAAGCGTTCTACCGGGAGCTTCGTCGTCTTGCGCCGGATGCGAGCCGGTAGCGATCAGACTCGCTCGACACTGTAGACTCCCTGCACCTTGCGCAAGGCGCGCATCACGACCTTGAGCTGCGTCAAGTCGGAGCAGGGGAACGTGAAGATGTTGATGGACCTTCCGTCTTCGACGGCGCGGCTTGAGACGGCGGACAGGTTGATGTCTTGCTCGGAGAACGCCTGTCCCATGGAGGCGAGGACGCCGGGTCGGTTGGCGGTGAACACCTTGAGTTGCACGGAACGGTTGGCCTTGACGCGGGAGTCCCAGATTACGGAGATGCGCCGGTCGGGGTCGGCCTCGAACGCCTTCGTGCAGTCACGCCTGTGGACGGTGATCCCACGCCCACGGGTAATGAAGCCGACGATCTCGTCGCCCGGCAGCGGGTTGCAGCACCGGGCGTAGCGAACGAGAATGTCGTCGATCTCGCTGACCTTGAGACCTTGCGCATCCCGTCCGGTGATGCGGCGAACGAAGTGCTCAATCCGACCTTCGCGAAGGCTGGCGGCGGGCTTCGGCTCGTCGTCATCCTCGGAGGCTCTGGTAAGCGTGCGCGTGACGCTGGCAGGGGCGACCTTACCGTAGCCCACGGAAACGAACAGGTCCTGGATGGACGGGACCTCGAAGGCCTCGAGGGCGCGTCGAAGCTCGACTTCGTCTTTCATGAAGCGCTGCAGGGAGATGCCGTGGTCGTGCAATTCCTTTTCGAGCAGTTCACGGCCCAGCTTGAGGGACCGCTCCCTTTCGTCGTTGCGGAGGTAAGCGCGGATGCGATTGCGAGCGCGGCTGGTGGCAGCGAACTCGAGCCATTCCTTCTTCGGACGTTGGTCCGGACCGGTGAGCATCTCGATGACGTCGCCGTTGCGGAGTTTGTGCCGGAGGGAGGCGACGGTACCGTTGACGCGGGTACCGGAGCTGTGGTGGCCGATCTCGGTGTGGATGGCGTAGGCGAAGTCGATCGCGGTAGCGCCGCGGGGGAAGACACGGACGTCGCCCTTGGGGGTAAAGGCGTAGACCTCGTCCTGGAAGAGGTCGACTTTGATGCTGTCTAGAAACTCGGCAGCGTCCTGGATGTCGCGCTGGAACTCCATGAGGTCTCGCAGCCACGCGAAACGCTGGACGAGCTTGGGGTCCGCGCCGCCAGAGATGCGCTCCTTGTAGACCCAGTGAGCGGCGATGCCCTCGTCGGCGACGCGGTCCATGTCTTTGGTTCGGATCTGCACCTCGACACGTTCCCTTCGTGGACCGATGACGGTGGTGTGAAGGGACTGGTACATGTTGGGTTTGGGCAGCGCGATGTAGTCCTTGATGCGCCCGGGCACGGGCGTGTATCGCGAGTGGATGGCCCCCATGACGCCGTAGCAGTCGGCGACGGACTCCATGACGACGCGGAAGGCGACGAGGTCGCGGAGCTGATCGAAGTCGACGTGGAGTTGAAGCATCTGTCGCTGGATGGAGTACAGGTGCTTGGTTCGACCGGAGACGTCGCCTGCGAAGCCGTGGTCATGGAGCTGCTTTCGGAGCAGGTCGCACATCTCGCGGGTGAACTGGTCGCGAGCGGGTTTGGTTTCGCCCATGAGGCGGGCGAGGTTTTGGAAGGCGTCGGGTTCGAGGTAGCGGAAGGAGAGGTCCTCGAGTTCGGTCTTGAAGCGATGGATGCCGAGGCGACCTGCGAGGGGCGCGAAGATTTCGGTGGTTTCGCGGGCGATGCGTTCCTGCGAGTCGGGTTTCATGAACTCGAGGGTGCGCATGTTGTCGACGCGGTCGCAGAGCTTGACGAGCAGGACGCGGATGTCGCGGGACATGGCGACGAGCATCTTGCGGAAGTTCTCGGCTTCCCTTTCCTGGCGAGAGGAGAAATTGATCTTGGACAGCTTGGTCACGCCGTCGACGAGGAACGCGACTTCTTTTCCGAAGAGGCGCTCGAGGTCCTTGACGGTCTGGGGAGTGTCCTCGACGACGTCGTGAAGGAGGCCGGCGCAGACGCTAGCGGCGTCGAGGCGCAGCTCGGTGATGACGCCTGCGACGGCAGCAGGGTGAGCGAAGTAGGGGTCGCCGCTCTTTCGGATCTGGCCTTCGTGGGCGGTGTTGGCGAACTCGTAGGCTCTGCGCAGCAGATCGACGTCCGCGCTTGGCTGGTAAGCCAGCACGCGCTCGAGCAGTTCTTCGAGAGGAAGGATACCGGATCGTGAGCTGGGGGGATTCAAAGCCAAGTCCCTGAGCGCAGCCACATGGAAGGTATCATCCGTCGAGGAAGGGGGCAACGTTACGGAGAGGCGTTCCTGAGTGCGGGTGATGAGCAGAGGGGGATGAAGTTGGGGGCGGGGAGCAAGAACGAGTTTGCGGGAGGCGAATCGATGGTAAGCTGCGGGCCCTGAACGTTGCTGCCCGCCCCGGGGCCGCGTGTTGCACGGAGACTTTGGAGATGATCGACGAAATTATCGGCGACCTAAGTGGTTCCATTGGCAAGTCGCAGGAGGCGTTTAAGCGTGAGCTGAGCAAGCTGCGAACGGGACGGGCCCATGCGGGGATGCTGGACAGCATTCGAGTCGACTACTACGGGACGGCCACGCCACTGAACCAGCTGGCCACGATCAACGTGCCGGAGCCTCGGATGCTCACGGTCCGGCCGTGGGACAAGGGTGCGGTCAAGTCTGTGGACAAGGCGCTTCGGGAGAGCGATTTGGGGATCAACCCGCTCCTTGACGGCGACGTGATCCGAATCCCGATTCCGCAGTTGACGGAGGAGCGACGCAAGGATCTTGTGAAGCTCGTGAAGCGGATGGGGGAGGACTGCAAGGTGGCCGTGCGCAAGCACCGCCATGATGCGATAGACATGCTGGCGTCCTTGGAGGACGATGGGGAAGCGAGTGAGGACGAGGTCAGCCGGGCGCGCAAGCGCGTCGAGGAGATCGTGTCGGACGCAGTCCGCAAGGTCGACGAGATCCAGCAGGCCAAGGAGAAGGACATCTTCGAGATTTGATGGATCGAGACAGGGTGGGCCGGGCCCTTGACACGGGGGGCTCGTGCGTACGAAAGTGAAACGTCATCGATAGGATTCGGAAGTTTCTGCATGGGTGAACCGAACACCTCTCATCGGATGCGTATCGTTGCCTCGGGCTTGACGGACGTGGGTCTGCAGCGTGAGCACAACGAGGACAGCTATCTCGTTCTCGATGAGCATGATCTGTTCATCGTGGCTGATGGGATGGGAGGCCATCGAGCCGGGGACGTTGCGAGCCGTGTCGCCACGGAGACGATGGCCGACTTTTTTCGCTCGACGGCGAACGAGGACGTGACGTGGCCGTATCACTTCGACACCTCGTTGTCGGAGGAGGAGAACCGCCTGCTGACGGGGATTCGGATCGCGAACCGGCAGATTTTCGAGCGCAGTATCCGGTCGCGGGAGTTTCAGGGCATGGGCACGACGATGGTGAGTGCCCTTTTCTCGTCGAGGCACGGGAAGCTGTACATTGGGCATGTGGGGGATAGCCGTTGCTACCGGGTGCGGGATGGCGAGGTGCGTTTGATGACGCGGGACCACTCGCTGATCAACGACTACCTTCTCGCGATGCCCGAGCTCACGGAAGAGCAGAAGGGTGAGCTCCCCAAGAACGTGATCACGAGGGCGCTTGGAATGCAGGACCACGTGGTGGTCGATCTGCAAGCGGACGACCCTGTGGAAGGTGACATCTACGTTCTCTGCTCCGACGGGTTGTCGGGCATGGTCACCGATGAAGCCTTGCTCGAAATCCTGAGCGACGGCAAGGAGCCGGTGGAGCTGTGCCGGCGCCTGATCGAGAAGGCCAATCGCAACGGTGGAGAGGACAACGTCACGGCGGTGGTGATGTGCCTGGTGTCGGATGATCGCCCTGAGCGAGGCGAGGACGACGAGGGAACCGACGAGGATCAGACGGCGGCGATGGAAACGACGGCGGTGATGCCGCGTCCTTGACTCAGGTCTCGCAGTTCTCGAACACCAGGTAGCCGTTGTACAGCGAGCACTGCTCGTTGTCCGAGGAACCGCTGATGACGAGGGGGCACTCGAAGGCGAGCCAGATGAACCCTTCTGCGCCTTTGATCATCTGGAAGGTGCAGAGGGTCTCGGCGGTGGGACCGTAGGACTTTCCGGCTGTGTTGGCGCCGGCGACGGAGACGCGTCCCTGGTTGGAGTTGCCTTCTCCGACGGTGACGGGGGCGAGGGAGAACCGGGAGGTTCCCTTGACGATGCTTCCACTTGCGCGGAATCCGGCGCCGCTCTTGGAGACCGTACAGGTGACGGCAACACCGTCCTCGCCGTCGATGACGCTGGCATGCTGTGCGCTTCCCACCGCGCCGACCATGAGTTGGGACGGTTGCATGGCGGGACAAGTGACCCCGGTTCCGACGGCGTTTCCGAAGGTCACGTTGAAGGCGCCCTGGGGGGCGGGAGCGGCGGGATCGCTGCACCCCCAGGCTGTGAGAACCGATGCAATGGCGAGTCCGTTCCCGACGAAGCGCATGACGCTCATCACGATGTCCTTTCTCGACCTCGGGGCCCCTGGGCCCGTTCAAGGCAAGAGTAGCCCACGGTGGGGGCAAGTCGCAAACACCTGGCGGAGGAGAGTTGGGCGGGGAGATAGTGAGGAGGGGAAGTGGGGTGACCGACGGGATTTGAACCCGCGACGACTGGAGCCACAATCCAGTGCTCTACCGGGCTGAGCTACGGCCACCGTCTGGATGGGCGAGATACAATACTCAGGTCGAGTGGAAACGCAACGCCAGATCGCAGCGGTTCGATGGAAAGTTCCGTGGTAGGTTCGCGTGCGGGTGGGCGAGCTGAGAAGGGAAGCAGGAGCAGTTGGATGGGGAGTGAGGCGGCGAGGCGGTGGGTTTCCTTGCTGATTGGCGTGGCAGCGGTGGCTGGCCTCGGGGCGAGTTGTTGCAAGAAGAAGACGGCGATCGAGGGGGAGGACATCACTTCGGCGGTGGCGTCGGACGACCCCGGGCTGGAGGATCCTGGTGAGACGCATCGGGACTCGAAGGTGGACCGGACCATCAAGTGTTTCAACGCGGCGATGCGTATCAACAAGGCAGCCAACCACTACTTCAAGCGCCTTGGGGGGGGGGTGCCGCGAGCGGGTCGAGTTCCCTCGGTGCTCTTCGCGCCGCCGCCGAACGCCAACCAGCTATGTCAGGAGGCGAAGGCGGATCTCACACCGCCGATGCCAGAGATCGACAAGATGATGCCGCGGTATGTCGATCTGGTGGCGTCCCTCTCCGGGCAGTTGGAGGAGATGGACCGGTACTACAAGGACAAGGGGTACAAGAGCGACGGGTACAAGCGAGGCAAGGAGATGCATGGGGTCTTCAAGGTGGACCACGAGGAGTTCCAGAAGCTGCACGACGATTTGGCGGAGGCCATCGACGCCGTGGCGGACAAGCGGGACGACGAGTCGATCGAGAAGGAGTCGAAGGTCGGCGGGTTGCGCTACTTCTCGTTGGTGTTCTTGCGGGACGCCAAGCTGTTGTCGAGGGAGGTGACGAAGGACAAGCCCGACGCTGCCAAGGTGTCGGACCTCCGGAACCGGATCGAGGCAAGCCACAAGGGGTTGTCGGACCATGCGGCGGGTCACCCGGACCAGGTGGGCAAGGCCTTCATGTTCGCGATGTACAAGGGCCGAGCCGACACGTTCGTGGAGTCGGTGCGGAGCGCGGATCCCAGCAAGCTGGACGACCGGGACCTGGACGACATGCTCAACAAGTATAACGCGATGATCGACGCATCGAATCTCGTGCGCTGGCGGCCGTGAGGGGCTTTGGGGTTGTGCTGGGGGGCGGGTCTCGCGTAGGAACCGTGCGAACCGGAGGACCGCCATGGCGGAAGCGAATGTGCATGACGAGCTCGCGTGGCGCGGGCTGATCGATCAGACGACGAGCCCGGAGGTCGGGGAGATCCTCGGGAAGGAAAAGGTCACGTGCTACATCGGGTTCGACCCGAGCGCCGACTCGCTCCACGTGGGCAGCCTGCTTCAGATCTTGTTGCTGATGCGGATGCAGCGCGCGGGACACCGGCCGATTGCGCTGCTTGGGGGTGCGACGGGAGTGATCGGCGACCCGAGCGGCAAGAGCGAGGAGCGCAACCTGCTCGACATGGATCGGGTGGAGCGCAACCTCGCCGGGATCCGGTCCCAGCTCGAGCATTTCCTCGGAAAGTCGGATGGCGGAGCCGTCACGATCGTGAACAACCACGACTGGCTCGGCTCGGAGTCGCTGCTGAGCTTCTTGCGGGATACTGGCAAGCACTTTTCGGTCAACGTGATGATGAACCGGGATTCCGTGCGCACGCGGCTGACGGAGCGGGAGCAGGGGATCTCGTTCACGGAGTTCAGCTACATGTTGCTCCAAGCGCACGACTTCATGCACCTGTACGACCACCATGGGTGCACGTTCCAGCTGGGGGGCAGCGATCAGATGGGGAACATCCTTGGGGGAATCGACTTGATCCGACGTCGCCGTTCTGGTCGCGCGTTTGGGATCACGTCCCCGCTGCTCACGACGTCGGACGGGAAGAAGCTGGGCAAAACCGAGAAGGGCGCGGTGTGGCTCGACGGTAGCAAGACGAGTCCGTATCAGTACTACCAGTACTGGGTTCGGGCGGAGGACGGGGACGTGATCAAGCTGCTTCGCATGCTCACGATGCGAGGACGCGAGGAGATTGCGGCGCTGGAGAAGCAGGTGGCGGAGGCTCCCCATCTTCGGGAGGCGCAGCGGACGCTGGCGCGGGATCTGACGACGCTGACGCACGGCGAGACTGCGACCATGGAGGCGGAGAAGGCAGCGCTGGCGTTGTTCGGGCAGTCGATTGCGGAGTTGGGTGAGACCACGTTGCTCGACGTGATGTCGGAGGCGCCCTCGAGGGAAGAGGCCGGCGATTCCTACGAAGGCGATGGCGTGGAGCTTGCGGACCTGCTTGTGAGAACGGAGTTGTGCAAGTCGAAGGGGGCGGCGCGCAAGGACATCGCGGGAGGGGGAATCTACGTCAACAACCAGCGTGTTGTGGACGCAGGGCACAAGGTTCTTCGGGCGGACGCGCTGCACGGGCGATACTTCGTGCTACGCAAGGGCAAGAAGAACTTCTTTCTGGTGAAGCTGTTGCGCTAGGCCCAACTCGAGCGCTCCGCGCTGCTTTGGGGGGGAATACCTGGGTCAGTCGCCGCGGCGCTTGGCGAACAGGTCGCCGAAGGTTCCGAACTTGGATTCGCGAGCGACCTTCGTTCGGTACTCGTGGTAGGCGGCCTTCTCGGTGTCTTCCTTGAGGGCGCGGATGGAGAGCTTCACTTCGCCACGCTTGGGGTCGATCTCGATGATCTTGGCCTCGAGTTGGGTGCCGGTGGGGAACTCCCGTCGCAGATCCGTGCCGCGGGCGGTGTTGGTATGACCGGCGGGGATGAAGCCGCGGGCGGATGCGCCGGTGACGCCGAGGATGCGAACGGCAAGGCCTGGAGCGTCTGCGGAGACGACTTCCACGTTGACGGTACGGTAGGGGGCGACCTTCTGTCGGGGCTCCTCCCCTTCCCCATGCAGGGCGGGATGCAGGGCTATCTTGCGTTGCTTGGTGTCGACGTTGACGACGATCACTTCGATCTCCTCGCCGACGGTGGTGACCTCGCTGGGGTCATTGATGCGGCGGAGGGAGAGGTCCGCGGTTCGGATCAGACCATCGATGCCGGGAGCCAACTCGACGAAGACGCCGAAGGGTTGCATGCGGGCGACGCGGCCGACGGCGCGAGTCCCGACGGAGAACTTGGCGGCGGACGCCTCCCAGGGGTCACCGACGACGGCCTTGCGGCTGAGCCAGAGCTTGCCCTTTTCGTCGATGCGGAGGATTTTGACCTCGGTTTTCTGGCCCGCTTTGAACAGGTCGGCGAGCTTCGCGTTCCGCTCGTAGGCGGCTTCGGAGACGTGAATGAGGCCTTCGATGTTGTTGGCCGAGGGGATGGCGACGAACACGCCCCACTCGACGACGGAGCGAACGACGGCGTCGACGACGGAACCAGGTTGGAGCTTGGCGAGCCCGTCTTGGCGGGCCTGGGTTGCCTCTTTCTCGAGCAGCTCACGGCGGGAGAGGACGACCTCTTTGCCGTTCTTGGCGAACTTCATGACCTTGAACGGGAGGCGTCGGCCGATGAGGTGGGAGAGGTCAGCGCCGAGCCGTAGGTCCACGTGCGAGCCGGGAGCGAAGGCGCGAAGCCCGTCGGCGTCGAGCTCGACGCCTCCTTTGATGACGCCAGTGACGAGGGCTTCGACGGGTTCGCCGGACTCGAGGGCGGCGAGGACGGTTGCCTTGGTGGTCTCGACGCGCCCGGGGGTGTTGGTGAGGACGACGAGGCCGCCGCGGGATCCGTCTCCGTGGACCTGGGCAATGAACTGGTCGCCGGGCTGGGGCGGATCGGCGGAGAGCTCATGACGGTCGAAGATGGCCTTTGCCTTGGAGGACAGGTCGATGAAGATGGCGTCGGGGAGGACTTCGACGACCTTTCCGAACACTTCTTCGCCGACGTGGAAGGCGGGGCGTTCCCTGGGCGCCGCGTTGCCCTTTCCCTTGGGGCGGGAGGTTGCCTCGGGCTCCCTGGCCTCGCTCTTCTTCTTGGGTCGCTTGTTGCGGCGCTTGGCAGCGGCGGCCTCGACATCGGTGGTGGTGCGCTCGTGGTGAGCGGGACCGTCGATGCGATTGCCAATGTCGTCGCCAGGCTCGAGCGGCTCGTCCTCCCAGGCCGTCTCGGCGATGGACGGGGCGAAGTTTCTTGGCGCCTCGTTTCCGGGGCACGGCTCGTCGATGTCTTCGTGAACGCCAGCGGCGACGGTTGGCTGCACTTCGTTGCCTGGGCACGGCGCCTCGTCGACCGGGGGTTCGTCCGAGCCGGAGAGCACGTCGCTGGGGGTGGAAGGATCGGTGGGCGACGCCGCATCCGAGGCGTCGTCCTGCGAAGGAGCGGCAGCTGAGACAGCCGCAGCAGGGATGTTGTCGTTGGTGTCGGTGCTCATCGCACGCCTCGATGTGGATAGGAAGAGGGCGCAGAGGATAGCGCAAGGGAAAGGGGCCCGCGACAGGGATTGCGTACCGCGTGCGGGCCGGAGGCAAGAATGGACGATGCGGCCCACCAGCTCGAGGCACACGGGTTGGCAAGCAAGGCGGGTTGCACGAAAGTCCCCATGCATCGACTTGCCGGATTGTGCAAGGTGGTATCGGCAGGGGGAGTCAGGAAACCACGCGGTTGCGGCCGGACTGCTTGGCCCGGTAGAGCAAGGCATCGGCCTTGGCGTACAGGGACTCCGAAGTCTCGTTCGAGTCCATGCCGGCCACACCGAGGCTCACCGTGACGGGGATCGAGATGGCATCAAACATCATCTCGGTGGCCTCCACGAGGGACCGGATCTTGCCCGCGACCGCGGCGGCATCCGGTGCGGCGGTTTCGGGCACGATGATGGCGAACTCTTCGCCCCCCACCCGAGAGAAGATGTCCTCCCGTCGGATGTTCGCGCGAACGAGGGCGGCGAGCTGGCGCAAGACCGCGTCCCCCGCGATGTGACCATAGGTGTCGTTCACCTTCTTGAAGTGATCGATGTCGAACAGGATCAGGGACAGGTCCCGGGCGTAGCGCTTGCTGCGGGAGACCTCTCGCTCGAGGGCCTCGTGGAAGAACCGCTTGTTGTGCGCGCCGGTCAGACCATCGAAGGTCATCAGACGATAGATCTCCTCGTGGTAGGACGTTTCCACGCTTCCGCCCTCGAGGAACTTCAGGATGGTTCGGCCGACCTTGATCTGATCACCGTCTCGCAGGACACGATCGGTCACGATCTCGTCGTTGACGTAGGTGCCGTTGGTGGACCCCAGGTCGACGGCGTGCCAGTGCTCGTCGGACCAGACGATACGGGCGTGACGACGACTCACGGACTCCTGGTCGAGAGGGAAGTCGTTGGAAGGGTGGCGCCCGATCTCCATGGCGCTGGTCCTGCGCAGGGGGATCCGGCGGCCAAGCTCTGGCCCATAGATCATGACGAGGCACGCTTCTCCGGGTTCGGCGGAAGCACGCTTCTGCGCGGGTTTGAGCACGGTAATGACCGTGCGTTCGTCATCGTCAGGACGGCGAGGCACGCCCCACGATACCATGGCGTTGCCGCGGTCGTGAAGGAGGGAAGGGTTGACGTCGGAAGGATCCACGGGAAGGGGGGGACCGGATCTGAAGACGGAAAGCGGGGCACTTCTTCTGCTGGTGCTGCGTGCCCGAAATCGCCGCTGGGTTGAGGCCCGGGGCCGACGATGGACGGATAACAGACAACAACTAGAACGGCGGTTCCCTAAGTGCGGGGCCCCGCAAGAAGGCGATCAGGACTCGC
>CAZAWR010000012.1:0-138967 GCA_964488865.1 uncultured Polyangiaceae bacterium | reverse complement strand
TCCCGAGCCGCCCGTCGCACCACCTCCCGAGCCGCCCGTCGCACCACCTGCCGAACCGCCCGTCTCCCCACCTGCCGAACCGCCCGTCTCCCCACCTCCCGAGCCGCCCGTCTCCCCACCTGCCGAGGCACCGGTACCGTCCGAGTCATCTCCTCCGCACGCGCCCAGACTTCCCACCAGCAGGAGAGCCAAAATCGAAGTGAGCCTAGCCGTCGTCCTCATTCCAAGAACCTCCGCGATGTGCAGCATCTCGAAACGTAGCACGAGCCGTCACGGTCACCCTGGCTACTCACTGGCCCGAATCCGCCAAAACAACCAAGGCCGTCTGCGGCGGTCTGCGGAATCTGCGGCCAACACCCGCGCCCGTCAGTAGGGATTGTTGGGGTCCGCCGCGGGCGCAGCAGGGGGCGGAGGAGCAGCCGGTGGCGGAGGTGGAACGGCAGCAGGCGCCTTGGGTGCCGGAGCTTTCGGTGGAGCCTTCGGAGCCGCTGGCGGAGCCGTCACCGCAGCCGCCGGCTCATCCGCTAGCGGCACCGACGCCGCGGCCGATGCAATCGGAACCGAAGGGATGACCACGGGAACGGCACTCGCCGCCAACCCTGGGATCGCGCTCAGCGGCATCGGGGGGACCGTCGTCGCCGCCGTGGCGGCGATGGGCGTCCGCCCTCCCGACAGCACCTCTGTCGGACGCGTCTGGATGAACTGATAGAGGCCGACCGCCACGACCGCAGCTACCCCCAGCATGGTACCGATGCGAACCTGCGGGGGAAGCTCGTCCCACTTGCTCCGGAGGCGCTCCACCCAACCCTGCGCACCTCCGGCGGCGTGCGCCGCCACACCGTCGTTAGAGGAAGCATCGCCCGCCGCGCTCTCGCCAGACGACGACGATTGCTCTTCCTCCACCTTGCGCTCGATGCGCTTCTCGACCTTCGCCTTGCGCGCGACCTTGTTCTTCGGCTTCCGCTTCCCAGACCAGTTACCCATGGCGACCCCTTATCGGTTTTCCAGCGCCGGACCAAGAGCAAACACGACCCGGGACGATCACGTGTCGCCGAAGCAGGTGCCCACCGCCCTGGCCGCGCAAAGCCACGGGTGGTCCAAGGGAACCGTCTTCTTCTTTCCAGCGACCTCCGCCAGCGGAACGGCACGGCAAACACCATCCTTCACCGCCACCATGACGTTGTACCTTCCCTCCCCCAGCAGCTGGGACGCATGCACACCCAGCCGCGTGCACAGCAACCGGTCCGTCGCGCTGGGAACGCCACCCCGCTGCACGTGGCCGAGGGAGGTCACCCGCGCCTCCGTCTCCGTGAGCTGCTGAAGCTCCCGTGCGAGTCGCGACGCCATCGACTCCTGCACGAGATTGATGGCCGGGGCCGGCGTGGCAGCTTCCGCCGAGGGCGGCGCGCTGTCCTTGTCGTTGCGCCGTTTGTCCGCCTTCCCGTCGGAAGGGGGTGGTTGAACCAACGCATGGGCAGCTTCCGCGACCACGATGATCGAGAACCTCTTGCCTTCGCGTCGACGCCTCAGCAGGTGCTCCGCCACAAGGTGAAGGTCATAGGGGATCTCCGGAATCAAAATGGCGTCCGCTCCGCCCGCCACCCCAGCCCCCAGCGCCAGCCACCCCGCCCGATGCCCCATCACCTCACACACGATGAGGCGGTTGTGGCTCGTGGCCGTGGTGTGCAACCGGTCGATCGCCTCCGTGGCGATCGCCATGGCCGTGTCGAACCCGAACGAAACATCCGTACCGTACACGTCGTTGTCGATCGTCTTCGGCAGCGTGATGACGTTCATCCCGCCGTGCTCGTGCAGGTGCAGCGCGTTCTTCTGCGTCCCCCCGCCCCCCAGACAAACCAGGCAGTCGATGCCGAGCCGCCGGGCGTTCTCCGCCGCCGCGGCCGTCATGTCCATGACCATGCCACCCATCGACATCTTCTGCGGCTTGTCCCGGCTCGTCCCCAGGATGGTGCCCCCCTGGGTGAGGATGCCGGACACGGACCGGTTGTCGAGCATCACGGTGCGGTTCTCGATGAGCCCACGAAACCCATCGAGAACCCCGATGACCTTGATGTCGTGCGCCGAGATGGCCGCCTTCGCCACACCCCGGATCGCCGCGTTCAACCCCGGACAGTCACCCCCTGCCGTCAGGATCCCGATGCACTGCGTCTTCGACTTCTTCGCCACGCCATCCTCCATCGACCTGTCGTGAAGCGTAGGAACCTCCACCAACAATCTCCAGGACAAAGTGCCGCCAAGACAATGGCCCGAGCCACCTTCGTTGACAGGCACAAGTCGTCCGCTAGGATGCCACGCCGCTGTGCAAGACCGTGCCGTGTAGACCGGCTCGGCAACCCCTCTCACCTCACGGAGTCAGCCCCATGCTCGCGCGAAAGCTCAGCATCGCCGTCGCCACCATCCTCCTTGCGACGGCTTCTCTCGGTTGCGAAGCTCCCCCTGCGGAGCCCTCCGCCGCCAAGGCCAATCAACCCAAGACCGAAGTGGCAAAGGCGCAGCCGACTCCCACCCCGCAGCCCATCAAAACCGCGCAACCAGCGCAACCCGCACAACCCGCGGAGCCCGCCAAGCCGATCCCCCCCGCTCTGCTCACACCAGAAAAGGCAACCGAGAAATCCCCCGCCTCCTTCAAGGTCAAGTTCACCACGACCCAAGGCGACTTCGTCATCGAAGTCACCCGCGCATGGGCCCCCAACGGCGCCGACCGGTTCTTCAACCTCGTGAAGCTCGGCTACTTCGAGGACGTCGCCTTTTTCCGCGTCGTCGACGGCTTCATGGTGCAGTTCGGCATCCACGGTGAGCCCAAGGTCAACGGGGCGTGGCGCATGGCTCGGATCGACGACGACCCCGTCAAGGAATCCAACAAACGCGGGTACGTCACGTTCGCGACCTCCGGCCCCAACTCCAGAACGGTCCAGATGTTCGTCAACTTCGGGGACAACAGCCGCCTCGACGGCCAAGGGTTCTCGCCGTTCGGCAAGGTCCTGACCGGAATGGACATCGTCGACAAGCTCTACAAGGGCTACGGCGAAAGCGCCCCGTCCGGGGCCGGACCCGACCAGGGCCGCCTCCAGATGCAGGGCAATTCGTACCTCAAGAGCAGCTTCCCCAAGCTCGACTACATCAAGAGCGCCAGCCTGGTGCAGTAGCCCCGCCTCGACCGCGCGGCCTCCCCCACGCCATGGCCACCACCGGATCCCGCGCCGATCCTCAACGTCCCGCGACCTCCCTCGTCGCCACCCTGCTCGCCTTGGCCCGCACAAGTCGGCCCCTGGGATGGATCGCCGCCCTGGCGCTCTACCGCATCGGCATGGCCTACGGCGCCGTCGACGACACCCCCGTCACCCTCGGCCTCTCCGTCGCCCTCACCTTCCCCTTCTGCCTCTACCTCTTCGGGCTCAACGACCTCGCCGACAAAGAATCGGACCTCGACAACCCGCGGAAGGGAAACTGGATCCACGGCGCCAGCGCGCCCGTCCAGCACCCCGCCCTCTCCCGATGGTCCCCCTGGCTCGGCGGCGCCGCCGTCGCGCTCTTCGTCCCCATGTTGCCCCCCACCGCAGGAGCCCTGCTGGCCGGCATCCTCGCCGTCTCCTGGGCCTACTCCGCTCGCCCCCTCCGCCTCAAAGAGATCCCCATCATCGACGGCCTCGTGACCGCCACCATCATGATCGGACTCCTCTGCACCGGCTTCCTCTCCGGCGGATCCACTTCCCCTATCCCCATCGAAGCCTTCGCCGTCGCCCCCACCCTCGCCGGCTTGCACATCTTCGCAAGCGTCGTCGACGTCGAATCCGACCGGAAAGCCGGCCATCGAACCCTCGCGGTGCGCACGGGCCCACGACTCGCCAGCGCCGTCGCCCTCGCCCTGAGCCTCGCTTCGACCGCCACCATCGCCTGGCTCGACTACGCCGAGCCGATCGCCATCTATCTCGTCATCCAGCCCACCGTCATCGCTGCATGGATGCTGCTGCACCGCTGGCTCAGCGCCCGGCGCGCCATCGCCATCGTGGGATTGTCCGGGCTCCTCACGCTGACATACCTGGCACTCGTGTACGTGCGCGACTGGTAGCCCACCGTCGTCCGATCGCAATCAAGGCCAGCGCCGCCCCGGCCAGGATGAGCAGGTCAGCCAGGTTGAAGGCCGGGGCATCGAAAAACCACCCCGCCACCTTCCACCGCAGGTGCACCCAGTCCACCACGTACCCCAGCCGCACGCGATCGATCAGGTTCCCCACGACCCCCGCACCCAGCAACACCGCCGCGAACCGAAGCGCCCCATCCGTCGGCGTCGCCCAACGCAACAACCCTCCCGCCACACCAAGCCCAAACGCCGTGGTCAACATGAAAACAAGCCACGGAACAGGCGGCGATGCGTCCTCCAGCGCCCCCAGCATGACCCCGGCGTTCGCCACGTGCGTCACGTAGAACGCGAAAAACGTCTCCCCCGTGTCGGAGGCCAGCATCAAGGCCGTCTCCGAGGTCGCACGGTGGTGAGCCATGCTCGGGACGGGGGGAGAGAGAAGATGGTAGTGCTCCGCGTACAGCTTCGAGAGCTGATCGAGGACGAGCGCGAACATTCCGCCCCACCACGGAAGCGATGGGGCGAAACGCGCGAAGAGTGCGCCGGGTCGAGGTTCCAGGACCCTACTTCTGCCGACGACGAGAGCGGCCAAACACCAGGGCGCCCAGCGCACCGAGCAGCCCGATGGCGTACGGGGTGCTGCCATCGCTCGGCTGGTTCGCCACGGACATGCTGCAGCCAGCTTCCGCTTCCCCTTCTGCCTCGCAGCTGCCACCTGAGCATTCAATGGAACCGGTCGCCGACGCGTCCACCTTCACGGTGAGCATGGCGTTGAGCGCGGCGATGCAGTCCTTCATGTTGCCGCCGTGATCGACGTACTGGCCGTTGCAGAACAGCGCGCCCTCGGGGCTCTCACACGCCACCTTGCACCCGCCCTCGAGCTTCGACTGGCAGCTCCCGGAAAGCTCGCCCTGGCACTCCACCTGGCAAGACATGTTCGTCTTGGCGTTGCAGCTGCCCTCGCAGCTGCCCTTGCACTGCCCTTCGCATTCCACGGGCGCCCCGTTGCAGCTGCCTTCGCACTCGCCCTTGCAGGTCGCCTTGCACTGCGCCTCGCATTCACCCTTGTTCCCAGCCGCCGAGCACTGCCCGGAGCAATCAGCGTCACAGGACCCCGTGCAGTTCCCCTCGCAGCTGAACTCAGGGTTGGACTCGCACTGCCCCTGGCAGGAGCCTTCGCAAGAAGCGTCGCACTCGACCGACGGCAGGTCGCAGTCGCCTTCGCATGTGGCGTACCCCTCCGCGGAGCAGGCCGCGTAGAAGCTGATGGGAGTGCACTTGGCCACGCACCCTCCGGACACCTCCACCTTGCACTGGGCGTTGGCCTCGACATGGATGTCACCGCACGCTTCCAGTCCCGCCCGCGCGGGCGACGTGGCCAGCAGCGGTACGACGAAACAGCAGGCGGCGATGAGGGTGGTTCCAATAAGTTTGCGCATTACCTTCTCCTTCAATCCAAGCAACCGATGGGTGTCCGTCTCATGTCTTGCAAGAATCTTACGCCACAGGTAGACGAACGTTCCCTCCGTTGCTTCAATCGGTTGGAAAGAGGATAGCAGCGGCGCCGCCTGGAAGCCACGAAACTGCCGGTCACACCAGAATCGCTGTCCGAGCCGCCCATGCCGCCACCGCCGGTCCCCCGCCTCCTTCGCCGTGTGCTCGCTGCCGTCCTGGCCGTGGCCTTCGTCGCGTTGTTCCTCACGAGCGTGGGCAAACCGAAGAGCGAACCCAAGCGCGCACCCGGCCCGGAGGGCGAGGAGCCTCCCGCAGCCGCCGACGTCATCGCCCTGCTCGACAACCTCCGGCCGGGCGACTCGCTCGGCCCCGGCGTGGTCCTCGCCATCGACGCGCCCATCGAACGCATTGTGTGGGTCGACGTGCAAGTGGGTGACCGGGTCTTCGGGGTCGGTGTCGGGGCATCGGGCACCGGCGGCGACAAGCCGATGCCCATCACGACCGACAGGTACGAAATCAGGTACGGCATGCTGCGGGGCCACGGCGAGCTTGCGCCGGGCGCTTTCGTGGCTGCCGCGGAGGATCTGGCTTCCCGCGTTCGACGACGCGAGCAAACGGTCCCCTTGCCGGTAGGGATGTAGAACCAAGGCATCCCGCCGTTCAGGAACGGCCATTCGTTGCAAGCCACGGCTCTTTGACTACAGTGCGGCCCGGAGCCCGGCCGAGGGCCCCCTGCATCGCGACCAGAACCATGCCTAGCCATACCGAAGACCAGCCCGCCGCCGCCGAAACCGCCACCGCAATGAGGCAAGGAGCCCACGACGGCCGGTCCGAAGAGCGTGGCAGCCCATTCGCCAGCCCATGGGTGATCCGAGCTGCCGGCTTCCTCGTGCCCGCCTTGATCCTCTTTCCTTTTCTAGGGTCCGGCGGCATCTGGGACCCCCACGAGCTCAACGTCGCCGACTTCGCGCGTCGCGTTGGCCTCAACCTCTTCGGCACACAATCCCTCAACCTCGCGGACGCCGACAACGCGATGCCCACCCTCGAGCAACTCGGCAAAGGCGAGCTGCCCTTCACCTCCATCGCGGCAGGGTTCGCCGCCTTCGGCCTGCATGAATGGGCCGGCCGCCTCCCCCTCGCCCTCTGGGCCATGGCCGGTGTCTTCGCCATCTACTGGCTCCTCACTCGCCTCATGGACGAACGTGCCGGCGCCTTCGCAAGCATCGTCCTGTCCACCATGCCCCTGTTCTTCGTTCAGGCCCGCACCATGCTCGGGGACATCGTCACCTTCGCCTCCGTCGCCATGGCGATCGCTGGCCTCGGCGTCCTCGCCTTCGACGACCGCAGCGACACCAGAGCCCGCGCCATCTCCGCCCTGCTCGCGGCCATCGGTCTCGCGGCCGGCTTCCTCTCTCGCGGCATGCTCATCGGGCTCGCTTTGCCCTTGCTCACGGTCGGGCTCGGCTGGGTCATCTGCCGCTTCTCGACCGACAACGCGAAGTCGGGCCCTCTGCCGTCCGCCGTCGGCATCGCCTGTGTCGTGCTCGGTTCCTCCGCCGCGATCTGGGGCTCCTACGTGCTCGTCACCGCCCAAGGCGCACAGGCCGTACGTCTGCTCGGCACCATCGTAGCCAGGCAACCCCAACCCCCAACGTTCGATCAGACTCTGCTGTTCCTCGGTCACGCCTTGTTTCCCTGGAGCGCTTTCGTCCCGTTCGCCGTGGGCAGGCTCTTCCGTCCAGGCACCGCCCTCGCCGACGACCAAGCCTCGCGGGAGCGCGGCCTGCGCGTCCTGCTCGTCGTCGGATCCAGCCTCTCTCTGGGCGTGCTCGGCTTCATGTCCCTCTACGCCGGACACATCCCCTTCGCCGGTGTCGCTCTCATCGCAGCCATCGCCGCCGTCGCGATCCGCGACCTCGAACGGGGCGCGCACGCCTCCCGTGCCCTCGCCCTCGGAACCGTCACCTTCCTCTTCCTCCTCTATAGAGACTTCAGAATGTGGCCCGACAAGGCCTTCAGCGCCTTCGGCGTCGATTCCTCCAGCTTTCCCGACAGCTTCAAGCAGGACGCCAACCACCTCATGCTTGCCTGCGCGATCGTCTGCGCCGTCCTGATCTTTGCCTCCTGGCTCGAACGCGACACCCCGGACCGCAAGCCCTTCGTCCTGTCCAGCTACCTCGACATCCCCAAAGCCCTGCGCACCGCCGCCAAGGGCAACCTCCTGGTCGTCGGCATCGTCGTGGAAATCGCCCTGCTCGTGACGGCTATCAACGTGTTCATCGGCCTCAAGGCCCAGTGGAAAGCCATCGTCACGATGAGCGCCACCGTGCGCACCCTCGCGCTCAACGGCTGGTGGGCCGTGCCCGTCGGCTTCGCCCTCGCCGTCGTCCTCGCGCTCGTCTTCCGCGATGCCTGCCGGTGGCTATTCCCTCGCCTGCGCCTGACGCGTGCTTCCGCATCCCTAGCCGCAGGCGCAATCGCCGGCGCCATCCTCAGCTTCTCCTACTACCCCGCGCTCGCCTCCCAGCTCTCCCCCAAGGAGGTGTTCGAGTCCTACACCAAGATGCGATCGGGCGACGAACCCCTCGCCTTGCTCGGCGTGAGCAGCCGAACAGCAAGCTACTATGCCGGGGGTGCCATCGAGTCATTCCGGGACGTCGAAGGTGCACTCAAGTGGTTCCTCGAAGGCGATCAACGTAAGTGGCTCGTGCTCCGCAACGAAGACCTCGCTCGCTTGAACTCCACCTACCGCGCCCGCACACGCACAGGACGAAACATCCCCATCCTCGATGCCCGCTCGAGCCAGATCTTGCTCGCATCGAACAAGCTGGGCGACTCGGAAACCAACCGTAACCCGCTCGAAGACATCCTGCTCACCGATCGTCCCCAGCCGTCGCAACCGCTGGACGTCGAGTTGCAAGGCCAGCTCAAGGCCATCGGATGGGACATGGTCGACCCCGACGGCCGCGTCGTCGACTCTGTTGTCGCAGGCCGCAAGTACCGACTGCGACTGTACTACGAGGTGATCGGACGCATCACCCGCGACTGGGAATGCTTCATCCACATCGACGGACACGGTCGCCGCTTCAACGGCGATCACGTGCCGATGGACAAGAAGTACCCCATGACGCTGTGGCAGGTGGGCGACGTGGTCGTCGATGACTACCCCGTGCAGCTCGAGCCCAACTTCACGCCAGGTGGATACATGCTGTACTTCGGGTTCTTCGTCGGAAACACCCGGCTGAAGGTCACCCGCGGCAAGCACCACGACGACCGAATCGAGGGCGGAACCATCCAGGTTCGGTAGCGCCTCGTTCAGAATGGGGCCGTGTACGTCACCGGACCGGCAGAGGAAACCGTCGGGCAAAGATCCCGCTGTGATCTGCCGAATCGTCCTGCCAAGCGAACACGATGTGGCCGTCTCCCCCGATGGCGACAGCAGGGCGCGATCGTTGCCCGCTCACGTCCTCACGGCTCGCAAGAAACGACGTGTTCTGCCCGTCCACGGGGTTGTACAAGTACCCGCCGACTCGGTCCACGAGCCGGGCGCGGATCGCACCGTCGCTCGTCTGCCAAGCCACCGCGTAGAACCCCGAGGCGAGCGTCGACGCCGCGATCGCGGGGTAATCCCCGGCGCCAGCGTCCTCGTTCACCGGCACCGCCTGGTCGCCCGCAACAGCGTTCCCCGCGGCATCGAAACGCTGAAGGAAAATGCGGCCCGTGCTGTGCCAGACGATCGCGAGCTCTCCCGTCGGCAACGCAGCAACGGCTGGGTTGTTCTGCACGTCCGACCGCTCGTCGTTGACCGCGAACGGTGCGCCCACCGTCCCATTCGCCTCCACCCGAACAGCCATCACGTCGTCGTTGTCTTCGTTCGAGCGACCGTGCCACGCAACCGCCCAGCCGTCGTTCCACCCCGTGGCCCGCGGCGTGATCCCCTCCTGCGAAGACAACGTGGTCTCCGACGTCGATAGCCAGCCAGTGGACGACCAGAGCCGGCCGCGAATCCGTCGCCCAGTATGGTCCACCCACGCAACCAAAGCCCGATCGGTGGGACCACCGGCCACCGTGGGACTTCCGCAAGCATCCATGCCGAGCGTGTTGATCGTGACCTCGTCCCCACGGGGAATCGACGCGTCCATCGACACGGCCGTGAAGGAAATGTTCGGCGCCGTACTCAGCCGATCGTCTTCGTACGCAACCACGAAGCTGCCGTCGGTCATGACCGCGATGGCCGGGGCTGCCTGCGTGCGCGAACGCTGATCGAAACCAGGGACGTTCGCCCCCTGCACGGGCAAGCGGATCTGCGACGACAGCAGCGGCGGGTACTCGATCGGCTCGGCGCTTCGCCCCAGCTGGCGGTAGTTGATCTCAGGCCCCGTGCCGGTCGTGCCGTAGTTGGTGTCCCCGTACACAACGTGAAGAGGGCTCGGGTTCGACGCTTCGGGAGCGTGACTCCATGCCAGGGCGACGCCTCGCTTGCTGCCGGGCGGCGCGTTGCTGATCTGGAGGCTCGACGGTCCCAGATGGTCCGTGGAAAGCAAGACCTCCTGGCTCCTGCACGAGGCGTCACACGGGGAGTCCTCCCCCTCGCATTGCTCACCCACCTGGAGCACACCGTCCCCGCAAATCGCAGGGGCCACGTATCGCAGCATCGACAGGGTGACGTAGAACGGGTCCGAGTTCACCGCAGCCGTCGTGCAACCCACCGCCACGGGTTCGTTGCCAGCTCTCCCCTCCGCCTGAAACACCAGAAGCTTCGACGGGTCGGTGACCAGCGAAATCTCTTCCGAGCAGAAGACCCCCTGGTTCGGGCACGGTGCACCGTCGGGCGTACTGCGCGCGAGCGGGACCTTGACCACGCCTTCCTTCCCCTGGGTGTCAGCGGAAACGAGGCCGGAGTTGCCGGCCCCCACGGACGCCAAGCCCGAAGCCTCGGAGCAAGTCGCGCCAAACTCCTGGGAGTCCACGATGTACAGCGTGACACTCTCGATCTCGTCGAGCAGCGTCTGGGGGGAATGCAAGCGGACGCCAATGCCTGATGTCGGAGACGCGTCGTTCGCGCCGCAAGAAGCGGCCAGGGCGAAGACAACGGGGAAGCTCACGCCGATGCGGCGAATCATGGCGAGAGTGTAGCTCGACGTCGGCAGCAACGGGAAGCGCCGAAGGCGCTCGACCGCTCTCAGTACCCGTACGCGTTCGGCGGAGGCTCCTGCGCCTTGTCCTGAGCGCTGTCCGCGTTTCTGGGTGGGGTGGCGGCGGGCGCCGCGCGCGCAGGCTGCCCCTGGCCGGAAATGCGGGCGAGCTCCGCTTCGGCGCGATCCCGCTGGCTGTCCACACGCGCCAGGTCGCGGTAAATGATTCGCGCTCGCGTCAGGTCACCCATGATCCGAGCGCAGGACGCAGCCTCCCATTTGGCCTCCGTGCCCGCGCCCGCCCCACCGTGTCGAGAGGCGACAGACTCGAAACGGGGGAGCGCGTTGCCGCACCCGGAGCTTGCACGCACCGCCTTCGCCGCATACAGGGCCGCCGAGGGGGCGCTCGGCCCTCCCGCCATGGCGATGCTGTCGAAGGCTCGATACGCGTTCGCAAAGTCCCTCGCGCGATACAGCGCCATCGCCCCCGCATAAGCGTCAGCGGGGGGGGCCCCAGCCCCCCCACGCTGCACGTTGGACTGCTGATGGGCCGTGTGGTCGCCGGTCGGCGACGGAACGAACACGCCGCTCTCTGCCCCCCCGTCCGCAAGAGCCAAGGCCGAAGGCGCCCGAGCTCGCGCCCCCTCGCGAACGGTCTCGTCGGCCCCGTCGTCGGGAGTCCCCCGTCCGCGGGTGTCCGTCGCCCGAGCCGACGTGTCCGGCTCCGAGGGTGGCAACAGCTCCGGGTCCGGCGAGATGCCAGGCTCGGTCTCCTCGCGCTCAGGAACTCCCTGCTCCGTCACCCGAACGACATCTACCTGCTCCCCACCGGGTCGGCCCCGGATCAAGAGAAGGCTCGAACCGATCATCAGCAACAGCAACGCCGCCATTGCCAGCTGCGGCCGCATCGCATATCCGCCCGCCCACGATACCCACCGACCGATACGGCGCGGCCAGGGAATCTCTCGCTGAAACTGTCGGGCTGCCTCCATCAGTCGCGGCTCGAAACCACCGGGGGCCTCCTCGAGCGGGAGAACCATCCCTTTTCTCGCCGATCGGAGGTCCAATAGCTGCGCTGCACATCGCTCACAACGTTCGACGTGACGCTTGGCCTCCGCGGATTGGTGCTCGTCCGCCTCCCCGTAGAGAAGATCCATGACGATCTGGTCGAACTGCTCGCAGTCCATCGTTCACGCGCTCCGCATGTGGCTACGGTGAAGCATCTTCCTCATGGGATCGCAAGGCGGATTGAAGCCGCTCCAACGCGTAGCGCATGCGGCTCTTCACCGTGTTTTCTGGTGTATCCGTGATGGCAGCGATCTCCTTGAAAGGCAGATTGGCAATCTCGCGAAGCAAAAACACCTCGCGCTGGTCGTCTGGCAGCGCCTCGACCGCTGCCACGATGTGATCCCGGAGCTCGCGAGATCGCGCGACCCGCTCCACGTCGCCCCCGAGCCCCGGGTCGCGGGAGCGCGCCCCTTCCGGCGCGTCGTCCAGGGAGTCGTGATGACGCACCGACATCTTCCGGAAGTGGTCGATGCACAGGTTGCGAGCGATCGTGTAGACCCAGGTCGAGAATCGAGCCTCGTGCTTGAATTCGGAGGAGCTCTGCACGACCTTGAGAAGCACGTCTTGGAGAAGGTCCTCCGCAACACTCGAGGAATGAACGTAGCGGAGGACGAAATTGTACAAGGGGGTCTTGTGGCGCTGCACGAGCTGCGCGAACGCGCCGATGTCGCCGCGCTGGAACCGCAGCATCAGCACTTCGTCCGCAACGTCCTGTCTTCCGCGAGGGGCCAATCGGTTGCCTTGAAGGGTCTTCAGACGGGGCAGGGCCCCGGGGGTTGCGTTGGGCAGCCATGTGCATCCTCGGATATCTTCGCCACGAAAAGGCTTCGTACCCCTTCAGACGGGCGAGGGGATCCAAGGATCTGGACTTCCTGGGTTCGCGTCGTGTGTAACACGGTGTGGCATCCGGTCCGTAGCCGGAAATGCACGGGTCGATCCCGATCGTTCGAACCCCCTCCGGGCCCTCCCGTCGACTAGTTCACCGAACAACAGTTGAAAGCCTGCGCTCAGGCATCTAGACTACCTGCGCCTTCTGAACAAGCGCCCGGCCGGCAACGGTCCGGGGGGCCACTCCGTCGAAGACTGGGGTCAACGATGACACGGACAATCACGCGACTTGCTCAATGCCTGGCTATCGTGACGCTTACGCTTCTGCTGGGACTCGGAACAGCGCTCGCCCAGGCGCCCGCGGCCGGAGACTCGAGCGCGGCTCCGCCCGCATCGGCCGCGGCACCCGCAACTTCCGCGGCACCCGCGACATCCGCAGCAACTGCCACCGCTCCAACGTCCATGGATGGGTCCACCTACTCCTTGCGCCTGCGAGACCTTGAGCAACGCATCGATGAACTCAAGGAGCAGATCCGGCGCAGCCACACGAGGTTGTCTCTGCTGTCCGACACCATCCTCGGAGGCGGCGCCGCCGGTTCCCGTGCTGCCATCACGTTCGACAACGAAATGTCCGGCGCATTCCGGCTAACCCGCGCCGTCTTCGTCCTCGATGGGGCCGTGCAGTACAACCGCAGCGACGACACCGGAGCGCTGGCCGACCAGAAGTCCATCCCGGTCTACCAAGGCTCGATCCCCCCTGGCGACCACACCTTGCAGGTCGTGCTCGAGTTGCGCGGACATGGCTACGGCGTTTTCTCTTATCTCCGCGGCTACAAGTTCGAGGTGCGCTCCAGTCACTCCTTTACCGTGACCGACGGCAAAGCCGTCACCCTGCGCGCAGTTGCCTACGAGAAGGGCGGGGTGACCACCCCGTTGGAACAGCGCCCCGCCGTTCGCTACGTCGAGAACGTCGGCTCCGTCGACAGCCAGGACACCTCGGATGCCTCGCGCAAGCCAGCTGCGAAAGCCAGCGTGTCCGTCGGGGGAAACTGACATGGCCCCGCGACCGCGCCTGGCCAGTACGGCAACCTTCCTCGCGATCCTCGCTGCTGCAGGCTTCGCTCATGCCCAGGGCCCCGACGAAGCCTACGCGTCCGCGCAGCAGTCCATCTCCAACTACCGCAGCAGCCTGAACAACATCCAAAACGTCATGGCGCGCTCCGCCCGACGGGAGCGAACCGCCGAGCAACGCCTCGCCGATGGCGACCTCCTGCTCCGCACGCGCGACTATGACAGAGCTGCGATCGTCTTCAGCCAGATCGTCGAGAAGCACCCCAACAACGCTCCCGTCTACGCCGAGGCGCTCTTTCTCCTCGGCGAGACCTACTATCGCTCCGACCAGCTGACTTCCGCCCGACGCGTCTACACCCGCGTCGCGCAAGAGGGCCGGACCGGGCGCCTCGCCGCCTTCAAGCCGCGGGCCCTTGCCCGGCTGACCGACATCGCACTCCGAACGGGCGACCTGGAGGCCCTCGACGACTTGTACCGTCGACTCGGGGAGTCTTCCACCGGCACCGCCGACGCCCTCCTCGCCTACGCAAGGGGTCGCGTGCTGCTCGCGAAGAAGGACTTGTCCGGAGCCAAGGCATCGCTCCAGACCGTCCCCTCCAAGAGCCCCTATCAGCACCAGGCCCGCTATCTCCTCGGTGTCGTGGCGTTGCGCGAAGCCATCGCCTCCGTGGCTGCGCTCCCTGAGGCCGAACAAAAGAACCCTCGCACCCTGACCGCTCGCTACGCCAACGCCATCGAGGCCTTCCGTCAAGTCACCCGCCTGCCTCCTGACACGGACGACCACCGACACGTGGTCGACCTCGGATGGCTCGCGCTCGGTCGCCTCTTCTACGAGACCGACCAGTGGACCAATGCCGTCGACGCCTACAACCACGTCGGCAGGGAGTCCCCCGAGTTCGGCAACGCGCTGTTCGAAATCGCAGCCGTGTACGTGCAGATGGGTGATGCCCTTCGGGCCCAACGCGCGCTCGAGGTCCTCGCCGTCGTGGACCCGGATGGCGCGCAGGCCGCTGAGGCCGGGCTGCTCCGCGGCGACCTCGAGCTTCGAACCGGACAGTTCAAGAAGGCGCTCGCCACCTTCGAGGGGGTTCACCACCAGTTCGCCCCCATGTTCGACCAGATCTCCACGTTCCTCGCCACGACCGCTGACCCTGCGGTCTTCTACGACAAGCTCGTAGACGACCAACTCGCCAGCCTCGAAGCGGAAGGGTCGCTGCCACCCCTTGCCATCCGATGGGCTCGGGAAGCGGAAGACGGCCCGGAAGCTTTCGCGGTCGTCAATGAGGTCGTCAGAACTCGCACGTTGCTCAGACAGTCCGACGACGTCGTCAAGAAGCTCAACGCGGTCATGAACTCCCCCGGTCGCTCCAAGGCCTTCCCTGAGCTCCGGGCTGGGCAGCAAACCGCCATCGGATCCATCCACGGGCTCATGAGGGCGCGCGTCAACCTTGCCAAGGCGCTCGATGACCAAGAATCATCGAGCCTCTCTGGCGAAATTGACTCCATCCGCCATCAGCGCCGGGCGCTCCAGAACCGGATCCTCGCCCTCCCCGTCTCCCGTTCGGACTTCCAGCAGCGGGAGAATCTCGCAGAGAGCAAGTGGAACAAGGCCGCCCAGAAGGTCCAGCAGCTCCAGCTCCAAGTCGACACCCTTCAATCCGTCGTCAACGCCCTGCGAAGGGTTCTGCGCGATAGCCCGTCACGTGGCGTCGTCCGCGACCCGGTGTCCGCCAAGCGCTTTCAGGATGAGTTGAATGCTTCCGAGCAGCAGCTCGCCACCTACCGCGCGAACATCGCCCTTCTCCGCCAACAGGCGGACCAGAGTCGGACCGCGTCCGGGTTCGACGACACCTCGGTGTTCGACGACGGGAACGTGCGCGAGCAGTACAAGCAGTTGCTCTCCAAGGAGGTGGACCTCGCCGCGCGCGGTGGTGCAGGCTCCTCTGCGGCGGCCTACGCCCGACGGATAGCTCCGGTGCTTCGATCCGCGGACGAGGTCGAGGCCCGCTACGAGGCTGCCTTGGCCGACATCAACCGGAAAGTCGATCAGAAATCCAAGGCGCTCTTGCTCGCCATCGCCGCCGAGGAATCCAAGATCGTCGATTACGGTGCGCAGCTTCAACTGCTCGATCAGGAGGCTCGCATGGTCGTCGGCGAGGTCGCGATGAGGAACTTCGGCCTGGTGCGTGACCGTCTGCGTGGCATCGTCATGCGCGCGGATGTCGGCATCACCGAAGAGGCATGGGAAGCTCGAGAAGAGCAGCTAATTAGGGTGCGAAAGCTCCAGTCGGAGCGCGCACGTTCCGAGCGCTTGCTCGACGAGGAACTGCGAGAAGTGCTCGATGACGCGGTGGACGAATGACATCGGTCAAACCGGCAGGTGTGACCTTGCACGGAGCGAACGCATGACGCGCTTTCGACGGAGACACGCGGCCCGAACGGCCGCGTTGGTCTTGCTTGCGGGTGTCTTGGCCGTGGCCCCGGCAACGACGGCTCACTCGCAGTCGGCCACGGCAGCTGCGGCGGCCGGGGCGAACCCGGCGGTCGAACGCCCCATTGACGACACGCTGGCGGATCTGTTCAACCCGGACGGGTCCCTGTCGATGGGGGGCGACGACGCCCGTGGACCGACCGCAGCTCGACAATCGGCACCACCGCCACCGCCCCCTTCGCCCGAGCAGATCCGCGCCCTGGAACAGCTCCAACGGGAGGCCGACACCTACCAAGCGGACGCCAAGGACTACCGGGATGCGATCACGGGGATCGTCCGCCAACACTACGAGCAGCAGCGCCGCCGCGTGCTCTCGAGCTTGGACAACCAGATCTCCTCCGAGCGGACCGCTCTCGACAAGGCCCGAGCCGAGGCCATCCAGAAGCTCGAGGCGTTCATCGAGAAGTACGCTGGGGAAAAAGCCGATCCCGAAGCCACCCCGAACGCCATGTTCCGCTTGGCAGCGCTCTACGATGAGAGGGCGCGCGCCAAGAACATGACGGACATCAGCACGGACGACCTGAAGCCCGCCATCGCCCTGTACAAGCGCATCATCCGCGAATTCCCCGCGTACAACGAGCTTGCGGCCGTCTACTACTACCTCGGACACGCCTTGTACGACTCGGAGCGACTGGAAGAAGCTCAGCAGGTTTGGCGAGCCCTCGTCTGCATCAACCACTACCCCTATCCCGTCGCCACAGACCCCAACGACCCCGACAAGGACGTGGTAGGCAACGTCTCGCAGGATCGCGACGCAGACTACTGGGTCGGGTGGCGACATCGCTTCCCATCCCCGGAGAGCCTCTCCGGCGATCCGAAGCCCCGTCGCGGACGGCCAGCCCCCAACCCGGGGGACTCAGAGAGTTCCTATGCGAATCCGTTTCCGGACACGTGCACGCACCTAACGCAGGACATCAAGGAGGGGGAAGACCCTCGCTACGTCGCCGAGGTCTGGTGGAAAATCGGCGACTGGTACTTCGACGAGGCGGACCCCAAAGCCGGCCCCTACGCCTTCAACCGCGCCGCGACCGCCTACCAGAAGTCCATGAACGCGGCACAGAACGAGAAGGGCGTGCTGTACGGCGTGTCCATGTACAAGCTCGCCTGGACCTTCTTCAAGCAGCAGCGCTACGAAGCCGCCACACGCCAGTTCGTCGAGCTCCTTCACTATACCGACGAGATCGAGAAGAAGACCGGGGATCCCGGCGCCGACTTCCGCTCCGAAGCCTACACTTACATCGCAGGCTCCCTCACGTACGTAGACTTCGCCGGGCCCCAGGCCGCAGAGCCGTTCATTCCCCGTTCTGACGTGCTCGACCTCGAGACCGATCCCACGGTGATCGAAACCAAGATGCGCGTCGCGATCGACCGCGTCCAGGACCCCAGCCTCATCCCACAGGACAAGCTCTGGACCTTCCAAGTCTACAAGGCGCTGGCGCTCGAATACAAGGAGCTCAACCAGCTGCACAATCGCATCGATCTGTCCGAGAAAATGATCGCCAAGTGGCCAATGCACCGGGAAGCACCCGAAATTCAGGCCGGCATCGCAGACACCTACGACGAGCTCACCCGCCAGTCTCGCGAGGGCACCGTCGATCGCAAGGAGAACGCTGCCAAGGCACTCGAGGCGCGCAGCAAGCTCGCCGCCTACGTGGGCAACACCCCGTGGGTCGACGCCAACCGCGACGACCCCGAGGCCATTCAAATGGCCGAGCGACTCGTGGTTGGCGGCCTTCAGCGCGCCGCCGCCGAGCACACCAACCGAGCCCGTGCTTTCCTCCAAGAAGGAGAGCAAATGGGCGACGCGAACGAACGCAACGCTCAACTCGACAAGACCCTCGCCGAGTTCAAGCTCGCGGAACGCGCATGGGACGCCTACCTCGGCCAAGACGAAAACGCGCCCGACGCCTACGAGTCTCGCTTCTGGCTCGCCGACGCCAGACACTGGATCGTCTACACCAAAGTCCTGGCCGGCCAGTCCCCGCTCGTCGGTGACGTGCTGCGCGCGCGCAAGTCAGCCGTCGAGGTCCGCGACTCCAACGAGGACGACCGACGCCTGGAGGTGGCTGCTTACTACGCGGTGAACGTCGCGTTCTTGGTCCAGGATGACCGGCAGCGTGTCTTCCGTGAATCCAGTGGGGCCCGCGGTCTCGAGGACAGAACCGAACTCGAGATTTCGGGGGAGGGCGACGCGAAGAAGGTGGTTCGCAAGGATCTCCCGCCAGCGGTTCGGTTCCGCAACCTGTCCCAGGAAGAGTACATCAAGGCCGTCCCGGAGCTTCAGGACGTCAACAAGCGTGCCCCGATGTTCGCCTTCCAGATCGCCGAGTCCTTTTTCTTCTATGGGCAATTCGACGAGGCGAAGAAGCGCTACGCGCCCATCTACGAGAAGGAATGCGGCAAGTCGGACTACGGTTACCGCGCTTGGGAGCGCTTGCTCACCATGAGCAACCTCGAAGGGGACATCGACCAGAGCACGAAGCTCGCCGAAGCCCAGAAGGGCAAGAGCTGCGCCGTCAGTGAGGAGCAGAAGACCGCAGAGACGCTGCTCATCAACCCCACACTCCAGGAAGCCGCCTATCGAGACGCGCGCAAGGCGTTCGAGAAAGCCCAAGGCATGCCTGACGGACCCGAGCGCAATGAAACGTGGCGGAAGGCCGCCGCGCTCTACCGAAAGGCGCTCGAGAACGCACCGGATCGCAGGGAGGCCCCCGAGGCCGCCATGAACGGCGCCATCGCGTACAAGCAGGTCGGCGAGTACGACAAGGCCATCGAGATGTACGAGCTCTTCATCAACAAGTACGGTGACGAGAAAACGCTCACCAAGCTCCAGAAGGGCGACCCCAAGGCCACACCTCCCGTCCCCCCCGACCCCGAGAAGTACGCGGAGCGCGTCAAGTACCTCAAGCAGGCACACGACGCCCTCTCCGCTTCCTACGTCCTGTTCTTCAACTACCGGCGCGCAGCCGAGCAGTACGACACGATCAGCCAGATCGAACGCTTCGAGCAGAAGGACCGTCGCGAAGCCGCAAAGCTCGCGCTCACCCTGTACGCAAACATGGGCGACAAGGCCAAGACAGCCGCAGTCCAGAAACGCTTCCTCAACCTCGGCCCCAGCGCCGAGGAAAAGGCCGAAGCCGAGTTCATCGTCGCCCGCGCCGAAATGAACGAGTGGGACGAACGCGGGCGCGACGAGGGAGCGAACCGCGCTGCACGACAGCGTGCGCTGGCCGCCATGACCGCCTACCACGCCCGCAACAGGAACAACCGAGAAGCCGCCAAGTACGTGGTGGTCGCTTCCTACAACGCGGCCAAGCTCCACAAGGCTGGCGGAGGCAACCAGCACCAGGACTGGTACAAAAAGACCATCGCAGCTTTCGATCAGTGGAAGTCGGTCGCGCCAAAGAAGGACGGACAGAGCGCGGCGCTGTCGACCCCCGAAGCCGCCATGGCCGCCGAGGCGGAGTACACGCTCCTCGACCAGGAGATCCGAGAAAAGTTCGACTACGATACCGGACACCATCGGTACAAGGGCACCACGGTCGACGTCATCAAGGACTACCGGGCGGACGCTGGCGACGCCAAGCGCTACCACGACAGGCTCCAGCGGGTCATCGACGCCTACGTGTCGCCAGAGTGGGCGGTTGCGGCACGCTCACGGCAGGGCTCGCTCTACGACTCCCTGCGGTCGGGCCTGTACAATGCTCGCGAGCCGGCTCTCAAGCTCTTCTCCGACAAGGAGGAGACCTTGCTCAAGAAACTCGAGGCGAGCGATGACCCCGAGCACCAGGACAAGGCCGACCAGTTCCGCACGAACCGGCAGAATGTCTGGCGACAAACCCGGGACCGAGAGTTGACCGACGCGGACAAGGTCATGGTCACCCGCTATGTCGAGGCCGTCGCTCTCGGACGCAGGTACAACATCTCGAACCCCGCAGTCGACCGCGCGGTCGAGCGCCTCGCCTTCTTCACGGACGTGCTCGGCGACGCCAAGCTACGTGAATACTCCCAGGGCGTGTCTGGCTTCACCTACGCCGACCGCATGTTCTTGCAGAGCCGACCGGGCATCATCGACCAACCCCAAGTCGACCCGGTCCCCCATCCGCTCCCCGTGGTGCCATGATGAACACCAAGCCCGTGCGCACTCTCATCGTCGCCGCGGTCCCCTTGCTCGTTGCCGGATGGCTTCAAGCCTGTGGCGGCAAGCAAGGCGGCGCCGAAAGCCCTGGGAACCTACCCAACGGAGAACAGACAGGCCCCGCCGGCACACCCGTCGCAACCGCTCAAGGGGTTCAGGTGGGAATCTCCGATGCCCCCTCCTCGGCCGATGCCCCGATCGCTGAGCGTCCCAAGATGAACGAGGACGCCAAGGGTCCCTATATGCAGGCTCTGGACGCGTTCGGGCGCGGGGAGCTCGCCCAGGCGAAGCAGCTCTTCCTCGAAGCCATCTCCAAGGACCCCAAGGCCTACCAGGCGCACTACTCCCTCGGCGTCGTCCTCGAACGCCTCGGCGATGCGGACACCCTCGCGAGATACCGGCAAGCCTTCACCATCGTCACGGACTACGAGCCAGCCATCACAGCCTACGGTTTGCTGCTCGCGCGCCGGGGAAACACGACCGAGGCGGACCAGTTCCTCACCGAGCGACACGCCAAGATGCCCAAGTCCGCTGCCGTCGCCGCTGCCCTGGCGGAGGTCAAGTCCATACAGCGGGACACCGGCAGCGCGCAGAAGCTCGCCCAGGAAGCACTCAAAGCCAACCCGAATTACGCCCCGGCGATGGTCACGCTCGCCCGCGACCACTTCCGGAACCGTCGCCTCGACCTCGCAAAGTACGCCCTTCAGGCCATCCTCGACGGCTTCGGTCCGGACAACCCCCCGAGAGACAAGACGAACGTCGAGGCCCGCCTTCTCCGAGCCTTGATCCTGAAGGAAGACGGCCATCGGGCCGCGGCCGTCAACGAGCTCGAAGCGGTCCTTCAGCGGAGGCCGGACATGGTGGACGCCGGCGTGCAGTTGGCCACCTACTACCTCGAATCGGGAAACGCGACCAAGGCCCAACCGTTGCTCGAACGTGCGCTGCGGTACAACAGCGAGAACCTGGTCGCCCACCTGAACCTAGGGGATGTGCACCGCCTGATGGGGCGCCCTGCCGACGCCAAGCGTGAGTTCGATTGGGTACTCGCGAAGGACTCGAGCCTGATCCACATTCACTACAACCTGGGCCTGCTCTACCTCTTCTCGGACAACTTCCCGGGCAAGACGCCACTGCAGCAGGTCGATGCCGCCCTCGTGTCGCTCGAAAAGTACAAGGAACTCAGGGGCCGTTCCGTCGACCCCCGCGGAAGCGACGTGGAGCAACTGATCATTCGGGCCAAGGCAAAGAAGGCCATGGTCGAAGCCGAGTCCAAGCAACCGGCCCCTGCCGCCCCTGCTGGGTCGGCGGCGCCTGCGGGAAGTGGATGACATGAGGAGGTCTCCGATGAAGTGTTCCATTCTTGCCGCAGCTGTCGGGCTTCTGCTAGTTTCCACCGCTTCGACGGCGTTCGCGCAGAAGCCTGGCCGAGTGATCACGCTCAACGAGGTGACCATCGTGGGGCGGGTGCAGCGGCCGATCGCGGCGGTCGACGTGGCGAGGATTCGGCCCAAGATCACGCTGTCGGAGCTACGGCAGCCGTTCCTGGGCAGGATCGAGGAAGCCATTTACAAGGAGCCCTTCTGAGACGTGACGGCCCTGCTGGTCGCCTCGTGCTGCAGCATTTTCGCGACCTCTTGGGCGGTTCGAGAGCTGCAGCTCGCCTCCACGGCGCTGAATCTACAGCCAGCGCTGCTTCGTCGAGGGTTGAAGGGGCCCGCAGGGGGAGTGGCTCGTCTCGAACGCGCGATGCGGGCTGAGGCGGATGCCTGGGAGACCCACCTCGTGCGGGCTCTGGTGCGTGCTCGGTCGTTCGAGGAGGCCCGAGCAGAGGCCAATGCGGCTCTGTTGGAGGTGGACGGTCGGCTGTCCGCCAACACCAGGACGTACGCGGCGTGCGCGCGAATCGCGGTGTTCGGGTGCCTGATTGGTGCAGCGTGGTTATTCATGGCGGGTCAGGGCCTGACCACGGCGGTGGTGGACGTCTTCGCGATGGGTGCTGCAGGCGTCCTGTCGACGCTCGCGGCCGGCAGGGAAGCGCAGCGGTTGGTGCGCCGGAAGCGAGAGGAGCTGGACGGTTGGGTTGAGGATCTGATTCGAGCGAGCTGGCCAGACGCCCAAGGAGGGTGAAGGAAAAGCATCGAATGAGGAACCTGAACGAAAATTTGCTGTCGGAGTGCCAACGTGCCCCTGGAGGCCCTCGACCGAGACGTCGTCTTGCGTCCGGGGCGAGAGAGTGCGAGAGTTGCGAGGCAAGCTTGGAGGAGTGGAAATGACCCAGCCCTACGCGGGACCCTCGAAGAGTCGTCCGGGACAGATGACGGCGGTGATGCGTGCCTTGCCGCAGGCGACGGGTCCCAAGGTCCTGCGGATCGGCCTCGTACAGGCCGGACGCGTGATCGAGGAGCGTGTGGTCAAGCAACGGACGCACGTGACGGTGGGTCCGAGCGAGAAGAACATGTTCGTGGTCAATGCGCCCGGACTGCCGCCAACCTTCCGGTTGTTCGAGCTCGTGGGAACGGACAAGAAGCGCAGTGAATACCACCTGAACTACCTCGATGGGATGACGGGTCGCGTCGCCATGCAGACAGGGATTGCCGATCTGCAAGGATTGAAGGCCCAGGCGCGTCGCGGTCCGCAGGGGGCGTACCAGGTGGCACTCACGGAAGAAGCGCGTGGCAAGGTCGTGATGGGTGACATCACGTTCCTGTTCCAGTTCGTTGCGCCTCCGCCGGTGCAACCGAAGCCGCAGCTGCCGATGTCCGTGCAGTCCGGCATCTCCTCTCAGATCGACTGGCGATTCACGATCATCGCGGCGTTTTCCTTCCTGTTTCATTTTGGAGCGGTCGGCATGCTCTACTCGGACTGGATGGATCCAGTTGTGAACGAGGAGGTTGCCATCGCCGGTCTTCTTGACAGCGTGAGGAATATCCCTCCCCCGCCCCCGATCGAGACGCCTGAGGTAGGCACGGAGACCAACACGGGGACGACAGAAGTTGCTGCAGAGGCAAAGGGGGCGGGCAAGGGCAAGGGCCCGGCCGCCGGCGGCCCGGGCAAGGGTGCGGGCGGACTCTCCAACTCCGAGTTCGCTGGGCTCTCCAAGGAACTCGATCAACTCGAAATGGCGACGTTGGGGGCTCTGACCGGTGGCGGCACGGCCACAGCGGGAGTCCTGGGCAGTGGCGAGGTCCCGACGGGCGCGCTCGAGGCGGCAGCGGCGTCTGGGGCGGGAATCGGAGCCTCGGGCGGCAGCGGCCTCAACATCGGAGGAGGGGGCGGTGGCGCAATCCGTCCCGGATCCGGTGGTGGCGGCCTGGCCGGGATCGGACAGACCGGAGGCGGCGGTCCCGCAACCGCTGGCACGGCCACCAAGGTATCAGGCCCCAAACCGGTCGTGGGAGCCAGCGCTTCGGTTGCCGGCGGCTCCGTTGGGAACGCCCAGGCCGTCGTTGCCCGGATGTCCGCTGGGTTCCGCCGATGTTACATGCAGGGGTTGAGCGTCAACCCTGACATGACGGGTAGGGTGAGCGTGTCGGCCCGGGTCGGCCCCGGCGGCGAGGTCCAGTCCGTCTCCGCGACGCCGAGCGGGAGCATCTCTTCCGACGTCGCGAACTGCATCGCCAACCGGGTGCGGTCGGCAACGTTCGATCCCCCCGAGGGCGGCGCGGCCACCATCAACATCCCTGTCACCCTCGTCCAGCAGAAGTAGTCCCACCCACAAACTTCGCTGCCGTCTGAACCCTCACCGCCGTCCTGGCATCGAAACTTCCAGCGTAGCACCGGACACCTACCGTTTCACGGTCCTACGTGGACACGCGCCGGGAGGAATAGGATGCGATTTCGCGGCTTCTTGAGGTTTGGTTGGGTTGGAGCTGTGACGGTGGCTGGAGTCTTGGGATCTGCTCACGCCCAAGATGGGCTCACCAACGCAGAGGACTCCTCCACCGAAATGACCCGCGAAGTGCAGCTCACTCCGCAAGAGATGGCAACGGAAGCCACCAAGATCCTCGATGGCCTGGACGCGGCACGGCGCGACGTCGGAAGGATGCTGGAGGAGGCCAAGGAAGAGCGCGATGTCGTCAAAGTTCTCTGCCTCGATGACAAGCTCTCCCAGATGAACATTGCTCGTCGGGCCGCCGGAGAGCGCTCGCAGTCTCTGAGCGAAGCCGTTGGCTTGAACGACCAAGAACTCGCCACGCACGGGTACACCCTCCTCGTCGTCCTCAAGGAGCGTGTGGTCCAGTTGTCGGCGGAAGCGAATCAGTGCATCGGCGTGGAAGCTGGCTTCGTGGGCGATTCGAGGGTTTCGGTCGACATCGACCCCAACATTCCCGAGGAACCCTCGGACTATCCGGAAAACCCAATCATCACAGTCCCTCCAAGCTGTGTGAGTTGCGTGATGTAGCATCCGCCGGTCGCCCTTCGAGCGGATGGGGACCGAGGGCAGGAGCCCGGACATCCCCCTTCAGTCGGGGGATGTGATCACGGTGGCTGAGCGTGTGTTCTAGATCGTCAGGACTTCGGTGTACTCGCCCCAGACCGCGCGAAGGGTGTCGCTGACTTCCCCGACGGTGGCGCCGGCCTTGACGGCATCGAGGATGAGGGGCACGAGGTTGTCGGTTCGGCGAGCGGCGGCCTCCACGTGGCGGAGGGTGGACGCCCACGTAGTCTCGTCGCGGCTCGCCCGGACGGCTCTGAGTCGGTCGGCCTGAGCGCGTTCCTCCTTGGGGTCCACCTTGAGGACGGGCACGGCTTCCGTGTCGCTGAGGAAATCATTCTGGCCGACGATCACCCGACGCTTCTGCTCGATGTCGAGTTGATACTGGTACGCGGAATTCTGGATTTCTCGCTGGATGTAGCCTTGCTCGATCGCCGAAACGGAACCGCCTAGGTCGTCGATCCGGTCGATGTACTTCTTGGCTTCCTGCTCGATCCTGTGGGTCAGGGACTCGACGGCGTAGCTGCCGGCGAGAGCATCCACGAACTCGGCGACACCTGTTTCGTGGGCGATGATTTGCTGCGTGCGCAGGGCGATGGTGGCGCTCTGCTGGGTGGGCAGGCCGAGAGCTTCGTCGAAGCTGTTGGTGTGCAGGGACTGGCATCCGCCCAACACGGCGGCGAGAGCCTGGACGGCGACTCGCACGACGTTGTTGTGCGGTTGCTGGGCGGTGAGGGTCATGCCGGCGGTCTGGCAATGGAACCGCAGGGCTCGCGCCCGCGGGGACTTGGCGCCGAAGCGGTCGTGCATGTAGGTGGACCACATGCGTCGAGCGGCGCGGAATTTGGCGACTTCCTCCAGGAAGTTGTTGTGGCCGTTGAAGAAGAAGCTCAACTGCTCGCCGAAGGCGTCGACGTCGAGGCCTGCGGCGACGGCGGTTTTGACGTACTCGAGGCCATTCGCGAGGGTGAAGGCGACCTCTTGGGCGGCATCGCACCCTGCTTCCCGCATGTGATATCCGCTGATGGAGATGGTGTTCCACTTGGGGACTTCTGCCCCGCAGAAGGCGAAGATGTCCGCGATCAGGCGCAGGGACGGACGAGGGGGAAAGACGTACGTACCGCGCGCAATGTACTCCTTGAGGATGTCGTTCTGGATGGTGCCGCGCAGGACGTCCCGAGGGACGCCCTTCTCTTCGGCGACGGCGATGTACAGGCACAGCAGCACGGCTGCGGTGGCGTTGATGGTCATGGAGGTGGACACGCGGTCCTGGGGGACGCCTGCGAGCAGGACGCGCATGTCCTCGATGGAGTCGATGGCCACGCCAACACGACCGACTTCTCCTCGAGCCCGAGGCGAATCGGAGTCGATGCCCATCTGGGTGGGCAAGTCGAACGCGACACTCAGCCCGGTTTGTCCTTGAGCGAGGAGGTAGCGGTAGCGCTCGTTGGACTCCTTGGCGGTGCCGAACCCGGCGTACTGGCGCATGGTCCAGAACCGCCCACGGTACATGTTGGGCTGGACGCCTCTCGTGTACGGCGGCTCACCGGGCAGCCCCAGGTCCTGGATGGGGTCGAATCCGATGGCATCAAGGTCGTCTGGACCGTACAGGTCGGGGGGATCGAACGACCCGGCGAGAAGGCCCGGCTCGGGGCGGGGTCGTGCCTTGGACTTGGCCCGCGCCAGCGGTCCGTCGGCCCAGGCCTTCCTCGCGTCTTCATACTGCTTGGTACTTTGCTTCATGGGTCACCTGTCTTGCCGCTTCTCGGAGCGGAGGACTCGGAGCAGCGCCTTCGCGCTTGCATGCGCCACGCGCTCCGCCGTACGTGTCGCGATCAGGGTGTCGATCAGCTGAGCACCCAGAATCAGCATCGCCGCCCTCCCCTGAATCCGAACCGCCACGATCGTCACTTCCGTGTCCACGTGCGACAGGAGCGTGTGCAGCGGCTCATGCACCGCGTTCCTCGGGATCGCCCCGAAGTACCACCCCTCCGACGCGGCATGAGAGAACACCGAATCCTGGTGACGCTCGATCCGGATCCCTCTGAACTCATCAGCCGTCGCGAACGAAGGCGTACAAGCCCAGCCTGTGAACGCGTCGCGACGAACGGCGAAGACCCCCACCCGCCTCGCGACGGGTACCATGCCCCGAAGGGCGGCGAGCACGATACCATCTCGCGTGGATGCGCCTTCGAGGTCGTCGAGCGCAGACTCGAGTCCGACCACGGTCTTCGTGAACAGGGGGAGAGTCTCGGGGGCCTCCTCGATTTGGGGCAACGCGGCGCTTCGCGGAATGACGACGTGAAGCGACTCGATGGCCACGCCGTCCAGCGCGCTCGCGGACAGGTCGGCTAGGCTTGGACGCGCCGCTGGCAGGGAGCCCGGGTCCAGGACGATCGCATCCCGGGTGATCCGGCCCGCGTCTTCGGCGTCGTCGGTCATGACGGGGCTTCGGCTCCTTCGCACGAGAGGAATGGGAACATCGGACGAGGACTGGATGGTCGGGGCGTCGAAACGGGGACTTGCCGACCCGAGAGCGGGGGTTCGGAGACGCTGTCGCGGCCCAGGACCTGCGGTTGCGAGCCGTTCTAGGGCCCGCTCGATGACGGCAAGAGGAGCGTGGACGGCGCGAACGGGCGCGTCGAGGTGGAACGCGAACTCCTGCTGCGCATGCGCGTCGAAAGGGTCCGCCATGGCGACGTCGACGGTCGAAGTCATGGCGTCGACCCGGACGGGAATGGCGAGGAATTGATCGCACATGCCGATGGGCAGGCATTCGACGACGTCATGGAGCGGTGCGACGTGTTGTAGGCGCGGGACATCGGCGCGATGGCTCTCGCGGTCGATCGCCACGGAGGACACGCCGCTGTCGCGCAAGGCCCGCAGGAGCGGAACGGACCGCGTGGCATGCAGCATCAGGGCAGCTTGGGCCTGGGCGCTGGTCATGCTGCCGGAGGCGAGCAAGCGGCGGGCGATCTCGATGGACACGGCTCGACGATAGACGTCGCCGTGGCCGCTGTCACGGCTGAGGGGGGAACTGGAATACGACTTCTGTGTTTCGTACGAGCCCCAGTTCGTCGCGCGCGATTCGCTCGACGGCTTTCGGGTCACGCTTCAGTTTTTCGACCTCGACGCGCAGCTGTCGAATATTTTCCGTCAGTTCAGTGTTTTCGGCCTCGACCTGAGTCATTTCGGCCTTGAGGGTACGCAATCGCGGGAGGCCTTCCTGGGAGAGCATGAGAGCTGGGGCGCCGATGGCCGCCACGACGAGGATGAGAACGGGAAGCCCGCGTTCCAGGAAGAGGGGGAGCTTGGACACGGCGTGAGATTGCCACGAAATCGCGATGGTAGCCAAGGGAAGGTACAACCTTTTCGGGGCCGACCGGGCGCGCTTTTTGGCGGAAGTCATGTTCAAGCGCACTCGGTTTCCGATAGGATTCGCCACCCTGGTTGCGCCTCCCTACCCGACGCGCGTGGCGGGAAACCACGCGATGAGCTGGACATGGACAAGGACACTCTGCGCGGTGAGCTCGAGCGCCTGTTTGATCTCGAGGAGTTGATGGACACGTCGCGAGACATTCTGGGGATGTCTCCGGACGAAGTGGGAGGCACGGCTTCCAAGGCTGCGTTTGCGAAAGCGCTGGTGGACCGCTGTGTGGCAACGGAGAGAGTGGAAGCGCTCTTGGACGCATTGGCGGCGCTCCGTTCGGATGTCGACAGAAAGGTCCTTCAGAAGGTGATGCTCGGCCTTGGAGCGGAGCAGGAGCTACCGGCGGGTTCCTCGTTCGGTTCGTTCGGCATCCGCCGCAAGGTCGGGGCAGGGACTTCCGGTTCCGTGTACCTTGCCAAGCGCGATGAGCGAGAGTTGGTGCTCAAGGTGCTGCGGCCCGGTTTGGTGCGCGACCGAGGAGCTTTCGCCCGGTTTGCGGTGGCGGTTCGGCTTCACGCACGGGTAGAGCACGAGGGCCTGCCCACGGGCATGTTCGTGGGCAGCCAGGAGGGGCTCGACTTCGTGGCCTACGATCACGTCGAGGGGCAAAGCGTGGCTGCGCGAACGGCTCGCAGTGGACCGATGCACATTAACGAAGCCCGCTCCTTGCTCCGAGGATTGCTGGACGTGCTGGTTGCCATCCACGAGCACCGCCTGGTGCACGGGAACATCAAGCTCTCCAACCTGTTGCTGACCCGCGGGTCGGAGCCGGGCAAGCAGAAGGTCGTGCTGCTCGACCCCGCCCTGGACCGGTTGCGCCTGCTCCGCTCCTCCCCTACCGGCGAAGACGTCTTCGTGGTGCCTGGTGATGCCAAGACGGTGGCTCCTGAGCAGCTCCGGGGAGTAGCCGCGGACAAGCGTTCTGACGTCTACGCATTCGGCGTGGTGATGTACGAGGTTCTGACGGGCAAGCCGCTGTTTCCAGCCAAGCCCGGGGTCGACTTCGCGATCGCTCACTTGACGCGCGACCCCGAGCCTGCGAACACGGCCGCCCCGCGGGGATGGGTGACGAAGGAAGTGGCGGACTTCGTGACGACCTTGCTGGCTCGCGATCCCGACAAGAGGCCCAAGGACGCACGGGCGGTTCTCGAGGCCTTCGAGACCCTGGGCCGCGCGGCTGCGCACGACAAGGACGCGGCGGCGAAGATCACGGACGAGGCGCTTGGCGAACGCATCGACGCCCTCGTGGTCTCCCCTGACGACGAGGCCGCTGCGGCAGCTCTCGACGAGGCCGCAGAGATCGGAGGCGACATCGCCAAGATCGCGCAAGCGTTCGTGATGGCTGCCGATCAAATCGAAGCCGGAGAGGGGGAGGGACAAGAGGTTCGCAAGAGCCTGCTGTTCCGCGCCGCGCGCCTGTACGAATCCAAGCTCAAGGACCTGCAGGAAGCGGAAAAGGTCTACGCATGGATCGTCGAAATCGACGCCAGCGACGACATCGCGGATGCGGCGCTCGAGGAAGTTCGGCGACAGCTGGGCAAGTTCGAGGATGTCGTGGAGATGCTGCTTGCGCGCATCGAGCATGCGACCGACTCGGAGGAGAAGGCTGCAGCCATGGCCGAGATCGGACGGCTGTATGCGTCGGAGCTCGAAGACGCCACGCAGGCGGTCGTTGCCTATGCGCAAGCCTTCACGGAGTCTCCCAAGCACGCAGAGTACGCCGACGCGATCGAGCGAGTGGCGGGCACGGATGTGAGCGTGCTGGGGGAGGCGATGGCGATCATGGCCGAGGCCACCCAGACTGACATTCCCGTGGAGCACAAGAACCTGTTGTTCCTGCGCCTGGGCCACTGGTACGGCAAGCGCCTCGGCCGGCACGATGCGGCGTTGCCTTGCTACCAGGCGGTGATTGCCACGGATCCCACCAACGACGGGGCGCTCGAAGGCATGGCCTCCTTGTTCCGGTCGAGCCAGCAGTACGTGGAACTCGGCCAAGTCATGATGCGTCGCGCGGAGGCGGCGAGCAGCGCGGCCCGGTCGCGCGAGTTCCACGTGGACGCGGCCGAGTTGCTCGAGTCGCGCCTCGGGGAGCCGGCGAAGGCCAAGGAGCTCTACGAGCAGGTGCTGGCAGAGGATGCGTCGCACGAGAAGGCGTCGGAGGCGCTGCTTCGGATCTACGAGAAGGAGGCAAACCACGCAGGGTTGGTTAAGATCCTCGAGCACAAGGCGGGAACGCTTTCAGGCGCCCAGGCCTCTGATCTGCTCGTGCGCGCTGGAGGGATCTTCGAATCGAACCTCAAGGACTTCAGCGAAGCCGTGCGCTGCTACGAGCTCGCCACGCAGGTAGACGAGGCGAATCGGGGTGCGCTCGACGCGCTCGACCTCATCTACACCAAGAGCAACCACTACGCGGAGCTGCTCTCGACCCTGGACCGAAAGATCAAGATTGCGGGGACGCCGCGCCAGAAGATCACGCACCTCGAACGGATCGCCAAGCTGCACGAAGAAGAGTTCCTCGACCACGCTGCGGCTGCGGGAGCGCTCGAGAAGATCTTGGACGTCGACCCTGCCCACAGCGCAACGCTCGAGGCGCTGGCCCATCACTATCGCGCTCTGGACCGATGGAGTGACGTCGCGAGTGTGTACGAGCGCGACCTGAAGGTGCAGACGGACAAGATCAAGCGTCTGGACGTGTTGCTGACGCTTGCTCGCGTGGTGTCTGAGCATCTGGACGATCCGACCCGCGCGATGAAGGTCTACGAGGAGGTGCTGGAGCTGGAGCCCGGCCACGCGGGGGCGTTGGAGGCGCTCGCGGGGCTGCGGCAGCAATCCGGAGACTCCCAGGCGGCGCTTCAGGCGATCGAGACGCTCGCTGAGAAGGCAGGCACGCCGCGTGAGAAGGCAGAGCACTACATCCGTGCGGCCAAACTCCTTCAGGAGCGCGATGATGCGGAGGGGGCCATCGCCCGCTACCGGCTCGCTCTCGAAGCGAACCCCCGCGCTTCCGCTGCGTCGTCTGCCTTGCGTGCCTTGTATCTCGATCGCGGCGAGGTCACTTCCGCCATCGAGCTCATCTCGAAGGAGCGGGAGTACGCTGAGGCTCCCAACGTCAAGGCCAAGCTCTGTGCTGAAGCGGCCAAGCTCGCGCGAAACCGGCTCAAGGATGCGACGCGTGCGGAGATCTCGGCCAAGGAAGCACTCCAGTACGACGAGAACCAGGTCGAGGCCTCGGCCATCCTCGGGGATCTCGCCTACGAGAACGATCGCCCGGTGGAGGCGATCCACTACTTCGCCGCCGTGATTCCCAAGCTCGAGCAGCTCCCGAAGGAGTGGGCCATCTCGACGCTTCGTCGATTCATCACCAGCCTCGCGCGCACGGAGCAGTCGGAGAAGGCGCTCGCCTCCTGCGAACAGCTTCTGGAGTTCGCGCCGGACGACGTGGATGCGAGCATCATCGCGGGCCGCATCTTGTTCGAGCACGGGGAAGCCAAACGAGCCTTCCAGGTTCATCAGGACATCCTCGACCGGTTCGGCGACAAGCTCGTGGGCAACGACAAGTCTGGCGTGCTCTACCGCCACGGGGAGTCGGCCCGGCGCGCGGGTGACGCGATCATCGCGATCAAGTCCCTCACGGAGTCAGCGGACATGGATCCGGTGGCCGCAGATCCGCTCGCAGCTCTTGCGAAGGTCCACGAGTCCAAGGGGGAGTGGGAAGACGTGATCCGCGTCAAGAACCGCCGCCTGGACGTAGCCGAAGGGGACGAGCGCGTGCAGTTGCTGGTGGACATCGGGGAGATCTGTTCGTCCAAGCTGGAAGATCGGACGCGTGCGGCCAAGAGCTTCATGGCGGCGCTGGAGGAGCGGCCAGACGACCGCAAGCTGCTGACTCGGTTGATGCAGCTGTATTCGGAGAGCAAGGACTGGTCGAAGCTCGTGGAGGTCGTGCTCAAGCTCGCGGACTTCGTTCAAGACCCGAAGCAGAAGGCGAAGTACATCCACACGGCAGCGATCGTGACGGGCCAGCAACTCGAGGACATCGACAAGGCTCTCGAGTTCTTGGACAAGGTGAGAGAGCTGGACCCGGAGTTCGAAGCGGCCGTCACCGAGAGCCTCAAGCTACGCGAGAAGAAGGGCGATCACGAAGGTGTGGAGAAGCTCCTCAAGGTCAAGCTCGAGCGCGCCACCGAGAAGGACGATCGCGACACCGTGTTGGCCACCTTCGACGCACTCGGCGTCCTCTACCAGGACAAGCTCGGCTGGGTGAGCGACGCCATCGATGCGTTCGAGGCCGCTCAGATGCTCGACCCGGACAACGCCAAGCGAAACGGGCTTCTCGCTGAGATGTATGCATCCAATCCGGCCGAGTACCTCGAGAAGGCCGTGGCCGCCCAGCGAGGGTTGCTCATCCGCAGCCCGAACAACGCCGAGCCGTACAAGCTGCTTCGCCGTCTCTACACCGAGGCCAAGCGAGCCGACGGCGCCTGGTGCTTGTGCCAGGCTCTCGCCGTCCTCAACCTCGCCGAACCCGACGAGGACAGGTTCTACCGTCGCATGCGGTCGGAGACGGCGGCGCCTGCGCAGGATCGGTTGAGCGCAGACGACTGGACGAAGAACCTGGTGCACCCGGACGCCGACCCGATTCTGACGGCGCTTCTGGCGGTCATCGAGCCGGCGGTGCTGGCAACGCGTGCGGACACGCTGGAGAACCTGGGCTACGATCCGCGCTACGCGATCGACCTGTCGCTCCATCCGTACCCGATGTCGCAGACGATCTACTATGCGGCCGGCGTTCTTGGCATGGATCCTCCTCCCACGTTCCAGAACATCAACGACGAGGGCGGAATCTCGTTCCTGCATGCCCAAATCCCGTCGATCGTCCTGGGACGGGCGGCCTTCGAGGTGGAGGTTCCCAACCAGGCTGCCGCGTTCATCGTGGGGCGGCACTTGTCCTACTACCGGCCGGGACTCTACATTCGACACCTGGTGCCGACGGGGACAGGGTTGAAGGCCTGGGTGTTTGCGGCCATCAAGATGAATTCTCCCCAGTTCCCCATCACCCCGGATCTGGAGGGGCCCGTTGCGGACAACCTCAACGCTCTCGGGGTCCATCTGTCCGGACCGGCCCGGGAGCGCCTGGCCAGCCTCGTCTCCAAGCTGCTTCAGTCCAGCGGTGCCATGAACCTCAAGAATTGGGTCGCCGCGGTCGACCTCACGGCCGACAGAGCGGGGCTGCTGGTTGCCCACGACCTTGAGATCGCCACGGACATGATCAAGGCGTCGGACGAGTCCGTGTCTCCGGTGCCCCACAATGACCGCCTCCGGGAGCTCGTCCTGTTCTCCATCAGCGAGCAGTACATGACCCTTCGCCAGCGGCTCGGCATCGCGATCGACAGCTGAGCCCTCCGTTCATCCAGAAGCGTGCACTCGTTCCGATCCGGTGTTGACCGCGATGCGCGGTCACGCCATAGGTAGCTTCCATGGGCAATCAGGGTTGGGCACCTGACGGTCTGGATGAGCTGAGTGACGAACCTCCGCAGTGGATTCGCGTGGGCGTCGCGATGACTCCGCCGGCAGAGTCGATTGGCGGGTCGGCGACGGGGCCGACCTCGGCGCAGCTCGACGCATTCTGCCGGGCGCTGGCGCCACGGGTGGGTCTTGCGGTCACCGCACAGGGCTTCACGGACTACCGCGCGTTGCTTGCGGCGATCAACCGGGGTGATGCGGATCTGGCGTGGCTGCCGCCCCTGGTGGCGCTGCGCTCCGCCAGTGCTGGGCGCACGTTGCCCATCGTTCTTCCCATTCGAGGGGGCGCGGCATGGTACGCCGCTGCCTTGTTCACGCGGGCCGGGTCGGGTTTGTCTTCGATCCGGGACTTGCAGGGCGCCCGCGTCGCCTGGGTGGACCCTCAGAGCACCGCCGGCTTCCTGGTCATCCGGGCATGGATGCGCTCCCAGCAGATCGACTTCAATTTCGCCTTCGGGCAACAGACGTTCTACGGCTCCCACGCCGCTGTCGTGCAGGCCGTTCTGCGTGGGGAAGCCGACGTCGGAGCCACGTACGCTCATCTCGACCACGACCTCCAGCACGTACGTTCCGCGGCGTGGGGCACGGCCCACGTTCAGATCGTCGCGATGGCCGGGCCCATCCCGAACGACGTTCTCTCTGCGAGCATTCGGCTCCCGGTCACCACGATCCGATCGATTCGCGACGCTCTCGTTCGTCCGGACGAAGCGTTGCGCGTCGCGTCAGCGGGACTGCTCAATGCGGAAGGATTCATTGCGGCGGAGACCGAGCACATGTCCCCGTTGATGAAGGTCCTCAAGCACCTCGACGACACGGGGCGTCGCGCGACCTCCATCTTTCCTGCGCGCTAGGACTTGTCACGGGTCGATTCTCGCCTCATGCGGCTGACCCGTTGAGAATGTCGGAGGAGTCATGAGCAAGAAGAAGGGTCACGAGGGGCACATGTGCTCCCTCATCGGCTGTGATGGTGTGGAAGCTGTCGCACGGCTGGTCGCGGACGCGCGTTTCGTGTGCACGAGGTGCGGTCGCGCGGCGCACAAGAAGAAGAACCTTTGCAAGCCTTCGAAGATCGAGTCCTACGCGAAGTCCTAGGGCGTGGAGCGGGACCTCCGGGAGTTGCGGGAACTGGGTGCATCGGCTAGGGACACGGGAGATGCTCTTCCTGGTTCGTTCCCCGTTCTTGCAGTGAGGCTCCCGTGCGAGACAGACCTTCCGACGTTGGAATGCCCGTTTCCCCTCCTTCCTCTCTCTCCTTCGCTCGCAGCTACCCCACGACGATCAAACCGTCGCGCCTCGTGCGGGTGCAGGTCAACGGAGGGTTCGTGGAGGTGCCCTATGGCGCGCCGGTCGGTGCCGTTCTGCAGGACCTACCAGTAGATTCGGGCCTGACCGTGCTTGCCGCCATGGTGCACCACCGGTGCGTCGATCTCACTCACCCGATCTGTGCGCCGACGGACGTGCGCCCTGTCACGTACGCGCATCGCGAGGGTGTGCTGGTGTATCGTCGTTCGGTCTCGCTGTTGTTGCTCGAGGCGGCGCGGGAAGTGTTTCCCGGGGCGCGGGTCTCGATTGGGCAAGCGCTGGGCAACGGCTACTTCTACCGGATTCACATGGGGGAGACGTTCACGGCGGGCCATGTCGCCATGCTCGAGGCTCGGATGCGGCAGATGGTGGAGCAGGACGTCGCGTTGACGACGGAGACGGTGAGCATTGCGGAAGCGCGTGCGGAGTTCGAGCGGCTGGGGCTCAAGGACAAGCTGCGCCTGATGAGGACGCACTGGGAGCCCTTCGTCACGCTCGTGCGATGCGGGCAGTTCTGTGACATCCATCGCTATCCTGTGGCGCCGAGCGCGAAGCACCTCCCGTTCTTCCAGATCGAGTACTACCCGCCCGGGCTGGTCTTGCGTTTCCCGCCGAGGGGGCACCTGGCCTCGGTGGAGCCGTTCCACGACACTCCGAAGCTGTTCCAGGTCTACCAGGAGACGCGGGAGTGGAATCGGATCGCGGGGGTCGAGGACGTGGGGCAGTTGAACGACCTGATCATTCGCGGGGAGGCCGCGGAGGTGATCCGCGTGTCGGAAGGCCTGCACGAAAAGAAGACGGCCGAGATCGCCGATCGGATTACCCAGGCGAAGCAACCGATCCGTCTCGTGCTCATCGCGGGCCCCTCCGCTTCTGGCAAGACCACCTTTGCCAAGCGCCTGAGCCTTCAGCTACGGGTAAACGGCGTCCACCCGGTCGCGCTGTCGATGGACAACTTCTACGTCAACCGCGTGGACACGCCCCGCGGGGATGACGGGGAATACGACTTCGAGGCCATCGAGGCCATCGACCTCGCCTTGTTCAACGAAGTGCTCGCCAAGCTTCTCGCGGGAGAGCGCGTCATGACGCCGAAGTTCGACTTCCCGTCCGGGACGCGTGTCGCGCCCGACCGATGGTCGCCGATGCAGCTCGAGCCTGGGCAGGTTCTGATGGTCGAGGGCATACACGGCTTGAATGACCGTCTGACCGAGTCGATCCCACCCGAGAGCAAGTTCAAGGTGTACGTCAGCGCGCTGACCCAGCTTTGCATCGACGATCACAACCGGATCTTCACCTCGGACAGCCGATTTCTCAGGCGGATTGTCCGGGACCGGATGTTCCGGGGCTATCCGGCGGCGGTCACCATTGACAGCTGGCCGCGGGTCCGGCGGGGCGAGCTGCGGAACATTTTCCCGTATCAGGAGCGTGCCGACGTGATGTTCAACTCGGCGTTGGTGTACGAGCAGGCGGTGCTCCGGCTGTTTGCGGAGCGCTTTCTGCTCGAGGTACCGCAGGACCACCCCAGCTTCAGTGCGGCGTACCGGCTCCTGAAGTTCGTCCAGAATTTCGCGCCGATTTTCGAGACTTCGGTCCCCCAGATCTCGTTGCTTCGAGAGTTCATTGGTGGAAGCGGGTTCAAGTACTGAGCGCCCCAACCCCACCTTTCCCACACCCCACCACCTAGGCCGACAATTTGTTCGAAATCCGGCAGGTTGCGCGATTGCGCCGGCGGTGGGATCGGACTAATGCAAGGTCACCAAAATATCTTGTACCTTGGTGACGATTTCTCTTGAGACGCTGTATCCCACAAGGTACTCACTCATGCGATGTTTCGGTAGGACTGGAACCTGCGCCTGCTCGGTGAATGAAACGGCTTGTGATTGGGAGGAACCATGCGATCAGTGACCTTTTCGATGATGCTTTTCGGTCTGATTCCGGCTCTTGCGGTGGCAGCATGCTCATCGGACTCGAGCGCCCCGGACGAGGGCGACGAGCCCGGCAAGGCCGAGGACGACGGCAAGGTGGTCGAAGGGAAAGCGGAAGCGTGGAATTCCACGAATAACCCCGCTCGGTTCCAGCTCAACTTCAACTACAAGTACGAAGACCTCAAGCAGTACAACCAAGGTCGGGCTGAGCAGACGCCGTGGCCCTCGGACTATTGGTCCTACTACGAGGACTCCATCAACGTCCGCTACCACGGCAGCAACGAGCTATCTCCGACGGAGAAGTACGACAAGGCTTTCAACAACTGGGAGCCGAATATGAGCGTATCGCCGGTGGACCTGAGCGCGGACTGCGGCATGAACGATACGATCGAAAACAAGCACGACGATTACTACAACCAGCTCGGCCCGGCTGCCACGTGGCAGCACAAGAACAAGGGCAACTGGCGCGCTCGCAACGGCAAGGACGACGACGGCGACGGCAAGATCGACGAGTGCCGGGGCGATGACTACGACGGGATCGAGACGTGGTGGGGCCTGTGCCACGCGTGGGTTCCCGCTGCGATTCTGGAACCCGAGCCGTTGCGGCCTGTGACGATGAACGGCGTGGAGTTCACGGTCTCGGACATCAAGGCCCTGCTTATCGCGCAGTACGATCGCTCCTCGGCTCTGATGCTGGGTGGGCGCTGCAACGAGAAGGGCGTCGATCTGCACCCGGAGACCGGAATCGTCATCAAGCCCGAGTGCCGGGACACCAATCCGGGCGCGATCTATGTGGTCGCGACGAACATGCTCGGTAGGGACAAGCGCGCCTTCGCCGAAGACCGCACGATCGATTACCAGGTTTGGAACCAGCCCGTGCTCGCCTACCGGATCAACGAGGACGCCGCACTGACCGAGGAGCAGGCCCTCCAGAAGCTGGGCAAGACCCTGCAAGATGGTCGCTATGCGGACCTGTACTCCAGCCCGAAGGTCGTCTCTTGGCGGTTCATCCGCATGGACTTGGACTACATCACCGAGTCTTCGAACACGACCGAGGGCGCGCTCACGCCGACCATCGCGACCTACACGCGCACCGACCGCTACGAAATGATCATCGAGCTCGACCAGAACGGTCTGGTGATCGGCGGCGAGTGGGTCGGCACCTCGATCAAGAATCACCCCGACTTCCTCTGGCTGCCCACGCAGGGGTTGGGCGGCAACCCCAGCATCAACACCTCGAACGTCAAGCACTTGCTCGAGATGTCACGCAAGACCGACGACCCCGCCCCGAGCGGTGACGTCACCGAGTTCGGCGGGGACGTCAATGTCGCCATCCCCGACAACAACGCGACGGGCGTGACCCACACCCTGACCGTGGACGAAGACGTCGAGATCGGCGCGCTCAAGGTCAAGCTCGGGATCGATCACACGTACATCGGCGATCTGCGGGTGGTGTTGAGCAAGGATGGGACCGAGGTGGTGCTCCACGATCGGACGGGCGGAGGAACGGACAACATCAACGAGACCTATACTGTGCGCGAATTCGACGGCATGTCCGCCAAGGGCGTGTGGACGGTGAAGATTTCGGATCACGCCAACGCCGACAAAGGCGCGCTCAAGAACTTCGTGCTTTCGGTGGCGAGCGCAGGCGGCGGTGCCACGGCCGAGCGGACCTATAGCAGCACGACCGGTGGCGCGATCCCGGACAACAACCAAACCGGGTTGACCTCGGTGATTCCGATCACGGACGAGGGCACCATCAAGGCGCTCAAGGTCACGGTGGACATCACACACCCGTACGTCGGCGACCTCACCGTGCTCGTCGAGCGCGGCGGCTCCCGGCAGGTGCTCCACTCGCGCGAGGGCGGAAGCGCGGACGACATCAAGAAAACGTTCACGTTGACGTCATTCAACGGTTCTCCCATCAAGGGAGACTGGAAGCTGACCATCAAGGATCAGGCGGCGCAGGACAAGGGCAAGCTCAATTCTTGGAGCCTTGTCGCAGAGCTCTGAGTCGGTTCGTTCCCTTCCCACGCGGCCTCCCCCTCCCCTGTTGCCAGCACGCACCCGAAGCCCGCTCGGTCATCCGGGCGGGATGGGGATCTCTACGACCTTCTGAAGACCGTGACCGTCCACCTCGACTTGCCAGTAGTAGGGTCTTTCGCCGGTCCTGCAGCCGATCGTCGAGGACGGGGAGCTGAGGAACATGGGCGCCATGGGAGGATGGAAGCGATAGCCGACGTGTCGGTGTCCGTTCATGACTAGCTGGAAACCCAGCTCCCTGAGTCGAGCGAAGACCTGTCTCGCGTTGCGTAGCCGCATGCCGGGCTGCAGCGGGGCCAACCCCATGCCCCACGCGGGTGGGTTCAAGACGTGGTGGTGCAGGCAGGCCAGGCGAACGTGTTTTCCAAGGGTGTCGAGCTCCCGGGCCACCTCGTGCAGGTCACGCATGAGCACGAGGCCCGATGCGCTTCCCGGCACCTTCGCCCGGTGGCAGCTATCGAAGCATACGAGCAGCACCCCCGCGGCCAGCTGGCGTACGTAGCTGCCAGACGGTGCCATTCCCAGGCTCGCCGCGAACGTCGCCCACAGCATGCGTTTCTCCGCCTCCGACTTGCGATGGGGCTTCGCTACCCAAAGCGGGGGCGACGGGTAAACGTCGTGGTTGCCGGGGACGAGGGAGACGCGCCCGGTTGAAAAGAAAGGGTCCAATCCCTCCAGGATCAGCTCGAAGCCCTCCGCGTCGTCCGTCAGGTCGCCCGTGATGACGATGTGGTCAGGCTGAGCGAGACGCACGGCGTGGGCGACAGCGCAGAAGCGAAGGTTCAAGTTCTCCGGGTCGAGCGAAAGAAGGGCCTCGAGGCGGCGAGGAGTGGGGAACCTAGCTGCGAGCGCCTGCGGGGTGGTGCGTTCGCGCGCCTCCATGAACGAGAGCAGCGAATCGATGGCCTCGGCCTGCGCGCGGCGTCCCGCGCCGACCTTGACGACGCGATGGACGACGCCGATGTCGTCGACCAGTCGCAGCCGGTGGTGCATATGGAGTCGCTTGGGGGGGCGCGTCTGGATCCGCCAGTCCCCTGCCCTGCGGGTCGTTTCCCAGCCTTCTCCGCTGTCCGCCCTCCAGGCCATGTCCTGCAGCTGGGTCAGGCGGGTGCCGTAACGGCTCACATGAAAGTCGGAGAGGTGGGCGATGATCATGTTCGCTTGGGTGCCTGAGAATCGCACCTCGTCGACCAAGGGACAAGGATCCACCCTCGGGAGTCCTCCGGAGTGGACCCGGCGCAAGCGATGGGGTCAGCAGAGATTCAGAAGGGGGAGCCGTCGGACCGAAGGCCGGCCGAGTGCTTTCGCGAGGAGTGCAGGCCCCAGGAAGCGGACGGGTCACCGTCCGTGGCCCGCACGAGCGACACACCACCACCGCCTTCGCTCCCGAAGCTCATCTCGTCCACGACGTTGCCGGTCTTGTCCGTCAGGGTGACGCGGTCGCCGGTGTTGTTGAGCCCGAGTTGGCTGGAGGATACGAACACGGCCACGTTGCCGAAGCTGGTGAAGGCACTCTCGACCCCTCCTCCGAAGATGAGGACGGCCTGGCCGGGCTGAACGACGGAACCGGAAGGGAAGGCGAAGCGGGTCATGTAGCTGTCAGCGACCTTCCACCCGGTCAGGTCGACTGCCTTGTTCGTCACGTTGACGATCTCGACGAACTCGTCGTGCACGGAGTGCATGACCCCGTCACCGTTGGCATCGCCGCCGTCGGCCTTCGGGGAAGCGAAGATCTCGTTGAGGATGGCGCCCGGTCCGGTGGGCTCGGGCGGGGGCGCGGTGCACGTCAGGTTGATGGGCGCGCACTGCATGGACGACATCGTGGATCCGGAAGCGGTGGGCAGGCACTGATACCCCTCGGGGCAGCCATCGTCGTCGGTGCACTCGAACGTGCAGAACTTCTCGCTCGTGTTGAGGCGAGAGCACTTGTTGCCCACGCCGCCGCACTCGGCGTTGGCGGAGCAGGGTTTGCACAGGTTCTCGGCGACCGCGTAGGGGTGCCTGTGAGGATTGTCATCGATGCCGTGAACGCCGTACATCGTCGAGAACCAGTACGAGTTGTTGTCCATGTCGCGAAGGTAGGACAGGAACGTGACGGGCTGGTGCTCGCCCGACGAGCTGGTTCCCACGATCGCCTTGATGCTGTCCTTGACGGCGGCGGCGGTTGACGCGTTGGAGAAGCTCGTGGTGGTGACGATGTCGATGTTCTTTGCGTCGGCCTTGTTCGGGTTCATCCGGAAGGACTGCCCGAGAGAATAGGTGTCACAGCCCTCGGCGATCACGACCTGGTACTTGTCTGCCGGCATGTCGAGACCGGAGACCTCGGAATCATCGAGGTCCCCTTCATCGGTCTTACGCCAATTGGCGAGCGCGAAGCCGTAGAACGGTCCTGAATGTCCCGAGAACACGATGACGTCCCGGTCACGGAACGAGTCACGCATGTCCGCTTCGAGCTGCCTCCCCCCCTCGGCCGTATCCGGATCCGTATCCGTACCTACCTTGCCCCAGAACAGGGAGATCTCCACCTGGACGCTCTTGCCGTTGGCCTGAATGGTCTTCGTCAACGGTCCGGACGTGCGCGCATACGCATCGTAGGAAGCCACCGGGGACCGGAACTTTTCGGTGCCCACGAGATAGTCGTACACGTCGCGCGAGTGCACCACGTGATACTCGTTGTGGTAGTCCCACCCGAAGTGGATACCCATGGTGAGCTTGCCGTCGTCGAGCAGCCGCTCGGTATCGAACCACGCGTCGATGGATCGGGGCTCGGGCCAGACCGCCATGGTGACCTTGTCCAGACGGCTCTCGTCCACCTTGGACGGGTCGAAGCTCGACCAGGGCGCGCTTCGGTACCACTCCGCGTTGGTCTCTAGCTTGGCCATGTCGGTGTTCGAGATCTTGCCGATGGTCAGGTCGAAGTACCGCTTGCCGTCCGCCCCCATGGTCGTGGGCAGCTTCTCGAGCAGGTCGAGCTTGCCTCCGAACTCCTGGCGGAACGTGAACTGATAGGTCGTGTCGTCCAGGGCCTCGATCCCCAACTCCTCGTAGGCGCCGTTCTTGGTGAGCCCCTTGAAGCCACCGTACTCAGCGTTTGCGTCGTCCTTGTTCTTCTCCACGATGTACGCGTTGAGGAACCAGCCGATCACGATGTGTTTGAGCGGGATGAGCTCGTGGACACGTGCGAGCTTCTGCTCTTCCGTGGCCCCGGCGAGCGAGCCCTCGATGGTGACCGTGCTGATTCCCTCCACCATGTATTCCTGGGCCGTCGCGGACAGGAAGTTGTCTTCCTTGCCCGGAGCCACGATCTGGGTTTCCTCCTCGGGCGTTCCCGGGTCCTCCGTGGAATCGTTCGAAGAGCACCCTACCGCCAAGCCCAACAGGGCAACGAGAGCAACAAGGCAACGGCTGGAACGCATGACCACCTCCGCGTAAGTTTTCCCACATCCGACTACCAAGACAGGTAGGACGTGTCAATGCACAACGAGCGGATTTTTTTGATGCCACAATTTTCGCTGAGGCGCACCACCGAAAGGAAATCGCCCAGCACAGGCGAGCGCCACCAACTCGCCCACCAGAGCACAGTCAAGTCGTAACCTGTCCGCATGCCCCGTGGCCTCGCACACCGGACGGCCGTTGCGATCCTGATGACTGCGCTGTCGGTGCTGGTCTGCGCGGACGGACAAGCGCAAGGGACGTGCGAACAAGAGCACGGCCCGTGGCTGAGGCAGTGCGCGCTACGCACGGGTGTGGCCATGCAGCCGCTGCGTTGTCCACCGGGCAGGGTCATCGTCCACGCAGGAGACGGTGACGGGGGCGTGACGGTGGAGGTAGCCCCGGCATCAGATCGTTCGTTCCGCCGCATTGGCCCGCTGGGGGCATCGCCCGTGGGAGAGTTCGAGGACTGGTCCCTTGAACCAGAGGCACGCCGCCAGGCTTTCGATGCGTTGGTGTCGTGCCTGGGAGCGGTGCCTGACCTCGGTGTGGCGTCCGACGCGTCAGCCCCCGCGAGGTCGCGGGCTCCGTGGTTGCTGGTGGGTGCGGCGTGCATGCTCTTGCTGGCTGCGCTTCGAGGACGTTCCTGGCGTTTCTGGTGGGGCCGCCTTCGCAAGCGAAGCTGGTATGGGAGGGTCAACGATGCGGTGGTGGTTCGAGGTCCAGCGGGGTGGGCCGCGCTCGCAACGCTCACTTTCGGCACATGGGCGGTGAGGCAGTGGATCGTGCCGGCGTGTTTCTTCCATCAGAACGGCCAGGGCCCTCTGTGGGTGGAAGCCGCGTTGCTGGGTGGCGAGTCGCCGTATGGTCCTGGCTATGCGGAGGTGTTCGGCTGGATCGCAGGCCTGAGCCATTCGGCACCCGATCGGATGGTGTTCCTAGGCATGAGCATCGTCGCTGCAGCAACGCCCGCCATGGTCTGGCTGGTTGCGCGCTGCTCGGGGGCGGACTCACGGGTCGCCTGGCTGCTGGCAGTGTGGGCGGGAGCCCATCCGCTCATGGCGCGTCTGGCTCAGGGGGAATCCTACCTGGGCATTCAACAGACGCTGATCCTGGGCGCAGCCGCAATCCTTGCGTGGGCTGGAAGGAAGCGGGGGAAGCGTGATCGATTTCTCTGGGCCGTCCTTGCGGCGGGATTTCTCATCTCTCAGGCGGCCAGGATTCACCCGACAAGCTGGTTGCCTGCGGCCGTGGTTCCCCTCGTGTTGTTGGCACAACCCGGTCGCCCGTCCGGACGGGTTTTTCGAACCGCACTGGCCGCGGGGGGGATCGCGACCGTGGTCGGTGGCACCGCCTTCGGGGCGATGTGGGACGTGTACACTGGCCCGCTCGGACAGCAGTGGGCGCCGACCTCTCTGCTATCGGTCCCCCGGTTCACCGAGACCCATGCAGCCGTGGTCGCTGCACTCGCGACGGTGGCGTTGCTCGGAAGAACCCGTGTGCACGCAGGGCTCATCGTGGGGGCTGCTTCGGCCACCCTGCTGATGTTGTTCTCGGCAGACTTGCTCGAGCGTGATGTGCCCTGGGTTGCCGATGCCTACCGGATCCAGGCGCTGCCGGTTCTGCTTGCGACCGGGGTTGCTTCCCTTCGACTCCTGACGGTCCGGTGGAAACGAACGCAAGGATGGCTAGGCCCCTTGTGCGTCGTCGTGGTCGCGGCCCTGATCACCGCGGCGCGGTGGGCGCCCCACAGGACCGTACCGACGGACGCGCTCGAGCAGTCCTGGGCGATGAGTTGGCGTGGCACTCTTCCCCAGGGCACCCAGCTTGTCTATCTCCGCCGCGCCGGGGATCGAATCCTCATGCTCCCCTTGTATTCCGGCGGTCCCGTGCAGGCGATGGGACTCGAGGCGGCGCCGGGGCTCGCGTTCCCACAGCTCCGAGTTGGCATTGCCTACTACCGGTCGTCGCTGTGCTCGACGCCCGAAGGCAGTTCCGCGTGCGCGGCGATGGAACGGGGGGTGGACCTCGAGGTGATGGAGGAGCGAGAGCTCCCGGCGATCGCGAGCCAACCGTGGGCACCGCTTGCCATGGCTCCGATCAAGGTGGGTCTGTATCGAGTGCGGGCGCTACCCACGCCGTGACGTACTCAGAACGGGCGGACATCGTCTTCCTCGGAGAAGACGACCACCGGCACGGCAAGCTGCTCGACGACCTCGAGATACCCCTGGTCGCGGGCGCGTACGAGCCAAGGGGAGAGACTGCCGGGGCAAACGATGTCCAGATGGTCCTTGGCGCGTGTAACGAGGGTATAGAGGTTTCGGCGTCCCTGGTCCGTATCGGGATAGCTGCCCTCGGTGGCATCCAGCGCAATGACGGCGTCGAACTCCAGCCCCTTGATCTGACGCATGTTCGTGACGGTGACACCGGGCTGAAACGCAAACTGGTCGTTGTGACCGAGCCGGACGACGACATCGTCGTCGCTGGCGAATCGTCGTTCGAGGTCGTGGAGCACGGCTGCCGCGGCATCTCGGTGCCGTGTGACGACGCACACGTGAGCGGACGGGTGATCTCGAAGGACGGAACGAATTCGTTCCTCCGCGCGGTCGAGCTGTCCACCATGGTCGTCGGTGAGGGTGAGCGTTGGCATGGGGCCGGGACGTCCGCGAAGGGATTGGTCGCCGACGATGCTATCGGCCACGCGCATGATGGGAAGGGTCGATCGGTGGGGGACCTCGAGCCGAGAGATCCTCGCGCCCTCGATGCCGAGTTCGGCAGCGATAGCATCCCACCCCATGAAGTCCGCTTCGGGAACGATCTTCTGGTTGATGTCTCCGGCGATGGTGACACCGGTCCGGGACTTGGCGGTGGCGAGGAGCACCTTGAGCTCGACAGCTCCGAAGTCCTGCGCCTCATCGATGACCAGATGGTCGTAGAGTTCGACGGGGTCCGTGTCCCGCATGGCCGGGAGCCCGCCGTTCTTGACCTGAATGAGGCGAAGGAGGATCGCGAGGTCTTCGAAGGCGACGAACGGTCCTGGACGGCGGGCGGATGCCTCCTTGGACTGGAGAGCTTGCTGGTAGGCAACGAGGGCCTGGATGTCTTCCGGCGCGACCTGTGGCAGGCTCCGCTGCAGGAGAGCCGTGTCCGTGAGGATGGCCAGCAGCTCCTCCTTGTACTGACGGACGCGGTCGGCCGCGCGCTCGAACACGGACACGATCTGTTCGAGCCGCTGGCGTTCGAAACCGGTGGAGGCGTCGCGTGACTGCCTGGCGGCGACACGCAGATCGACGAGCGCGCGAGCGACGGGTGCCGTCGACGCGTCGAAGCGATCCGCCCAGGCCTCGGCCTTGTAGGGAGCGAGCTTGGAGCGAAGCCACTCTACGATCCTGGCGCGTTGCAGCCGAACGTAGTCGTCGACGGCGCGCAGGATACCCAGGTTTTTCTTCAAGGCCACGGCCTGCTTCTTACCCGGAATGTCACTGACGTCGATCTTGACGTCGCCCTTGTAGGCACCGGTGATGCGCTTGAGCGCCCAACCGTGGAACGTGTCGAGCACGGCGTCCTGGAGGCCGAGCGTGGGCAAGGCTTCGCGGACGAACATGCTCAGGGCCTTGTTGAACATGACGATGAGGACGCGGGACGGGGCGACGGCGGGGGCCCCTCCCGCCACGGGGTTGGCCAGCCAGGCCACGCGGTACAGAGCGACGGAAGTCTTGCCGGATCCGGCGCGACCCTGAATGATGATCGGCAGCTGGGACTGTTGTGCGATCAAGCGATACTGATCGCGAGACAGCAGGGCGAGGATGTCCGGCAATCCGGCGTGGGCGTCGAGCTTTCGGGACGTGTCGACCCGCAGCTCGAAGCCATGGTCGGTGCGAACGACAAGCGCTTCTTGCTCCGCGTCCGAGTAGGTCAAGGACTGGATGGCACGCGGGGCCGTCTGCAAGCGGGCCTGATGCTCGACGGTGCCCTTGATGTGCTCGAGACCTTCCCAGTCGAGCTCGAATTCCTCTCCCGGCTCGAGCTCGTAGTACACCCTTGCCAGGGGATGGGTAGCGGGGAGAATGCGCTGACCCGTGACTCGAAACCGCCCGACACGGTACTCGCGCACACGGCCCTCGACGCGCACTGCGAAGTGCCCAAACCACGGCTCATCATGGTCAAGCACGGAGCAAGAAGTCCGGAACTCGTCGTCAAGTCGGTTCGCGAGCAGAATCGGGTCCATCGGCCGTCCCTTTCCCCAGGGGTGCTTCCGAGCGTCTGAAGATACACGAACCGGGCAGTCGCGCGAGTACGCAGAAGCGCTACCTGGACGTCACGGCTTCCTTGGTGACGCAAGCCTCTCCATCCGCAGAGACGTAGCATTCGCTGTCGGTCTTGCACTTCTCGGAGGCTTTGCAGCCTGCGTCGGTGGCCAAGCAAGCTCCCTTGGCGGCCTTGCACCGACCGAGCTTCTTGCACCATTCGGACTTGTCGCAATCCGCGTCCTTGGCTGCCACGCAGCCCCCACCCTGGAGGGAGCAGCGCCCCTTGACGGCACAATCCGCGGAAGCGGCACAGTCGATGCGAACGCAAGCGCCCTCACGGTGGAAGCATCGCCCGTCCCGTTTGCACGCCCCCGCGCCCGCGCAGTCGTCGTCGCCCCCCGCCACGCACTTGTCCTTCGTCGGCGCCAAGCCACACAGACCTTCTTGCGCACATCCCGTAGACCGCTTGCACCCCTCGGCCGTGAAGCTCGAGCACCAGCCCTTGTCGTCGATCCCGCACTTCCCCACTTCCAAGCAGGACGTCGCGCGAGACGGGTCGCAAACGCACCTGCCATCGCGCGCCAGGCATCGGTCAGAAGTCTTGCAGATGGCGACACAGTCGGTATCCGACGCGACGACGCACTTGCCGTCCCTGGGTGAGCACTCACCGTACTCGAGGCAATTCTGGGCCTTGGCGCAATCGGCGGACGTCAGGGCGACGCAGGTTTGAAACGCGGCCGAGCAGAGGCCAGCCTGCTCGCACGCAGCTTCCCGCTTGCATTGCGCATCGGACTTGGCGAGGACGAGGTAGGCGACGAAGACCAGCACGGCCAAGCCGGTGGCGCCAGCGAGGACGAGAGCCACTTGCTTGACGATGGGAGGAATGCCACGCGGAGGCTTCGGGGCGGAGTCGGCGGCCAGCGGGGCAGGCTGGACGGGCGAGGGAGGAGGCAACTCGACGGTTGGCAGCTGGACGGAGGTCGGGGCCCCGATGGGGGCATGACAGGCTGAGCACGTCGTTGCCCCGGGCGGGATGGGCTCGCCGCATGCCCTGCATGGGACAGACTTGAGCAGGGGCGCACCGCAGAGGGGGCACACCGCAACCTTGTCGGAGACTTTGCCTTGGCAGTTAGGGCATGCGTTCACAGGCGAATGGTACACCATTCGCTGGACTTGGGATGGGTCGGCGGCGGCCTGGAGGTCAGCCCAACCCGATTTGCTCGAGCTCGTCGTCCTCGAGGCCGAAGTAGTGAGCGGTCTCGTGAAGCAAGGTCATGCGAATCTCGGACACGAGCTCTTCGCGTGACAGGCATGCCGCCTCGAGGTTTCGCTGGTACAGCTTGATCACATTGGGCTCCTCCGGGGCGGGGTCCATGTGACTCTGCTCGTCGAGCGGCGCGCCGCAGAACAGTCCGAGAACGCGCGGGTCGAGGCCGTCCTCGACCTCGGGTGCAGCGGGAGCGTCCTCGACGACGATGGGGACGTTGCGTAGCAGGGTACGCGCGCGATCGGGGAGCTCCAGCAGTGCCTTCTCGACGACGGCGTCGAACTCCTGTGTGGTCAGGTGCCAATCCGGACGAGGCACGGCCTGGTCGAGCTCCAAGGTTCGCAGCCAGTGGGTTCGCATTTCGGCCATGTCACCGCGCTCGAGGTGCACCCAACCCATGCCGTAGTGCGCGTCTGCGTGGTCCGGGTCGATGCGCAAGGCAGCGGACAAGGCGCCTTCCGCTACGTCCCAGGCTTCCAGAGCGACAGCGATCCCGCCGACCCTTTCGAGGGCGTCCGGGTCCCCCACTTCCAAGCCCTTCGTGGCCTGCAAGGCGGAGCGAGCTTCGTCGTCACGGTCAAGCTCCATCAGGGCGAGGGCCTTGTATGCGAGCACTTCGAGGCGCGAGTCCGGGTCATCGACGGTGATAGGCAGTGCGCGCTCGCAGGTAGCCAGACATTTTTCGGGGTCGCCCAGCATTTCGAGGTGAACCTCGGCGGTATCGATCAAGGCCACGATGTGGTTCGGGTCGGCCTGGATTGCGCCTTCGAATCGGTCGAGGGCCTCTGTGAACGCGCCGCGCTCGCAGGCGATGCATCCCGCAAGGGTCAGTACTTCCGCGTTGCCCTGGTCGTGCTCGAGCGCGTGCTGGCAGACGCGTTCCGCGCCGTCCACATCCCCTTCTTCCAGCAATCCGAAGGCCTCATCGACCAGATCGACGACATCATGATCGCAGGCGTGCTTGTCAGAACTCATGGTCACCTCTTTCCGGCGGCAGAGGTAGGCCGAGACCCGCTCGAGGGCAAGGCAAATTGAGTGCAAGAGCGCCACGGGACACCGGGCGACGCGGGGCGAACGGCCACCCTGATGTCGGGCTGCGTTCCTGGGCCAAGCCTCGCTCCTCGACATCGGAGGAGTGGCGCGCTTTGGCCGAACGGGGTAGGCACCGTTCATGTCCGACGATGCGAGTCGCGCCTTGCGCGCGTGGTCGTGGCCTGGCGAGGCAAGGGCTCGAGTCAACCGCGACGGGCTCATCAACCAGACGTTCGTGGTGGAGCTAGACGACGTTCCCATTGCGGTGCTTCAGCGCCTGAACACGACGATCTTCGTCCCCGAGGTGCACGAGGACATCGAGGCGGTCACGAGCAGACTGGCAGCGGTTGGGGTGCCGACGCCTCGCCTGCTCCGAACCGTCGACGGGGCCCTTTGGCACACGGAGAAGGATGGTGCTGTGTGGCGATGCTTGACCCACGAGGGCGATCGCACCGTCCACAAGATCGGGGCGCCGCAGGACGCCCGGGAAGCGGGCTCCTTGGTGGCGCGATTTCACGCGGCTGTGCGCGATCTGAGGTGGGATTTTCGAAGCGTGCGGGCGGGAGCCCACGACACGCAAGCGCACATGACTCGGCTCGTGGGTGCGACGGAAGCGCGTCGAGGCCATCGTCTGTATGACGAGGTTACGCCCATTGCCGACGAAGTGTTGTCCCGGTGGGGGTCATGGGACGGTCCCACGGGGCTTCCCCGTCGTGTCATCCACGGGGACTTGAAGGTCTCGAACGTGCGTTTCCTCGGGGACAAGGCGCACTGTCTCATCGATCTGGACACGATGGCGCGGGACACGCTGGACGTGGAACTGGGCGACGCGATGCGGTCGTGGTGCAACCCGGCGTCGGAAGATGCTGTCGAGACGGAGTTTGACGTCACGGTGTTCGAGGCGGCGATGGCTGGGTACGGCGCGGCGTGTCGGCGGGAGGACGGGCCGACCGAGGCGGAGTGGATGGCCGTGGTTCCTGGGGTGGAGCGGGTGTCGCTCGAGCTCGCGGCGAGGTTTGCGCGAGACGCGCTGGAGGAAACGTACTTCGGTTGGAACCCGCGATTCGGGAGCCGAGGGGATCACAACTTGCTGCGGGCCCGCGGACAGCTCGCGCTCGCGCGGTCGATTCGAGCCGCCGCCAAGGAGGCGGAGCGCGTCATCGAGTCGGCGCGCAGAACATCCCTGGCGTGACGGTCGTCAACCCCTGGGCAAGAAGGGCAGGCCGCATTCGACGCAGAAGGAGGTCCCTTCGATGTGGTCGTGTCCGCACTGCGAGCAGACCCACTTGTCCTGGGCCTGGTCGAAGCGAAGCGGGGCACTGGCGGGATCCATCACCGGAACGTCTGCGTTCGGGAGCGTGTCTTCGCGCTCGTCGATGCGAACCACCACCACGGAGACATTGTCCTTGCCGCCCGCGAGGTTGGCCCGCACGATCAGCTCTTCGCACGCTTGGTCAGGGTCCTCGATCGACTCCAGCACGTCCTGCATGTCCGAGGCGGGAATCATCCCACTGAGGCCGTCGGAACAGAGCAGGTACGCGTCACCGGGCAACGTCATCTCCGAGCGGACCTCGGCCTCGACGGACTCCTTCGTGCCCAGGGCGCGGGTGATGATGTTCTTGGGGATGCCTGCCATCACGTCGTCGCCGATACCCGGTTGGGACCATCGAACGTCGTTGAGGAAGGAGTGGTCTTGTGTGACCTGCTCGATGTCTCCGACCCCGACGCGGTAGCACCGGCTATCGCCCACGTGCGCGATGTGGATCATGCCATCGGCAGACAAGTGCACGGCCACGACGGTGGTTCCCATGCCCTTGCGGTCAGCGCTATCCCTGGCAGCCCGCACGACCTCGTCATTGGCCTGGCGGATGGCGAGGACCAACCTCGCGGCGCCTGGTTCCAGATCGGGGTACTCCGGGAGCGAATTGCCGGGATCCCACAGGACGTCGGTGGCTTCGAAGAACCGCTCGATCGAGTCTGTCGCCAGGGCGCTGGCGACGTCCCCCGCCGAGTGCCCGCCCATGCCGTCGGCCACCACAAAAAGGCCCAAGTCCGGCCTGCAGAGCACGGTGTCCTCGTTGTGCTTGCGCTTGCGTCCGACGTCGGTGGCGGCGGCGCCGTGGAATCTTGCCGACTCGGATGGATTCTTTCGAGGTTTGTCCGTCATGAGCGCTTCGTGCAGAACCGCGAGCCAGGTCACCTCGTGGAACGTCATCCGGCGGTCCGGTCTTGCCGTTCGTCTGGCGACGAGGTTGCCAGCATAGCAAGCCACGCGGCCGGAGGGTAGGCCCCGTGTTTCCTCGAAATCGACGATCGGAGTCTGCAGGCTGGTGGAACTGGGGCTGGCAATCCGTGATACGGTGCGTTCGATGCGCAAGGCTCCGCCGTCTACCGTGACCGTTACCCGCCCGCGAGCCGACGCTTGTCGCGTGGAGACTGCTACCTTTCACCTGTCCGTGGCGAACGGTCCAGACCAAGGGAGCCAGTTCGAGCTGGACGGGCTGGCGGCATCCCGGGTGCTCGTGGGCACGAGCCCAGCGTGTGACATTCGGCTATCCGACCCACTGGCGTCGAGACGGCATTGCGGCTTCGAGCAGACGGGCAGACGGCTGCGTCTTGCGGATCTCGGCTCCACCAACGGCACGTTCGTCAACGGGGTGGAGGTGATTGAGGCGTGGCTCGACGGAGGAGAGGTCGTGCTTGTGGGGGGCACGACATTTCACGTGCGCAAGGACGCGATGCCCAAGACGGCGTTGCTACCGGCACGAACCGAGTTCGGGAGCGTGGTGGGGGCGAGCGACGAAATGCGCAAGCTCTATCCCCTGTGCGAGCGGCTTGCGGCGTCGAGCGTGCCTGTGATCATCGAGGGGGAGACGGGGACGGGCAAGGAAGTGCTTGCCGAGTCATTGCATGCGGAGGGGCCGCGGGCGAACGGGCCTTACGTGGTATTCGACTGCACGGCGACGCCACCGGATCTGATGGAATCCGCCCTGTTTGGGCACGAGAAGGGGGCATTCACGGGTGCGACGGATACGCGGGCCGGGGTCTTCGAGCAAGCCGACGGAGGGACGCTGTTGCTCGACGAGATTGGCGATCTGCACATCAATCTCCAGCCGAAGCTACTTCGTGTCATTCAAGGCATGGAGGTACAGCGTGTGGGAGGCTCCCGCCGTCGCAAGGTGGACGTTCGGGTTCTGGCGGCGACGAGGCGCGATCTGGATCGCGAGGTACAGGCGGGTCGATTCCGGGATGACCTGTACTACCGGCTTGCGGTGGCCCGCATCGAGTTGCCGCCGCTCCGGCGCCGGCAAGGCGACATCTCCCTGCTTGCGAAGCACTTCTGGTCGGAAGGTCCCGCTTCCTCCCCCATACCTGTGGAGCTGCTCCAACGGCTGGAGGACTACGAATGGCCCGGCAACGTGCGTGAGCTTCGGAACGTCGTCATGAGGTACCAGGCGCTCGGGGATCTTGCCAGGTTCGAGCGAACCACAGCGGCTGCAGGGCCCACGGACGAGCTGCCTGCGCTCGGCGCAGACCCCGTGGACGAAGTAATCCACAAGCTCCTTCCCCTGGCGGAGGCCCGACAAGAGGTCATCCAGTTATTCGAACAGCGATACCTCGAACACGTGCTCGCCGTTCATGACGGGAACGTCACCCGCGCGGCGGCCGCGGCCGGCGTGGCGCGCCGGTACTTCCACCTGCTCCGCGCGAAGTACGCTGCAAAGGACTCCTCCAGCGAGTAGCCCCTTCGCGTCTACGATCGCGGAACGAACCCCAGCGTGAAGAGCAGCACAGGACTCCTCACGAGCAGTGGTAAACGCGATATGTGATTCCCGCCTCGGTTCGCTCGGCGTACACAACGCCCCCTTCATCGAGAACGACGAGGTCGCGGAACGTTTCGTCAGGAAGGGTGTTGGCCGGCATGTAGGCACCTCCGGTCGGAACACCTTGGGAGGGCTCGAGACAGACAAGTTGGACGCGCACGTCCCCGGGAGGCGGGTCCGGGGTTCCGATGACCGCGGCGACGTAGATGGTGCCTTGCTTGTCGGAATCGAGAAGCACGAGGTACAACGCTGCATCGTCGAGACGGATCTCACGCGTAAACAAGTGATCTCGCGTGGACCGCTGGATGGCAGAGACGAAGATGCGGCCGGTCGAAGCTTCCACGATGCCGGCCGTCAGAAGCAGAGTCCCGTCGCGTGAGGGGCGACCGGGTAGCTCCTCCTGCTCCTCCGCTGCAGAACCATCCTTGTTTCCGACCTTCACGAGAGGGCCGTGCTCCCGCTCGACGTAGACGTCATCCCCGTCCATGAAGACCCCCGTGATGCCGCCCGTTTCGCCCACGGCATCCCCCTCCAAGGGCAAGGTGCCCACGACGTTCCCGTTCTGATCGAGGAGCGTGATGTTCTTGTCCTTGAGCCGGTCGAGCACGGCCGTGGTGCCGTCTGTGCTTGTCGCGACGTCCTGGGGGTACGTCGCGTCGATGCGTGTGTCGAACAGGCGTTTGCCGTTCTTGTCGTAGCGTGCGAGGCGCCCATTGACCTGGTCGAGCACCACGAGGGTCCCGTCAGGTCCGAGGGCGAGGCTCATGGGGCCCTCTGGGTTCGCTTCCTCCGGGACGTCGCGACCGATCTGATTGGCTCCCGATCCCCAGGACGCGGACGCGAGAACGCCCGGGGTCTTGTGCGCTGTGGGGAGGCGCACGGAGGAGGGAGGGGAGATCGAAGCGACGGGTGGAGGCGGTTCGGGTTGGGTTGGGCGGGTTGGCTCGGAGGGGGGATTCGGTTGGGCACGCGAGTCGGTCCGAGCTGGACGCTCTTGGGTCAGGAGCCACCAGGCGGCGAACAGAAGGGTGATGAGTGCGGCGGCAGCGATGAGCCGTGTCTTCTTGGCTTGCATGATCTTCGGGCGGGCTGGGTTGGGGGATAGGTCCACCACGGTTCGGGGGAGGAAGCAAGACACCGACCAAGGGCTGCCCTCGAAACGACAGGGACCGGTGGCATGCAACTGGCAGAAGACATCGCACAATGAGCAACCGGAGGACAGAACAAATGTGGTACAAAGTCACTGCCTGTAAGGCATTCTGGACGACGGTGGCGACGGTTGGCATGACGCTGTTGGTGGCATCCGGCGCGTGCAGCCCGGCGTCCCCTTCGGACTCCTCCACGCTCACAGGCGTCGACGAGAGCGTGAGCTCCAACGAAGAAGGGCTTTCAGGCTCGCTGCCGTCGGGCAGCAGCCTCAAGACGACAGCGAACTTGAACTTCCGGTCGGGTCCCTCCACCGGCTACAAGGTCTTGCGGGTCCTGGCGACGGGCGCGGTGGTGACCGTGGTGGAGCCATCGCCGTCGAACGGGTTCTACAAGGTCACGCACAACGGGACGAACGGGTGGGCCCACGGCGGATACATGACCGTGGTGTCGACGCCGTCGGGGTCCGCGGGGGTGAGTGGTCCGGTGGCGGTGGGAACGGTTTTGGAGACGGTCACCGACCTGAACCTGCGGTCGGGCCCCTCGACGTCCAATGCGGTGCTCAAGGTCATGGCAGCGGGGTCGCTGGTGGCGGCGGTGGCGAAGGACCCAGAGAACAGCTTCTACAAGGTGGACCACAACGGGACCGTGGGGTGGAGTCACGGCGGATACCTGCGAGCATCAAGCTCTTCGGGGTCGTCGACTCCTTCGGGATCCTCCTCCAAAGCTGACGCCGCGATCGACCGTGCGAAGGCAGGTGTCGGCTTCTCCTACTGGTGGGGGCACGCGCGGTGGCTTGCCGGTGGGCCTTCCTCATCGACGAAGGGGTCGTGCTCTGGTTCTTGCCCCAGCTGTTCGCACTCGGGCAGCTACGGGGCCGATTGTTCGGGCTACGTGGGTAAGATCTGGCAGGTGCCAAGCAACAACACCGATCTGACCTACGACTGGCATCCGTACTCCACGTCAACGTTCGTGGGCTCGTCGAGTCTGTGGACCACGGTGTCTCGCAGCAGTCTGAAGAAAGCTGACGCGTTGGTGTACAACTCGGGCGGCGCAGGCCACATCCTTCTTTACGAGTCAGGAGATGGTTGGGGCTCGATGTGGGCGTACGAGTGCAAGGGATGTTCGGCGGGTTGCGTGCGGAACCTTCGAACGGCGGGCAGCGCCTACAAGGGAATCCGGCGAAGCGGATACTGATACTTGGGTGTTACCTCACACCAGCCTACACTTCGACACCTCCAACACCGGGTTCTACTAGGACACAGATGAGATCCCCCGGATCACGTCGCCAGGTCGATCGTGTGTCCCCCTTCCCTGTCCTCACCCACACAGGATTACACACGAATTGGATGGGTTCGATCGCACGGCAGGACGCGGGCACCGGGGGCGCGAACGGCCGAGGCCCGGGAAATGAGCCGCAATGCGGGACGTGGTCTCGCGGACGATGCCGGGGCGGGGGTTCAGGGTCAGGGCATCCCAGGCTGAACCATCGCCTGTGGCACACTACTGGCAGTCCGTCCTCCTCGAACAGGAGGAGAACGCCGATGTGGAACACGGTCCCCCGCGCCAAGCTCGTCTCGACAACCTTGGCAGCCCTTTCCGTTGCGCTCCTGCTCGGATCGAGCGGGTGCAGTCCCGCCTCCTCCTCGGATTCGACCTTGCTGACCGGGGTCGACGAGAGCGTGGGCTCCAACGAAGAAGGGGTGTCCGGTTCCCTTACGGTGGGCAGCACGCTTCGAACGACCGCGAACCTGAACTTGCGCACCGGCCCGTCGACGAGCAACAAGGTCATCCGAGTGCTTGCGCAAGGCACGGTGGTGGAGGTCGTCGAGTCGGGGCCTTCGAACAGCTTCTACAAGGTGAAGCACAGCGGGACAGTCGGCTGGGCGCACGGCAGCTACATGCAGGTGGTGTCCGGCTCGAGCTCGGAGCCGGACCCGGACTCGGACTCGGACCCGGGGACCTCGACCGGGACGTCTTCGAGCGGGCGTGACGGAGCGGTGGCGCGGGCACAGGCGGGGGTCGGCTTCTCGTACTGGTGGGGCCACGCGCGGTGGCGTTCCACGGGCCCGACCTCTTCCACGAAGGGATCCTGCTCCGGCTCGTGCCCCAGCTGCTCGCACTCCGGAAGCTACGGCGCAGACTGCTCTGGCTATGTCGCCAAGATCTGGCAGGTGCCGAGCGGCAACTCGGACTTGACCTACGACTGGCATCCCTACTCGACTGCCACGTTCGTGGGGTCGTCGAGCCAGTGGTCGACCGTCTCCCGCAGCAGCCTGAAGAAGGCCGACGCGCTGGTGTACAACTCCGGCGGGGCGGGCCACATTGTGCTCTACGAGTCAGGGGACGGCTGGGGCTCGATGTGGGCGTACGAGTGCAAGGGTTGCTCTTCGGGATGTGTTCGCAACCTCCGCACGGCGAGCAGTGCGTACAAGGGGATCCGGCGAAGCGGATACTGAGCCAGCGGCAGCATCGTTGAAGACAGGGTGGAGCAAACCACCCTGTTTTGCTTTTGTGTGGGGTCACCCAGAGGGCCCAAAGAGGCTACTCCCTCCCTACACTCGAGCAGTTTGCGGCACAGTGGGAGCCGGGCTCTCCGGGTTCCCAGCTGAGATCCCGGGGATCATGCCGTGGAAGGAGCGTGTCCCCAAAGGCCACTCGCGACCCAACCGCCGGGTCACTGCCGTGGCAGGGTTGCATTGGAGCACGCGACGTGACGCAACCATGTTGCCGACGAGGATGAGTCCGGTCCGTTTGACGCGTCGCCCCTGTCCTGCAAGGCTGCGACCGTGCGGCTTCGCCCCTATCAGCAAGAGTGCCTCTCGGTGCTCGGCCAGCGTTATCTCGCGGGCGGGCGTCGTCTGCTCGTGTCGCTTCCCACGGGAACGGGCAAGACCGTCATCTTCTCGCAGTTCCCGCGACACTTCCGGATGAAGCGGAGGCTGCTCGTGCTCGCTCACCGGCGGGAGTTGCTCGATCAGGCGCTTGCGAAGTTCCGCGACGTCGACGACACGCTGAGCGTGGGTATCGAGCAGGCCGATCGCTCCGCCCGAGATGCCCAGGTGGTGCTGGCGTCCGTGCAGACGCTGCAGGGCAAGCGCCTGACAGCCCTGGCCCCCGAGCAGTTCAACCTGGTGGTGGTCGATGAGGCGCACCATGCCGTCGCGCCTTCCTATCGACTCATCTTCGAGCATCTCGGCATGTTCGCACCGGGCACGCCGAAGCTGCTGGTCGGTTTCACCGCGACGCCTCGGCGGGGGGACAAACAAGGGCTCGGTCAGGTGTTCGAGGAGATCGCGTACAGCCGTGGGCTCGAGGAGATGATCGGGGATGGCTTTCTCTGCCCCATTCGAGGTTGGCGGGTTCGTTCTGGCGTGAGCCTGGACGCCGTGAAGGTGCGAGCTGGGGACTTCGTGGAGTCAGCGTTGGCGGACGCGGTGGACAACGCGCCCCGCAACGATCTTCTGACCGGCGCGTACGAGAAGCTCGCGAAGGGGCGACGCTGCATCGTGTTTTGCGTCAACGTCCAACATGCCCAGAACGTGGCTTGCGCTTTTCGCAAGGCGGGGTTCCGGTCCCAAGCGGTCTGGGGCGCCATGGGTTCGCAGGACCGCGCCACGGTACTGCGCCAGCTTGCTCAGGGTGAGCTCGATGTGGTGACCAACTGCAACGTGCTCACGGAAGGGTTCGACGAGCCTTCGGTGGACTGCGTGCTGATGGCGCGCCCGACCCGCTCGCTCGGTCTGTACGTGCAGATGGTGGGACGCGGCACGCGGTTGCATGCGGGCAAAGGAGATCTGCTCGTGATCGACATCGCGGACAACACGCGCAAGCACGCGCTTGCGGGGTTGGGGGCGCTCTTCGACTTGCCAGAGGGGATGCAGCTGGGAGGACATGACGCGCTGGCTGTGGCGGGACAGATCCGACAGATGGGCACGCGGTTTCCGTGGGTGGACACGTCCCTGGTGCGTCGGGCCGAGGACCTGGCACTCGCCGCGGAGCGGGTCGAGTTCTTCCGGCTGGATCCGCCGGAGGAGATCGAGGAGTACACAAGGTTCACGTGGCTTCGGTCCCCTGCGGGGGGCTACCGCCTCGTCCTGCCCAGGCCCAACAACGATCCTGTCGCCCAACCCCAGACCCTCGTCGTCCGTCCCACGCTGCTCGGGGACTTCGAGATCCAAATGGTCGAGGGAGGCGAAGAGCGGACGGTCGGGCGGAGCGCGACTCTCCCCGGTGCGATCGAGAAGGCCGATCGGCTGGTGCACAGGCAGCGCAAGGACGCGCTCAAGGTCGTCTCCCAGTCGGCCCCGTGGCGACGGCAAGAACCGACAGACAAGCAGCTGGCATTTCTGCGAAGCAAAGGCGTGCCTGTTCCTGCGAATCTCACCCGGGGCCAGGCTTCGCTGCTGGTGAGCTACCTGGTGTCCTGAAGGTCAGCGCACGGGCGCGGTCAAGGTTCGATGCCCCAGGTGACGTCGCGGCTCACCCAACCTTCCTTGCCGTCGGCCGACTCGACGAGGACCCAACCTGCGCGCGTCTGCTTCACGGCATAGGCCTCGCTCCAAACCGCGTCGAAGACGGGGGCGCCGTCGGGCTCGGGTTTGTCGCGGGCGGTGGTCTTCTCGACGACGACCACGACGGACTTCTGCGTTCCGAGCAAGCGTTCTGCGACCCAGGCGACTTCGCCTTCGAAGTCTTTGACCCTGGCCCACCCTCTCTTGCGCTCGAGAATCTTGACGGGGTAATGCCGATCCGCGGTGAACAAGACGTCGGCGATGTCGGAAGGGGCCTCACGGAAGTTGGCGGTCTTGACGCGGACGCTCTTCATCTCGGCCCATGCGTTCGTGCAGAACAACAGCACGGCCAAAACGGAGGTCAGGCTGGTGAACGCGCGAGCCGGGAAGACCCAGCTCGCTGCCGCTGTGCGGTTCTGTGCTTCTTGCATTCCGAGCTCCCTGCGCGTTTGCCAAGCTAGCGCGCGGGGAGGCGAAGTCAAATGAACCTCAACGACCGGCCCGGAAGGCATCCGGACGCTTGCCGGACCATCGTTCGAAGGTTTGCTCGAACACGTTGAGATCAAGGAAGCCGGTGGCGAACGCAACATCGAGGAGGGCCAGGTCCGGTTCCTTTAGGTACTGGAAGCAGAGTTCGTGGAGCAGCGATTCGCGTAAGCCGGCGAAAGATTGTTCCTCCTCGCGAAGCAGCGCGGCGAGCAGCGGGACCGTGGTGCCGAGCCGAGACGCCACGCGGGTCATCGACGGAATCCCGGCGAGCAGAAGCTCCAGAATGGCTTCGCGAACCTGCATGGAGACGGGCCCCACAACCGCCAAGCGACGGAGGGCATCTCCCACGCCGCGCCGAATCGCGGCGCCCATGGGGCCATCGCTCGAGGGCAACCGCATCGCGAGCGCTTGAGATGGAACGAGAATCGCGTCTCGGTCGCTACCGAACTCGACAAGACAGCCGAACGCTTGGTCATACGGGGCGCGATCTGCGGGCGGGTCCTGCCGGAGCATCGCCCTGTGCAGCGGGTACGTCTCTCGGGCAAGCCGTGCGATCTGGACGAGCAGGACGTCGATCGCGGTGGACGAGACGAGGTCGGATCGCAAACCGGAGGGCAAGGAGATGCGCGTAGAGGAGCCGTCGACGAGAAGCTCGAAGGCGAGCGCAGGCGACAAGAGGCCGAGGTACCTGGAGAGGGACTGGACGCCTTCGCCAAGGGTGGGTCGGGAGGCGAGGGCATGGCCGGCCATGCCGAAGGTTTCGGGCGGAAGGGTACTGACCTTCGTGAGCAGGATCGATGCGGAACCGGACTGCCATTGGAGGCGACGAAGCGCGTCGACAAGCAGGTCTTCGTCGACCGTACCGTTCACATCGACGCGTTCGGAGAGGGGCGTCAAGCCGAGGGCCAAGGTCGTGGCTTCCAACCACTTCCAGACCACACCGGGGGATGATCGCGCAGAGCTCACTGCGTGGGACATGGGATCAACCGAAGGCGAAGGCAAGCCTTCGCCGGTCGTGCGGGGCACAACTCAGTGGCAGGAACCGCCGCACCCGGCGCACGCAGAAGGGCTGCACCCGGCGCTCGTGGCAAGGATCTCGTCGTCGGTGGCTTCGCGTGACTCCACGACCTTGACGTCGAAGTGGAGCCGCTGTCCGGCGAGAGGGTGATTGAGGTCCACGGTGACGGTGTCTTCCTGAACGGAGCGGACCTTCAGGGTCAGCGGGCCATGGGGGCCGCTGGCGCGCAGGTGCATGCCAGGTTGCAGCTCGAGGTCGTCCGGGAAGCTGTCCCGCGGGAGGTCTCGAAAGAGCTCTTCGCGAACCAGTCCGTAGCCGTCCTCCGGCTCGACTACGATCTCGGCGCGTTCCCCAGCGCCCATTCCTTCCATCTTCTGCTCGAGGCCCGGGATCATCTGGCCGCGACCGAAAATGAACGAGAGCGGCTGGTCAGTTTCCGACTCGTCGAGGACCTCACCGGCATCCGAGGTCAGGCGGTAGTCAATGGACACGTAGCAATCGTTTTGGATCTTCATGCGTAGTTCTCTAGAGCATTCTGCGGGCCGGGACTCTGGCACTCGGCGTGCCCTCGGGCAAGTGAGATGGGGCAGATTTTCTTTGTCGGCTTGGGCTAGAGGGAGCCTGTCCTGGGCGTTGCATGTCGACCAAGAATGCCGGACACTTGGAGAATGCTTGGAAGACCTTGGGCTTGGATGGGCATCGTCGGGTCGGTGGCTCTGGCAGGGGTCGCGTCGTGTTCGTCGGACTCGTCCGACGGGGCCGGCGGAGCATCCGGGAGTGACGCATCCGCAGGGACGGGCGGGGCTTCTGGTTCGGGAGGCTCTGGCGGCCAGGACGCATCGGCCGGCAAGGGGGGCTCGGGTGGCAGCAGCGCCTCGGGCGGCTCGGGCGGGATCGACGCTGCCTGGCCCGATGCCTCCGGCGGCACGGGAGGGGGAGCGCCGGATGCCAGTCCTGACGTCGACTTCACGTACGACGTGAGCATCCCCGACGGCTTCGATCCAGACACGACGTGTGCGGAGACGATCGTCGAGGCGGAGCTGACGCCTCTCGACATGTACATCATGACCGACAAGTCCGGCTCCATGAGCGGGACCCGTTGGTCCAACGTGGTCACGGCGATCAAAGCGTTTGTGGACGACGGGGCATCCACGGGGCTCGGGGTCGGGATTCAATACTTCCCGGTGCTCCCGCCGCCGTACAACACGGGGGGCTGTACGAACGACGCGTGGTGCGGGAACTACGGACCGTGTCCGGACAATTTCTGCCGGGCTTGTTCCACGACGCACTACTCGACGCCCGCTGTGGGCATCGGGGACCTACCGGGGGTGGCGCCCCAGATCAAGGCATCCCTGGACGCGACCACACCGTTTGGGGGAACGCCGACGGGTCCCGCGTTGACGGGAGCGATCGAGTACGCGAGGAGCTGGGCAACGAGCCATCCAGGGCACACGGTGGCGGTCGTCCTGGCCACTGACGGTGATCCCTATAGCTGCAGCCCTGTGAGTATCCCCGAGGTCTCGGCGATCGCCGCTGCGGGAGTCAACGGCACGCCCTCGGTGATGACGTTCGTCATCGGGGTGGGGACGTCGATTGCGAACATGAACGCCATCGCCTCAGCGGGAGGGTCGGGCCAGGCTTACTTCGTCGACACGGGTGGCAACGTCACGCAGCAGTTCGTTGCAGCGCTCAACGACATCCGCGAGAAGACGCTCGGGTGTGAGTTCTTGATGCCCAAGACGGACGCGGGCTTGATCGATCCATCGAAGGTCAAGATGACGTTCACGCCGGGAGGTGGTGGGGTCGCGCGCGACATCCCGCGGGTGAACGACGCCACCCAGTGCGCGGGCGAGGGCTGGTACTACGACGACAACGCCAACCCGACGAAGCTGCTGCTCTGTCCTGCCTTGTGCAGCACGGTGCAGGCGGATCAGACGGGCACGATCGAGATCTCCCTGGGCTGCCTCGGCTCCTGAGGCGGTCGACCTCCACGGACGATAGCGCAACAGTGCGTGGACACGGGCCTCGCGTCAGCCCAAGCGTTGTGCTTCGCGTCGGATCATCTCGCCGAAGCGTCGCATGCCTTCCTCGATGGCTTCGGGGTCGACCATGCTGAAGCTCGCGCGCATGCAGTTTGCCAGACCACCGCACGACGAGAAGGCGGACCCCGGTACGAGGAGCACGCCGAGGTCGAGACCGTCACGTTCGACCATGCGCTCGGCGACGTAGCCATCGGGGAGCCGGAACCAGACGAACATACCTTCGGTGGGGATGTCGAAGCAGACCTGAGCGGGCAGGAACTTGCGGGCGGCATCGACCATGGCATCGCGGTTGCGGCGGTAGACCTGGCAGCTGCGTTCGATCTGGGCCTGAAAGCCTTCGGGACGGTGGGTTCTCAGGTACTGAGCGAGCAGGGCCTGGATCATGGAGCTGGTGTGCAGGTTGGTGGTTTGCTTGTAGAGATCAAAGAAGCGAATGAGCGGGGCGGGACCGGAGGCGTACCCGATGCGCAAGCCGGGGGCGAAGATCTTCGAGAAGCTATCCAAGCGCAGCACCCGCCCTTCCTTGTCGAGGGACTGGAGCGACGGGAGCGGGGGACGATCGTCGAGCCGCACGAGCTGGTAGGGGTCGTCCTCGAGCACGAGCAGATCGAAACGGGATGCGAGGTGCAGGAGGTGTTCTCGCCGAGGCAAGGACAGGGCGACGCCGGCGGGGTTGTGCCCGTTGGGGACCTCGTAGACGAACTTGGGCATGGGCTCCCCGAGTGAGGCGCGAGCCTCGAGGGTTCGTTCGAGGGCAGCCGTGTCGCTGCCGGACGCGTCGACGGGGAAAGAAATGAAGCTGTTCGAGAAGGCGCGAAAGGCGGCCAGTGCGCCTGGGTAAGCGGGTTCGGACAGGGCGACGGAGTCTCCGGGATCGAGCAGCAGGTAAGCCGCTATGTGCAACCCTTCCTGCGAACCGTTGAGCACCTGCACCTGATTGGCCTGGAGGGCGACCCCGTCCTTGTGCTGATGCCATTCGAGGAGCAGTGGGCGCAGCGCAGCGTCGCAATCGGTCGGGCCGTACTGGCAGGCCGAGACCATGTCCGCCTGCTCGATACAAGCGGACGAGCCGCTTGCAAAAGTAACGTCGATCCGCTCGAAGGCGAAGGTGCTGGGATTGGGGTACCCACCCCCGAGGGAGATCATGCCCGGTCGACGCATGAGCGGAACGAGCTTGCGAATCGGAGAGGGCTGCAGCGACCTGGCGCGCCGGGCGATGCGTTCGAAGATGTCCATGAGGCACCTCGGTTGGAGAGGATAGGACGGGCCTAGACCACGAGGTGAGAATCGGCAAGCGTGGTGAGGTCCCCCAGATCCGGAGGCATGCCCCCATCCCAGCCTTCCCCCGAACAGTCGCGAACAGTCGGGGGAAGGAGCCCTCTCGCGCACCGCCCACCTTCTTGATGGCAGGCCGCCTTGCCATTCGCAGAGCAAGATCCAGAGGTTACTCTCCCAGCCTGTCGCTTCGGTCTGGATCAGGGGGTCCGTGGTAGCCTTCTACGGCACGAGGTGCGGCATGAGCCTGACCGATCGAATCTTGGACGAAGCAGCAAGCATCGACGTCCTCGCCGACTACCTGGACGGGCTGCCGGCGGGCGAGAGGCTCGCGCAAACACGGGAACTGGGTCGAGACGCACAACGCCGGCTCTACGTGAAGGCGTCGGCGGCCGCTCCGCTGGACCTGCAGCACTTCGTTCCCGCGGATCGGGGCGAGCTTCAGCCGGTTCGTCACCGGGGGAGGAACACGCTTCCCCTGCCCGGGCGCCACAAGCTGTTCTCGAAGATGTTCTGTCGACCGGACGATGGCACGCCGAGACTCTTCGGCTACAACGACGCGCCGTCGCGGTTGCTAATCGGGCCGGGCTATTTCGTTGCCGTGATGACGGTGGGGCATCCTCGGTGGAGTGAGCGTGGGGGTGTCGTGATCGACTACTTTCAGGTGCCGGACGGTCGTGTGTCTTCCGGTTGGCCGCGCTTGGTCACGAACCGTCAGGGTCTCCAGCGGTTCGTGTACGATGGCACGCGCGACTACATGCGACGCGTATCGGCGCATGTGTCGATCGGCGCAGCGTTTCGGGGAGAGCAGGCGCTCGATCACTACTTCGTGCTGTGCCGCGAGGAGGGCTAGTGCTTCATTTCGGTTGAGTTGATGCAGCCGACGCCACAGCGGCCAGGCAGCTCGAGTACCTCGCTTTGCGCTTCGCGCTGAGCACGAGCACGGCCACGAGCACGAGGAATCTGCGCCCAATTGGGGCTATCCGAGCCGAAGGCGAGACGTTTTGGGGTGAGCCGCGGCGAGCGCAGCGAGGGGGCTCTGCGAAAGCCCCCTTAGAAGAGCCTAGACCCAAAGCAGCGCGGAGGGCTTGATTTGGGTCTAGACCCAAATCAAGCACTGTTCGAAGGACGTGCTTGGGTTTGGGGCTATCCGAGCCGAAGGCGAGGCGTTTTGGGGTGAGCCGCGGTGAGCGCGGCGAGGGGGCTTTGCGAAAGCCCCCTAAGAAGAACCTAGACCCAAAGCAACGCGAAGCGCTTGATTTGGGTCTAGGTCGAGACCGGCGGGGGCGGGGGAAGGGGGATGGGTCGGGGGGACCGGTCCGGGCCTCCGAGCAGGACGGCGATGAGGACGGCGACGATGAGGAACCCGCCGACCGCGGCGGCTGCGTAGACGATGATGGGGGACCCGCGTAGGCCGCGCGCCCACTGGTTCTCGTCGAAGTTGGGGTCGAGGGAGGCGTAGGGGCCACTCATCTGGGCGTTTCCCCGGGAGTAGTCGTACCCGGTGGTGATGAGCGACTGGGGCAGGGGCATGGGATTGATGGGGCCAGAAGCGTGGAAGGTGCCGGAGGGTGCGGGACCTGGGATGGGCAGCCCCTGGACGGACACGGGCGCCGGGGGAACCATCCCTGCGGGCATGGGAGCGGGGCCTGGGATGTTCGCCTGGCGGGGCACGACGCCGGACGGGGTCAGCGCGCTAGCCGGGGGCATGGGCACCACGCCGGACGGGGTGACGCTCGGCGCAACGGCCGTTTGCTGTGCGGAAGGACGGGGGCCTGACGGGGCTCTCGCGTCGGGGCTTCCCCTGCCAGGAATAAACAACCTGTCCTGCTTGAGCGCCTCCGCAGGCTCGCGCACGATCGTGGCGATATCGTCGTCATCGTCGTCGACCAAGTCGTCGGCGGCGAGATTGGGCTCGGAAGAAAGCCTGGGGGGTGCGTTGCTGACGAACCTTCGCGTGGTGGGGTCCGTAGCGGAGTCCGCGTCGAGCGGACGCCTTCGATTCGCGGGCGAATGCTCCTCGTCAATGGTGACGGACTCGGTCTGGCGGGGCGAGGGGAAAGGCTTCGGCACGGCGGGCCGTTGCGCGGACCCTGGACGAGGTGGGCCTTTGCCCGGCTCCGTATCCTTCGTGTAGCGGACGGCCTCCTGGCGCATGATCGCGGCGCGGAAGGGTTCCACCACGGTCTCGTCGGCGTCGTCGTCCTCCTCCTCGGCGTAGGAGTCGATGCGGTTCTCGGACGGGCGAACCTCCACTTCCCTTCGGGCGGATTCGACGGACATGCCTGCGGCGGCGAAGGCTGGGCGGAACTGCTCGAACGAGAGAGTTTTCGTGACGTCCGCGGCCCACTTGAGGTGGGCTTCCCGCTGGCGGATGCGGTCACCGAACAGCTCGGCGACGTAGGCGCTGATTTCCTCAGGTCCGACGAACTGGGACGATTGCATGAGGTACTGCTGAAGCGCGCGAGACAGGTCCCTGGCGGTCTGGAATCGCTCGTTACGGTTCTTGCGCAGCGCGGTCATGACGATGGACTCGAGCTGGGCGGGATAGTCGTAGGCGAGTGACGAAGGTGGGGGGACGACGCAGTCCTGGACGCGCTCGACGGTTTCGAGATCGGTGTCCATGCGGAAGAGTCTTCGACCGGTGGTGAGCTCCCAGAGCACGACGCCGAGCGCGAAGATGTCTGCACGCCGGTCGATGTCTTTTCCCCGGATTTGCTCCGGGGCCATGTAGGCGATCTTTCCTTTGAGGGTTCCTGCCTGGGTGGTGGAGAGTCGGCCGGTGACCTTGGCGATACCGAAGTCCACGACCTTCACGACGCCGGCATACGTGAGGAAGAGGTTGTGGGGGGTGACGTCCCGGTGCACGAGGTTGAGGGGTTGGCCGTCCTTGCCGCGCAGTTCGTGGGCAGCGTGGAGACCTTCTGCGGCGTCGGCGATGATGCGTGCGGCCAGCGGGGCCTCTAGGGCAGGACCCGTTTCCATGACGTGGCGGAGCACTTCCCGCAGCGGCTCGCCGTGCAGGTACTCCATGGCGATCCAGTGAGTGTTCTCGTGACTGCCCAGGTCGAAGACCTGGGCCACGTTGGGGTGAGAGATGCTCGCGGCGATCCGGGCCTCGTCGAGGAACATCTTGATGATCTGCTCGTTCTCGACGAGGTGAGGGTGGATACGCTTGATCGCCACCCACTTCTGGAAGCCGCCAGCGCCGTCCATACGAGCGAGGTGCACGGTGGCCATGCCGCCGACGCCGATGTCATCGACGACGCGATAGCGGCCGATGAAGTAGGTCCCCGGGTGGGAAGGCTGAGACGCCACGCGGCCGCGCCCTTCCAAACCTGGCGGGCTATGCGGCGACTTCGGGGAGACGGGGCGGCTCATGCGTCACGGGGTCGGCAGACGACCGGGATCACGACAGTATCACAGCATGAGCCGTCGAATGCCCGCGAAAATCGTGGAGCAACCCACGCTCAGGCTGGTTGGCCATCATGCCGCAGACGCTTCAAGAACGCCAACACCTGGGGGTCCTGGGTCAGCGGGGCAGCTCAGCCATTGCGAGAATGGAATATCCGCCGTCCACGAACAGGGTCTGCCCGGTGACGTTCCGGGCGAGGTCGGAGCCGAGGAAAGCGGCCATGTTCCCCACATCCTCTTGGGAAATGGTCCTGCGCATGGGCGCCACCTGCTCGTAGACCTTCATCATCTCGTCGAAACGCGGGACCTGGGAGGCGGCGAGGGTACGGACGGGTCCGGCGCTGATGGCGTTGACGCGAATGTTGCTGGGTCCGAGGTCGGCTGCCAGCTCACGAACGATGGCTTCGAGGGCGGCTTTCGCGACCCCCATGAGTTTGTAGTTGGCCACGACCCGGTGCCCCCCCAGATAGGACATGGCGATGATCGACCCGCCTCGGGTCATGCTGGGCAGGGCGGCCTGGGTAACCGGAACGAGGGAATAGGCCGAGGCGATCAGAGCCGAGACGAAGTCCCCCTGCTCGAGCTCGCGGAAGGGGCGTGCGAGGGCCTCGGGGTTGGCGTAGGCGACGGAGTGGACGAGCATGTCCACAGGGCCTTCGAGGTGCTTGAAGAAGTGGTCGAGCTCGTCGGGACAAGTGAGGTCGCAGCGTTCCCAGTAGGCCACGGGCACGTCGCCGGACTTGAGCAACTGGCGGACGCGGCTCTTGAACCGATGCTGGTAGCCCAGCGAGATGCGGGCGCCAGCCTTGTGCAGCTGGCGCGCGACGCCCCAGGCCAGCGATTCCTCGCTGGCTACCCCAAACACGACGGCGTGTCGGCCGGACAGGTTCAGCATGGCCGCCTTCCTTCGGCTCGGCGGGGGGATTGGCAACCCCCCGGGGTGGAGATTGGCGGAGCAACGACGCGTTGACCCCGCTCTTTGTGCACTGCTACACCCACCTCGATGCGATGCCTCAACCGCAAGGAGGAATGTGACCGGATCGTCCAGGAGGTGGGGGGTGGCCGGATGGAACCCATCATGGCCATGCTGGAGCGCCAGTTCACCGTCTTGCACAACCGGACGCAGGTGGTGCTGGGGTTGTGCGGCGTGATCATCACGACGACCGGGTTTTCCGGTCGAATCATTGCGGGCACGAACATCGTCGCGCAGGTGCTGATCATCAACAGCGTGGCGCTGGTGTTGCTGGCCGCCGCGGTGGTCGTGTGGAGCGTGCTGCACTTGCGGTGGCTCACGCAGCAACCGGGGGAGAGCGTTTACGCCTGGTTGATGACGGTGCTGGCGTACCGGGACCGAAAGACGGACGCGTACCGGGTGGGCATCACCTTGCTTCTCGTGGGGTTGGCGCTGTACGTGGCCGCCATCGCGATCATGCTGATGTACCCGGATCGGGACGTCGTTCCGCTTCACCGGTGAGCACCGCGTCGAGGCCCGCACGAACGCGGGCGCGCGGGGGCCGAACCGTGATTCGAGTTGCGGGAGCCACGAACACCGCCTAGCCTTTTTCGCGAGGAGGAACTCGCAAGAAGCGACATGTTGCAGGGTCCGACCCTTGATCAAGCCCCGCTCACCGTGGGCAAGTACCGCATCATCGCAAAGCTCGGTGAGGGCGGCATGGCTCACGTCTTCCTGGCGGTGGCACACGGACCCATCGGCTTCAGCAGGCTGTCGGTTCTCAAGGTCGTGCGTCCCCACCTCGCGGAGGACCCTGAGATCCTTCAGATGTTCCTCGACGAGGCTCGCCTCGCGGGCCGGCTCAACCACGCCAACGTCGTGCAAACCTACGAGGTCGGCGAGGAAGACGGCCGATACGTGCTCGTCATGGAGTACCTGGAGGGCCAACCCCTGCGGGCGTTGCAGAGGCGCACCAAGGAGAATGTGAACACCATTCCCCTCCCCTTGCAGCTCAAAATCCTTGTCGATGCCCTCTCGGGACTTCACTACGCCCACGAGCTTCGGGAGTACGACGGGACACCGCTTCACCTGGTGCACAGGGACGTCTCCCCGCACAACATCTTCGTCACGTACGACGGGCAGGTGAAGGTACTGGATTTCGGCATCGCGAAGGCGGCGAACTCGTCCCAGGAAACCAAGTCGGGCGTCATCAAGGGCAAGGTGTCCTACATGGCGCCGGAGCAGTTCGAGACAGGTCTGGTGGACCGTCGCGCGGACATCTTCTCCATGGGCGCGATCCTTTGGCAGACGGCGACAGGGTTCCGCATGTGGCGGGGCGTCACGGATGCTCAGGTCATGTTCGCGGTGTCCCACGGGCAGATTCCGCGCCCCAGCGAGGTCAAGTCGAACGTCCCCGGAGAGCTCGATCGGATCTGCATGCGTGCGCTCGCGGTGAACCCGGATGACAGGTACCCGACGGCCGAGGCGATGCAGAAGGATCTGCGGGCGTTCGCGTCCGAGTTGAGCACGGCGGTCAGCGCCTTGGAGCTTGGCGCGTTCGTCGCGAAAGAGTTCGCCCAGGAACGGCGGGATCTGCGGGACAGGATCGAGCAACAGCTGTCTCGATCGGCGGAGACAGGGGGCGTGGTCCCGCTCGTGAACCTTCACAATTCCTTGCAGTACACGGGGTCGTCGGCGCCGCGCTGGTCGGGCGGTTCGGGAACGCCATCGTCCATGCGCCGCCCCCTGGCGTCCGCGCCGCCCTACGATCCCGCACCGGCAACTGGCTCCAGACCTCGCTTCGACCTGACGCCGTCTCTCGGGTCGTTGCCCGCGCCATCGACATTTCCCTCCGGCCCGCCCCCCCGTGTGTCCGAGCCGCAGCCCAGCGGGAATCGGTCTGCTTCACGCAAGGGGATCTTGATCGCGGCAGCGGCGGGCGGACTGGTTGCCTTGGGCGGTGTCGGGGGACTCGCCGCTCACTTGCTCGTGTCCGGTACTGCGCCAGCGACCTCGACCGCGAACGCGGCGACGGGTGGTTCGGCCCCCATCGCGGCGGCGCAGCCGGTGGCGAGTGAGGTGGAAGCGGGGAAGGGTCCGTCCGTGGAGATCGAGATCCGGGTGGCGCCCGCCCACGCGAAGGTGTTTCTGGATGGCCGTGCCCTCGCTGGCAATCCGGCCATCGAGCGGCTTCCGAAGGAGGACCGGACGTACGAGGTACGCATCGAGGCCGCGGGGTACGCCGGGCGAACGATGCAGATCTCCTCGAACCGGAGCACGATGGTAGAAGTGGAGCTCAAACGCGAGCGGGTGCAGCCAGGGGGACCGAGGCCGTCGGAGCCAGCCGAGCCCAAGAGCGATAGCAAAGCTCCCCCCGCGAAGACGACGAAGCCGGACCCAGGCTTGAAGACGGACAACATCGATCCTTGGTCGCAGTGAGGTCATGAGGGTGCGCGTACGCTGGTTCTGTTTGCCGTTGGTGCTGGGGTTGCTCTTGCCGCCTGCGGTAGCGCACGGCCAAACGCGCGAAGAAGCGTCCGAGGATGGGGACAAGCGCGCGCGCGAGCTGTTCTTGAAGGGGGACCGAGCCTACGCCGAGGGAGACTACGAGACGGCCTTGTCGTCGTTCGAGGCGGCCTATGCGCTGAGTGGACGGCACGCGTTGCTCTACAACATGGCGAACGCGCACGAACGTCTCGGTCAGTACGATCAGGCGTTGGACAAGCTGCGGCGTTTTTTGCCACACGCTTCCAGTGGCCAGCAAAGTCTGCTGGAGAAGCGTATGCAAGCGCTGCAGATGCGCATCGACGATCAAGCCGCGACGAGGAAAGCAGCCCCGTCGCCCGCATCGGCTCCCCCAGCGGCGGATCCGGAGCGTGCCGAGAAGGGGGAGGAGACGGAGGGGTTGCCGCCAGTGTCTTCGCCACCGTACCTGGGCTACGCGCTGGTGGGGGTGGGAGCGGTCGGCTTGGGGCTCGGAACGTACTTCGGGATGCAGGCCCTGGATGCTCGGTCGGACGCGGCGGACGGGTGCCCTGACGTGGGGGGAGCGCGACGGTGCACGACGGCATCCCAGGACGCCATCGATCGTGATAGGAGCAACGCCTTGATGGCGGACGTCAGCATCGGAGTGGGCGTGGTGGCGGCGGCGGCTGGCGTGTGGATGATCTTGGCGCACGACGAACCCGCGCAGGAGAGTGGAACGGGCGCGCGGGTGGGTGCAGCGCCGAGGGTCGGTGGTGGTGAGGTGGATGTTTTCTTTCGCTTCTGATGGTGCACAGGTGAGGACGGTTCGAACAGCTTCCTGGGTGACGACGATGGCGCTGAGCCTTGCGGCGGTGCTGTCCCCTGGCTGCTCGTTGGGGACGTTCGACCGAACCGAGTGCACGACGTCTGGTGATTGCCGGGAGAGCTTCGGGTTCGGCTTCACGTGCGGGGCGCAGGGCTACTGCGATCCCATCGCGCTGGCCTCTCGGTGCACGCAAGTCTACCCAGCGGACCTGCTCACGAGTCCGAAGTACGCGAACGCGATCGTGTACGGCAACTTGATGGACCGTTCCCAGGTCAAGCAGGCGGCGCGGGAGCGTGCGGCTCGGCTCGCGGTCATGCAGGCCAATCAGGCGGCCCCTCTGGAGGGCCGGCGTTTCGGGATGGTGTTCTGCACGGTCGAGGAGAACCTCGCCTTCGACGACCTCACGATGGACGAGGCCGCCGTGGCGACTGCGCGGTGGCTCACGAAGGAAGTGGGCGTGCCAGCCATCGTCGGCCCGTCCGGGTCGGCATCCACCGCCGCGGTGTACCAGGCCCTCGTGGGAAACGGCACGGTGGTGATTTCGCCGTCGGCCACGAGCGCAACGCTCACGGATCTGGACACCACGAACGCCACGGACGAGAGCCCCGGCATGCTGTGGCGAACGGCCCCTTCCGACGCGGCGCAAGGGCCTGCGATCTCCGCGGACATGTCGGAGCGCGCGATCAATCGCGTGGCGATCATTCATCAGACGGACCCGTACGGCCAGGGCCTCGCGAACATCGTCAGCCAGACCTACGGAGGGGACGTCGAGCTGTTTCCCTTCATGAACGAGAACGAACGGGCCGAGGCGGTGGTCACGGTGAGCAACACGTCCGTGGACGAGGTGCTGTTCATCGCGTCGAACACCGACGACATCGTTGCTTTCCTGAACGGGGCTGGGACGACGACAGGGTATGAGACGAAGACGATCTTCCTGACGGACGCGGCAGCCAGCCGGGATGTGTTCGTCGCGGCGACGAGTGCGAAGGGACTGTTCCCACGGGTTCGCGGTACGCGTGTGCGCCCCCTGGGGGAGGAGTTCGCGTACAAGACGTTTTTGGCGAGCTACCAGGGGGAGTACGGTGAGAAGGCGTCGGACTTCTCCTTCACGGCGCAGGCGTACGACGCGGCGTGGTTGGTGATCTACGGGTCGGCCTGGTCGTTGTTGCAGGGCGGAGAAGTGAATGGGCGGGGCATTGCCCAGGGAATGCGGAAGGTGAGCTGTCAATCGGACGGGGCGACCACGCCGTGCGGCGCGACCTCCCTGGATGTGATCGCGAGCAACTGGGTGGGTGTGGTGGAGAGCTTCCGGGCCGGAACGGCCGTGGAGATCCGCGGCGCGTCAGGGGACCTGGACTACGATCTCGCGACCGAGGAGACGCAAGCAGCCATCGAGGTCTGGGTGGTCGGCAGTGATGGTTCGGTGGGACCGGCTCTTTGACGCGTTCAGTGCCTGAGCCCAATCACGCGAACCCCATCGGGTAGCGGGCGCAGGTGCACGTCGCAGACGCGGGGGCGTAGCTCGCCGTCGACCTCCGCCTGCACCCGAAGCACGAGCCGGTCCCGCTTCTCGAGAACGTGAGCGGGGATTTCGAACCCGAAGGAAGCGGCCGGCAGCTCGTAGGGGGGAAAACGCACCAGCTCGGATCCGCCATCGTCGAGAACCCATGCGTGGTAGCGAGTGGATCCGATGGGGGCGATGCCGCGTGAGACGGCGTCGTCACTCAGGACCACGAAACGTCCGTGGACGCGCTCGACCTCGGCAGGCGTCACCTGCGAGTACCAGTGTTTCACGACCACGTGTCGCCGGACGATGAGGACCTCCACCAGCCGCCGGGTGGCCGTCACGTCGCGGATGCTGGCGGACTGGACGGCTTCGACGATCCTGCGTACGGGAATCGCTGCGAGCCGTTTGGCCGCCCAGTAGCCGTCCGCCGCCCGGACGTGGGCAATCGGGGCGTAGGGAGGGGACGCCTTGAACCCGCCCGGGTCGACGTTCTCGTCGATGTTGCCGACGGCAAGCAGGGTCGTCTGCGTTGGCGTCCCGTCGCTTCCGGGCCACAGGCCGAAGGTGAGGAAGTTGAAGCCGGGCCCCCCGCCGAGGTCGGTCCTCAGACCTTCCTTCCTCTGCGCGCCGACGATCGACCCCGCCCCAAGCGTGTCTTCCAGCCCCACGATGTAGTGGCGAAGGTGCCCCTCCCCCGGTTGACCCACGTAGGCGTCGCGCGTCTTGCGAGGGTTGATGGAGCTGATAACGAGCCACGCCCCGAGGACCTTGAGCGCACGCAGCGTGCGACGATTCCGGTGCGACACGACGTCGTTCGGGTCATCCCTGCGAACGTCGAAGGCATCGCTGATCCCGGCGTCGGCGCCGACGGGCCATCGCGTGGCGCTCATGCGATAGAGGCCATCCACGGGCGGGGGTCCCGATTGCAGGAAGCGACGCAACGTGGGGGGCACAGCTTCTGGGCCGCCTTTCGGCACCGCGAAGTCTTTCAGCGACAGGAACACGATGTGGACCTCGGGTGCCAGCAGCCCCACGGCCCGGATCAACCGGCTCGAGATGGCCGCGGCAGACGTCCGCATCTCGGGACGGCCTCCGCCATCGCGACGGAGCTCGTAGCGAACCCCCCGCGCGTCCACGACGCACAGCCCGTCGTCACTCGCACGAGGGACGTCGGGAAAGAGTGTCAAGGGGAGCATGGGAGGACCTTCGTCCAGGAGCGGAGGGTCGAGCAGCGCCAGCTCCGGACCTTCGGGCTGGTACCAACTCGAGCGAGGAACCTCGTCGAAGGAGTTGACGTCGCCGGCATCCTCGGGCCGGTTGGGGTCGAGCGCGTCGAGCAACGAACGCCGCAGGTACACGTCGGACAGGTACCAGTCCCAGTTCAGCTCACGGCGCCCGGGCTGAGCGATGGGGGCGTCGTCCGCGACCACGGTGATGGGGGCTCGGTCCGCGAAGCGGGCCGGACGGTGGGCGCACGACGCCAGCAAGGTCAGGCAGAGGCAGGAGGCGAGCCATCGGGAGGACATCACGTCACCTTGGGCGAAGTCTACGTCACGGAGCTAGTGCTGCGTTCCCGAAATCGCCACCGGGTTGAGGCCCGGCGCCGACGGCGGACGGATGGCAGACATCAACTCGTGCTGCGTGCCCGAGGTCTCTACCGGGATGAGGCCTGACCACGACGATGGACGGATGATAGACATCAACTAGGAACTGAGAACACGGAAGGCGAACAGAGAACCAGGAATGGCCGGCGTCAGGCGCAACACGCACGGCCTCCGCACCCACCCCTTCTGTGCCTTCTGTGTCCTCTGTGGTTCTCTGCGCGGGCGAACCGCGGGTGGCTCTGTTTAGCGGTGTTGTCGGTCCCCGAAACCGGAGGGGGCCACACCCAGAGCGAAGAATAGCCGAACATCGCCCTCGCTGAAGGCCGCCGCGACGCGGCCGAGCTGTGTGCTCGAGCTGTGCAGGTCGAAGCCGAACCCCCACGCATAGCGGGCGTGCTCGAGCGCGAGGGAGGGCACGTCAGGCGCCACGTTGGTGGCGTCGCCGAAGACGCGAGCGGCGATGAACTTCATGACCGTCCATCGGTAGTCGATCGAAGCGACCATGGCGACCTGGTCCCGTCGTCCGTCGAAGCCGCGGAAGTCGCCGCCCGTGAGGTAGTCGTTGAAGGGCAAGGGGGCGTTGCCCAGGGGCATGATGGTATCGATGGCGATCCTGGGCGAGAGGATGTTGGTCACGCGATAGACGGGGATGTACGCGGCCCATCGCGCACCCGCCCCGAAGGCATCCGCGTCGTCCTCGCGCATGCCGTTGTACAGACCCGAGTAGGCCTCCACCATCACGCCGGTGGCGGGAGCGCCACGGCTCACGCGTGTGTCGACGCGCAGGGCTGCCTCGGTGTAGGTCATTCGCGTGGTCTCGCCCGCGCCGGGAATGGACTCGTCTTCGAACACGTCGGAGAGTCCAGCAGCGCCAGCGTCGGGGGCGTCGTCGACGTGGCGCGCCTTGATGCTGTTGGAGAAGATGAGCTCGAGGTCGGGAGCTGCGCGAACGCCAAGACCCAAGATCACGCGTTGCCGTTGTTCCCTGTAGGAACCGCTGCGAAACGTCGTGCCGGGTCGAAACTGGTTGCGGGGGTCGTCCTCGGGGGAAGGTCCAAGCCCCATGAAGCCGCGGTTGGTCCGTCGGTCCTGCAACCATTCGAGGGACAGCACGGTGGGGGTGGGGTGGCCCCCGGTCAGCCGGAGTCGGGACTCGACGACGGTCGTGTCGGGCCCTCCGTAGCCGGCTCGCAGGGTGGAGGCGAAGTTGTCCATGCTCGCGATCATGCGGGCGCCGATGTTGGGCGAGAACCCGGTCTCGACGAACGCCGTGGGGAACACGCCGATTTCGTGGTTCTCGCTGTAGAACGTGTCCTTGAGGCGCGGCACCACCTGCTCGTCGTCGAGCAAGCCCGTGGCGGCGCCGGTCGTGATGAAGAGCAGGTCCACGACGTTGCGGGGCAAGAACAGGGCGATCTCGGCGATCTCGCGCGCAGTGTCGTCGCTTTCGTTCGCGTCGCGCTCACGCCCTGCCACGTCCTCGGGGCTACCGACGACGGGGGTTTCGGCCGCCCGCGCGCCCTCCTGGCCCCGTGCCGCGACGGGGGCGGAGACTATCCCGAGGGGGATAGACAGGAGGAACCAGGGGTGGCGCACAGAGGAAGGGTAGAGGAATGGGGGGCGTGCGGGAAGAAGGGTCTACGATCGCGGAAGGGTGCGCATCGCGCGATCAACAAGCCGCCCAGAGCTTGGCGAGCTCCGGGCCGGACTTCGCGGCCTTCGCGATCATCCGCTGGCAGGCCTTCCATCGCTCGTGCTGGGCGGCGACGGCGTCGGACTCGAGCTGCGTGTGGCGGCTGGCTTCCATCGAGATCTTGCCACCGAGCTTGTCGGCGAGGTCCTTGGAGGCTTTGGAGAGGGCCGCGATGCGCTGCTGGGGGAAGCCGCGCTTGGCTAGCGCCTCGACGATGGGGGCGTGCTCGGGCGAGAGCAAGGACGCGGTGAGCTGGGAGACGGCGATGGAACGGGACATGCGGTCGGTGCGAGCGACGCGGGTCCGTTCGGGGGGCGGGAGGTTTTCTACAGCCGCGTCAGTGGCCCCCGGGGGGACGAGTCGGAGTCGGAAACGATCGAAGCTTGCGTTGGCCAACCAGCTTGCTTGCGCGAGGGTGGCAGGGTTCTTAGCGAGCTCGAGGTGAACGGCTGGGAGACGTACGCGGAGGTCGTCGGCTTCGAAGTCCACCTCGTTGCGAGCGTTGGCGAGGGTGTCCAGGGCGAACTTCTGGGTGGCGAGGTCTTCGCGTTGCAGGCGGTCTTGCTTCTCGGCTTCCTCCCCCATCGCCCTGATGACCTGCAAGTCTTCGGGGAGCAGGCCGTGAGCCTGGAGCAGCGGGGCGTGGCTCGGGTCGAGCAAGGTGGAAGCCAAGGCGGTGCGGCCGGCCACGCGGTCGGTGAAATGCGACTTCATGACATTATCCTTTCGATGCCGGCGTAGCCCACGCCGGGCGGGAAAAGTGGCGTACCAAAACGGGAGTCGAGGGTCAACGCGTAGGATTAGCCGAGGTCGACACCCCCTTGAAAGAGGTCGACCCCCCTTGAAAGAGGTCGGCACCCCCTTGAAAGAGGTCGGCACCCCCTTGAAAGAGGTCGGCACCCCCTTCGAAAACGTCGGCACCCGGTTGACAAGTCGCGGTCCGGTGAAATACGCAGCGTGGAAAGGGCCTCGAAAACCTCGGCACCCCCCTGCGAGGCGGCGTCACCGGCCTGCCAAAGCCGATTCTCCGAGTTGAGGTGCCACGGCAAGGGGTTCGAGAAAGCCGGCACCCCTGTCGGGGAGGCCGGCACCGGCTTGGTGGATTCCGCTCGGGGGCCGCCCAGCGGCGGAACCGGCGTGGAGAAATGCGGGATCCGCACGCGGGTCTGCGTCACAGGCTTGCCGGCGCGACGCGCCCAGGGCGAAGGACATCCGAGCGTGCTGGTTTTACAAAATAACAGACAATAAGCACTTGAGATGGCATAACAACGTTTTGACATGGGTGATTTTTTAATAACGAAACGGTATAGTCAAAATTAAGTATTGACCTCGACCTGGGTTTTGTTGACCCTATCCAGCATCAGGGTCAAGAACGTGCTATCGTCAGCATGTCGCCCTGGGAAAGGGTTGGGTTGCGATGAGTAACTGTCTGTTTTTTTTGTCGAATGGGTAGAATTTGGACACGGTGGCTTCCCGCGCTCGCGGTCGTCCCGCTGCTCGGCTGCCAGACGGGATCCGACAAGGAGGTCGATCCGGCTACGTCGGCTCCTTCGGCGCTCGCCGAGACCATCGGCGGAGAACACGCGAGCCCGCCTCCTGTGGTCATGCGTTGGCTCACGGCGGCGGCGGGCACCATTGCGGTGGACGAAATGGAACTCCTTCTGGAGAACCCGCACCCACAGCGCGTCGACTTCGAGCTGGCCATCGTGTCGTTGGGACTCGACCAGCGCACCCTCTCGAAGGCCATGGGCGCGCACTCGCTCGAGCCAGGCGACAAGAAGGTGCTGCGCATCGACATCGCGTCGCTCCCGCTGCGCAGCGCCACGTCCAGCTGCGAGTTGATCGCGCAGGCTTCCGTGAGCCGCGACGCCCACGGACCTGTCACGGTGGCATCCCCCTCGCTCTACTACCACGTGCAGACCGGACCGAAGCCCGTCGCCGTAGCCTACGATCTCGACGGTCTGGTCGACACGTTTCATGGCGGCTCGGTAGACGAGCAGACAGCCACAGCAACGGGGGAAGTGGTCGCGATGGATGGGTCCACGAAGCCCGTCACGACGGGGGCCGAAGGTTCGCACGACGCCAAGGCGGGAGCTCGCTTCGGCCTGGGCGAGACGACGCTCTCGTTCCAACCCACCATGGACCTGCCCGCTTCTAGTGACGAAGTAACCTACGATGCGCCCACGAACCTTCGTTTCGGCTGGCGGTACTTCCAGATGTGCACGCACTGGAAGGCCCAGTTCACGGACGCTGGCTTTGGCGAAGACTACGCGGCCACCCAAGGTCTCCAAGACCTCAAGGCGCGTCACGCGTTCGCAAGCGTTCGGCGGACGAGCGACGGTACCTTCCTTTGGACCGGGTACTTGGACCAGAACGGATGCACGCCCTCCGTCGAGCTACCTCCGGGAACCTACGAGTTGCTTCAGAACTCCGTGGTCAACCAGGGGAGCAAGACCTTCCTCATCTACCACACGGTGTCGGGCTCGTCGCAGCTGGCGACCCTCAGCAACAGCTTCACGCTGCTGAGCGCTTTCTATCAGTACTACAGCGCCACGCAGACCTTCTACCCGACCTACCACCAACCCGTGACGCGAGTGACCGGAGTGATGGGCCAGCTCATGGCCACGGCCGACAACGGAATCGTGGACGGAACCTACGTCGTGAAGGCGAACACGGCGTGCCCGGGCGCCACCTACTCCTGCTACTACCCGTACGATCAGACCGCGTACATCGAGACCGCGGACAGCAACTGGAAGGTTATCATCGCCCACGAAGTAGGGCACCAGATCGAGAGCCGGGCGATCGGGAACCTCAGCATCAACTACGCGCAGGACGCGACCCAGACGCTCTGTCGCTGCGATCAGGTGGTCGATTCCACACTTCGCGCCCACTGCCTGCAGTCGCGCGAGCATCTCACGACTGCCCAACTCGAAGGCTTCGCGCAGTTTGCGGCCGCCAAAGCGTTTAACGACCCCGCACAGAACGACTGCTCCTTCGCCTACTACAAGGAGTTCAGGCAACCCCAGGGAGGAGGCCAGTGGTACGACATCTCGCCTCCGATGGCGCGGGGTTGCAGGGCCAACCAAACGTGGATGGAGCTGTACTGCTCGACCTCCAACCGAGGCGTGGAGTGGGATTGGCAGGTCTTCTACTGGAACCTCAACACGGTCTCCACGTCGAAGACCACCATGCCGCAGTTCTGGGCCATCTACCGCTCCGCCTGCGGGGGCTCCACCTGCCAGAACACAGAGGTTTCGTGGACGGCGTTGGACGCGGCTGCCAGGACCTACCACGGAGTGGGCTCGGCGAAGTACGCGCACTTTCTGAGCTCGTCTGATAACGCTGGCGTGAACCACTGACGTGAGGCGAGAAGTGCTGGTGGGGGCTCGCGCCCCCGCCGGCCCTTCCCAGGAACGACCCATGACGAACCCCATTCTTCGATTCACCGTCGCGCTCTCCCTGCTGGCCCTTCCGGCTTGCTCGTCCCGAGCTACCAGCGAATCACCCGCCGCCAGCGTTCCCGACGGAGGTTTCTCCTTGTCCCCCCCACGCGGTTTCGTCGAAGCAGCCGGGGTCCCCTCGGGTCTCGTGGCCGTGCCACCGGCCGACGCAAGCGCCGATGCCGACGCTGGCCTCCCGCCGTGCGATCACGTCCCGGTTCAAGAGGATTGCTCCAACGGCTGGTGCAGAATCCCTCCCGGCTGCTTCATCATGGGCTCCCCGCGCGACGAATGGGGGCGGGGCAAGTACAGCGAAACCCAGGTTCATGTCACCCTCACCCGGGCCTTCGAAATCCAGCAGTTCGAGACCACCCAGGCGGAGTGGACGAGCGTGGGCCTCGCGAACCCGAGCGGCGAGAGCATCCACTGCAACGATTGCCCGGACCCCAACTGCCCCGTCGGCGACGTCAGTTGGTACGAGACCCTGGTCTTCCTCAACCGCTACTCCGAAGCCCGCGGGCTGGCCCCCTGCTACATCCTCGAGGGCTGCACCGGAGAAGTCGGCCACGGCCAGATGGTTTGCACAAACGTGAAGGTGAACGCCCCCAGCCTCTATGCCTGCGAGGGGTATCGCCTCCCCACGGAGGCGGAGTGGGAGTACGCGGTCCGCGCCGGTACCACCACGCCCCTGTACAGCGGCGCGATGGTCAGCAACGACGAGGGTGAGAACTGTTTCCCCGACCCCAACATCGAGGCCATCGGCTGGCTCTGCGCCAGCAACCCCGAGCCCTACTGGACCCACCCCGGCGGAAAGAAGATGCCCAACGCCTGGGGTCTCTACGATATGGCCGGGAACGCAGCGGAGTGGGTCAACGATCGCTTCAACGGTCTCGGCTACGGCGAGGGAAAGCTCGTGGACCCCTTCGGCCAGCTCGAGGTCGGTCCCGCTGGCGAGATCCACGGCGTCCTGCGCGGCGGCTTTGCGAGCACCTTCAATGTCTTCGCCCGGTCGGCAAAGCGGTTCGAAGCCCCCCGGGATAGCCACTCCCCCTGTTTCGGCCTGCGCATGGTGCGGACCCTGCCCTGACGTAAAGGAGACAACCACATGGTGATTCGAAAATCGCTTCTCCTCGTCCTCGCCCTCACAGCTTGCTCCTCCGAAGAGGATGCGCCAACGCAGACGCAGGCGGACGCCAGCCCGGACGTGGCCGAGGACATCGTGCAAGAGGTATCGCAGGACGCAACCGAAGAGACCGACGCGCCCGAGGCCGCGCCCGAGGCTGCCGAGTGCATACCCGAGGAGATCCGTGAAGATTGCATTGGCCTGAACGGGTGCGAGATGCCCGAGTTGTGTTCCCCGGTCGGCACCTGGGACGGGTGCTTCTGCAAGAGCTGTCGCGTCGAAGAGTCCATGACGTCGTGCTCGTGGGACGGCGCGGACAGGTATGCCATCGCTCTTGTGGACGGCATCACTCTCATGACCGAGAGCGCAGTGCAGGAACTCATGCGCGTGAAGCAAAGCCAGTGCGACGACGCTGGGGGAGGTTGGTTCGTCAACAGCTCCGAGAACCCCACCCTCCTCACCCTCTGCCCGTCCTCTTGCGCCGCCTTCGAGGCCGACCCGAACGCCGCGCTGAGTGTCTTCATGACGTGCCCGCTGCTGTGAGCCATCCGCCCATCCGAAGCAGCTCGTTCAAGGGCTGGGCAAGTCGTCCCGGTAGGTCGTCCACATTTCGGACACGAACCCGGACGTGGTGTTGCCTCCCCCGGGGACGTCCCCGGACATCCACCGATCGACGTAGCCGAAGAAGGCGTCGTTGCCCCAGTCGCTCGTCACGCCGAGGATGTGAGCGGCCAAGGCTGTGCCGACCCAGGTGTGGGACGTGCAGCAATTCCGATAGTCGCCGCACCCGTCCACGAGGTGGTCCGGGTCCCGGCAGTCCTTGGACCCGTTCGTGCACGACCCGGAGTACTCGCACCCGTTGGGGAAGTAGCAATCGTTGCAGTCACGCCCCCACAGGGCCTTGCCGTTCGCCCCCTCGTAGGTCATCCGGTCCTCGTTGCCGATGTCGACCCCGGGACTCGTCATGCCGGCCTCGCCGAGCATGGCGCCCGCGAACATGATGGGCCACTTGCGCCCGTTGAAGTGACCTCCATCCGACTTCCAGCCGCCACCCGCTTGGAGCACACCGTAGTTGTCAATGCCCAGCTGGATGAGCCGAACAGCCACGTCATCCCGCTCCGGAGTGTCGAGCAAGACGAACTGCGAAACGGTCGCCACCACGTTGCCGAGCTCTCGACCGTAGCAGTACATGTTGAGGGTGGCGCAACCGTGCTGCATGGTCCAGCTGTTGAGGTGATCGATCCATGGGCGCTCCACGTGGCGAAGGACCTCGTCCGCGTCCGGCGCGCTGGCAGGGACGGGGAGGTCAGGGAGCAAGGACCAGTTCACGTCCGAGACACGGTGCAGAGGCTTGGCGTCTCCCGCATAGGGCGGCCGGAACGTGCCGGGGGGCTGCGCCTCGGAGACGACCGTGAAGACGGCCTGGGTCGCAATCGGGCCCCGCTGGCAATCACCGTCGTAGGTGTTCCAACCCGGAGAGCTGCCCTGCGTGCACTCGGACTCCTCCGGGTGGCTGATCGACGAAACCAAGGATTGGTTCGGCGAGAGCGCGAGAGGAAACGGGATGGTCTTGGACGCGTCGTAGCTGCCTGCGCGGGAGTCGTAGCCCTGGCTCCCGACGGGGTTGAGCATCGAGCCATGTCTCGTGCCCGTCGGTTCCGGGGACGTGGAAGTCACCGTGAGCGGACCGACGCACCACCAATCTCCAGTGACGAACTGCCCGCAAGGATAGGCCTTGTCGAAGGTCCAGGTGATCCCGTACTGAGAGACCTCCGTTTCCAGGGTGCCGGCCGGGCATTCGCCGCAGTCCTCCGGGCAGGAGTCGCAGTCTTCCGTGGCGTCGTCGCATTCGTCGTCACCACACCCCTGCGCCGTGCCGTCCGGAGCGCTCTCCGAGTTGCTGTCGAGTGCGGTGCCATCCGCTGCGGTCCCATCCTCTGCGGCGGTGTCCGGTGTGGAGCTGTCGACGGGGGGACCGTCGTTCGAGGATGAGTCCGGAACCGACGCGTCCACCCCAGGGCTGTTCGAGTCCCCTTCGTCGCTCCCGCACGCGGGGAAGAAAAAAGCAGTGAGGAGGAGGATAGACGGGCCGTAGGCGAAGCGCATGGGGTCATCCTTTGGAGAGGGGGAAAGCCGCGGTCAGGAGAGCACGGCAGCATGTTCCGTGCCGGATGGGAATCGCGAGCAAAGTAGCAAGTTCTCGTTCCGCCCTGCGACACCCGAAGTCGCACCGCGATGCTTGATGCGACCTGGCACGTCGCACCTCGACCCGCGACGTCTCCTCGTCACACCCCTCGCATCAACCCCACAGGCGCCACAGGCGCCGGGAGCAGCGACTGGGTCTCCCGCAAGAGCGTCACGACCTTGTCCGGCGCCATGGGCCGTCCCGTCAGGTACCCCTGGATCTCGTCGCACCCGCTCTGCACCAGGAACTGCTGCTGGAGAGGCGTCTCCACGCCCTCGGCCACCACGCGCAGCCGCAGGTTGTGGGCCAACCCGATGATCGCACGAGCGATGTTGGCGTCGTCGGGGTCGTCCACCAGGTCCCGCACGAACGAACGGTCGATCTTCAACGCATCGATGGGGAACCGCTTGAGGTAGCTGAGGGACGAATAGCCCGTGCCGAAGTCGTCGATGGCTGCCCTCACGCCCATGGCACGCAGCTCGACGAGGGTCTCGATGGTGGCCTGAGGATTGCGCATGGCAATGCTCTCCGTCAGCTCGACCTCGAGCAATTCGGGGGCCAGCCCGGTGGCCATGAGGACGCTTCCGATGTCCCTCGCGAGCTCACGCCGGTTGAACTGCACGGCGGACAGGTTGACCGAAACGTTGATCTTCCCCAGCCCGTCGGTATCCCATGCGCGCGCCTGCCGGCAAGCTTCGCGCAACACCCATTCCCCGATGGGCACGATCAGGCGCGTCTGCTCGGCGATCGGGATGAACCTGGCCGGCGGAATCAGGCCGAGCCTCGGATGCATCCACCGGATCAACGCCTCCACCCCGCAGACATCGCCGCTCCTCACGTCGATGCGCGGCTGGTAGTGCAGCACGAACTCGCCCTGCTCGACCGCCCTTCGAAGGTCACTCTCGAGGGACACGTGCTGCGCCGCCCTCGTGTGCATGTCCGCCGAAAAAAAACGGTAGGTGTCCCGCCCCGCTTGCTTCGCGTGGTACATCGCCACGTCCGCGTCGCGCAGCAAGCTCTCCACGTCGCTCGCGTCGTCCGGGAACAAGGCCACGCCGACACTCGCCGTGACGGACACGTCCTGGTTCGCGATGCGGAACGGCTCGCAGAAGATCCCAACGAGCTTGCGTGCCACGATGGCCACGTCCGTCGGGTCGTCGACGTCCGAGAGCACGATGGCGAACTCGTCCTCTGACAGCCTGGCCACGGTGTCGGTCTCCCGAAGGACGGTGGAGATTCGCTCCCCCACCGCATGCAGAAGCTCGTCCCCCGCGCGATGGCCCAACCCGCCGTTGATGCGCTGAAAGTCGTCGATGTCCAGGAACAGAACCGCCAGCATGGCGCTGCGAAGGCGCGCGCCGATCATTCCTCGCCGGAGTCGCTCCTTGAACAGCACGCGGTTGGGAAGCCCGGTGAGGCCATCGGTGTGGGTCGCCTGCTCGACGCAGTCGTCCGCCTTCGCGTGCGTGATGTCGGAGAAGATGCCGACGTGGTGGGACACTGCCCCGAGTGAGTTACGGACGGCGGTGATGGATAGCCACTTGGCGTACAGCTCGCCCGACTTTCGTCGGTCCCACACCTCGCCTTGCCACCGCCCTTCGACTTGAAGGGATCTCCACATCGCGGCGTAGAACGCCGGGTCGTGCCGGTCGGACTTCATCATCTTGGGATTGCGACCGATCACCTCCTCGCGTGTGTAGCCGGTGATCTTGCAGAAGGCGGGGTTCACATCGAGGATCCGCGCGCTGGCGTCGGTCACGAGCACGCCGTCGGATACCTCCGAGAACACGAGGGCGGCGAGCCCCAGACGATGACGTTCGTCGATGCGAGCGGCTTCGCAAGGGTCTGTTCCCTGATTCAGGGTTACGGCATCGACAAAGACTTCGTCCCGTTCGGTGGGCGGGGGCTCGGTCGCCTTCTCCCACGGCACTTGCGTCACGACAGACCTCGTGAATCACGTCCAAGCCCCGGAGAGCTGAACGAAGAAAAGCTACGGCAAGCGAGTGGGAGCATGCGCGTCCTGCACATGGGGATGGGGTCAGTTCATGGCAAGCGTCTTGTCTATCGATGCTCGGGTGAAGGAACCGTTGCGCTCGAGAGGAAAGGATCTGATCACGGTTCCCGGAGGATGCGCGCGAGGTTTGACATGGCCCCTCGCGCGGCCGGGTACAAACCCACGAAGACCTCCGCATAGAGACGAGCGTATCGGGCCCGGTCCTCACCCGGTTCGAAGACGGCCCCCGAGGCTCCCATGGCTTGCACGGCCTCCCCTGCCGAACCTAGGAAACCGGTCGCGACGGCCCCGAGCATGGCCGCCCCCAAGGATGTGGCCTCCGGATGCCGCGTTCGCACGACGGGACGGTCGAGCACATCCGCGAGAATCTGGCACCACAGGGCACTGGAAGCCCCTCCCCCGAGCACGTGCACCTTCTCGATCGTCTCGCCCGTGGCGCGCTCGATCCCCTCGAGATGAAGTCTCTCCTCGAACGCGATGCCCTCGAGGATGGCCCGAAACACATGGGCAGGCCCGTGGTCGCCGCGCAGCCCCAAAAGAAGCCCGCTCGCGTCGTCGTCCCAGTAAGGGTCCATCACGGTCGCGAGGTACGGCACCAGCACGAGCCCACCTGCCCCAGCGGGTACCGCGCCTCCCTGCGCTTCCAACTCGGCCACGCTCCGGGTCGAGCCGAGTAGCCTCTCGACGAGCCAGTCCACGGTGAACGTGCCCCCTTTCAGGTCGCTCTCCAGCAGAAACGTCTTCGGCTCGGCGCCAGACATCGTTCGAAAAGCGCGAGCGAGCAGGAGTTCGCCCGAGACGACTCCCGCCACGATGGCCGTCCCCAGGTTCATGTAGGCCGTGCGAAGGTCCCGAACGCCTGCGCCCAGAGCGGCCACTTGTCCGTCGCCCGCCGTGGCGACGACCGGAAGGCCAGGAGGCAAGCCGGTTGCGAGCGCTTGGTCCACGGCGAGGCTACCGACGAGACTTCCTGAAGGAACCAATCTCGGAAGCTGGCGGGGAAGAATGCCCACGGCCTCGAGGAGAGCATCGTCCCATTGCCCCCGAGAAAGATTGACGAGCCCCATCGGGTCGGCGGAACCGACGGAGGTTGCGTCCTCTCCGGTGAGGTGCCGAACGAGCCACGCTTGCACGTCGAGCCATCGGTCGACCCTGCGAAAGGCATCGGGCTCGACCCTTCGTATCCTGTGGTTCTTGCTGACGGGGGGGGGCAGGGTCAGCGGCTTGCCCGTGATGTCGTGAAACGCCTCGGCGCCGACAGCGGCACGGAGATGCTCGACATCCAGGCGAGCGCGTTCGTCCATCCACACGATGGCGGGGCGGACCGGCGCGCCGGCCGCGTCGACACCGACGAAGGTCTCGCGCTGGTGGGTGATGGCGAGGGAAGCGATCCGGGGTCCGGCCTCGCGGGCGAGGCGAGCGAGGACATGGACGGAGGCCTCGAGCCATTGCTGCGCGTCTTGCTCCCAGAAGCCGGGCTTGGGGTTGTCCAGCGGAAAGGGAGCCGCGGCTTGGGCCACGGGTTCACCACGCGCGGACCAAGCGATGGCCTTCACGCCGTGGGTGGAGCAATCGAGACCGACGAAGAGGGGGTCGTGAGACACGGGTCGAGGATCGATGGACGGGAGGGCGCGGTCAACGGTGTGCGGCGATCACAGTCAAGTCACGTGGGCTTGGGCGACGAACCTCTACGCTTGTCGAGCGCATGGGCCACAGCGATTCCCAGGTCCCTCTGTCGGTAGGGCTTGGCCAAGCTGCCGCAGAACCCGTGGCTCGCGGGCTGCGCCATCACCGGGTCGTCCGAGTAGCCGCTGCTCGCGATGGCACACACGTTCGGGTCGATGTCGCGCAGCTTTGCCAGCGCCTCGAGCCCGCCTACGCCCGCCGGAACCGTCAGGTCCACGATGACCGCGTCAAACCCGCGCCCCGCCAGAATCCTCCGACGGTACAGGGCAACAGCTTCTTCCCCATCGCACGCCGTGCGCGTCTCGTAGCCAAGCAACTGGAGCATCTCCACCGCAGCGGCCACCACGGACGGCTCATCGTCCATGACAAGGATGCTCCCCGAACCGCGGGGAACATTCACGGGGTGGGCTTTGGGCGGCAACGTGGCGCCCGGACGGGCGGGCAGCCACACCGCAAACGTCGCTCCGTGGCCGGGGGTACTCGTCACCTCGATGCTTCCGCCATGCTTCTTGAGGATCGAATAGCAGGTGGCCAACCCAAGTCCGCTGCCCATGGTCTTGGTCGTGTAGAAGGGCTCGAAGATCCGATCGCGAACCTCGGGCGGAATGCCGGCCCCTTGGTCTATGACCTCGAGGCGCACGCGCGGGACATCCCCCTCGTCTGGGGCCGTGGCCGGCACGACCCGGTTGCGCGCCCTCACGAAAATCGTCCCCCCGGCGGGCATGGCTTGGACGGCATTGATGCAAAGGTTGTTGATGACCTGCCCCACCTGGTGCTCGTCCACCGCGCAGGGCCAGAGACCTTCCTGCCAGTCGAAGCCGAGACGACAGCTCGATCCGCTCACGGCCATGCGGGCCGACCTCTCCACGACATCGGAGAGGCTCGTCAATCGGACGACCGGGTCACCGCCCTTGGCAAAGGTCAGAAGCTGTCTCGTGAGAGCGCGAGCCTGCTCGAACGCGGTCTCCGCCACGGCGAGGTGAGAATCGACCGTGTCCGGATCGTGTTTGCGGAGCCGCGCGAGTTGCAGGTGGCCGAACAGGGCGCTGAGCAGGTTGTTGAAGTCGTGCGCGATGCCGCCGGCCAGGACCCCGATCGACTCGAGCTTCTGGGCCCTCTGCAGACTCTCGGCCGCACGGAAGCGCTCGGTGATGTCCATCATCACGCCATCGAGGTGGGACGGGCTCCCGTCCGGCCCACGCAAGACCCGGGCGCGCTGGTGAACCCATCGAATCTCCCCGCTGGTGCGCACCATCCTGAGCTGGACGTCGAGCGCTCCTTTTGCCGCCATGACGTCCTCCACCACCGACACGAAGGCGTCCCAGTCGTCGGGATGAACGATGTCGTCCCAGCCCGCTCGCCCCGACAGGAAGTCCTCCATGGACCGGCCGGTGAGGTTCTCCACGTACGAACTAATCTGTTCGAACCTCCAGGATGGCCGCACATCGCATCGGAACACCACGCCGGGGACGTTAGCGATCAGCGTCTGGATCTCGCGGGTTCGCTCGGCCACCATCGCCTCGAGCTGCTCTTGGTGGCGTGACAGCTCGGCCAGGAGCTGCTCCTTGTCCGCGAGCAGCCGCTCCAGCTGACGCCTCACCTCTCGTCGCGCGGTGACGTCCTGCGCCATGCCCTCGAGCCCGACGACCGTTCCCTCTTCGTCGAACAGCGGAATCTCCACCACCTCCAAGGTCAGAACGGTCCCGTCCTTGTGCAGCATCTCCACGTCGTAGGGAGGCTGGGCAATCCCCCGCAGACCCAGCTCCGTGCGCCGGTCGACCTCGCGGTTCATCGGGTGGTCGGTCAGGTAGTCGTGATAATTGGTCAGGATCTCTTCCGACGAGTACCCCAGAACGGCGTGCACCGAAGGGCTCAGCCAGGTGAACACCCCGTTCCGATCGTGTCGGTACACGAACATTCGCGCCCAGATGCGTTCGGCCAGTCGCTGGTTCAAGCCTCCGAGGTCTCCGCTCAACGCAGGCCAAGGAGAACCCTCACGGCTTTCGCGGTTCGCCATCCTCACGCCACCGTTCCGGACCCCTGCGGATGCTTCGACGATCGCCCCTTCATTCCGTAAGACCCCCTTGCGAGATGGAGGCACGACACCCGCGCCTTCCGTCTCGATACTGGGTGGATCCCAGGCAAAGCGCAAGACTACCGGCTGGGGTGAGCGGATATCGCGTCGCCCCTGGCTTGCCTGGGTCTGCTAGAGTTCGGCTCATGGGAAGGCTCATCCTCCGCTTCGATCACGCGGCCCTTTGCGTGGCAGCCCTCGCGATGGCTCAGGTGCTTGCTTGTGGTGACGGGGACGACGCGGGCGCGAGTGGCTCGGGCGGAGCCAGCGGCTCGGGCGGGGCCAGCGGCTCGGGCGGGGCCAGCGGCTCGGGCGGAAACGATCCCACGGAACCCGTCGTGCTCGATCCGTCGGAGTTCACGTACCGTCTCGGGCAGAGCACGGCGGACCTTCCCCTGTGGACCACCCCTGCCACCCACAAGCTCCGGCTCGGGGACCGCCCCCCGGAGTCCGTGCGTTCCGGCCTTCACCTCAGTGCGGCGCGCCGCGAATTCGAGCCGGTGCAGATCGTCGTCGGCCCCGCCCAGGGGAGCGTCACGGCCAGCGTCGAGCCGTTTCCCTCCCTCGGCGCGCAGCAGCGCGTGGACCTTGCCTCCGTCCGCTACGAGCAGGGCTGGGGCGAGTTCCTCGATCCCGCTACGGGCAGCATCACGCTTTCGGAGAGCGAGGGGGCAGGCCTCTGGCTCACCGTGTACGTGCCCGAGAACGCCCCCGCCGGGGAGCACACGACGTCGCTCACCATCACGCCGAGTGGGGGCTCGCCGGTCGTGGTCCCGGTGACGCTGTACGTCTTCGACTTCTCCATCCCCGAGTCGATCCACTTCGCGAGTCAGCTCAACGTCAGCGTAAGCGACCTGGTTCCGGAGGGGGGTAGCGAGCAGGACGCGAAGGATCTGCTGTTCGAGCATCGATTCACGCCCAAGAGCGTGACGTGGCCGAGCGGGTTCAACTGGGGCATCACGTGGGACAGCGCCAGCGCCCCGAACCGTTGCGAGCAGTTCTACGACGAGCCGGACGAGGGTGCCGCCTACTCGATCCAGCACCTGGCGAGGAAGTACATTCTCGGCGAAGGGTGGAACGGGATCGGGTTCCCGAACGCGATGATCTTTCAGTTCGTGGACAACGCAACCCCGCGGCCGGACACGTTCTGCGACATCGCGCGTGGGGATCATGAGGGCAGCTCCGCCTACAACGCGGAGTGGTCCCAGTTTCTCTCCGCCCTCGACACGTATCTCGTCAGCCAAGGTTACGACGACAAGGCGTACTACTACGTACAGAACGAGCCGCAGGACGACGCGGATCACGCGCTCGCGAACCATCTGTGCAGGCTTACCAAGGCCGCGGCGCCCCACCTGCGCATCGCGGTGAGCGACGAGCCCAAGCCCGAGATCGCGGAGCACCCCGACGGGCCGTGTGGCTACGACATCTGGATCGCGCACATTCGGGCGTACAAGGAGGAGTACGCGTGGCAACGCCAGCGCGATCACGGCGAGACCGTGTGGTTCTACAGCCTGGACCACGACCCGGACCCGTACTTCAACCCAACGCGTGTGGACGTGCAGGGCATGCACCAGCGCATCATCCCCTGGACGGCATGGGTGCACCGCATCACGGGGTGGGCGTACTACGACGCGGGGCGGTTCTTCGATGGGGCACGGCCCACGGTCCGTGCAGAGCTTCTGCGCGAGGGGTTCGAGGACTACGAGTACCTCTACCTCGCCAACGGCGGCACGCACCCGGGCGTGGACGGGACGGCCAACGTGGACCCGACGGTCAAGAGCGTGGCATCGAGCATGTCGAGCTGGAACAAGGATGCGGATGCCTTGATGGCGTTGCGCCACGAGCTGGGAAGGTACATCGAAGGGACGCGGGACACGCTTCCCGTGCTCGAGATACAGAGCGACGCGCGACCTCGGGCGGCATACTACCTCAACTTCCAGGATCCTTCCGGGGAGCCCTCGGCCGACCCGCTGGTGGTCGACGGCAAGACGTACCTGAAGGTCGGCTGGGCCGCGTGGGACGACGGGCAGGCGCTGGGCTGGTTCGGCGAGAACATCGGCAACAGCGGGATCGCATTGTACGGCTACGACGACGTCGCGGGGTACACCGAAGTCGAGCGGAGCTACGTGTATGACGACTACGGGCGGAACAACCTGTTCGAGTTCGGGATCACGAACGGCCGCTACGAGGTGACGATCGGGGTCGGACGGCCGGCCCGGGGGTATCCGGGGGATCCGCACACGGCGATTGTCGAGGGGATCCGGGTCGTGGACGACGAGATCACGACCGACGGGGAGCCGATGATCGTGAGGACGCAGACGGTGGATCTGACGGACGGCAAGCTCACGGTGGAGGTGGGGGGCAAGTCGCCTTCCACGAATGAGTGGGCGTATACGTTCTTGGCGTTCCTTTGGGTCGAGCCGGTGGATTGACGGGGCGACTGGGTTGGATGCTCCGATCTCCTATCGGCTCGACAGGAAAATAAGCGGGTAATCTCGGCTCATGCGCACATCCAGATTCGTCTTGGCCTTGTCGTTCGCAGCGCTGACCGCGTGCGGAGGTCAGGTGTCGACTGGCAACGAGAACGCAAGCAATCCACCCACCGACGCATCCGCTGAGGAGACCGGCGCGCCCGTCTCGGGATGCACCTGCCCGACGGGCCAAGTCTGGCGCGATCATTCGTGCCTGTCCACGATCGACATCGGCTGTGGCGAGCCATGCACGGTCGGAGGCGCGCCCTGCGCGCAATATGCTACGTGTGAGCCTTGCGGCGCTTCGTCTTCGTGCGGCACGCACGACTGCCGGGCGACGTGCGTCCCCACCGAATTGCACATGGGCCCCGTGCTGGCCGACTCGCTGCGCGTGGTCCCTACCTCGGGGAACGCGGGCGAATCGAGCGAGGTGACCGTGTACGGTTTTGCGTGGTACATTGGCGCCCTTGGCTACGGCGTGCGGGTGGGCTCGGAAACCATCGTCGAGTACGGAGGCGGCGGCGAATGTGCCTTTGCGTTCAAAGTGCCTGCCCGCTCGCCAGGCAGGGTCCCGATCTTCGTTTCGCAATACGGCTCGTCTGATGACTGGATCCTCGCTGGGTTCTTCACCTATGGCGCAGGGGACATCGATACCTGCACGCAGCCAGGATACCCGTGCACCGGAGTGGCCGATTGCTGCGGTACCTCCGATGCGCCCGTGACTTGCTCGTCTGGGCGATGCAGAGCGCAGTGAGGGCAGTAGCTCCTGCTGCGGACAGAACACCTACGCAACTGGATTGGTCGACGCTCGAGGGGACTCAGGGATTGGATTCCCCAGGGCTGGGGTCAAGGTTGTAGAAGTCAGTCCAGTTATCGCCCGTGTAGTCCCCATCGGGGCTTCGGCCAATCGAATAACCTTCATAAGGCGGAACGGCAGCCTGGCCCTGGACATAGGCGTTGGTGGCACTCCCCCATCCAACGCTGTCGTCGATCGAGCCAAGGTGCGCAAGAGCGAGGCCGCCTCCGGCGGTTGCCATGGCCATTCCCGACGGGAAGAAGGAATCCGGGACGCCGGTGAAAGACAAGCTGCCAATGACGTAGAAGCCCTTGGCCGGTATCTGCTCCCCGTCGGGCGCCACCCAAGGGAAGGGGGCATCGGCCGTGCCCGACGCAGCGCGATAGTACAGGTAGTGCCCGTCGAGGGAGACGGGGCAGTCGTTGGCGTTGTAGAGCTCGACGAACTCGTCGGTCGCGCCGTTGACACCCTCTGTCTGAATCTCGTTGATGCGAACGGGCGCGGTGCATGCCGAGCCGCCCGTGCCGCCCTCCCCCGAGGAACCGCCAGTGCCGCCCGTGCCCCCCTGGCCGGAACTGCCACCAGAGCCCCCCGTGCCCCCAGCGCCCCCCGTGCCGCCTGTGCCGCCAGCTCCTCCCGTGCCCCCCGCTCCACCTGCGCCGCCGCCACTTCCGCCGAAGCCGCTGGCGCCCGACGCACCGGCCGACCCATCCTCGGGGCTGCCGCCGGTACTCCCAGCGGCACCGCCGACTTCCCCCGCGGATCCCCCGATTGCGCTGTCGGCGCCGGCATCATTGAGGGCCTCGTCATACTTGCCGAAGTCGAGGTCCATGACGAGCGCGCAGGAAGCCACAGGGGTCACAAGGGCCACCAAGAGGCCTTTACGAATGGCCGAATCCGCTCGCCGCTTGCTCTCGATGTCCATCTCCGCTGATCGGTCAGGGTACCCGCGGGCCAATGCAGCGTCCAGCCTTTGGGTCGAGCCGACGGAGCGACAAGGCGACCGGCTCGGAAGCTCATGGATATCAGGGGGTCCCCAGTGCTACCGTCGCGGGCAGGCGAGATGAGCACCGAAGCGCAGGAGCCTAAGAACTGGCGGAAAAGGAGCGAATCGAGGAAGTCGAGACCGCGCAAGCGTCACTTCTCCTTGATCCGTGACTTCACGCTGGCGGACTTCATTACGCTCGCGAACGCGGCGTCGGGAACCGCAGCGGTGCTCGCGGTGATGCAGCACCTGGTGACCGGTGAGGCGTCGCACCTATGGGTCGCCTTCGGATTGCTCCCCTTCGCCTTGGCGTTCGATTACCTGGATGGCCGGGTCGCGCGGTGGCGTCGCAAGTCTTCGCCGCTGGGAGCGCACCTCGACTCCCTGTCCGATCTCATCTCCTTCGGCGTGGCGCCCGCGTCGCTGGCGTTCGCGGTGGGTATGCGGGGCGGCTGGGACATGGTGGTGTTGATCTTCTTCGTGGCCTGCGGTGTCGGCCGTCTCGCGCGCTACAACGCCACGTGCGCGGAGATGTCGGACGAGACAGGCAAGGTGCGTTACTTCGAGGGCACGCCGATCCCCACGAGCCTGCTGCTCGTGGCGATCCTCGCCGTGCTGGCGTCCCAGGACAGGATCCTCGGCGCCCTGCCTCTGGGTGTGTCGAAGCTCGGCCCCTACGACCTTCACCCGCTTGTGCTCATGTACGCCTTGAGCGGCGCGGCCATGGTCAGCAAGACGCTCCACATCCCGAAGATCTGAGGCTCCCCTACCCTTTGCCCCACTCCATGCCAAGCTGGCCGCAGGCAGCACCCACGTCGGCCCCCCCGGAGTAGCGCCGAACCACCGGGACGGCCATGGTGCTCAGGCGCATGCGGAACTTCTCGGCCTGGTCCGGCTCGCTGGGCAAGAACGGGTCGGACGGACCGATGGGGTTGTAAGGGATCAGGCTCACGCGAGGTGCCAGGCCCGCCCGTTTCACGTAGCGATCGAGAAGGGGAAGGAACGCTTCGGCGTCCTGCTCGCCATCGTTCACGTCACGGAGCAGCGTGTAGGAAAGCATCGTGGCGATACGCGTGGACCGGGCGTGATCCGCAGCGACATCCAGGACCTGGCGCAGCGGGTTGGCGCCTTCCACAGGCATCAGGGCGCGTCGCTTCTCCGGGTCGGCATGCCCGATCGAAATGCCGATCCTGACCCGCGGCAAGGTCTCGAACAGCCGGGGAAGCGGCTTGAGCAAGCCGGCAGTGCTCACGGTGATCGCCCGTCCGTCGATGGACTGGAGACTCGGGTCCGTCATCACGCGGACGGCCTGAATCACAGTGTCGACATTGGCGAGGGGCTCACCCATGCCCTGGAACACCACCCCGTGAACCCGCCCCGGGACGGGAAGGTCGTCGCGCACTTGCCGGACCTGGTCGACGATCTCCCAGGCGGCGAGATTGCGCCCTGCGCCCAGACGGGCGGTGGCGCAGAAGGCGCACCCCAAGCTGCATCCCGTCTGGGACGACACACAGACCACGAATCGTCCCGGCCTTTCGAGCGGGATGCGCACGGCCTCCACGACCCTGTCGTCCGCGGTGCGGAAGGCATACTTCACGAACGGGTCAAGCGCGCTGGGACGACGGGTCACAAGTTCGAGGGTGAGCAGCGGAACGCTGTCGCGGATGCGCTGGAACGGGTCTCGTCGCACGCCTGCGGGCGCGTAGGGCGGGACCTTGCCCGTGCGGTGAATGACGGAGAGCAAGCGTCGAGCCTCGGGAGGTTCGAGGCCCGGGAAGCGCGCGAGCAAGTCCTCGGGCAAGACAGACAGCAGGGAAGCGTCGTTCACGACGCGCGGGAACATAGCGCGAACCAGACCGCAGGGAATGGGGGAATGGCTGGGCAACGAACGGTGGTTCGAAGCGCGATACGCGCTGCCATTCCCGTTTCCCGGGTCGCGATTCCTGGCCGACCGGTGGCGACGCCCCCAATTGGGCTTTGCGAGGCGGGCCACGGCAAGCTAGCTTGCCCCGCGTGTTCGGCCTGTCGTTCACAGAGATCGTCATGCTTCTGGTGGTGGCCGTGGTGGTCATCGGTCCGCGGCAACTGCCGGTCATGCTCAGGACGGCAGGCCGGTGGCTCACGAAGTTGCGTCGCATGGCGTTCGACATGCGCGAGCAAAGCGGGATCGATGACATCCTGCGAAACGAGGGGCTGGAGCAGGACATCCGGCAACTGCGGGCGTTGATGCGCAAGGGCAATGTGCTGGACGCCCTGGCGATCGACGTGGACGCGGAGATCGAGCGAGGCAAGCGAGCGAGGCCGACGAGGGCGGAAGGGTCGGAGTCGCCACAAGACGATGACATGGACATGCGGGATCGGGAGTACCCGACGGCAGGAGTGGACGCCTACGGACTGGTGACGGAGGATATCGATCCCTATCGCGCGGCGGAGGAGGAGGCGGAGCTGGAGGCGGAGCAGGCTGCCGAGGAAGCGGAGCAAGCTGCGGCGCAGAAGCTTGGAGAGGGCGAGGCATTGCCGGAGCCGCCGTCCGAATACGGGGAGGCCGCGACCGTGGAGGAGGACGCGCCGGAACACGGTCGAGCGAAGGCATGAGCAAGAAGAACGAAGAGAAGACGATGACCTTCTGGGAGCATCTGGATGAGCTCCGGAACCGGGTTCGTCGCGCCCTCGTCGCGTTCATCATCGCGTCCATCGCGGCCTGGTACGCGCGTGAGTACGTGCTCACGGTGCTGGTGTACCCGTTTCACAAGGCTTGGGTGGAGCAGAAGTTGCCGGGCGCCCCGCAGCTGCACTTCGCCGCGCCGAGCGACGCGTTCATGGCGTACATGAAGCAGTCGATGATCGCGGGGATGGTGTTCGCGGCCCCGGTGATCTTCTGGCAGCTGTGGGCCTTCATCGCGCCGGGCCTGTACGCGAAGGAGAAGAAGACGGCGCTGCTGTTCGTGATCGCGTCCAGCCTGCTGTTCGCGACGGGCGGTGTCTTTGGCTGGTACGTCGCCTTCCCGGCTGCCTTCGGCTACTTCCTCAGCCTCTCGGGGGATCTCGGGGCCAATGGCGTGGCGATCACGCCGACGGTGATGATGACGGACTACCTCGACTTCGTCGGGCGGTTGCTGCTCGCGTTCGGGGTCATCTTCGAGATCCCGCTGGTGTCGCTGTTCCTGTCGATGTCCGGGATCATCAACTACAAGCAGATGTGGAAGTTCGGGCGCTGGTTTGTGTTGATTGCGTTCACGCTCGGCGCGGTGCTGACGCCCCCCGACGTGACGAGTCAGCTCGTCATGGCGATCCCCATGTGCGTGCTGTACCTGATCTCGATCGGGCTCGCGTACGTGTTCGGTCGCAGACCTGCGGAGTGAGCTTTGCTCGGGACTGTCAAGCCCTTCTTGCCTGAATTCATACAAAGCACGGCACGTGGGCCAATTGCGATCGACCGGGCGGAGACTCTGGTATCGTAGTCCGAATTCGCATGGCAAACGGCGCCTCAGGGGAGTTGCTGAACAAGGCACTGGTCGACCGAGTATCGGCGGACATCGGCTCGGCCTTGCGTCGACGGCCGGCGCACGAGCCTCGGCTCGCGGGCATCATCCGCACGCTCACACCGCACAGCGCGACCCTTCGCGAGGCGGTGACGACCGGAACGGAGACGTTGATCCGCCGGGGCTCCTCCGATCGATGCTTATACATGGCGTGCATTCGGACGCTGGGGGAGCTGGACGACGAGCGGGCGGGGGAGCTCGTGGGCAAGGCTTTGCTGGCGACGGAGGAGTCCGGTGGTTTCTCGACCCTCTGCGCGGCGAGCTTCGTGCGAGGGCCAGCCGTGGCGGAGCCTCTGGCGAAGGTAGCGACGAGCCGGCATCCGCACCTCGCTTTCGTGGCCGAGGTGGCGCGCGCGGCCCGGGGGGAGTGCGACGGATCGCACATGACGGCCATCGCGCCGAAGATCAAGGAGAGCCATCGGATCACGATGTGCGTGGAGGTCTTCGTCCCGCTTTCCCGGGGTGATTTCCTCCCTCCGAGCGTGGCTCCTGCGCTCGCCGTGCTGCGGGATGCGGAGCGGCACCTCGGACGGTGGTTGGTCCTCGCAGAGGTGGCGACTCGCGCCAAGGACCCCGGACCGCTGGCGGAGGCGTTGGACCGGGCCAAGGCGGGCCCCTCCAGTGCACGTGCCGCCTGGTCTCTCGTGGCCTGGGCGCTGTCCGGGGATCCCAACCCACCCACGGCCCGTCCCACCGTCGAGCTCGTCGCACGCTTGAGCGACCGCCCCAGCGCGGACCGAGACACGACCTTCCTGTTCCGCCTTGCCGCGGCGCGTGCCGCCACATGCCGACCCATGCTCGAGGGCGCCGTCAAAGCCCTGCCCCTCGCAGACGACATCGCCGTTCGGGCCGCCGGCTTCCTCCTTCGCGACCACGACCGCAAAGACCTGCGCGACGCCCTCATCAGCACAGCCAAGACATCCAAGCGCGAGGACTTGCGCGGGATGGCCATGGCCGCCCTTTGGGACGCGGGAGAACGGCAAGTGGCCGTCGCCCTCGCGAAGCCCGCCTCGCGCTCGCGTTCCCTGCCTACGGCCGCGTGGGCCGGGCTCGTCCAGGCCGCGGACGAGCAGAAGTGGGAGCACTTGCTCGTGGACGAGGCATCCTTCCGTCGGATGCAGTGGGGATGGATCGAGTAACGCGAGCTGCCCTGATGGCTGTCACGCTCGGGCTGGCGAGCCCCCCAGCAGGGGCGAATGCCGAACCGTTTGTGCTGACGGTCGTAGACCTCGACGACGACGACGGGGACGGCGTGCCGGACCTCCGCCAAGTGCAGCGCGTACCGAACGCAGATCTCGTGGTGCTTCCTGCCCTGCCGGCCGCCGCGGGACAGCGGGTCGTGGCCACGGAAGGGTTCCGCCTTCTGCTCGGCGATGCGCCGCTGCAACCAGGGGCACGGCTTCCGACGGGTGGGGTTCGCGTGCAGGCCACCGAGGCCGGACGGCACAAGCTTGCGCTCGGTTCCGCCCACGTGGAGGTGCGGGCGATCCGCCTCATGGCGATCGATGGATCCCTGCGACCGGTGGACTTCACGTCATCCCACGCTTCGTTCCAACGCACGCCGCCGGACCGCGTGGACAACGTCATCCAGCGGACGGACGACCCGGACGCGTTGCGCTACCTCGTGGTCGGCCACGCCCAGGATTTGCCCGATCACCTTCGGATCGAGTCGAGGGCGGAGGACGGGTCGCGTGTCGACGAGCTTCGCCGGGCCAAGCTGGTCGACGTACCGTGTCCGGCGGGGCTGCCGAGCGGGCTGTCCTGCCGGAGCACGTGGCCGATCCGGGTGGTCGCGGACACGGTCGATCAAGCGCACCCCTTGGTGATGGACCGCTCGATCCGGGGCGTTCTCGGTGGCGGGCTCGTCCTTCACGCAGGGGCGGTCGCGCAGCAGATCCGAATCGGCGGGCCCCGCATGACGAAGCACGGCGCGATCCGGCGTCTCCGTGGGACGTTGCGGTTGACCATTCCTCGCACGTGGGCTGGCGGAGCGCCGTCCCTCGATTCTCGCGCGGCGGTGGCGATCGAGATGGCGCGCGCGCAATTCCTCGGGGCGGACGCCCTGTGGGCCCAGTGTGGCGTCACGTTCGGCGTGCCGGGTGCAGATAGCGTCCGCGTGATCGATCCCCCTCCTCCGTTTCTGCTCGCCGTCGGCTGCGGTCTCGGCCTCCCTTCCTCCGGAGGACAGGTGCGACTGCTGGTGGACGGCAAGCGGATGGAGATGGCCGTGGAACCCGGGTGGACCCCGGAACAGGTCGCGCGCCGGCTCGCCCGCGAGATCGAGGCCAAAGGACTGCGCGTGGAGCGGTCGTCCAACGCCAGAACGGGCCCTGGGGCCTTCCCGGTGATCGACCTGCTCGTCTATCGGCAAGGTGACACGCCCGCGCGTCTGTCCGCGGCGGGAGCGGATCGGGTTTCGACCGACCCGACGATGCCCGTCTGCGTGGGCCGCGTAGACCTGGCGCAGGGGCTGCGGCACTTCCTCGACGTCGATTCGATGGCCGGCACGCTCGAGGAGCGAACGCTGCTGAAGTGGTTGGACGACAGGGACCCCGGCACGCTGGACGCGGTGTTCATCCCCTCATTCGGGGGTGGAGGCGGGCGCATCGGAGAGTCGTTCATCGGCAACGACCGGTCGAGCCTGCGCAACCTCGTGCTGGTGGACCGCGCGGGGGTAGCCGCTTCGAAGGCGTCGCATACGCTGGCGCACGAACTGGGTCATGTGTTGCTGGACGTGCCGGGCCACCCGGACGACTACGGTCTCGACCAGCCCACGTTGCTGATGGATGCAGACGCGGCCATCGCGTCGGCCTTCGGACCACGACGGCTCCTGGTGTCCGATTGCGAGCGGATGTGGAGGCAGTCGGGGCCGGGGGCGGGCGTGGTGCTGTTGCGGCCCTGGCCGTTTCGGGCGCTCTCCAAGTAGAAAGTCGGGCGGACCTGGGAGGGGAATGGTCTTCCCTGCCCGGCTTCTGCGCCTGAATTTCGTCCTCGGTTGCCCGCCCCTGGTATTCCCAGCTAGACTGAGACCATGTGTCCATCGATCCGGCTTGGCGTCGCGAGTGTCGTGTGCGCGGGTGCAGTTGCCGTTGGCTCCGTGGCGCACGCGCAGGATGGGGGTCCTGCGTGGCCGGAGGCGGGGGCGGACACGGGGGCGGACGCGGCGCCGCCCACGATGACCCCGGGCGCGATCCTCGCCTACTACTGCGGGGATGCCGACATGCAATGCATGATGGCCCCGATGGAGTTCACGTACACCCACGACCTGGCCCCGTGGTTACCGGACTGGGACACGGGGTGGATCCCGGACAACTTCAAAGAGCTGCAGGTCCGATTCGTCCTCAAGATCCCCGCGGACACGGAGGTCAGGATGGCCGGCAAGTTCCGTGCAACCTGGCCGTCGCCCATCACGATCGCGACCCCCGGCGACCGGTTCAGCGGCTTTCTGAAGATCGACTACGGCGTGATCGTGCAGGCCCTCGGCAAGATCGACATCTCAGTGATGGGCTACGACATCGACTGGCAGGGCCCCCTGCCCTACGTGCCGCAGGTGGACTTCCACCTGCTCGGTCAGAAGCAGTTCGACTCGTGGACCTACGAGCCGGAATCCGTCACGGCGAGCGCGTTCACGGCGCAGATCGAGCTCTTCCGGATCAACATCCTCGGCCTCGCCGGCATCCCGGATGAGGTCGCCGAGGGCGGTGTGCAGCTCGACATACGAGGCGAGCTTCAAGCCACGTATCGCACGGAGAAGATGGTGGTGGACCCGTCGGTCGTGCCGATCACCACGGACAACGGCGAGACGCTTCACAACTTCGTGGGCGGGTCCTACGTGGAGCTGGACGTACATCCGGAGGGACGGATCGACTACGACGGAATCATCCACCTGATCCCGGCCTTCTACGTGGAGGTGCTGGGCAAGGACTTCAAGATCCCGTTCTACGACTACCCCTTGAACATCACGGACCTGCTCGACCTCGAGTTGGCGAGCAAGATCGTGTTCGACAAGGTGCGGATCCACGTTCCTCTGCCGGACATTCCTGCGTTCGAGCAGCCGGCGGTGGTGGACTTCGGCAAGGTAGCGGTTGGGTCCGGGGAGAAACTCGCGCTGGCGATCCCGAACATGGGCGAAGCGAAGGCGCGTGCGGTGGGCGAGGTGGACCCGTCGATGGCGAACGTGTTCAAGATGCTCTCGCCCGCGACGATGATCGATCCCGGGCTGAGTGAAGAGATGGTCGTCCGGTTCACGCCGAAGAAGGTGGGGAAGTACGAGGCGACGCTGACGGTGCGGTCCAACGATCCGGACCTGCCGGAGCAGACGGTGGTGCTCAAGGGCGAGGCGCTCGACCCGACCGATCCGGAGTTGCCGGAGAAGGACGGGGGCGGGCCATCGGATCCAGATGGCGGCGGATCGGGGCCGTCCCTTGACGGTTCGGGGGACGATGGTGGCTGTGGGTGTCGAACGGCGGGGGGCAACGGCTCCGCGGCGCACTGGGTGGGTTTGCTTGGGTTGGCCGCGCTAGGCCTTGCAAGAAGGCGAAACCGGGCGGTCTCGACGTCGGAAGGGTCTAGGAGGCGAGTCTAGTCATGCGGTACTCTTACAGAATGCGAAGAACCTCACGCACCGGGTTGCAGCTTCTGATCGCGACGGGCTTGCTGCTCGCTGCCTCCGCCGCGTTCGCGCAGGACGGGGGAGCGGGGGCGGGGGGGACCGGTGGGGCCGGCGGGTCGGGACCGGGCTTGCCGTGCGACCCGAACACGCTCTGGTGCTCGAACGGGCCCATGGCGCAGATTGTGGAATCGACGGAGCGGCTGCAGGGGAGCATCGACACGCAGTGGATACCGGCGTGCGACCCGATCACCCCGAGCGGGCACTGTGACGACGAGAACATTCAGTTCCGAGCACAGCTTGCCTTCGACAAGATCAAGACGGGCGGTCCCATCTACACGATCGACATGAAGAAGGGGACGAAGGTCGACGCGCGCTGGCCGACGACGGACTGGATCGATCTGACGCTGCCTTCCGGGGGGGCGACGGACGGGTCCTTCAAGGTGGCGCACACGCTCACGCCCGAGATCGCGCTGTACATCGACACGCCCGTGTACACGGGCGAGATCAAGATGGACGCGACGGTGCTGGTCAACTACTTGCCCGGCGCGCAGTTCGCGTATACGGCGATGAACTCCACGAAGTTCAAGCCCTGGGCCTTCGACGGGGTGACCTTGAACGTCAAGGGCACGGACCTGAACAGTTCCAAGCTCTTCGGCATCACCTTCGTGCAAATCGCGGACATCCTCGGCGTCAACGGGATCGACGACTACGTGGATGGGTCGTTCAGCTTCAACGCCACCACGGACACGACCTTCGTGTACCAGACGACGCAGGTGAACATCACGGGGGCGACCGTTCCCATCACGTCCGCGGACGGCGAGACGCAGGTGATGAGCCCGGACGGGGACTACCTCGAGGTGCAGGGGTACACGAAGGGCATTATGCGATACGACGGCACGATCGAGTTCCTGCCCGTGATCAGCATCGCGTCGATCGGCGGGATCGGGGTGAGCTTGAACTTCCCGATCAGCGTCGGGCTCGAAATGAGCTTCGGGTCCGCCAACCTCGCCGTGACCTTCCCCAACGAGCTGGTGCACATCCCGCTGCCAAACGTGTTCGTGCCGTCGACGCCGAAGAACTTCGGAACGGTAGCGACCGGCGACAAGTCGGAGCCGCAGAAGGTGACGGTCGAGAACTCGGGTGAGCTGGGCGCGGTGCTGGAGTTCTCGAGTGACAACCCGCAGTTCAAGATCGTGGGAGCCAACGCGTGGGAGCTTGCGCCGGACGGCGGCGAATACGATCTCGAGGTCCGGTTCCAGCCCACGAAGTCGGGAAAGCAGACGGGGACCATCACGGTCACGAGCAACGACCCCGACACACCCATCCAGGAGTTCTCCGTGACCGGGTATGGTGAGGGAGAGGACATTCCCGACCCCGAGCCCGACGGTGGCACGAGCGGCAGCGGTGGTGTCGGCGGAAGCTCGGGCTCCGGCTCCGTGTACGACGGCTCCGGGGACGATGGCGGCTGTGGGTGCCGGGTGCCGTCGAATGCGGGAGGCGCCGCGGGTGCGTCCCTGGCGTTGCTCGGGCTGGTTGCGCTGGGCTTGCGGCGTCGTCGTCGGTAGTCCCCTCTCGATCCTCTCCCTGACAGGTGCGAAGCCTCACGTTCCCTGCTAGGGTCACGCGGGCTCGGGGCCATGGCTCCGGGAACGCTTTTCTTTTCCCATGATCGGCCTTGTTGAAGGACGGAAGCCTCCACGGGAGGGTGCTTGAGTACCAAGGAAACGAGCAAGGGCGGCAAGCCCTCGGATGAATCGAGCAGCAGCAGCGGCCCGCGACGCAACGCGAGGCCTGTGCTCCGGGTTTCTCACGGCACCAAAAAGTCGGACGCGCGCCCCGCGCCTCCGCGCGTGGGGGTCGCCAGGCCTTCCACACCACCCAAGGCCGGCGACGCGCTGCCGCAGCCCCCGCGACGCAAGCGACCCACCGCCGAGCGTCACTCCTCGGAGACGGTGCACACGGCCCTCGCCGTCGCACGCGCAGCCCTCGAGAAGAAGGCCGCCAACCTCGAGATCATCGACCTCGTCGGCAAGGCCGACTACGCCGATTACCTCGTGCTCATGTCCGCCAACTCGGACCGGCACGTGCGCGCCATCGCGGACGAAATCCAGGACGAGCTGCGCAAGCAGAAGATCCGACCTCTATCCGTCGAGGGACTGACCGCCGGGACCTGGGTCCTGCTCGACTACGGGGACGTCGTGGTCCATGTGTTCCAGGAATCGTCCCGAGCCTTGTATGACATTGACGGCCTCTGGCTCGACGCCGCCCGCGTGCCCGTCCCTGCCGAGGCGCCCGTCGCCAAGACCTGATACGGATAGTTCGTGCGCCTCCTCGTCGTCGCCGTGGGAAAGGTCAAGGAGCACGGCCTTCGAGAGGTGATCGACGACTACTTCACGCGGATTCGCCGTCACGTCCCGTGTGACGAGGTGGAGCTGCGGGACGGCAAGGACGTGGAAGGGTCGTTGCGAGCGGCGATCCCGTCCGGGGCGTTCACGGTGGCGCTGGAGGTCGACGGGGACGCGTTGACGAGCGAGCAGCTGGCGCGGTTGGTGGCGAAGCGGGGGAGCGAGAAGAAGGGGGTCGTGGTCTTCCTGATCGGGGGCGCCGACGGACTCCCGCAGGGGCTTTCGCGGGAAGCGGACGCGAGGGTGAGCCTTTCGAAGATGACGTTTGCGCACCGGGTCGCGCGGGTGGTGCTCGCAGAGCAGTTGTACCGGGCGGTGTCGATCTGGCGCGGCGGACCGTATCACCGGGCTTGAGCAGGAGTACGACCGGAGCAGAGCTCACTCGGTCAGGAGGACACGCATGTCGAAGCCGGGACCTTCGGAGTTGGAAACGCGCGAAGCGCTGTTTGCCGCGGCGGAGTGGGTCGCCACGTACTTGCAGGTCCCGGAGCGGTACCCCGTGCTCTCGAGGGTTCATCCGGGCGACGTTTCGGCGACGCTGCCGGACTTGCCGCCCGAGCAGGGGGAGCGTCTCGAGGACATCCTGCGCGACGTCGACGCGCTGATCATGCCGGGCATCACGCACTGGAACCACCCTGGGTTCTTCGCGTACTTCGGCATCACGGGCTCGGCGCCGGGCGTGATCGGAGAGCTCGTCGCATCGGCGCTCAACGTGAACGCGATGCTGTGGAGAACCTCGCCTGCCGCCACGGAACTGGAGCAGCGAACGTTGCGATGGGTGGCGCACATGCTCGGCCTTCCCACGGGGTGGTTCGGCGAGATCCTCGACACGGCTTCCAGCTCCACGTTCTGCGCCCTCGCGGCCGCGCGCGAGGCAGCGGGGCTCGACATTCGCAATCGGGGCATGGCTGGACGCCCCGATCTGCCTCCCCTCGCGGTCTACACCTCTTCCGAAGCGCACAGCTCGGTCGACAAGGCCGCCATCGCGCTGGGGTTCGGCCGAAACTTCACCCGTCGCATCGAGGTCGACGACGCCTTCCGCATGCGCCCGGACCGGCTCTCGCAAGCGATCGAGAAGGACATCGCGGACGGGGTTCGGCCCGTGGCGGTGGTGGCGACGACGGGGACGACGTCCACGACGAGCGTGGATCCGGTCCCTGCCATCGCGGACATTTGCGAGCGGCACGGCATCTGGCTGCACGTGGATGCGGCCTATGGGGGGAGTGCCGCGCTGGTGCCCGAGCTGCGGTGGGTTCTCGAGGGGTGCGAGCGGGCAGACTCCCTGGTGACGAACCCGCACAAGTGGATGCTCACCCCGATCGACTGCAGCTTGCTGTACACGCGGCACCCGGATGCGTTGAAGCGAGCCTTCTCGCTCGTGGCGGACTACCTCAAGACCGACGACGGGGACGCGGTGAACCTGATGGACTACGGGTTGTCGCTGGGGCGTCGTTTCCGGTCCTTGAAGCTCTGGTTCGTGATCCGGGCGTTTGGCAGAGCGGGAATCGCGCAGGTGATCGAGCGTCACGTGTCGCTGGCGCAGGAGCTTGCGCGGCAGGTCGACGAGGCGCCGGGGTGGGAGCGGCTCGCGCCGACGCCGCTGTCCACGGTGTGCTTCCGTCACGTTCCCGGGCCGGGCGTGGACGTGGGTGCGCACAACAAGGAGATCGTGGCTCGGGTCAACGCCTCCGGCGAGGTGTTTGTGTCTTCGACGGTGCTGCGCGGGAACTACGCGATCCGTGTGGCGATCGGCAACGTGGCGAGCGAGCGAAGGCACGTGCAGCGGGCGTGGGAGCTGATGCGGGAGGTGGCGGGGTAGCTCACCCTCCGCGGTTCGAGCAAGTCCTGCTATCGTTGGAAGGAACCATTTCGTCAGGAGGGGTGCGATGCAAAACCGCGGAAAGCTACCTGGACTGCCGGCTCGCGTGCACACGCACGCAGTCTCTCTCGCGCTCGCCGTCGCTCTTGTCAGCGCGGACGCGGCGTCGCAAGTCATTCTCACGGACCCCCTCGACGGGTCCACCAGCGGTGCGCAGAACGGCGGCCAGTTCGTGGCCGGCGGGTGGCAGGCTCCCGGCCAGATCACGTGGGACTTGGGCCAGCCCGTCACCGAGGGCGGCATGTCCATCCACCTCACCAACTGGAACCCCGACGCCACCAGCCCCCAGCACCACTTCGACAAGCAGCACATCCTCAACATGTACGAGTCGTCCCACGGCTCTCCCCACGCGTCGGATGGAGACATCCCCAAGACCGGCTTCTTCAACGTTCGCACCGGCGCGTCCTACGACAACCTCTTCAAGTTCCTGTCGAGCACGGCCGGGTTCGATCCGCCCCCCTTCGGGCGCTTCGAGACTCGCAACGCGCGGGACCCCGGGTTCATCAACCCGGCCCAGACCTACGAGCTCACCTTCGAGTGGACCTTCGCGGGCGACATCACCGCCAAGCTCGACGGCGCCGCGCTCGTGACCCATAGCCACGGGCGAACGTTCCAGCTGCGCCATGTGTTCGTCGGCACCGACAACGCCCCAAGCGGCACGTACGGGCCACAGCACGACGTCATCTACTCGAACCTCGAAATCTGGGGGACGAGCAATCTGCCGGACGCCGGGACAGGAGGAAGTGGTGGTGCGAGCGGCACAGGTGGCTCGAGCGGAACGGGCGGGGCTGGCGGGGCAGGCGGGTCCGCCTCGACGTTCGACGTCGTGGCCGACACCTGGTCCGAGCCGACTGCGCCCGACGCCACCCACGGTTCCGATCCCGACCTGCGTGTCGGCGGGGACGGGCGCACGACGTACCTTCGCTTTGTGGTGTCCGGCGTGGGGACGGTCGTTAACGCACGGGTGCTCGTCGAGGCGATGAATGGCGGAGGTGGTGGAGACATCCGAGAGGTGCAGGACGACTCGTGGGACGAGGCCGCGCTGTGCCACTCGAACCGCCCGAGCCCGTCACCGGGCGTGCTCGACAGTCTGGGAGTCGTGGACATCGGGTCGAGCTACAGCTTCGATGTGACGGAGGCGGTCACGGGGGATGGGGTCTACTCGTTCGCGATCACGTCGGACGTGGAGGATGGCAGCGGCTACGATTCGAAGGAGTCGGGAGGCGTGCCACCGCAGCTTGTCGTGACCTGGGAGCCGAGTGGAGCGGCGGGGGCTGGCGGTGCAGATGCGTCCGTGCCCGAAGGAGGTTCTTCAGGCACGGGAGGGACCCAAGCGGGCGGGAGCGGGGGCACGAGTGGGACGGAAGCGGGCACGGGCGGCTCCACGTCGGACGCAGCATACGTTCCGAGTGCGCCACCTGGGTCGGCGAGCGACGGAGAGGGCTGCGGTTGTTCGGTGCCTTCGGGTCGTGGGGCACGGGCTTGGATCGGCCTGTTGGGGTTGGGAGGCGTGATGCTCTTGCGGGGTCGGCGGAAACGCACCTCATTGCGATTGCCGTCGCGCATCGCATGAGGGACTTTCGCCAGTCCAATCAAGGGCCGCAGGGGATCTCGGTACCGCTCACGGCGTGGCAGTACATGCACGCGGAGTCGTAGCACTCCGGGTCAGTGCACCCTCCGCCTCCGCAATCCGGGTCCGGCTTCCCGCATCCACAGTCGCAGTACTGAGTCGACCCTTCGCCGTAGTGTTGTGGAGGGCACGTCCAGACCGACCCGCCCACGCAGGCGACGTCGGCGCCGCCCTGGTCGTGACAATAGTCGCAAGCAGGGTCACTGCAGCCAGGGTCCGTGCACCCACCGGCGCAGTCGGGGTCCGGTGCGCCGCATCCGCAATCGCAATACCCCACCACGCCTTCGTCGTAGTACTCGACCCGACAAGACCAGCTTGTGGGGATGGCCCCGCCCGATCCACCCATCCCGCTCGCTCCGGCGGTGCCACCTGTGCCGCCCGTGCCGCCAACCCCGCCGGTCCCGCCAGCTCCTCCGGTCGAGCTTCCGCCGATCCCCCCCGTCGTGCCGGCATCGTCGTTGGTTCCGCCGGTTGAGCTGCCGCCGTTCCCGCCGCTGGCCGGATCGCCGGCCGCGCCGCCGGTGGCTGCGACGTCTCGGGTCCCGACGTCGGGCCACTCACCAGGGTCCGCCGCGTCGCGCAGGACCGAATCATCGCCTGCCCCGCCACCTGCATGAGGAGGACGGCTCGGCCCCCCTCCCGCGCCGCCGAGAGCACCCCAGGGACGGGCCTCGGTCTCCGATTCGGCATGGGCACATCCGGCTAGCGGCGGGATGAGAAGGAGGACGGCGAGAACAGTCGAACGCATGAGCCTGAGCACCGTGGGAGCAACTGCTGTGCCGCCTTGCCGTAATCCGCGTGCCGCCGCTACAGAAGGGGCCGGACCCGACTTGGAGGCACAGGATGCTGAGACTGTCGCAGCCCCAGTGGGACCCAGGGGGACTCATTCGCGCGGTCGGCAGTGATCGCCATCGCCCCCTACTCCCCCAACCGCGACCACCCCTGCCTCGTCCTCTCCCCTTCCGGCTCCCTCACCCATCGCGCCAGCTCAAACCGCACGAACGCCCCCGACAGGTGCGGCCCCTCGCTCACCCACACCACCCGCTCCCGCAAGTTCATCACCACCCCGTGCGTCGCAATGTCCGCGTCGATCGCGCGACGGTCCCCCGAAGGCAGCACGGCTCCGTCGGCCGCGCGACGGTCTCTCAGCATCGCGAGAACCCGCTCCTCGTCCACCTCGCGCGCGTCGCCGATCAGCACGTCGAGGCGCTCCCGCCGGGCCAGGGTCGAAGTCTGTTCCCGGACCCGCAGGTTCGCCGGATCCGTCGCGCTCGCGCCCTCGAAGTGGTTCGTCAGTGCGACAACCTCCCCACCGCGCCGCAGGTCCGCGCGGCGACCCGGCACGCGCTCGACGACGAACGAGCTTCCGTGCGCGTCGGTTAGAAACACGATGTGTGAGACCATCGGCTCGCGGTCCGCGATCCATGCGGCAGCACGTTCGGCGGTCTCGGCGTGGGCGAGCGCTTCGCGCACCGTAACGAGCACGGGCTGTCCGAGCGACGAGGGAACACCCGCTCTCGCCCCGTGTACGACGGCAGCAACCCCGGCAGCGTTCATTCCGGTGACCACGCCCGCCAGCCCCGGCCACGCGACAGAAAGGACTGGGATCTTGCCGTTCTCGGCGAACAGCAGCACCGCCTTCTCCCGATCGAAGACCTCGTGGGTCTCGAAGTCGAACGTGCGCCCGAGCAGCGGCCCGCGGGCTCCCTTCGCGAAGAACACGGAAGAACAACCGATGAGCGGGCTGTGCTCGAAGGACAGGGACACGTCGTAGAGAGCGTTGAGCAACAGGAACCGCGGGTAGGTCGGCAGCAGGTGATCGAAAGGGTCGGGCTGGAACGCACGGGCAGAGGCAGCGATCTCGGCGCGGCGCGGGTACCCGAGGGAGTCGTCGATGCCGGAGAATCGCAAGCGGGCGGTGTCCATGAGGACGGTGCGCAAGGGCCGCGTGGGCACGAGGTCCTCGAACACGCCCCACAAGGCCTGCTCGTTGCGGCGCATCTGCGGGCGCAGCAGGCACGCATGGGCGTCACCGATCGCCTCCGGCTCTCCCTGCAGGTGTACTTGCAGGATGGGCCCACGGGGGCGCGCCCACGACCGGCCGCAACTCCGCACGCTCCCGTTGCGCTCGAGCTGCGCCTGAGGCTTCTGCGAGAGCGGCGGCGCCGACGGTGTCACGAGCGCGAGCGCGACCATCCGTGCGGTCAGGAGACAAAGACATGCCGGCACGGCCCAGCGGAGGAAGCGACGGATCGAGCGGGTCGACATGATCGGTCAGGCGGGAGCGAAGTCGAACCACTGGGTGGGAGCGCCCTGGACATGGGACGCCATCTCTCGCACGACCCTCTCGACCAAGGGAGGCAGAGGCTGGCCTTGTGGCACGTTGACGGGGCGGGTGATGCGCAGGTCGTACGAGAGAAACCCGTTCCGGGTAGCGAGGGCCAGCACGATGGGGGCGCCGGAGGCGGCGGCAAGCGCGAACGGGCCGACAGGTACGGTCCACGTCCTCAGCCCCGCCTGCACCTCGATGGACTTCATGCCCGCGGGACACCGGTCCAGCTGCACCGCCACGATCCCGCCCGCACGCAAGTGCTGCAACAACGGGAGCGACGCGAGCGGATCGTCGCCCACGACGAGCACCTTTCGGTTCGGGGACGCGTTCGACACGGGGTGGAAGCCGCGCGCGCCGGGCTCCCGTTCCGACCGCATGGCGACGACCACGGGAACGTCGAGATTCTTCTCCAAGGACATCAGAGCGGCTTCCCACCCGGCCGAGTGGACCGTCCCCAGAATGACGCCTTGGCGACGACCCACCGCATCGCGAAGGTGTTCTTCGCCGGTGACCCGCAGGAGGATGTCATGTTTGTGTCCCTGAAGGGATAATGACTCTGCGAGGCTCTGCGCAAAGTGAACGAAAGTCCTCGCTACGTCGATGTGCTCGAGAATCGAATTTCTATGTCCTAGAAGGGACTGCAGGTTGTACCGCACGCGGGCCCGCTGGCTCGTGGACAGGGCTGCGGCGATCAGTCCGATGGGGGGAGGGCTCGCTCGAAGCCACAGCCGAGGACCTCGGGTTGCGCCCAGCCAGGCGAGACGTCGCCAGTGGGCGGAATCAAGGGCCATGGTTCTCTTGGGAGCGGCGACGGCGCTGGGTCATGCCTCCTGGCTTACCACGACCCGGATCACGGACGCACGACCTTGGTGATAGCGTCCCTCCCGCAGGTCGACTTCGACTTGCTCCAACCGCTCGATCGTTGCGGAGCCAAAGTCCTCTCGAACGTCGTCGACGGTGTAGAGCAAGGACGGGTCCTTAGGCCCACCCGACGAGAAGTGCAGCTGATCCTTCGAGAAGTACTCGGCCAAGAAGACACCTCCTGGTCGCAGGGCGCGCAGGACCGCTCGATGGACCTTCGTCCGCAGGGGCGGCGGGAGGTGCACGAAGATGGCCACGATCGCGTCGAAGGACGCAGGGGACAGCTCGTACGTGGACAGGTCCGCATGCACGAGGCCCACGGCCACGCCTCGCGAGGCCGCGAGAGCGCCGGTCCGTTCGAGGCCCGCCTCCGCGTAGTCCAGAGCTGTCACTTCCATCCCCTGGCTCGCGAGGAACACGGCGTTGCGTCCCTCCCCTTCCCCGAGGCACAGAACACTGCCATGGGGCCGAAACCGGTTCGCCTCGGACGCCAGGAAGGCGTTTGGCTCCGTGCCGTACACCGGTTCCGATTCTCGATACCGTGTGTTCCAGAAGTCAGCGCTCATCGGACCTTCGTTCTCCTGCGCTGTCCGATGCGTCACATGCGGCGACGGTTGCCCCGCCCTTCCTGGTCGCCACTCCCCTACGGGCGCCACCCCGAGGGCGAGCCGAACGCATGAACGATCGTGATCGCGGTGGAAGTGGACATGCCTCCGGGGTTCAGCCCTGGTTCGCCTTCGGGCACGGGCTCTCCCCTCTTCGCAAAGTACTCCTGCCACACCGGGAGCGTGCGCTCGGCGCCGGGCTCCCTGAACGTCATGGGGCGAAGCTCGAACACAGGTCGTCCACCGTTGGCTTCGCGAAAGGCATCGTAAAGCAATTCGGAGCAGTAGTACGCGCCGTTACCCATCAAGAACGCTTCGTCGTAGGGGCTTCCGAGACGGCTGCGGGCGGCGCGAAGGGCCTCTGGGACCAAACCTCGCAGGTCGGGCCGCAGTCGCCCCACGAGAACCTTCGGCTTGCCGTCGGCGTCCCTGCTCCTCGCAAGCAATGGCCCCGCGGGGATCTCGACGACCCCGTCCGCATACGCCTCGATCACCCAAACCTCTCCGCCTTCCACGCGCGAGACCATAGCGACGTGCGAGAGCGCGGCTCCCGCGACGCCCTCCGTGACCGCCTCGATCGCCTCGCACAACGGGCCACAGTCCAGGTCCTGGAACAGCAAGTCGCCGACCTGCAGGGGAAACGAACCGGGTGTGTTCGAGGATCCGAGGCAGGCGGACATCGGTATCAAGGCAATCAGGCCGAAAGCAAACAGGGTCGGCTTGGGCAGAGAGGTTGGAGACACGGGGTGTGCATAGTACAGGTCGGCCGCGGGGGGAGCCCGAGATGTGTCATGATGAACGTCGTCAAGGTGGTACGGATTCGTCAACTCCTTCGCGTAGCGTGCACCGCGTCTCTCGTCGTCGCTCTGACGGCGTGTGATGGCGCGAGCATCGAAATATTCACCATTCCGCCCGAAGCAGGAGCTGAAGCGGCCGTCGAGCCCACCTACTCCTCGCGAGTCGACCTCTTGCTCGTGGTCGACAACTCACCGTCGATGGCGGACAAGCAAACGGTGCTAGCGCTCACGGTGCCAGACCTGGTGGCGGGGTTGACCAACCCGGACTGCCTGGACGCGCGCGGCAAGAGCACGGGACGACCCGACCCGGGCACGCCCTGTCCGGCCGGCTCCGAACGCGCCTTTCCCCCCGTCCTCGACCTTCACATCGGCATCATTTCGTCGTCCCTGGGCGGCCACGGCGCGGACACCTGCAGCAACGCTCCGACCCAGACCTACGACCCGCGCATGGATGACATGGCCCGCCTGCTCACGACAGGGCCGAACGACATCGCAGTGCCCACGTACGAAGATCTCGGCTTCCTCAACTGGGATCCTGCCCAACGGCGAACGCCCCCGGGCCTGTCGGACCGGGAAGTTCTCACACAGCGCTTCGTGGATCTGGTCGACGGCGTGGGGCAAACGGGCTGCGGGTTCGAGTCCACGCTCGAGTCCTGGTACCGATTCCTCGTCGACCCTGCGCCCTACGAGGACATCGTTCCGATCGCATGCCACCCCGGAGACACCGCTCAGACCTGCCGGGCGGTGTCCGGCGTCGATGGTGTGGTGCTCCAGCAACGGGCCGACTTCCTGCGCCCTGATTCCTTGCTCGCGATCGTGATGCTCTCAGACGAGAACGATTGCTCGGTGCGTGAGGGCGGCCAGTACTACCTCGCCCTGCAAGCGCTCAACAGCACGGGAAGCTTCCATGTGGCTCCCGGGACGGCGGCGTGCTGGGATGAGCCGAGTTCCTCGGAGTGCCGTTCCTGCTGGGAGGTCTTCGACCTGTCCAACCACCCCGAGTGCAGCGAGTCCTGGACCGACCCGGAGCGCTATGACCCCCTCAACCTCCGCTGCTACCGACAGAAGCAGCGCTTTGGGATCGACTTCCTGTACGACACACAGCGCTACGTCGACGCCCTCACGCGCACGACGCTCGAGGATGGCGCGGCCAATCCCCTGTTTTGTGGCAGCGCAGGCGATTGCTCCGCACCGACCCGCGACCCGACCCAGGTCGTGCTGACAGGAATCGTTGGGGTGCCATGGCAGGACATCGCGCGTAACCCGCACGACCTTCGCGAGGGGTACGTGTCCTGGTCCGAGGTTGCCTGGGACCTGATCCTCGGAGACCCCAAGGCTCTCGTGGAGCCGGCCGATCCGCTGATGATCGAGTCCGTGTCCCCCCGCTCCGGCGTCAACCCGGCCACCGGCGCATCGCTCGCCCCGCCGGCAACGCCTCCCGGCACCCAAGGCGCCAACCCGATCAACGGCTTCGAGCGAAACATCCCGGGAGACAGCGACCTGCAGTACGCGTGCATCTTCGACCTGCCCGACCCCATGAGCTGTACCCAAGAAGCCATCGCCTGCGACTGCAACGAAGCGTCGATCAACCCCGTCTGCTGGAACGAAGCCACGAGCAGCTTCGGCACGACGCAGTTCCGTGGCAAAGCGTACCCCGGGATTCGTCACCTCGAGGTCTTGCGCGGCGTGGGCATCGGCGGCGTGGTGGCGTCGATCTGCCCGACACAACTCTCCCACCCCGAAGAGCCCGACTTCGGCTACCGCCCCGCCGTCCGATCCCTGCTAGACCGCATGCGTCTCAATCTGCTTCCCGAGACCGGACCGTGACGGCCCGCACGGCCACACGATCGGCAACCGGACGAATCATGGCAATGAACACGTACGAAGCTTGGCTCGTGGACCTCGACGGGACGCTGTACCGACCGCTCGGCCTCAAACTTCTCATGGCCGCGGAGCTCCTGACGGAGCCAAAGGCAATCAGCGTAATCCGCGCTTTTCGTCGCGAGCACGAACGGATGCGCGAGGAAGCGTTCGCGTGTGAGACGGGCTCGCCCTTCGACGAACAGATCGATCGAACCGCGCGGGCCACCGCGCTCGGAACGGAGCGCGTTCGCGAGATCGTGCTTCGCTGGATGGTGGACAAGCCCAGCAGACGACTGCGACCGTTTCGTCGTGAAGGGTTGGTCGAGGAAATCGCCAACTATCGAAACGCTGGTGGCAAGACCGCCCTGGTGAGCGACTACCCCGCTGAGGCCAAGCTCCGCGCGCTCGAGGCGCGCTCGTTGTTCGACGTCGTCGTGGCGAATGGCGAGCCCGGGGGACCGTGTGGGCTCAAGCCTTCCCCTGCCGGTTTCCTCGCGGCTGCGACCCAGCTCGGCGTGAGTCCCGAGCGGTGTTTGGTCCTTGGAGACAGAGACGACGCGGACGGAAAGGCGGCCCATCGAGCCGGGATGAGCTTTCGTCTCGTTCGGTAGCGCGGCGTCCAATCGAGCGAAGTTTCCCACATAGTTCTCGCTTGCGAAGGTCAGGCGCATTCGTCACACTTCGGTTCGCTCAGTCGCGCTTCCGGTGCCCGGGCGAGTGAGGAGTCCAGCTCCCGCCACTCGCAAGAGAAGTCGAACGACCTCCCGACCACGGCACCCGCCCGACGAAAGAAGGATCGCGGCCCGACCGGCACGCGGAAAGCCGCATCATGCCGGCATGAGCGATCCAGGAGGATCACGATGATGCTGTCCATCCGGACTCGGCTTGCCCTTGGGGCCATCCTCACGCTGATGGTCGCTGCCGCAGCCACCGTGATCGTCGGCGTCTGGCTGTTCGAGAACAGCGTGGCCGAGCAAGCCCTCAGCAAGACCCAGCACGACCTGCGCTCCGCGCGCTTGATCTACGACGCAGCCCTGGACGAGCTCGGCAACAAGGTCCGGATCTCCGCGTTCAACACCAACCTTCGCTCCGCGCTCCTCCGAGGCGAGATGGACGGAGTCGCATCCGAGCTGGAAGAGCTTCGTGTTCGCGAAGGGCTCGACGTACTCGACGTGCTCGACATGCAAGGGAGAGTCGTGCTCCGGGCGCGCCGGCCGGGGGACCGCGGCGACGACATGAGCGGCGACCCCCTCGTGCGTCGCGTCCTTTCCGGTACGAACCTCGTCACGGGAACCACCGTGGTCCCGGCAGCCGCGCTTGGGCGCGAGGACCCGCGCCTGGCCGAGCGAGCCCGCGTGCGTCTGGACGAGCCCGGACCCGAGGTGCGCGACGGTCTGGTGATGCAAGCCGCCGCGTTGGTCGTGAACCACGATGGCGTGCGTATCGGCGTGCTGTGGGGATGGAAGCTGCTCAATCACGACGTCGCCATCGTCGACCGGATCAAGAGCACGCTGTACCAGGGAGAGGTCTACCGGGGGCGCGAGATCGGAGAAGGGACTTTGTGCCTGGGCGACGTGCGGGTCGCGACCAATGCGGTGCTGGGCGAGCAGCGCGCCGTGGGGAGCCGGGTGGATCCGGTGGTCCGCCAGGTCGTACTCGAGGGAGGAACGACGCGAGTGGACCGCGCCGACGTGGTGGGGGAGCAGCACCTGACGGCGTACGAGCCGATCAAGGACGTGGGGGGAAGCGTCGTCGGCATCCTGTGCCTGGGCATCCCGGAGGCCCGATACACGGATGTGGGCCGCCGGGCGCTCTACATCTTCCTCGCCCTGTCCACGGCGGCGCTCTTGCTGGCAGTCGTCGTGTCGGGCGTGGTCGCTCGCGGCGTGGCGGTGCCCATCCGGCAGCTCGTTGCGACGGCACAGGCACTGGGGCGCGGGGAGATGGACGCACGCTGGCGCGGGGGCAGTCAGGTCACGGAGGTCGGGCTCCTGGGCGCACATCTCAACGAGATGGCGGATGCCATCCGCGATCGCGACGCCCAGCTTCGTCATCGCACGCAAGAACAGATCGGGCGTGCGGAGCGGCTCGCGATGATCGGGCGACTGGCCGCGGGGGTTGCCCACGAAATCAACAACCCCTTGGGCGGCATCATGCTGTTCAGCAACCTGCTCCTTCGGAAGGCGCCCGAGGGCCCGCAGCGTGAGAACCTCACGCGCATCTGCGAGGAAACGAAACGCTGCCAGCGCATCGTGGCGGGGCTGCTCGACTTCGCCCGCCACAGGGAGCCCAAGGTCGAGCCCCTCGTACTCCACGACGTCCTCGAGAAAACGCTCGACCTCGTTCGCCAGCAGGCGGCCTTCCTCAACATCCACATCGAAGTCGACTACCACGACGACGACGCCGTCGCTGCCGATGCCTCACAGCTACAGCAAGTCTTCATGAACATCGTGATGAATGCGGCGGAGGCCATGGGGGGGCGCGGAAAGCTTAAAATCCGAACGCACCTCGCGGACGGCGGCAACGCCGTGCAGGCAACCGTCGAGGACACGGGATGCGGCATGACCGAGGAACAGCTCGACCGCTTGTTCGAGCCCTTCTTCACCACCAAGGAAGTGGGGCATGGCACCGGCCTCGGCATGTCCATCAGCCGAGGGATCGTGGAGAGCCACGGCGGCACGATCTGGGCCCTGAGCGAGGTCGGAACGGGTACCCAAGTGCACGTCACCATCCCCGCCGCGAAGAAGGAAGAGAAAGCCTGATGTCCCTCGCCGCCAACATCATCGTCATCGACGACGACGCCTCCCTGCGCGAGGGGTGCATGCAAACCCTCGCGGAGGACGGTCACCGGGTCCAGACCGCGGCGGACGGGGTCATCGGACTCCAGATGGCTGCCCAAGAGTCGTTCGACGTCGTGGTGCTCGACCTCAAGATGCCGAAGCTCGACGGCATGCAGGTGCTGTTCAAGCTCAAGGAGGAGAGCCCGCACACGGCGGTCGTGGTGATGACCGGGTACGCCACGGTGGAGACCGCGGTGGAAGCGATGCGCAGGGGCGCGTGCGACTACATCGCAAAGCCGTTCACGCCGGACCTGCTGTCGACGGTGGTACGCAGGGCGGTGGACAACAAGCGGCTCGCGCTGGAGAACCTTGGGCTCAAGACGGCGTTGCGAGAGCACGCGGGGCGCCGGGTGCTCGTAGGACAATCGCCGCCGATGCAAAAGCTCGCAGCGGTGGTGGCCAAGGTCGCGCCCACGGACGCGACGGTGCTCTTGGTGGGAGAGACGGGGGTGGGCAAGGAGGTGGTGGCTCGAACGATCCACCAGCAGAGCGATCGCGCGGACATGCCGTTCATCACGGTGGACTGCGCTGCGCTGGTCGAGAGCCTGTTCGAGAGCGAGATGTTCGGTCACGTGCGCGGCGCGTACACAGGGGCGATCGAGACCACGATCGGGAAGTTCGAGCTGGCGAACGGCGGGACCCTCTTCCTGGACGAGATCGGAAACGTTTCCCCCAACGGGCAGGTGAAGCTCCTGCGCGCCATCCAGGAGCGTGAGATCACGAAGGTGGGGAGCACGCGGCGGACCCGGGTCGACGTCCGGATCATCGCGGCCACGAACAACGACCTGCTGCAGGACATACGTGACGGCTCGTTCCGGGAGGACCTGTTCTTTCGTTTGAGCGTGGTGCCCATCCGCGTGCCGGCGCTCCGGGACCGCGCGGACGACATTGCGCTGCTCGCCAACCACTTCCTGCAGCGCCACCGAGCGAAGCGCAACCCACAGGTTCAGGGGTTCAGCGCGGATGCCATGCAGATGCTGCGAACCTACGCGTGGCCGGGCAACGTTCGTGAGCTCGAGAACACGGTGGAGCGAGCGCTGGTCATGGCGGAGGGCAACAGCATTGACGCGGACGACCTGTTCTTTTACGGGCCTGTGCGCACCTCCGAGCCCCCTGCCCTCGAGTCGGATTCCGGTGGACTGGCCGCGGCCGAGCGCAGGGAAATCGAGAAAGCCCTCCAGGCCACAGGGTGGCAGATGACCCGCGCGGCCGAGGAGCTGGGAATCAACCGCAAGACCCTGCGGGAGAAGATCCGCCGCCACGGAATCCAGCGCCCGCCCTCCTGACCTCGCTCCCCCACGACCGGTACCATCCACCCCACGACCGGTACCAAACGCCCCCCGCCCCCCTCCCCTCCAGGCTCACCGCTTCGCGGATCACGCTTCATTTCCCTTGCCCAAGCCGTTCTTCCGGCCTGGCACCTCTCTTGCTCAAGGGCTCCACCAACCTGAAGAGCGAGGTGCATCATGGTGAGTTTCGTGCAGAACCTCGGCTCCAGCGCAGACGTCGTCGTCATCGATGACGAAGCCTCCATTCGGGAAGGCTGTCGACAAGCGCTCGAGTCCGAAGGATACAGGGCATTGCTGGCGGACAACGGGATCGACGGTCTGGAGTTGGTGAAGCAGGTCCGGCCCCGGGTCGTCCTGCTCGACCTGCGCATGCCGGGCATCAGCGGCGTCGAGGTCCTGGACCGTCTTCCGGGCATCGACCCCCGCATCATCCCCATCGTGATTACGGGGTACGGCTCCGTGGACACGGCGGTCAACTCGATGCGTCGGGGCGCGTTCGACTTCATCTCGAAGCCCTTCGACGTGGACGCGCTGCTCAACACCGTCGGACGCGCGATGAAGCGTTACGAGGAAACGGTAGAGCCCCAGCAACTGGCCCCCAAAGCCCCCGCACGGCCTGCCACAGCGCCCGACGCGATCCTAAAGGGACTGGAGGCCGTGGGTGAATTCTACCAGGCGGGTACCCAGGGCTCCCTGTCGGAGACCCTTTGCGCGCTGGAGTCCGAGGCCACGTATCACGCCCGAAAACTCGGCCGAATCCACGAGAAGAAGAAGGCCGTCGGAGAGCTGATCGAGGACGTTCACCTGGTCGATCGGGTCGTCGAACAGCACGATTTCCGAAAGAACGCGCTCATCCAGATCATGCTGGACCTGCAGAGTGAGAAGCGCTGGCTGCCGCGGCACATGCTCATGTGGCTCTCGCGACGGCTGAACATCCCGGTGGCGCGGATCTACGAGGTCGCGCACTTCTACGAGGCATTCAGCCTCGAGCCCCAGGGCGCGCACACCGTCCAGGTGTGTCTGGGCACCGCGTGCCACGTGCGCAGGGGACCCCAGCTTGCCGACTCGATCTCCTCGGTGCTCGGCGTGAAGCCCGGCGGCACCGACGACAAGCTGCAATTCACCCTCAAGCAGGTCCACTGCCTGGGCTGCTGCGCACTCGCTCCGGTGATCAAGGTGGATGAGACGTATTACGGCAATCCGTCGCTGGACGACCTGAAGGCGATCTTTGCCAGCTGCGAGAAGAAGGAGCAGACGCGATGAACACGAAGATTGCCACAAAGTCTGACCTCGATCGCGTGCGGGGCGAAGCGCGCAAGGCGCGAGCCGCCAAGCCCGTCGAGATCACGGTGTGCTCCGGCACGGGTTGCCTCGCAGCCAAGTCCGGGGGACTGGCGGCCGAGTTCGACCGCGTCGTCGCGCTGCACGACCTGCAGCACCGCGTCGAGGTCCGACGCACCGGGTGCTTCGGGTTCTGCGAGCGCGGGCCCGTCGTCGTCATTCACCCCCACAATATCTGTTACCTTCAAGTCAAGGAAGCGGACGTCGAAGAGATCATCACGCGAACCATCGTCGAAGGCGAGACGGTGACGCGTCTGCTGTACGTGGACGACAAGGGGCGCTCGATCCGTGCCCTGGAGGACATTCCCTTCTATGCGAAACAGTCGCGCGTTCTTCTCGACGCCAACACGAAGATCGACCCGACCTCCCTCGACGACTACATCGCGCAGGGCGGTTACGGGGCCCTGGCCCGCGTCCTTACGGCGATGAAGCCCGAGGAGGTCGTCGACCTCGTGAAGAAGTCAGGGCTGCGCGGCCGAGGGGGAGGTGGGTTCCCGACGGGCCGTAAGTGGGAGTCCACGCGCAACGCAACAGAAAAAGAGAAGTACGTGGTGGTGAACGCCGACGAGGGCGACCCCGGGGCGTACATGGACCGCAGCCTGCTCGAAGGCAACCCCCACAGCATCCTCGAAGGACTCATCATTGGCGGATACGCGATTGGCGCCCACCAGGGCTACATCTACGTACGCCAGGAATACCCCCTCGCCGTGACCCATGCACAGCTCGCGATCGACAGCGCCCGGGAGGCCGGCCTGCTCGGTAAGAACATCCTCGGAACGGGCTTCGACTTCGACGTGAAGGTGCACCGCGGCGCGGGCGCCTTCGTCTCGGGCGAATCCACCGCCCTCATGCGGGCCATCGAAGGCTTCGTGGGCGCCCCCCGCCCCAAGTACGTTCACACGTCCGAGTTCGGACTCTGGAACAAGCCGACCACCCTCAACAACGTCGAGACCTGGGCCAACGTCCCTCTGCTCGTGAACCTCGGCCTCGATCAGTATCGCGCCGTCGGCACCCAGGGCAGCAAAGGCACCAAGATCTTCTCCCTCGTGGGCAAGGTCTGCAACACGGGTCTCGTCGAAGTGCCCATGGGCATGACCCTGCGCGAGATCGTCTATGACATAGGCGGCGGCATCCCCAAGGGAAAGCAGCTCAAGGCCGTGCAAACCGGCGGCCCCTCCGGCGGCTTCCTCCCCGCGAGCAAGCTCGACCTGCCCGTCGACTTCGACGCCCTGACCGAAGCCGGCTCCATGATGGGCTCCGGCGGACTCATCGTCATGGACGAGGACACCTGCATCGTCGACACCACGCGGTACTACGTGAACTTCCTGGCGCACGAGTCGTGCGGCCAGTGCGTTCCGTGCCGCGAAGGGCTGCGGCAGCTGAGCAAGATCCTCGACAACATCGTCGCCGGCCACGGCAAGGCCGGTGACATCGAGATGATGGAGGACCTGTGCGAGCTTCTCGAGGGTGCCTCCCTGTGCGCGCTCGGCCAGACCGCGCCGAACCCGATCCGCTCCGCGCTCGCCCACTTCCGGGCCGAGTTCGAAGCCCACATCCTCCAGCATCGCTGTCCCTCGCTGGTCTGCAAGTCCCTCCACCACTTCGCGATCGACCAGGACCGCTGCCCCGGTTGCATGCTCTGCGTGTCCGCTTGCCCGACCGAGGCCATCTCCGGCGTCCGCAAGAAGCCCGTGGTCCTCGACCAGGCCAAGTGCATCAAGTGCGGCAACTGCATGGACGTGTGCCCGCCCAAGGTGAACGCCGTTCTGAAATTGCCAGGCTCCCCCAAGCCAGCCACCCAACAGCCCGTCGTCACAACCTGAGAAACGGAGCCAGCCATGAATACCGTTCGATTGACCATCGATGGAAAGAGTGTGGAGGTCGACAAGGGCGCCTCCGTACTGGACGCAGCACGCAAGGCGGGAGTCGACATCCCCACCCTCTGCCACCACCCCAAGCTCGAACCCTTCGGCGCATGCCGCATGTGCCTGGTGGAGATCGAGAAACACGGCCGCAAGCGCACCGTCGCCTCCTGCGCCTTCCCCGCCGAAGAGGGCCTCGTCGTCACGAGCTCCACCCCAAAGATCGAGCGCATGCGCAAGCTGATCGTGGAGCTGCTGTGGCCCGCCTACACGACCCCGGCCCACAGCTTGAAGATCGATAAGTCACGGTTCTCCGGGGCCTTGCCCGACTGCAGCCTCTGCGGACTGTGCGTCCGGTACTGTCGCGACGTCGTCAAGAAGAATGCCCTCTACTTCCAGGGCCGAGGCGTCGACCGCTGCGTGGCATTCGTCCCGGGAATGGCCCACGAATGCGATTCGTGCCGAGCCTGCTTCGACCTGTGTTCGAGCGGGTGGGTCGTCTCGCGCTACGCTGCACAGGCAAGCGCAGACTATGACGAGAGGCCCTGCTTCCCCGGCATGACAGAGATGACAGAGTGCTGATTCCGCCACGGCTCACTGCGGTCGCGCCAGCCCGACGACGGCGTGCAGCGCATCCGTGATCGATTCGAACGCATTGCCGTCAATCCCGTAGTGCGTGACCTGCACGTTCCCGAGCTTGTTGCCCAGGGCGGAAGCGAGGGCAGGCAGGTTCTCGGCCATCTTCACCTGGGACTCGGCCTGCGCACGACGCACCTGGGCTTCGGCCTCCGCGAGCGCGACCTCGGCCTGGGCCTTTCCCTTGGATAGCAGAAGCTCCACGTCCTGCCTGCCCAGCTCCAGCTTCAACACCGCCCGAACCCGCTCCACCTCTTGCTCGGCCTCCGTCGCCCGAAGCTTGGCCGCGTGGGCTTCCACGGCCGCCTGCGCCTCCAGGACCTCGAGCTCGATCTGGCGCATCCGAGCCTTGCCCGCCGCCTCCCGTCGCGACAGGTCCGCCGCGATTCTTCTGCTCTCCAGCTCGATCTGCGCGGCAATGCGCGCCTGCTCTCGCGACCTCTCGGCGGCAATCTTGGCCTCCTCCCGGCTTCGCTCCGCCGCAATCGCCGCCTCCTCCGTCTCACGACGGTACTGCACCTCGCGCATGACCACGTCCCGCTGCGCTTCGGCATGCGCCTCCTTCGCCGCCTTGTCGAGCACCGCCCGGTAGGGCGCCTGCATGGAGGCAAACACGTTCTCCGAAAGGACCCGGACCTCCTGGATCTCGATCGTGTCGATCACCACGCCCCACCCCCGGTCGGTGTCGTCCTCGGGTCGACCCTGCCCGCCCACCACCGGGCGAACCTCGGAGAGCAGCTCGTGGGCGATCGCGAGCTTGCGCTTCTGCAGGCAATCATCCACCGAAAGGTTGGCGATCAAGCGGCGGGTCGCGCCCACGAACATCGCCGTGAGGGCCTCTGTCAGCTTCTGCTGCGCCCGCTCGGGGAAGCTGAAGTTCAGGACGCGGTAGGCGATCAAGGGTTGGGCGATGCGGTAGACCGCGAGCCCGACCACCTCCACCCCGACCTTCTCGCGTGTGACTTGATCCGCGCGGAACTGCAGCCTCTGCAGGGACGTGGGGACGACCGCGACCGCATCCCACGGGAGCTTGAAGCAGCTGGCGCCCTGACCGGAGCTGCCTTCCAGAACCCTTCCCCCTCGAACGTGCACGAGGTACTCGGAGGGCTTGGCCACGATGAGGCCCCAGCGCTTCATCTTGTCCGGATCCTCGGCGGGCTTGCCCTCTCGCCAGGCTCGTGGGTCCACGTTCGGGGAGAGTTGGCTCGTTGTGTTCGTCATGGCGTGCCTCCTTCGAAGCATCGAGAGCGAGAAGCGTGCCCGAGGTCTCTGGCGCAAGGATCCGCTCAATCCACGGCATCGAACGCGCTCGCCCACCGGTCCCGGCGCCCCGAAACGAAGCAACGCCCGCTCTCGCGCCCCATTTCGGGGCGATCCGCTGGCCATCTGCATCGGCGCAGTGGCCGCAAGCCCGATGGGTCCCTATGCTGTTGCGCCAGCGCCCGTCCGACGGCGTCGCGCTCGGCTCGAAAGGACACCCCGATGGCTGGAAATACGCTGGAGACACTACTGCGCATCGCCCGTGAGAGGATCCTGGTTCTCGACGGTGCGATGGGCACGATGATCCAACGCTTCGGGCTGGACGAGGATGCCTTCCGCGGGGACCGCTTCCAGCGCCATGAAAGGGACCTCAAGGGGGACAACGACCTGCTCGCGCTGACGCGCCCTTCGGTCATCCGGGAGGTCCATGACGCGTTCCTGGAAGCCGGAGCGGACATCATCGAGACCAACACCTTCGCCGCCACGTCGATCGGGCAGGCGGACTACGGCCTGGAGCACGTGGTCGAGGAGCTCAACCTGGCGGCGGCGCGGGTCGCGAGGGAAGCCGCCGACGCGTGGACGGCGAAGACCCCGAACAAGCCGCGGTTCGTGGCGGGGTCCATCGGCCCGCTGAACAAGACGTTGAGCTTGTCTCCCGACGTCAACGACCCCGGCTTCCGGGCGGTGACCTTCGACGAAGTCAAGGATGCCTACGCCGAGCAAGTGCGCGCGCTGCTCGCCGGCGGTGTGGACCTGCTGCTCGCGGAAACCGTCTTCGACACGCTCAACGTCAAGGCATGCATCATGGCGGTCGAAGAGGTGTTCGAGGAGACCGGGCGACGCGTTCCCGTCATGCTGAGCGCCACCATCACGGATCGCTCGGGCAGGACCTTGTCGGGCCAAACCATCGACGCCTTCTGGGTCTCCGTACGGCACGCGCGGCCGCTGTCCGTGGGGGTGAACTGCGCCTTGGGGGCCGACGAGATGCGACCGTACGTGGCCGAGCTTGCTAGACGCGCGGACACCCTCGTGAGCTGTTACCCCAACGCGGGACTACCGAATGCGTTCGGACAGTACGACGAGACCCCTTCCCACACCGCCTCCGTGCTGCGCTCCTTCGCCGAGGAAGGGCTGCTCAACATCGTGGGAGGCTGCTGCGGCACGACGCCCGATCACATCCGCGCGATCGCGCAAGCGGTGGAAGGCCTCGCCCCGCGCACCATCGCGGAGCATGACGGCAAGACGCGCTTCTCCGGGCTCGAGACGTTGACCATCGACGAGAACAGCAACTTCATCATGATCGGGGAGCGGACGAACGTGACGGGAAGCCGTCGCTTCGCGAAGCTCGTGCTCAAGGGGGAGTTCAGCCAAGCCCTGGCCGTGGCGCTCGAGCAGGTCAGAGGCGGCGCGAACATCCTCGACGTCAACATGGACGAGGCCATGCTCGATTCGGAAGCGTCGATGACGCGATTTCTGAAGCTCGTGGCGAGCGAGCCGGAGATCGCGCGGCTGCCCATCATGATCGACAGCTCGAAGTGGACGGTGCTCGAGGCGGGTTTGCGGTGTCTGCAGGGCAAGGCCATCGTGAACTCCCTGAGCTTGAAGGAAGGCGAGGACCTCTTTCTCGAGCGGGCCCGTCGTGTCCGCATGTACGGCGCCGCCGTGGTGGTCATGGCCTTCGATGAGCAGGGCCAGGCGGACACCGCGGAACGGAAGGTGAACATTTGCCGGCGAGCCTACCGCTTGCTCACCGACCAGGTCGGCTTCCCTCCCGAAGACATCATCTTCGACCCCAACGTGTTCGCCGTCGCCACCGGCATCGAAGAGCACAACCGGTACGCGATGGAGTTCATCGACGCCGTTCGTCGCATCAAGCGGGAGTTGCCTGGGGCCAAGGTGAGCGGGGGCATCAGCAACCTGTCCTTCTCCTTCCGGGGCAACGACCCGGTCCGGGAGGCGTTCCATGCCGCGTTCCTGTACCACGCGATCGGCGCCGGGCTCGACATGGGGATCGTCAACGCCGGACAGCTCGCGGTCTACGAGGACCTCCCCGCGGAGCTGCTGACACACGTGGAAGACGTGCTGTTCGACCGCCGCCCGGACGCCACGGACCGGATGATCGAGCTCGCGGGGCGGTTCAAGGGGAGCGGGACGAAGCGAGAGATCGACCTGAGCTGGCGGGATGCCCCGGTGGAGAAGCGCATCGAGCACGCGCTGGTGCACGGCATCGTGGACCACATCGAAGCCGACGCGGAGGAGGCCCGTGTGAAGTACGGCCGCCCCTTGAAGGTGATCGAGGGCCCGATGATGGACGGCATGAACCGGGTTGGCGACCTGTTCGGGGCGGGGAAGATGTTCCTGCCGCAAGTGGTGAAGAGCGCCCGGGTGATGAAGACGGGCGTGGCCTACCTGCAGCCCTTCCTCGAGGCCGAGAAGGGGGACGGAGCCAAAGCCAAGGCGAAGGGAAAGATCGTGCTCGCCACGGTCAAGGGCGACGTCCACGACATTGGCAAGAACATCGTGGGCGTGGTGCTGGGCTGCAACAACTACGAGATCGTGGACCTGGGGGTCATGGTCCCCGCGAACCGGATCGTGGAAGCGGCCGTGAAAGAGGAGGCTGACATGGTCGGGCTGAGCGGCCTGATCACGCCGAGCCTGGACGAGATGGTGACGGTGGCGAAGGAGATGCAGCGCAAGCAGATGCAGCTTCCCTTGCTCATCGGAGGCGCGACCACGAGCCGTCAGCACACGGCGGTCAGGATCGCCCCTGCCTACGAAGGCATCGTCACCCACGTGCTGGACGCGTCGAAGGCGGTGGGTGTGGTGTCACAGCTGCTCGATCCGGTACAGCGGCGGAAGTTCGCGGAGGCTACGTTCGGGGAACAGGACCGGCTGCGCGAGATCTACGGGGCAAAAGCGACGAGGCCGCTGCTGTCCCTGACCGATGCCCGAGCGCGGCGCAAAGCCATCGCTTTCGTGCCCGAGGACGTGGCGAAGCCCGCCTTCGTGGGGCGGCGTGTCCTCGAGGACGTCCCGATTTCCGAAATCGTGCCGTTCATCGACTGGACCTTCTTCTTCCTGGCGTGGGAGATGAAGGCGAGCTTCCCAGGGATCCTCGAGAGCCCCCGGTATGGGGCGGCGGCGAGGGAGCTTCTCGCGCACGGCAAGGAAATGCTCCGACAAATGGCCGAGGAGAAGACCGTGCGTGCTCGTGCGGTGTACGGGTTCTGGCCCGCGCACTCCGATGGCGACGACATCGTCGTGTACACGGACGAGACCCGGACCGAGGAGCGGCTTCGGTTCCCGATGCTGCGACAGCAGAGGGAGAAGAGCCGCCCCGACGAGCCCTACGTGTGCCTGTCGGACTTCCTGACGCCGGTGGGAAGCGGGTTGCCCGACTACCTCGGCGCTTTCGCGGTGACGGCCGGGATCGGGGCGGACGAGCTTGCCCGCAAGTACGAGCGTGACCACGACGACTACCACGCCATCATGTCGAAGGCGCTGGCGGACAGGCTTGCGGAAGCGCTGGCGGAGAAACTGCATGCCCAGGCGCGCAAGGACTGGGGCTACGGCGCGGCGGAGAGCTTGAACAACGAAGACCTCATCGCCGAGCGGTATCGAGGGATTCGACCCGCCTTTGGCTATCCGGCCTGCCCGGACCATACCGAGAAGGAGAAGCTCTTCGCGTTGCTCGGGGCGACCGACACCGGGATGTCGCTCACGGAGAGCTACATGATGTACCCAGGCGCAAGCGTCAGCGGGATCTACCTGGGCCACCCGGAGGCGAAGTACTTCAGCGTGGGCAGGATCGGCAAAGACCAGGTGGGGGACTACGCCGCACGCAAGGGGATGCCCGTGGCCGAGGTCGAACGTTGGCTGGGTTCCAAGCTCGCCTACGATCCAGAAGACCGCCGCTAACGCCTCACCGCCTCAGGACAGTCCCGGATCGGTAGCCGGCTCCTCCGACCCGAACTCCCCCAGCGGGGGCGGGGCGGGGATGGTCACCGGGCCGGCGCCCATTTCCCCCTCCGGTGGGGGAGAAGGAAGCGTGTCCGAAGGGGGCTCGGATTCCGCGGTCGCGTCGTCGAGCACCCAGTCATTCACAGCGGGCACTTCGTCCGTGGTGCCAAGGTCGAGCAACCTGGCCTCCCAGGAATGGTCTGCTGTGGATTGGTTCATCATGCCCCTGCACGGACGTGTAGCTGCGAGGACTTTCGTTTGGAGCAGATCGGGCGAGGCGTCAAGGGACAGAGAAGGTGTCGGGAGGTGTTCTGGCGTCGCGGGGAGATCCAGCCCACTATTGACTTTCATTCAACAGTGGATAAGCTCGCCGTATTGAATCTGAGTCAATAAGGTGACGCGCCGCGGCAACACGCACGAATGCAGGCGCATACTCATGACGCAGAGGTCCCCATGGCCAGAATCTCCCTCCTCCTTTTGCCCGCGATGCTCACCGGATGGGTCGCCTGCGCCCCCAGCGAGAACGTCGACGCCTGGCGCGAGGTGTCGCCCGCCGACGGTTCGGAGACCACGGAAAGTCCACCCCCCAAGACTCCTTCCTCCCTGGGCGACCCCTTCGTCCTCGTCGCCCAAGCCCGGCCACAGGTTGCCGGCACGACGGGCCCCTCACCCGCCACAGCCGCAGACGATGCCTGGGTCATGCTCGAAAGCGACGCATGTGACGTGGTCTTGCGATCGCTTCACACCGCCTTCGTCCCGAGCGACAGCGAAACCCTCCACTCGGTGACGAGTGTGGCGCCTTCCACCGGGATCGTGCAGGACGCCTCGGCCACCCAGGTGCAGTCGCGTCATCACGTCCAAGTACAGTTGGACGATGGGGAAGGCGGTTCCGGGGAGGGCGTCGCGACCGTGACCCTCCACCTCTCCGGAGAACAGCCCGATGGGTTGGTTCACGTTCGCGGGACCCTGGACCTCGGGACCGGCGCGCCCGCGCTGCAGTTCGAGGCGTCGGGGCTGCTCAACGAATCCGCAGAGGCCGTCCCGGAGCGCAGGTTCGGCTGCTGGTGACGGCCTAGTCCCAAATCAAGCGCTCCGCGCTGCTTTGGGTCTAGGTCTTTCTATGGGGGCTTTCGCAAAGCCCCCTCGCCGCGCCCACCGCGGCTCACCCCAAAACACCTCCCCTTCGGCTCGGATAGTCCCGGCGCGAGCCTCAGCGCTCGTGGCTGCCGTCGTCGTACGCTCGAAGGATGTCCCTCGACAGCATGCTTCCCAAACGCTGGTACCCGCGGACATGCAGGTGCACGCGGTCCCCCATGGCCTTGGGTGGTTCCGCATCCAGCCACTTCTGCATGGATCCCTTTCCGCCCATGGCTCGCTGCGCGCTCCAGAATGCGCATCCCCGCGCCTTGGCCGCCGCCTCCTGCGCCCCATTCAAGCGCGCCACCTTCTCGCTCATGGTCACGCCACCTCGGTCCATCGCCCCGATGATCAGACAGTCGGCGTGAGGAGAGGCCGCCCGGACCCGGTCGAGCAACCGGACCAACTCGGCCGTATGTCCTTCCATGGATAGTTCGCGAATCCCTGCTTCGTTCGTCCCGTAGGCGAGCACCACGAGGTCGTGCTGGCGACGTTGCATGCACTCGCGCCACGCGGCATCGTCCCAGCCGAGCGCGTGAACCACTCGCGCACCGTTGAGCCCGAGCACATCCAGGACCACGCCAGGGGCTCCCTCGGACTCGACGACGACGCCGAACAACTCCGCCCCTTCGTCGGTCGCCTCGACCGAGAATCCACCGCCGGGTCCCCTGGTCATCCAGGAAATATGCTGGAATCCGTCGCTCCCCGGGCGGGCCGCGATGTCTACGGGGTCTCCCTCGGAGGGGATGACACGCAAGGCCCCTCGACCACGCGTGAATCGCACCGTCAGCTCCCAGCGCGCCGGACCCGGCAACACGCCGGGCTTGGCGTGGACCGCGGCGCTGGCCCCCCGCCTGGGCACGAGCCGGACACCGCCGATCCCCAGCACACCGTCGTCGTAGGGTTCGACGGCCAGGAGCCGCGGGGGCTCGATTCGCCACTGTCCCTCCACGGATAGCTCGGCCCCGGCGTGACGGTATCCCCACTTCTTCCAGCCGACGTGAACAAACCCCGGGCCGCCCGTACCGAAACGATCTTGCAGCGGCGTTCGCACAGCATGGGTCCAGATGTCCGGCTGCGTGTGGGAGTCCCCCAGCCACGCGATGCGCACGGCTGTCGCCCTCGCGCCTTGGGCCAAGTGCAGCAAGGAGGAGAAGAACCTCGGAAGCTGGGGCAGCAGATTGCCTTCAGGAGATGTACCACCCGTCGAAGGCGCGACCCATTCGGCCCGCGTTTCCTGGACGGGTTCCGCCGCGACCCCGGGGCCAGCGTCGGTTCCAACCGGACGGGCCGTGGTCTCGACCGCCAGCGGAGCAACGTGGGGTGTCGGCCGCGTGGTCTCAGACGCCGCACCCGCGCACGCGCATGTCACGAGCGCGAGGGCGAGCCACGAAGCCGGACAGCTCATGGCTGGAAGGCGATACGCCAGACCTTGTCGCCGGAGATCCAGTACGCATGGGTCTCATCCGCCGCGGGCCCCGCCGGCGACTTCAGTCCCGATGCCAGCACCACGCTCGCTCCCCCGGCTTTCGGAACCCACGAAACCGCGTCCGCGGCCACCATGACGACGCGCGACGCAGCGACGGCGATCCCATCCACATGAGGAAGATCCTTCGCGATGACCTTGGGCTCGCCGCCGCCCACATCGACAGTCATGATCACCTGCGTCGCGGGGGCGGCCTCCGATTCGGCGCTTTCCACCCAGAACACGCGCTCACCGTCCACGGCGAGGTGCCGGGGAAATCTTCGTCCCTTGGAGACGGACGTCACGGTGCCATCCGCAGTGGCTCGCTTGACCGTTCCCTCTGGCGCGAGGGCCCGACCTTCGGACCAGAAGATGACGTCCCCGTGCGCGGTCATGTCGGTCACATCGCCTGTCTGCGCAAAGGGAGAGGGCTTCGGCTGCTTGGTGTCCGACTTCTGCACGCGATTCTTCCCGGGCTCGGCCCACAGCAGCAGTCCCCCCGTCCATGCGGCGCTCGCGACCAGGTCCGGACCCGCATCAAACACGAGAGTTCGCTTCCCGCCCCCGAGCGGAGCCCCGGTCACGCGGCAGCGCTGCACGTGGTCCACCATCCCGCACATCGTCCAGAACACGTTCTCCGCGTCGAACGCGAGGGAGTCCACGCTGTCCAGGCCTCCCGCAACCTCCTGCGGAACCCCGCCGTCCTTTGGCAACCGGACGATCCGGCCATCCGAGGAAGAGGATCCGGAACCCGCCTGCGTGGTCCAGTACAGATAGCCCTCATGCAGAGCAATGACCTTACCCAGCCCAGGACCGTCGGCCAGCTTCTCCGGAACCCTCCCCTTCGGCGCCGCCGCAGAGACCGACGACGAAGGCGGCGTGGGTGCCAGAACCGAGGCGGGAACGTCGACCGCAGCCTGCGTGGGCGTCGGCTCAGGAACCACCTCCTTCTTGTCGTCGCAAGCGACGTTTCCCATCGAAAGCAACAGCAAGGCGCACAGCGCACGAAGGGTGGTCATGTTCATTGCCCTCGGGTCAGGCACGCTACCACAGCCGGCGGCTCGGGCAAGATGGAGGCTGGTCCCGTCGTCGCGTCAGGGGTCACTCGCGAAAGTAGGGCGCTTGAACGGCGTGTCACGGCTTCCACCTTGCCGGGCGACGGCAACCCTGGGAAGCTTGCGCGGCTTCCCAGGAGCCCCACATGCCCGATCGTCCTGTTCCTTGCGCCCCGCCCGACGCGATCGTCGATGCGAGCGGCAACATTGCCCTGGGCGTGTATGACCGCCCATTCCGAAGAGCGAACCTCGCGGATGCCCGCCTTTCGCTCGGACCGATTCCGCTCGGACGCACCGCCTCCCGCCTTCGTCTGAAGGAGTGGCAGCACTTTGCCATCGTCCTTCCGGAAGCCATGTTGACGTTCGCGATCGTGGACGCGAAGGTCCTCGGGGCCTCGTGGTGCCACTTCGTGAACCGGGACGGTACGGGACAATTCGAGCACGAGCACAAGGGCCCCCTGCTAAACGTGCGCGTCGCACGGGACCTGTGGGACGACGAGACGTACGTGAGGACCCATCGGTATCGCATCCAGGTACGCAACCACCTGGACGCGGGCGAGCACAGGATCCGGATCTTCATCCGAGGCCACGGCAGTGCACCTTCGGTCGAAGCCGACCTTCGGTGCCTACACGACTTGGAGCGGATCACCCCGCTCGAGGTAGTGCTTCCCGTGGGTCCCGGTAGAGCGATGTACTCACACAAGGTCCCGCTGCCTGTCGAGGGGACGCTTACCGTCGGCCAGCGTGTGTTCGAGGCGCGGCCGGGAGAGGCGCGCGCCATCTTGGACGTCCACAAGGCGCACTACCCACGCCACACGTGGTGGAACTGGGCAACGTTCGTCGGTCGGGACGACACGGGACGGTCGATCGGTTTGAACCTCACAAGCAACGTCAACCGACAGGACGATCAATTCAACGAGAACGCGGTATGGCTCGACGGTCGGATGGAGATGCTGGCGCCCGCGAGGTTCGAGCTCAATCCCAACCAGCCCCTCGAGCCGTGGCGGATCCGAACGGTGGACGACGCCGTGGACCTCGTGTTTCGCCCGCTTGGGGAGCGAAGTGAGGACCTGCGCATGGGACTCCTGCGCTCAGTATTCCACCAGCCCTTCGGCACGTTCTCGGGGACCATCCGCACCGTCGGAGAGACCGTTCACGTGAGAAATGCCTGGGGAATCTGCGAGGACCACGACGCGATCTGGTGACGTCGGGGGTCAGAAGGACGCCCCCAAAGTGAGCGATGCGCCCCCACGCCAGCGGCTGACGAGCTGACCTTCGGCCCGCGCCGCATGCCAGGAGCCGCTCACGTCCAGCTCGGTCCAGGTGGGTCCGATCAACCGCAAGCGAAGGCCCGCGAGAGCGTGCGCCCCCAGCGCGGACCCCAAGTACTCGCGCTCGGCGGAGTACCCTGCCCGCGACATGAACCATCGAGCGATGCAGCAGTGGGCCAACAAGGCATCACGCGAAGGGACCTCGAGCCCCTGCTCGGCAGTCGGGCTCGGGTGTCGGAAATCTTGAACCGCAAGCGAGAGCTCACGCTTCCCATGATCCGCGCTCTCCATCGCGAGCTCGGAATCCCCGCGGAGTCTCTGATCCTCCCGGGTCGTACCGCCTGATCGGACCGCAACGCCCGCGCGGTCAGGGACCGAGCCGCTGGGCGACGATGGTCTGAAAGCCTCGTGAGGTCACCATCAACCATTCGTTCCGAAGCCGATTGGCCGTGATGCGCGGATTGAAGTGCCCCACATCCCCCGTGCTTTCCGTTGCCTCCAGCACCGCGCTCTGCTCGCCGCTCGCAAGGAACGCCACGCCGTAGTTCTCGTTGGTCTGTCCGTGCATCACGGTGGCCAACGTGTTGGTCGCCGGATGGTACGTCAGCGCGAAGCCGTCGGGATAGCCGTAGCCGGACGGGAATGCGAAGGGCGCCCCGTCGGCCTCGCCGATGGCGCTCACACGGAGCCCGAGAGCGCCATCCGCGACCCAGCCCACCAAGTAGCGATCCTCGCACGGCAGGTAGGCTGCCTGGGTGGTCCAGGTTCCCGCCGCGGTACCGAGCTCGATCTCACCACCCACGAAGCTACCGTCCGAGGCTCGGATGCGCTGCGAGCGCACGGCCGCTCCATCACTTCCGGCATGGGTATAGGTAACGAGAAACTCGTCGCGGACGGAGTTCCAGGCAGCCGCCGCGCCGCTCTGCCAGTCCGGATCGTTCGTGATCTGGATCTCGGCTCCGATCAGCGCTCCCGTCGTATCGATGCGGCGGGCGCGCAGGTCGTCGTCGGGCGTCGAGTGCCAGACCACGAGGAACAGCTCGGACGTCTCGGAGTAAGCCATCGCGGGACCCATCTCCTGGTACGACGGAGCACCAACGAAGAAATCCGGCGCCTGGAGATCCGGCGCGCTTCCGTCCCAGCTCACGAGGCGAGCTCGAAGCTCCGGCATGATCGATCCGCGGTTGTCGTGCCAGGCAACCAGCAGCTTGCCGGCACCGTAGGCGACGCGGGGCGTCTGCGTGTACTCGGTCGTCTGTGCCATGGCGAACGGCGGCGCCAGGCTCTGGCCGTCGGGATCGAGAAACGTGCCGCTGATCACCTCGGCACCGGTCACCAACAAGTAGACGTCGTGGACCGAATCGTGGGCGATGTCCGGGTTTCGTTTCGGAGCCGTCTCGGCGAGCGTCGGCACTTCGAAGGTGGGTCCCACCCGACCGAGCGACGGGGTGGACTCGACGCACGTTCCGCTTACTCCGGCGGCGCCCGCCGAGCCGCCCCCGGAGCCCGCCGAGCCGCCCCCGGAGCCCGCCGAGCCGCCAGCGGAGCCTGCCGAGCCGCCAACTCCGCCACTCGCTCCGGCCGCGGCGCCCCCCGGCCCCGCGACAGAGCTCCCCTCGTCCGCGCAGCTCGAGAGCGCGAGGGCGGCGAACGCAACGGCTGCTGCATGGCGCATCTGCTCCAGCGTAGCGGAAGCTTCGCCGCGTGTCCCCGACCAGTAACAATGCGCGGCCAGAGGGTCGCACGACGATCGAGCGTGGGATAGACTGGCGATGTGAGCCATCCGGCGAAAGCCCGCGCTACCATCGGCGATCTGCTCGCGCTCCCGGATGCTCACGCGCAGTCTGGCTCGCGCGCCTCGCTCCGCACGACGGGCAGGCCAACACGCGAATGGCAAGACTTACGCGGAATGCGCGGTGAAGCGGTCGCGCGGCGCGCCGAAGTGGCGACTTCCCGCTCCCCCATCCGCGCAGATTTCAAGCGACTTCGGGGTACTGTCCGGCGGATACGTATGGGGTCCGCCGCGCGAGTGGGATGGCATCGACGCGCCCGCGCCGGCCGAATAGCGGTCGGCGTGAAGCAGCGTGACCAAGTTTGCGGCCGTTCGTGACAGTACGTTCGACGCGGAGCAGATGCTCAATCACCGGCGCTTTGGCCGCAGTACAGATGGGTGTCGCCCTGCGCAACGCACGGGCGGTTGTCGCCGGAATGGAAGAACCGGTCCACAGCCAGGGTCGACAGCCCGTGCATCGCGTTTCCGGTCGTTCCCGTCCAGTCGTCGCACGTGGTTTCCTGGCTGCCCGGCGAATTCGGTGACGTTGCACCTGTCCACACGCTCCGCGAAATGTACAGGCCGGTGGACGTGACGTTCGGCGCCGCCAGGGGAGGGCTCAACGTGCCGAGTGATACGCCATCGACCCTTCGCCATTGCGCGTCTTGCCAGTCGGGGAAACGAGCTTGGGCACTGCTCGCGGTCGTAGCAAGAAAGGCATGGTACGGGCCAACGAGGCCGCCGAGCGCCGCCTGATCCATGCAGAACTCATCAGCTGCGGCGATCCCTACCCCGGCCTGCAGGTTGAACGGTTGTGCCGTCACGAAGAACAATCGACCGGGTTCTGCGGGCTGGTCCACCGGTACTTGGTGGTCTACGCCGAAGCAATAGAGACGCGCGTAAGTGTCGCAGCTGGTCGGGGCTGCAGACGTCCAGGCGGCCGTTCCACCGTAGGGCCAGCCGTGGATCACAGAGCCGATCATCGACGTATAGTCCTCACAGCTGCCGATGGTGGCGTCTTTGTGAAACGTCCCAGCCGCGTTGGTGGCCGTCACCGCGTACTCGGGGCCCGAACCTACCTCGGTTCCGGTTTCGTCCATCAGCGGCGGGTACCAGATCTTGCCGTCTACAAGATCCGAGAGCGTGTCGGCGACCGGATTGCCATCCGGCCGTCGCCACCCGCGCGCCGTGCCGAGCCGAACCTTCGCATCCACCGTGGTGGACGACAACCAGGCAACGTAGTTCCCTGGAAGCCCCACGGCTGCGGCCCGCTGCATGCAGAAAGCGTCAGCACCGGCAAGGCCGCCGAGTGCGCCCGCTTGGATCTTGATTGACGTCACAAACACGATATTGCGGACACCAGCGGAGCCCGCAGAGCCACCCTGTCCGCCTTCACCGGATGCGCCTCCGACGGACCCGTCCGAGCTGGTCCCACCCGTTGCGTGCCCCGCGAAACCGGCCGCCCCGGAACTCGCTCCCGCCACGCCCCCCATGCCCCCCGCGCTCGCGTCGGACTTGTCAGGCGATTCGAACCGCTCACCGCCGCAAGCAGCGATGGTCGCGGTCAAGATCCACGCGATCCAAACCGGAGGCGACTTCACAAACAACATCATGCACATCCTACCCCGACCCTCGCATACTTGGCTACGGGCGTCGAGCAAGGCACGCGCGGTCTTCCGGCGTCGATGGACGTTACCGGCGGCCATCAGACCGTAGTGCCGAATCTTCACGAAGCGAGCCGGAAGCACATGCTGCACGAAGCGGCGAAGAAACTCGACTGGCTCGAGCGTGGCAGTGTTGCCGTCGCGGGTCTTGTGCTCGACGGGTTGCTCCCGCAGGTCGATCGGCTCTTCGAGTCGGCGCAGGCTGGTGCCTCAGAGCGGGTTCTCGAACTGGACGTGCGGAAGGTGCTGCTGGAGTTCGGACGTCTGCTTCTCGCAGCCCGTGGGGCGTTCCGAGGTCATGCGGCTCAAGGCGCTCATTCTGGCGCGGGACCCTTCCGCCTTCGTCTCGGTGTCGGCCGACACGCCCACGGCTGGCCTCACCGAACCTGCGCCAGCCTCACCCGTGTCGTCGTCGCCCAGAATCAGGAACAGGCCCGACGTCATGAAGATCGCGCCGAGACCGACCTAAGTAGCAGCGCAATAACAACGGAACCCTCTTATCGAGCCCGAGCCCGAGCCCGATCGGGGATGGAGTCACTTGTTTCTGCGCGGGATCGACGCGGGACGGACCACAATCTACTTGCCGGGGCTGCCGCTATCCGAAGTGCCGTCGCGGTTCGCCTCAGGGGTGCGCATCGATCGGTGACGTGGCTCTCACACCGGACCACGGATACACCCCGGCCCGCTCGAGGCGTCGACGGTCTGCGGGCAAACGGACGCGACCCGAGCACGGCCGATGGGCGCTTCGGATTGGATGGATCCGAATGGTCCAGAGGCGATGGCAAGCTCGTGTCGACGACGTGGTGCCACTGGTTCCGTGCAGGTGGGGGCGGCAGTGAACCGCGCCGGGTCCGGTCATCCGGATTGAGCACCAAGAACAGCAGGTATCGCGGGGCATCGGGCCCCGCTTCCTTCCCATCGAGCCGAAAGCACAGTGTCCGGGCGTTCGGGTCGTCCCACGGCGCAGAGTCGAGCCGAGGGAGAAGAGCAGATGGCAGACGTGGTTGCGCGCGATTCGCTGTCGCAGCGCCAGGGTCTCGGCGCCCGTCGTCGCCCCCTCTTGACCGCAATTCCACGAGTCGTTCGCGCCGTTGCAGTCGGTGCTGTCGTCCAGGTTCGCCGCGTTGTGCCACGGCGGGGCAAGACCCATCTGCTGATGGACCCTGTGCAGCTCCTTGCGCGCCTTGCGAGTCTGGTGCCTCGGACCAGCAGCGCTTGCTGGCACACCAGCACGAGAGTGGCCCCATCCTGCTTGCTGCATCGCCCACGTCTTCGATAACGTTCGAGCCCGCTGACCGTCTTGGCTTCGTTAGCCGTAACTTCACACACGACGAGGACGTGACCGTGTCGTCTCTCAACCAACCTGGTCCGAGCCACAACGGCGCACCCTTTCGCGCCATTCTGCTGACCTCCCTCCACCTCTTCGTGGCGGGACTCGCGGCATGTTCGCCACCGTCTCCCTCGGTCCCATCCGAGCACGCCCCGATGGCGACTGTGCAGTGTCAGCTCGACCCGTCGATTGAGACTCACGGAGATTCCGACAGTGAGTCCGTGCCCAGAAACTGCAAACGTCTCGCCGCGCTCATATCGGCGGACGATCGCGAAGCGTGGCTTCGCATGGTAGCTCCTCACGTCGCATTCCGCGGAGGAAAGCACGGACTCCGAGAAAAGCTACGGGCGGTCTCGCTGGCGGACCTGCTCGATCTTCCACCCAGGCGTTCGACGGAGCTCATCGTGGTCCGCGATTGCAGTCACTGTCGACGATTCTTCGTCGAGTACGGGTTTACGTCCTCCCCATGGGTAGTTGTCGTGGAGTACGATCAAATCACTTGGCTGGGGCGGACGCGAGTCGATGTCGAAAATGGAGACCGGTGAGTTCTCGCAACAGCTCAAGAATCGCATCCCTCGGTATCGTTGCGAGCTTCGCCGCGTGGACCGTCCTCGCGCACGCACTGGCATGGTCGCCCAACCTCGTGAGTCGCCTCAGCGTGGGACTCATCGTCGCAGCGCTCGTGTTGTCTGCAACGAATGCTTGGGCCCAAAAGCCGGTGTTGGCAGCGGCTTCCACGTTTCTGTGGGTGATCCTCCTCGGGGTCACGCACATTCTGACGTGGCGATTCAGTCCTGGCCGAGTAGCTTTTTGCTCGGAACTCGGGGCTCGGTGCCCAGATGGGATGTACGGATTCGTACTCCCCGCTCTTGGGGTGATAGCGGCGGTTGTGGCCGCGGGCATCTCCGCGCTTCTTGCACGGCTCGCTCGTCGGTGGTCGCGATCACACACGGCTCATTCGAAACCATGATCGCCGTGTCTCCAAGCTCATGCTTCTGCCGGCGGATAACAAACGTCCTACGTCGGCGTCTTCCCATGTGGTCGCAACCATGAGCATTCCCGATTCCGCTCGAGAACCAGAGTCTGGCTCGATGGCGCAGGATGATCGTGAGGGTAGCCATGAGGCGTTGGTTCGCGCCGCGCGCGCGGGCGATCGGGCGGCCTTTGCGGAACTGTATGAACAGTTCGAGCCTGTCGTGCGCGGCATCGCGGTGAGTCGAGTCGGGCCCGACGCGGCGCAGGACGTGGTTCATGACGTCTTCGTGACGGTGCTGCAGATGTTGCCCGCCTTGAAATCGCCGGCATCCTTCCCCGGGTGGATTGCCAGCATCACGCGCAACCGCGCCATCGATTGTCTCCGTTCGCGCTCACGACGGGACCAGGCGCAGTGGGATCCGATCGACACGGATCCGGAAGACGATCAGCGCGCGATGGCGATTCTCAGCTTGATCCGGGAGCTGCCGCCAGCGTACTCGGAGACGCTTGTTCTGCGGTTCGTGGAGGGGATGACCGGACCGCAGATCGCTCATCGGGTGGGCATGACGCCAGCGTCGGTGCGCGTGAACTTATGCAGGGGGATGCGCTTGTTGCGGAAGAAGCTGCAGTTGCGAGGTGAGCATGTCGGATGAATACCTCTGGGATCGAACAGGCAAAGCCAATCCGGACGAACTGTGGCTGGAGGAAGTGATGCCCAGGATCAAGGACAGAGCAACCCGGAGCACGTACCCCCGCCTCGTAGAGGACGCCCACCGAGACTCGTCGTCGCGCCCGGGTTTCCTCTCGCGCTTACGCGTGCCCACGCTCACCGCTGCAGCCACTGTCATCTTCGTGGTTGGAGCGGCTGCAGGGTTCAGTCTGGGTAAGTCGGACGGTGTCCCGCCCGACATTCGAGAGGACTCGATCGCTGAAGCTCCACCGCCACGAGAAGCTCCTGCTGGGGTAGCCGCTTCTGCTTCGAACGCTCGGTCGAACCGAAGTCCACCTGTTCATGTCGCCACGACAGGCAGGCCGAGCAAGCCCTACGCTCCACCGTCCGCGGATCGTCCGACACAGGACACGACCACGCCGCCCCCGAGATTGGCCACGCCCTCGACGGACCTGTCGAGCGACCAGATCCGAGCAGTGGTTGCGCAACATCAAGGCAAGGTCCACCGAAACTGCTGGACCTCCGCTCGAGCTAGCTCGAGCAAAGCGTCGGGCGCTGTGCGTGTGTCGCTCACGCTCGTTGTGAGCCCCGAGGGTCGCGTCGTGTCGGCGAGTTCAACCCCCGATCCGAACGGGTATGAAGGTCTTGGTGGTTGCGTCGTCCGCGAGGCGAGGGCCTGGAGTTTCTCCGCCTCCTCCAAGAAGACGACTTTGAGCATACCGTTTGTGTTCGCCCATGACTGATCACGACAAGTTCACTGCGCCTTCGCCTTCGTAGACCTTCGTTGACTCCGTCCAGCACGCTGGACTCCGTCCACTTCGGTTCGCCGCAGTCTGGCTCGCGCGCCTCGCTCCGCACGACGGGCATACGCCGCGAAGCTTGCACGAGAAGGCCACGAGCATCGAAGCCCCGCAGCTTCGGCAGTACGCACGCGCGAAGCCGTAAGCCAGGATCCCGCAGCGCAAATATTTTTCGAACTCCTCGACCACGTGCCGCGGTAGCGGTCGCGGGTACGCTTCGCTCGCCATCGCGAGGAAGCACCAAGGTCTCGAGCCAAGCTTGCACGACCTGATACAGCACAGAGGACTCGGGTTCGTGACGCACGCAGCTTGCGAAGGTGCGGCCGTTCGGGAACCAACCCGGGTGCAGGACGAGCCATGGCCCCGATGCCATGGCGAAGCGTGTGCCAGGCTCGGTGCGTCGTGATTTCGGCCGCTTGGGCACGCCCCGGGGTGGCGGTGCGCCTGCGTGACCGCGGCATTCACCGCGTTGTGAGAAGCGCAAAGGCTTGGGTTGCTGTGGAAAGTCCACCAAGTGGCGATGCGCCACCCGAATTTGGCGGTCGCCACCCACGTGCATGACACCGTCTCGCACTCACCAGGCTGCAGGGCCCCCGTGCGTACTTGATCCGGTAGCCCCCTCACCCTGCCGGAGTCTCAGGCTC
>CAZAWR010000011.1:0-140195 GCA_964488865.1 uncultured Polyangiaceae bacterium | reverse complement strand
CGGAGCAGGCTCGTCGCATGCTCGAGGCGTTGCGTGACCAGGTGGGCGCGGGGAAAGAAGTCCCGATCGTCGCCACCGGATACGGACGTAAGCTGGTACCGCTCGCCACGCGCAAGGTGACGGAGATCTCGTGTCACGCGCGAGGGGCGTATCACCTGGTGAAACGCGAGGGAGCACTGATCGACGTCGGAGGGCAGGACACGAAGGTGATCCGGCTGGGGCCCGGGGGCGCGGTGGCGGACTTCGCGATGAACGACAAGTGCGCGGCGGGCACGGGGCGGTTCTTGGAGGTGATCTTGCCGCGACTCGGTGTGGCGTGGGACGAGCTTGCCGATCGGTTCGCGTCTGGTCACGCGGCGGTGAGGATCTCGTCGACGTGCACGGTGTTCGCGGAGTCCGAAGTGATCAGCATGCTCGCGAATGGCGAGCACGTGGACGGGGTGGTCAAGGGGTTGCACGTGGCGCTGTCCGACCGGATCGCCGCCCTGGCCGGGCGCTTGCTGGTGGGTGTGGAGACAGTGTTGCTGAGCGGTGGTGTGGCGGGCAACGCGGCCATGGTCGCGGCGCTTTCGGCCAAGCTGGGAAGGCCTGTGCAGGTCGTCCCGGATCCGCAGTTCGTCGGGGCCCTCGGGGCGGCTCTTTCAGGGTGAGCCCTCTGCCCCTCGTCGATCGTCACGCTTCCCCCTGCTGATGGGAGCGCTACCTGTCCTTTCCAACATCCTCTGTGGACAGTATTATCCGCTTTCGTGGACACATTCTCCGAACCACGCCGCTTCGAGTGTTCTCGTTCGCTCAGGACACGAGCGAGCCGGCTGTTGCGAGGGGGGTTGCTGCTCACAACGCTCAGCGCATGCGGAGGTCGGGTGGAGGCAGGGCCCGAATCGTGGCCCGTGGACGGCGGTTTGCCCGTGGACGCTGCCGACGCCCGAGACGACGGCCAGGCTCCCAGTGATTCGGGCTGCGAGTCGGGCGCGACTCGCACCGCCCACTGCGGTCTCAACGGCAACGGCACGCAGGCCCAATCATGCACCAACGGCCAGTGGCTCGACGATGGCCCCTGCCATGACCCAGACCTGTGCACCAACGGTTCCTCACAGACGACCTCCTGCGGTCTCAACGGCAACGGCACGCAGGCCCAATCATGCACGAACGGCCAGTGGCTCGACGATGGCCCCTGCGATGACCTAGACCCGTGCACCAACGGTTCCTCACAGACGATCGCCTGCGGTCTCAACGGCAACGGCACGCAGGCCCAATCATGCACCGACGGCCAGTGGCTCGACGACGGCCCCTGCGATGACCCAGACCTGTGCACCAACGGTTCCTCGCAAACGGTCGCCTGCGGTCCCAACGGCAACGGCGCGCAGCCCCAATCATGCACCAACGGCCAGTGGCTCGACGACGGCCCCTGCGATGACCCCGACGAGTGCGACAACGGACAGATGGCCGTCGCTACGTCAACCTTCGGTGATCTGCAGTTCGCGTGTGACAGGGCGTGCATTCGAGGTACGTGGGAGACCGTGAGCTGCGAGCGGTCGTTGAGTGCCGGTTTCCGGTCCACGTGCGCCCTCCGCGTGGGCGGTCAAGCCATGTGTTGGGGTGAGGGCTGGCACCTAGGAAATGGGGCTGTGAACGGCATGGCGAAGGGCTCGCCCGTGCCGATCGCCGTTGCGAACCTTGCAGACGCGGTCGCGGTGAGTACGGGCCTGCAAAACGATCGCGCGTGCGCCATCCGGGCGACCGGTGAGATCGTGTGCTGGCATGCAAGTGCCGAGACCGTACCTCTGATAGCGGACGCCCGGGCCGTGAGTGTTGGTTACCGGCACACCTGCGCGCTGCGGGCGTCGGGCACGGTATGGTGCTGGGGCGAGGGTTCCTTTGGGCAACTCGGGAATGGCACGGACACGGACTACGCAGTAGAGCCGGTGCAGGTTGTCGGGCTGACGGGCGCCGTCGCAGTTGCTGCCGGAGCCGGCTTTGGCTGTGCCTTGCGCGGCGACGGTCACGTTGTGTGTTGGGGGAACGGGAGTGGTGGACAGCTCGGGATGGGAGCCACGGTCCCTCAGTCTTCGACACCCGTAGAGGTCTCCGATCTCGCTGATGCCATCGCGATCAGCGCGGCATGGCCGTACGTGTGTGCGTTGCGCAAGAGCGGCCTCGTCGCTTGCTGGGGCCAGGGGACAAACGGCGGCCTTGGCGTGGAGCCCACGGAGGCGCTAACACCGCAAGACGTGCCCGGCATCACCGACGCCGTGGCCGTGACGACCGGGGATCTCCACACGTGCGTGCTACGCAACGATGGTTCTGTCCTGTGCTGGGGCGCGAACTTCCACGGACAGCTAGGAACGCACCCGGACACGGCCGGCCCCACGCCAATCGAGGTGCCCGAATTGCCGGACGCGATCGCGCTCACAGCGGGGGACTCGCATACGTGCGCATTGCGCCAGAACGGAACGATCACCTGCTGGGGACTGGGCGACGATGGGCAACTGGGGAACGGCATGGCCGCCATCAACCCAGTGCCCGTTGTGGTGCGCAACGTGCACGACGCGGTCCGCGTGGATGCGGGTCTCTATCACACCTGCGCGTTGCGCGAGTCGGGCGAACTGGTCTGCTGGGGCTTGAACCAGAACGGCGCCCTGGGCGACGGCACAACGGAATCCGTGAATGAACCTGTCGCCGTCCTTCAGATCAGTGATGCGACCGCCGTCTCCGCGGGGGCAGCGACTTGCGCGCTGCGGCAAGGTGGCTCGGTCGCATGCTGGAGCCTCAGTGAAGGAATCGGTGACGGATCCGCTACGGGCTCCCTCAGCCCCGTGCAAGTCGCCAATCTGACCGATGCAGTGCAGGTTGCCGTCGGCGACAGCTCTCGGTGCGCGCGGAGACTGGACGGTACCGTGGCCTGTTGGGGTAGCGGCCTGTCCGGCAGCTTGGGGAATGGTTCGCTATAGACGGCACTGACGCCAGTCTTGGTGTCGGGCCTGTCCGACGTTGCCGATGTCTCCGTGGGATCCGGCCACTCCTGCGCGGTGCGAGCCACGGGCGCAGTCGCCTGCTGGGGCAGTGGTGTTTTCGGCGCGTTGGGAAACGGCTCGACGGAACCGGCGCTCACTCCCGTTCCCGTGATGGAACTCCACGATGCCGTGGCCGTCAGCGCAGGTCATGATTGTTCATGCGCGCTTCGGCAAAACGGAACCGTCGCGTGTTGGGGCGACTGTTACGCGGGGCCCTACGTGCTTAGTCCCAAGTCAGTCCCAGGGCTCGCCGATGCGGTCGCCGTTTCTGCCGGAGGATTTGGCGCATGCGCGCTCCGCGAGACCGGTGAGGTCGCCTGTTGGGGCCAAGGTCAATACGGCACACTCGGCCAGGGCGCGGCCGGAAGCTCGGTTTTCCCGGTATCGATCGTCGGGCTTACGGATGCGAAGGATGTCTCCGCCGGGGAGAATCATGCGTGTGCAACACGTCAGAACGGTGAGGTGGTGTGCTGGGGACACGGGCGGCAGGGACAGCTCGGGCACGGTGGACCCTCGTCGCATGCTCCGACGGCAGTACTTTGGCCTCAGTAGCGCCCTCGCCGGAGGGCGCGATATCGGGCGACCGGGTGGCGGTCGTCGCTGGAGTCCCTACACTGTTCGGCATGAGGCAGCAGACGCCAGGGGAAGGGCCGACACGCCTCGAGCACGTACGCGCCTCGAGTCGGCTGGCGCGGGTTCTCGAGACCCACCGGGGCGAACGTCACATGATCGCCATTCGAGGCTATCCGGACCCGGACAGCATAGGAGCGGCGATGGCGCATGCGCACCTCTGCGCGCACTTCGGCATCGAGTCGATGATCCTGTACTTCGACGACATCTCCCATCTGGAGAACCGGGCCCTCGTCAAGAAACTGGAGATCCAGATGGTCCGCTACACGCCTGGGCTCGACCTCGAAGGTTTTCACCGAATTGCCATCGTGGACACACCAAGGATCGAGCTTCCTTCCGAGGTCGGGCGCCTGCCCTTCGTGAGCGTGGTCGACCACCACAAGTCACAAGACTTCGACGCGGAATTCAAAGACGTGCGAGAGGACGCTGGCTCCACTTGCTCCATTTATGCCGAGTACCTCGAGGATGGCATCGCTCCTCTGGAACGCGAAGATGCCTCCACTGGACGTATCGCAAGCACGATGCTGTACGGCATCCGCACGGACAGCGATGACTTCCAGATGGCTCGGGAAATCGATTTTCGCGCCGCGGCATTTCTCGTTCCCTATGCAGATCGCGACTTGCTCCTCTCCATCTCGAAGCAGAAGATCTCTCCGAGGACCATGGAAGTCACCCAACGGGCCTACGCCAACAAGGTGATCGTCGATACGTTCCTCATCTCGGGGGTCGAATACGTTCGGGACGAAGATCGGGACAGCATCGGCCAAGCCGCCGACTACCTGCTGCATCGTGAGGGCATCGACACCGTGCTCTGTTACGGAATCGTCAACAACAGCTTCGTCGACGGCTCCTTGCGCACGACGAGCAGCACGGTGGATCCCGATCGGTTCATCAAGGACCTTCTTGGGGCGGATGCCCACGGCAACTTCTATGGAGGCGGGCGGACGGACAAGGGGGCTTTCAAGATTCCCTTGGGCCCGTTTTCGCAATGCGGAGAGAAGGACACCCTGTGGCGGATGGTGCAGCGAACGATCGAGGACCTGTTCCTTCAGCGGGTGGGAACCGCGCGAGGTTGACCCGACGACCCCAAGCGTTGGGACACGTGGCGGGACGCTTGCTCGTCGGCGTGAACACTGTGGTGCTGAGCGGGCTGGGCCCCCAGATGATCAACAAGGCAACGGACCTGTCGGTGCGCTCGCCATGCGTCCGGCTGGTGCTTGCCGACGAGCCGACGGGCAATCTCGACACGCAGACGGCCGACCAACGCTTCGAGTTGTTGCGCGAGCTGAGAACTGGGTAGCGGTCGAGTTGCGGGGCTTTCGCCGCTTCGAGAGGATCCACGTTTCCGGTGGATCCCTACTTCGCGATGCGTCGTACCGCCCCGTCGGCTACGTCCGTCCAGTACGCATGCGTCGCATCCACTGCGATACCCGCCACGTTGGGTTGCTGCGGCGCGATGATCTCCGTCTGCCCGGTGCCCCGATCCGCACGACCAATGGCGTTCCAGACACCCAGGTAGACGTGCGTGGCATCCATCGCAGCGTCCATCACCGCCTTGTCGTAGAGAGACTCCTGTCCGGTCCCGTCTTTCGCCATGCGTGTCAATCCCGATGGTGTGAAGCCGGACATCCCAAAGTACACCCAGGAGTCGTCGACGAGGATTTCGCTCGGTCCGTAGGACCCGGCCTTCCCGGGGGACGCCACCAGCGTCCGCGCGCCACCGTCCTTCGGGAAGCTCGCAATCGTCAGGACTTCCGCCACGAACACCGTGCTATCGTCGATGGCAATGCGCCACGGATCGTCCAACCCTGACGTGAGCAACTCCGGTGTGCCGCCGGTCTTGGCGACTCGATAGGCATTGCCCCCCGAGGCGTCCGTCCAATAGACCCATGTGCCATCGAGCGCGATGCCGAACGGGCTTCCCACGTCTTGAGCAAGCACTTCGGGGGGGCCGCCGCTCTTGGGGAGGCGCCTGACGGACGCGTCCATGCCTGTGGCTGTGAAGTACACGTGGGTGTCGTCGAGGGCGAGGTCCACCGCCATCGTGTCTAGCACCAGTTCTTCCAGCGCTCCGCCCGCCTTGGCCACCCGTCCAAGGGAAGGATTGCCGTAGCCGTCGACCCAATAGGCGTGGGTATCATCGACCTCGATCTCGCTCGGCATGTTGAGTCCTGTGGCGAGAGTGTCGATCTGTTCTGCCGCGCCGTAGCCGGCGGAGCCCCCGGCGTTACCCGCACCGCCGGTTCCCGCGGTGGCGCCCGACCCGCTCGCGTTGCCCGAGCCCCCTGCTCCGCCCTCCCCAGCCGTCGAGCCAGCGGCGCCCCCTCCGCCACCCGCCGCCGCTCCCCCGGAACCGCCGGGTTGGTCCCGGTCGGGACGCGTCGAATCCGCACCACAGGCCGACAAGACAACGACAACCGCGGCTACCGCACCCGAGACGATGAGCTTCCGCATTCACCCAACCTACCACGTAGGGCTTGGATGAGGCGTTCCGACGCGTTCACGGCGAGGACAAGAACACGATCCCCTCTTGCCCCTCTTCGATCGTCGCGCTTCCGTCCTGCTCCAGCGCGCCGAACAGCATCAGCTCCGCGAGGTCGGCGCACCTTGATGCGGTTGAGCGCGCCCCCGAACGACGTGCCGCTCGCCTTCCCGATCACGCTCGCGCCGTCACGGACCGTCACGCCTCTCTGGCGCCCGGCGGCACTCTCGTTTACCGTCTCCGAGATCGGGGCGTGGTCGCGCCCCCGCGAAGGAGGATTCTTGCCCCCGCGCTTCTTCGGCGTTCTCGCCCTCGTGCTCGCGTCGTGCCAAGGCAAGGAGAGTGCGCAGCAGACGTCGCCGCCCTCGGCCACCGCTCCCGTCACCGCGGTAGCCCCGGCATCCGCGGCACCGGCGGCCGCCTCGTCTTCGGCCGCGACCACGCCTCCGGCGGTCCCTGGACCGGTATGCGACGATCTGGTCAAGCCGCCGGCCTCGGCGTTGCCCAAGCCTGCGGGCAAGCGCGCCCGCGGGGTCGACGCGTCGATGCCGGTTGCGTGGAAGTCGCTCAAGGAGCAAGGCATCGCCTTTGCCTTTGCCCAAGCCTTGTACGGCACCACACCGAACAAGTCGTTCGCCGCCAACTGGGCCATGATGAAGAGCTGCGGGCTGGCGCGGGGCGCCTACGACTTCATTACCCCAGCCGCCTCCGGTGCGAGCCAGGCACAGCTATTCCTGCAGACCGTCGGCGACGATCTCGGGGAGCTCGGCCCCTTCGTGGATGTGGAGCGGCCAGCAAACTGCAAGAGCAAGTGCTGCGAAGTGTCCTGCGATGGCTGGACAACCGTGGTGGCGGATTGGATCCGCACCGTGACCCAAGCGACCGGGCGCAAGCCCGTCGTCTATACGGTAGAGGACTTCTGGAAGGAGTGCGTCTGCAACAAGAGCCGCTTTGCCTTGCACGACCTGTGGCTGGCGGGCTATCCCCGGTTCGACTTCCCGGATCGTCCCGGCTTCGGCGGGTGGCAGAAGTGGCTGTTCTACCAACACGCGGGGAACGTCCGCTTCGGCGACAGCGTCGTGGACCTGAATGTGTTCCGCGGGACCGACGCCGAGTTCGTGGCCTGGCTCGCGGCGCAGCAGGGGAAATAGGAATGCTCCTTACTCCCCTCACGCAGAGCCGACGAACGCGGCGGCCAGCTCGTGGATGACCTTGGCGCAGCCTCCATCTCGTAAATTACTTGCGTGGTCGGTCACGTCCTTGAACCCTCGCCCGACGATTTTCGAGCACTCGAACTCGTAGTTCGTGCACGCCAGGAACCGCTCGATCACGCCGGCCGCCCGCGGGCTCTCAAAGTCGAGCTTCGAGGCACCTGCCTCCAGGCTCCGGAGCCCAACGAGCCATATCGCGGCGCCCAATGCTCCACATGCGCCACCAGTCAACCCGATACCACCCGCGAGCCCTGCCACCGTCACGGCGTGCTGCTCCGAGGCCCCCACCTTTCTCGCCAGCATCGCCGCGCAGCTCACCGGCGAGCAATGCCCGTCCTCGCCGTCTTCGGTCAAGGCATCGTCTATGGCGCGGCGGGCCTCTGGCGCATATCGCGCGGCCATGCGAAAGCACTTGATGGTACCGCCCTTGATGAGGAAGAACGTCACCATCTGTAGCGTGGACGACGACTTGTCGATGTTCGTCAGTTCAACACAGTCCGTCTCGTTGTTGAGCGAGCGGAACCTGTCGACGAGCCGCTGCGTCGCGACGATGGCCTTGGCCTCGGCTCGCGGCGTCGGCCCGAAGAGCCGATGTGCTTGGGCACCGGCGGCCAGGGCAGCGCCCCAGAGCATGCCGCACTGATAGCCGTGCTGCATGAGGCCGCCGGCCATCGGCATGACAGCGCGCTCTTCGAGCGTGGAGGGGTGACCGTAGGCGCGGTTGAGGACGTGGAAGAGCGTGTCGGAGCACGCCCTGCCATTCATGAACACGCCCACCGTCTTCATCGACGTGATCTGGTAGCTCGGCTTGGTCGTCACCTCGTCCTCCGTGTCTGCGGTGTTCTCGGCTCGCCCAACCGTTGGCCGCGTGAACCTCCCTTGCAGCACACCCCATGCCACGGCGCCGCGAAAGGCCCAAGGACGCTCTTGTCGCATGAAGCCACTTACGCTGCAACCCGAGGACGGAGTGCGGGAGCGGACAACTGTCCGGCGACGGGAACAGATGTACGGTGCCAGACTTTCGAGCGGATGAGGTCCCTCGTCGTATGCGCCGGCGGCAGTACTTTGGCCTCAGTAGCGCCCTCCCGTGTTTGCGCGACCGCTGTTGGCTCCGAGGACTCTCCGGGCCGCCCTGTCGGGGTGACCCGCCATCAAGGCGAGTACAAGAACACCAGCCCCTCTGACCCTTCGTCGATCGTCACGCTTCCTCCCTGCTCCAGCGCGCCGAACAGCATCTGCTCCGCGAGAGGTTGGCGCACCTTGCGCTGGATGAGCCGCACGAGGGGACGGGCGCCGAAGACCTCGTCGTAGCCTTGCTTGGCCAGCCACGTCCGCGCCTTGACCGTGAGCGCGACGGTGACGTTCTTCGCCGCAAGCTGCACCCGAAGCTGGTCGACGAACTTGTCCACGATTTGCTCCATCACGGTGGGCGGGAGCTTCTGGAACGTCACGATCTCGGTGAGGCGGTTGCGGAACTCGGGGCTGAACAGCCGCTCCACTTCCTTCATGCCCTTGGTGACATCGAGCCCCTTCTCGAAACCTATTCCCTTGCGGCTGATGTCGCGGGCGCCCGCGTTGCTGGTCATGATGAGGATGACGTTGCGGAAGTCCGCCTCGCGCCCGTTGTTGTCCGTCAGCGTCGCGTGGTCCATGACCTGCAAGAGGATGTCGAACAGGTCCATGTGCGCCTTCTCGATCTCGTCGAGCAGCAGCACCGTGTGGGGTGTCTTGCGCACCGCGCTCGTGAGGAGGCCACCTTGGTCGAACCCCACGTACCCCGGGGGCGCGCCGATCAACCGGGACACGGCGTGCTTCTCCATGTACTCGCTCATGTCGTAGCGAAGGAACCCGATGCCCAGGACCGCGGCGAGCTGCCGCGCCACCTCGGTCTTCCCCACCCCCGTGGGACCCACGAACAGGAACGAGCCCACGGGCTGCTCCGGCGCCCCGAGCCCCGCTCGCGAGAGCTTGATCGCGTTGACCACGGCGTCGATCGCGCTGTCCTGCCCGAACACCACACCCCCGAGTTTCACGCGAAGGTCGTGGAGCCGCTCCTTTTCTGACTTCGTCGCGTTCAGGTCCGGAATCCGCGCGATCCGGGCCACCACCTCCTCCACGTCGAGCTTCTCCAACATGGGCTTGCGCACGTCCGCCGTGCGCATCTGGTTGGCCGCCCCCGCCTCGTCGATGACGTCGATGGCCTTGTCCGGAAGAAATCGCTCGGTCACGTGACGGTGCGAAAGCGTCGCCGCACTCGCGAGCGCGTCCTTCGCATACTGGACCTGGTGAAACTCCTCGTACCGGTCCTTGAGCCCCTCGAGGATCTTGATCGTGTCCTCCACGGAAGGTTCGTCGATGTCCACCTTCTGGAGCCGTCGCACCAGGGCACGGTCTCGCTCGAGGTGCCGACGAAAGTCCTCGTGGGTGGTGGCGCCGATGCACCGGAGCCTGCCTTGCTGAAGCACGGGTTTCAGCAGGTTGGACACGTCCATGGAGCTGCCGCTCGCCGCGCCCGCGCCCATGATCATGTGCATCTCGTCGATGAACAGGATGGGCTTGGGCTTCTTCTCGAGGGCATTGAGCGCAGCCTTCATGCGCTCCTCGAACTGCCCGCGGAACTTGGTACCGGCGAGCAAGGAGCCAAGGTCCAGGCTGTAGATCTCGGCGTCCGACAAGATGCTTGGCACCTCGCCCGACACGATGCGCTGAGCCAACCCCTCCACAATCGCCGTCTTCCCCACGCCCGCGTCGCCCACGAGCACAGGGTTGTTTTTCCTCCGACGACAGAGCACCTGCATGATCCGGTGAAGCTCGGGCTCGCGCCCGATGAGCGGGTCGAGCTTCCCGTCGCGGGCAAGCTGGGTGAGGTTGACGGTGAACCGCTCGAGTGGCTTGCGCGAAGCCTTGTCCCCACGCGCCCCTTCCTCGTCGTCGTCATCCCCGTCCTCGTCGGTCTTTGTCGCGCCGTGGGACACGTAGTCGACCATGTCGAGCCGGCTGATACCGTGTCGTTCCAAGATCCAGCGGGCGTGGGACTCCTCCTCGCCGAAGATGGACACGAGCACGTCCCCCCCGTCGAGGGTCGGTTTCTCGGAGGATTGCACGTGACGGACGGCGCGCTCGAGCACGCGACGGAACCCCAGGGTCTGCTTGGGGTCCAGCTCGGTGCCGTCGGGCACCTTGGGGACGTGCTCGTCGAAGAATTCCTCCAGCTCGGCCTGGAGTATGTCCGTGTCGCCTCCGCACGCCGTGATCACGTCGGCCGCGACCTGCTCGAACAGCAGAGCGAAGAGCAGGTGCTCGACGGTGACGTACTCGTGTCGACGGCTCATGGCCTCCCGAATGGAAGACTCGATGGCGAAGCGGAGACCGTGCTGGGACATGGGCGGGGTGTCTCGGGTGGCGCGGAATGGGAAACGGGGCTCGGGCTCGGGCTCGGACTCGGTGAGAGGGAGATGGCCACCCGCGAGCCGATTGTCAAGCGCGTCGCACCGACGGTGACGGCCTTGCTCGGGACGCGCAGTTGGAAATGCCTATGGACGCCGAGTGGCGTGGGACGGCCTCAGGCGGGCTCGACCGAGCATCGCAGGGGATGACCCTGCTCGCGTGCGAGCTGGATGGCTTCCGACGCCTTCGTCTCGGCGATGTCCTTGGTGAACGTCCCTGCGACGGCACGTCCGTTGGTGTGAACCTGGAGCATCAGCTGGGCAGCCGCCGCGGGCGGGTGGTGGAAAACGACCATCAAGATCTCCTGCACGAAGTCCATCGTGGTGTAGTCGTCGTTGTGCAGGATGACGTTGTAGGGTCGCGGGGTCCGGGTGCTGGTGTCGTCCTCCTCGAGGATGTCGCTCTCGTACTCGCGTTCTTTGTCGCTCATGGCGCTTAATCCCTTACGGCTGTTGCGGCGGTTGTAAAGGGGCGTCTTGCAGCCGGTCGAGAATCAACCCGTGGAACGAGGTGGCGGCGGAGGTGAACCGCCAACCGAGGTGCAGACCGCAGCGTGTGCACAGGCTCACCTGCCAGTCATGGCCGGAGAACCAGGCAAACTCGCTCGAGGGAGCCCCGACGGGACGACACCCCGGGGCCTCGGAGAAGCACCCAATGCGGAAGATCATTCCGTAGGGGTTGGCGAAGGTGTGACGGTGGGCCCCGAGCACATCGATCCGAAAGGCCGGAGAGGTGATCGGGTGCCGGCAGAACGCGCAAATCAGGGCCGCGCCGGGCGGCTCTCGGTCGCGCGACGCATCGAGAGCGGGCTGGGACGGGCTCTTGACGCGCGAGCCGTCCTGGGGACGGAAAAGCTGCGGGGTGATCATGCGAGGCGGCTTCCATTCTGACCCATGATGCGTACCCTGGGCGCACTACCTCGTTGAACGGAGCCGATCATGCCGCCCAACCTCTCCGACCCTCGATGGGTCCAGTTCCGCCGCCTGCTGCTCGGAACCGTGATCGAGAGCCTGCTCGCGTCGAAGGTGGCGGTGGACTTCCCCACGATCCGGATTTCGTTCGACCCGGAGAGTGACTTCCGCGTGCCCCGGCTCGACAACTACATGCGGTTCAAGGGAAAGCTCGAGGCGCGGCTCACGGCAGCGCCCTCCCCGGGCACGGACGAGACGCTCGCCCGCAGCCTTCGGCAAGCCTGGCTTTCTTTGCTGGGCGTGCTCGACTTGCCCATCGGCGACAAGCTCACCTCGGACCGCGATGACGTGACCGTCCTGTTCGAAGCAGGCGACACGATGGTGTTGCGCTTCGATCTGGAAGCCGACTGAACGTCTCACTGCGTGCTGAGTAGCTGCGCAGAAACAAGTGACTCCACCCCGATCGGGCTCGGGCTCGGGCTGAAGCTATCCTTGCAAGGACCCAGAGAACACCAAACAACCCTCTGCATTCTGTGCTCTCTGCGACTTCTGTGGTTTCTCTTCCGGCTCGGGCTCAAGAAGAGGGTTCCATAGTTGTTGCGCAGCTACTAAGTGCCAAGCGCCGAGAGACCTCGGCTATTTGACCACGATCGGGTTCGGCGGAACCAGGATGAGCACCTCGCGCGCGTCGAGGTCCGTGCACCCCCCCGCGAGCACCTTGACGGTGGCCCGGAAGAACTGCGCCTGGTCCGTCCCCTTCACGAAGTCGTTGAAGGCCGTGACCTGAAATCGCACCACGGTGCCCGGCGTGACGTTCTGGAAGCCCACCGCGTCCATCGTGGGCTCGGGAAGGTTCGGCGGAGGCGGCGGCTTCACGTAGGAGTCCGGCACCACCGACAGGATGAAGTCGGCCGTGGTCGTGCCTGACGGCAACACCTCACCCGCCAGGCCTTCGGTCTCGCCCACCGTCTCGGTCACGACGTCGAACGCCGCGAAGCGTGTGAGCATCTGCAGTCCCGTGACCACGCTCCCCCCGAGCCCCATGCCGTTGGAGTCGACCTTGAACACCAAGGGACACAAGCCGTCCGGGTCAGGGACCCGGCCGGCCCCGTTGAAGTCCGTGCAGCAAAGTCCAGGCGCGCAGTTCGCCGGACGGGCGGGCACATCCCACGCCTCGGGCGGGATTCGCGCACCGGTGGCCCGCGCGAAGTCCTCCTCATCGGCCTGTCCTGTGCACTGCGGGGCGAGCATGGTCTCGATGGACGCGATGCCCACGACTCGCGCGCAAATGGCGGCGAGGGCGTCCTTGGTCTGCTGGCGGGAGTGGGCCACGGTGGCCACTGTCCCCCCGTAGTTGACGCTCTCGGCGGTGGTCGGACAGGTCGCGCTCTCGCCCGGCGCATGCGACATCGCGTCCGTGATGGGGATCACGACCGGCATGGAACCGGGGCGGAAACCCACGCCGCCAATACCCACATGATTGGCCGGGACGTTGGTGAGCCCCGGCCCCGACAGGCCCTCACCCGTGGAGATCTGGTACATGGCCTCGATCAGGGACTCGGGCCAGTCCATCCCACAGCCGATGGGCCCGATGCCCGTGTCGAACTGGTTCACCGCGTTCTGCACCGCGTTGACGTCGGCAGTGATGGTGGAGAACAACTTCAAGGGCTGGTCGGGCAACACGCCCCCGCCCTTGCCGCAATCCGATCCGTGCGGTGCCCCGTAGTTGTCCACGGGGAAGTCCTCGTAGGCCCCCGCCCCGAACTGCGTGTCCGCGATCTGCTGCTGCACGGGCAAGATCACTTGGTTGATCAAGGCCGCCTGCAGGTTGTTGATCTCCCCGAGCATCGACCCCGTCGTGTCCATCGCGAAGAACACGTCCAGGCTCCGCACGTCCGTGCCGAACTCCAGAGGCTTGTTCTGCTCGCCCAGCGGGTCCAGGTGCGGAAGCACGAAGAAGAAGTCCGTCTTGGGCCCTGTCATTCGGTACGCCACTACCGTGAGCTGCGCCTCGCCCTTGATGCCCTCCAGCTCCGCCGATATGCGCGTGGTCTTCGCCCCCGCCGTCGCCATCGGCAAAAAGTCCAAGCTAGCGCCCGAGAAGATTCCCACCTCCGCGTTCGTGTGCTTCCACGCGACCTGGTCGGTCACGTCCTCCGTCGTGCCATCGAGGAACCGCCCCTGCGCCGTGTACTTCTGGCTCGACACCGCGCCGAGGTCGAGTTCGATCAACAGGTTCGTCGGGTCCACGAGGATCGAGGTGAGCTTGTGCTCGATGGGCCCGGCCTCCCCGCCGGTACCCCCACCCCCTTCCGGCTTCGCGTCCGTTCCCGCGTCCACGTTCGACGCACTCGGGAACGCCTCGTCCGACCCGGCGCCGCACGCCACGAGGCCCGCGATGACCGCCCCCACGACAAGACCCCCGAGCACGACGTGACAACGACCGCTGTTCATGGGCACTCCTCCGTGTGGTCCAACCTGAAGTATCGCAAACGGACTGGGCAGGGGCCAGGACATTGACGAATGGGTGTTCCGCGGCCCCCATTGACGGATGGGCGTCAGCCATCGATGATGCTTCGCTGATGGACATGCGCATCGGCTGCGTCCTTGCGATTTGCGCCGCGGGAGTCCTCTCCGCGTGCTCAATCACGCGCTCGCTCGACGAGTATGACGAAGGGTCGGCCTCCCCCGCCTCGGACGGCGGCACGGACTCGTCCATCGTCGGTGATGCCAGCGAAGCATCCACGGACGTCGTGAGCGAGCAACCCGCGCCGGACGCAGTGGAGGATGCGGTGGAGGAAGCCGGTTGTCCCTCGGGCTTCGCGGATTGTGACCAGGACCCTTCCAACGGTTGCGAGGCGGACCTGCAGACGAGCAACGGCCACTGCGGACGGTGCGATACGCCCTGCGAGTCGGACGTATGGGACGCTGGCTGCGTGCAGGGGGTCTGCCGGGTCCTATCGTGTCCCACAGGACTCGATGACTGCAACGGGTCGGTGACGGACTGGTGCGAAACGAACACCCTGATGTCCGCCGTGCACTGTGGGGGCTGCGGTCAGCCTTGTCCCGACGGATTCAGTTGCATCAACGGCCTGTGCTCGTGCGATTCGCAGAAGAGCTGCGATCACGGGGGCGGTGGTTCCTGCATGCCTGCGAGCACCGGAAGGCTGTGTCGCTGCGACCAAACGGTCTGCGAGCCAGGTGAAGTTTGTTTGGACGGAGAGGTATGCGGCGCGCCGTAGCCGGACCGTCAGAAATGGCCGCCGATCGCGCCCCCCAGTTGGTCCGGGCCCGCGCGCAACCCAACCCCGACCGCCGCTCGCTCGGGCATGCCCTGCCCTCGGCTCTCGAAGTAGAAGTACGTCGCACCCCCGAGCGCAGCCAACCCCACGACCAAGGAGATGTCCGCCGCCAGGTAGCGCGTGCGCACCGCATCGACCTCTGCTGACGCACAAGACGGCTTGCAATCATCCAAGTCGCCCTCTCGCGACAACCCCGTCAGCCCGAGGAAGCCGAAGCCCGCAAGCCCGAGGGCGCCTACGCCCCCGAGCACATAGGTCATCGTCGGGATGCCCGGCGACGGTTCGGGTACGGGAGCCGGAGGTATGGGGTCCGGAATCGTCACGATCACTCTTCGGTTGCGCTCCCCGACCAGAATGGAGACGCGCTCCTCGACGGGCTCCCTGCCCTGCATCTCGAACCGCAGGGTATGCACGCCGGGGTTGACCTCCACCGCGCGTCCCTCGATCCGGTCCGCCAACGGTTTGCCGTCGAGGAACACCTTCACGTCGATCACGTCGCGCCCGCCCTCGAAGCGCGCACCCACCACGATGGTGGGCAAGTCCACGCGCAATTCCGCGAGCCAGCCCGTACAGTCGGTCCGGGCGATGGCGGGGCAGACGTCGCGAGAGCAGACCTTGAGCGCTTCTCGCGCTTCGATCAGGTCTCCGCGATTCCGCCTCCGCTGGGCATCCTCGTACGCCGCGATGCATACCCCGAGTACGTCTTGCTCCGATGCGGTCGCAGACTCAGGCTGCGGCGCCGGTTCCGATGTCGGCTGCGCCGGTTCGTCCGCCCACGCCAAGCCCGTGCTCCATGCCAGCAAGGCAACGCCACCCAACCAACGACAGCGTACGATCATGCTCACAGACATTCCCGCTTGAGACGCTTCACACCTTCGGCGTCGAAGAAGAAAGGAGGATTGCAGTTGCCGACAGGCTTGGGAAGGGCCCTCGGCACCTTGGCCGTGGTGGACTGGTGACTCGCGGAGCCCGCCGGCCCGGCGCTCGCGTCCGGCGCCACGGGAGCGGACAACGCGGCAAAGGGCTCTGACGCAGGCAACTTGATCGTGGCCCGGTCGACGACGCCGGTCAGCCGACCGGAGATCCCTGAGAGTCCAACGTGCGCCTGCAGCACCGACGGGGAAAGGGCCACCCAGAGCAGGACCGCGCAGGTCGCGGCGACGACCACGCTAAGGCCCACGAGAGCGCGAGGGTTCCGCGAGTTGCGCGGGTGCTCGCTGGGTGACTGCCTGCTCGACACGGGCTCAACCGAGGGAGGTGAGGCGGGGTCGGAAGGCGGGTTGGGGCCCTCTATGACGGGAACCGAGGGCAGGACGGGAAAGCTGTCGTGGTCGTGAACCTCGTCGACGCTCATGGGAGGAGGCGGCGGCACGCTGCGGCTTTTGCCCTCGACCTGGTCCACGCGCGCGGAGCGGTCGGCGAGTGCATCGGCCGCCATGTCCTCGACCCACTGGCCTACCTCACGAGGGGTCGAGATGGGGCCGATCTCCTCGAGGGCCACGGCCATGTCATAGGCAGTCTGGAAGCGGTCCTCGGGTTTCACGGCGAGCCCGCGCATGACGATCGCTTCGAGCTCAGGGCCCACGTCCGGATTGAGCTGGGAGAGCTTTCGGCTGACCCCTTCCAGGATGAGGTGGGCCATTTGCCAATCGCTTTCCGCCTTGAAGATGGACCGACCCGTCAAGGCTTCCCAGAGCACCGCGGACGCGGAGTAGATGTCCGTTCTGCGGTCCACAGTGCCACCAGGCTTCAGCTGCTCGGGAGCCATGTACCGAAGCCGCCCCTTGAGCTGGTTGTCCTTCGTGTCTTGCAGCCGTCCCGCGGCCTTCGCGATCCCGAAGTCCAGCACCCTCGCCACGCCGTCCACACCCACCTGGATGTTCTGCGGGGACACGTCGCGATGGACGAGCTCGAAGGGTTCACCCCGGTCGTTGCGCGCCTCGTGGGCGGCGTGCAGCCCGTACAAGGTCCCCGCGATCATGGTCAGCACAATGTGCACCGGGATCCGCTGCTTCGCCTTGTTGGCCGCCACGATGAGCTTGCCCAGCGATTCGCCGTGCACGTACTCCATCACCAGAAGAAGCTCGCCCTCGAGTGCCACCACGTCGAGCATCGCCACCACGTTCGGGTGGCGGATCCGGGCCGCAAGCCGCGCCTCGTCGATCAGCATCGACACAAACTCGGGGTCCCGCGCGAAGATCGCGTGCAGCCTCTTGACCGCCACGATGCGCGAGAATCCCGCGAGCCCCAGCAACCGCCCGAGATGGACGTTCGCCATGCCGCCCGAGGCGATCACCCCGTGCAGGGCATACCGACCGATGACGCGGTTGGAGCCGTCGACTCCCGAGGGACCCATCGGCTGCAAAGCCTAGCAAAAAGATTGAGGCTTCTACACCAACCAGTTCGCCAACCAGGCCGGAAGCGAAGAGGAACGGCTGGTCTGCGAGGAGAACTACGGCGTTAACTTCGAGGTCTTCGACCTGATCAACGTCAACCCGCCGGACGAACACCCCATCTTCACCTGGTTCAAAGGCCAGGACGGCTACGCCGGCGACGTGCAATGGAACTTCGAGAAGTTCCTCCTGTCCCGCGACGGCCGACTGGTCGGACGGTGGTCATCCACCGTGCTGCCGGCCTCCAGCGACCTGACCGGGGCAATCGAAGCTGCGCTCACCGACGGCTGACGGCTCACGCCCTCCGGAAGCTCGCCAGGAAGTACCCGTCCGTCCCGTGCTCGTGCGGCAAGAGTCTCATCGTCTTCTTGCCACGGATCAGCTCGATCGCATGGTCGTCGTCGAAGGGGACCGGCTCGAGAGGTACGCCACGGGACAGCACCGATTCGATGACGTCCTCCGCCTCGTTGCGCAGGACGGAGCACACGGCGTAGACGATTCGCCCTCCTGGCCGGCAGCGCGTGGCCGCGTGGGCGAGGATGCCGGATTGCAATGAGTGCAAGGTGGGCAGCGTTCGGTCCAGGTCGCGATGCGCCACCTCTGGCCGCCGGCGCATCGTGCCGATGCCCGAGCAAGGCGCGTCGACGAGGACGCGATCGTAGTGGTCAGGGACATCCCCGGTGCCCACGGTCCAGTCGACGGGAAAGGTGTGGTGCACGGGCAAGCCGAGGGCGCGCGCGCGCGCTTGGAGCGCCTCGAGCTTGGGCTCGTGGAGATCCGCCGCGTCGACCCAACCTGTGGGGCCGACTTGTTCGGCGAGGAGCAAGGTCTTGTTGCCTCGCCCGGCACAGGCGTCCAGCACGCGTTCGCCGGGCATCGCGCGAAGGGCCGCGCCGAGGACCTGGGAACCTTCTTCTTGAACGGACCACGCCACCTCGAACCCGGGTAAGTCGTCGGGCCGGCCCGCGCCGAGCAGCGAGAGGCAGCGGGGGCTGACCTTGCCGCGGGTCAGTCGAACCCCAGGCACGGCGCTTTCCAGCGTGTGCATCCAGGTGTCCACATCCTGCCCCGCGTGGATGCGAAGCCCCAGCGCAGGGGGGAAAGGCCCCGCGGACAGCATCGCCTCGGCATGCTCCCGGCCCCCAAGGGCGGCGCTCACGCGCTGCACGAGCCGGGGGTCGAGCGACGACTTCACCGCCTCGCTCATCGACACTCGCCCGTGCTGCTCCGCTTCGGTCGCGATCTTGCGGAGCACGGCGTTGGCGAAGCGCGCCACGTGCGGCCCGCGCGCCTCCCGCACCAGGTCCACCGCCGCAGACACAGCAGCGAATGCCGGGATTCGCTCCAGAATGACGATCTGGTAGACCGCTACCCGAAGGTGCACCCGCACCTCCGCATCCAGGCTCTCCACCCCCTTGCGCGCGTGCTTCGCGATCCGACGGTCCAGGTAGCGCTCGCACCGCAGCACACCATACACGAGCTCCGTCGTGAGACGGCGATCCGCGGGCACGAGCTGGACGGCCCGCTCCAGCTCCGTGTCCAGGGACGCGGAGGCAAACGCCTGATCCCGTTCGACACGCGTCAACACCTGCGCGGCCACCGCGCGCGCCGTCGGCGCCTGCCCTCGTCGAGACATTCAGAACAACTCCTTGAGCTGACCCACGATCACGTCCCAACGTCGCTCCACGTCGTTCTTGAACGCGATGCCCATGAGGGCAAAGAGCACCATGAGCCCGATGATGGAGGCCACCTCCCGGACGCGCAGGGGCAGAGGGCGACGAATGATCGCTTCGATCAGGAAGAACAGCAGGTGTCCTCCATCGAGCACGGGGATCGGCAGCAGGTTGATCAGCCCGAGGTTCACGCTCACGAGCGCCATGACCCAGAGGAAGTAGCCCGGTCCCTTGGCGCCCTCCTCGCCTGCCACCTCGTAGATCGTCAGGGGTCCTGACAGCATGGAGATGCTCAGCTTGCCCTGGGCGAGCCGAACGATGCTCACGCTGATGAACCGCATCACGTCGTGCGTTTCCTCCAGGGCGTTGCTCGCTGCCCACCGCACGGGCGACGGGTTCTCCACGAGCGCCTCGTTCGCGATCGGCAGCCAGTTCTGGGCCCGGATGACGAAGCTTGATCGCAGGGCGCCGAGCTCGTCCACCCAGTCCTCGCGCCGCACCTGGATCGTGCCGCTCAGGCGCCGCCCGTCGCGGAGCCACGTCAGAAGGTGAGGTCGTTCGGGGTCGGCTTCGATCCGGTCTCGGAAGCTGTGCCAGGTCAGCACGGGGTCCCCGTCGACCTCGATGATCTTGTCCCCGGGACGCAGGTCTGCCTTGGCCTCGGCGGAGCCGCGGGGAACCACGGCCGCGTACAAGTCCGACGACTCGATGCCCGTGCGAGCGAACAGCTCGCCTGGTTCGGGGGAGGGGGTGAGCGCGGCCACGCCGTGCTCGTAGACGGCCAGGTCCACGAGCCCGCCGAGCGCACCTTCCACCGCCTTGGGCCGGAGGTAGGCGACCGGCACGGTCTCTCCTCGGTTGCTGTCGAACGCGCGCTCGAGTTCGATGAACCGCTCGACGGGCCGCTCCCCGACCTGGATCACCAGGTCGAAGCTCCGCAAGCCGCTGCGGAACGCCGGGGATTGCGGGTCGAACACCCCGATCGCTGCGGCGGGAGCGCCGGGTTTCACGCCAATGCGCCCCACCGTCTCGAACAAGTCCAGCTCCCGTGGCTCGACTACCGCCCGCGGCGTCACGGTCACGTCGATGTACCCCAGGTCCCGGAACACCTTCAGGCGCAGCGGCACCCCGGGGCTCTTTCGAACGATCCGGTTGAGCTCCGCGTAGGTCGTGATGCGCTCGCCGTTCACCTCCATGATTCGGTCGCCCGGTTCGAGCACGCCGTGCGCGGGATGGTCCGGCAGCACGATGCCCACCGTAGGCGGCAGGAAGTGCGTATCCCCCAGAAACGCCACGAAGTAGAGCAACACGGGGAAGACCAGGTTCATCGCCGGCCCCGCGATCACGATGAGCACACGGCGCCACAAGGGCTGGGACTCGAGCGTGCGCTTCGCGTCCTCCGGGAGCACTTGCTCGTGCTTGCGCTCCTCCAGCATCTTCACGAACCCGCCCAGCGGCAGGATGCCGACGCAGTACTCCGTCTCCTTGCCGCGGATACGGACGATCTTCGGCCCAAACCCCAGAGAAAACGTGAGGACCTTGACCCCGAACATCTTCGCCACCACGAAGTGTCCCAGCTCATGCACGAAGATGAGCGAGCTGACGAGGATGATGAAGTACAGAAGGTCCATCGGCGCGGAGGAGAGGTTCTAGCGCGTTGAAGCCAGGGGAACTAGGCAGTAGAAGCGGGAACGAAGCACGGCCCCGGCAATCCCCGGCCCGTATTCCGGTCCCTGTTCGTGATTTCTAGCTAACCCATCCGTGGGCTCGGCCCACCCTCCCGGAGGGTTCATGTTCAGAATCGATTCCTTGCCCGGTAACACCCAGCGCCTCGACGGGGGCGCCATGTATGGCAACTGCCCTCGCCCCGTCTGGGAAAAGTGGAGCCTCCCAGACGAACGCCACCGCATCCCGCTCGCTTGCCGCGCCTTGCTCATCCGCGACGGCGCCCGCACCGTCCTTCTCGAGACGGGCATCGGGACCTTCTTCGAGCCCAAGCTGCAGGACCGCTTCGGCGTAGTCGAACGCGAGCACGTCCTTCTGCAGTCGCTGGGCGTGATTAACGTGAGCCCGGAGGACGTCGATGTCGTCGTGCTGTCGCACCTGCACTTCGACCACGCGGGGGGCATGCTCACCCCCTGGCGGCAGGACCGGGAGCCCGAGCTCGTCTTCCCCAACGCCTGCTTCATCGTCGGCAAGAAGGCGTGGGAACGCGCAACCCACCCCCACGCTCGCGATCGCGCCTCCTTCATCCCGCGGCTCCACGAGCTTCTCGAGGCCACCGGACGCCTGGAGCTCGTCGATGGGGACACCTGTGAAGCCCTCCCGTCCGACACGTACGGGTTCTGCTACTCCGACGGCCACACGCCTGGTCTGACGATGACGCGGGTGCGCACGCCTCGCGGGATGATGACGTTCGTGGGCGACCTCATTCCGGGAGCCCCGTGGGTTCACCTGCCGATCACGATGGGGTACGACCGGTACCCTGAGCTGCTCATCGAGGAGAAGAAGTCGCTTCTCGACCGCGTGATGGCGGAAGACGGGTGGCTGTTTTTCACCCATGACCCGCACGTGTCGGCCTGCCGGGTGCGCATGTCCGACAAGGGCAAGTACGAGGCGACGGACAGGCTTGCGATCGTGAACTGGGTCGACGAAGCGTGAAGGGCGACAGCCACAAGGAGATCATGAGATGACCAAGCTCGACGCTTCCCAGGTTCGGTGCCACGTAATGACCTACAAGGAGGGGCTGCTGTCCGCGGTCGCGCATGACCTGTGGATCGACGTCACCCGCATGTCGGTGGACGTCGATGGGGCGGCGGGAAAGGTGGAGGCGACGTTCGATGCGACGTCGCTGACGGTAAGGTGTGCAATGAAGGATGGGGCGGAGCGGCCAGACGCGCTGAGCGCGAAGGACAAGCGCGACATCGAGGGCAACATCGCGAAGGACGTCCTTGGGACGAAGAAGCACACGGAGATTCGTTTTCGTTCGCGGTCCGTGACGGCGCAGGGGAGCGGGTACGTGGTGTCCGGCACGCTCGAGCTCAAGGGATCGGTGCGGGACGTGTCCTTCGATCTGCGGCCGGTGGGGGACCAGCTCGAGGCGAAGGTCCGGATTCACCAGCCGGACTTCGGCATCAAGCCGTACTCGGCGATGCTGGGGGCGTTGAAGATCAAGCCGGACGTAGACGTGATTTTGAAGGTGGCGAAGAGCGCGGTGGGCTGACGGCCTCGCAACCCTGGGGCGTTCAGCCCCGTTCGCTGTGGTATTGTGGGAGGAATGGCCTCTTCACGCGTCCTTCTCCTCGCTGCTCTGTTGCTCTCCGGTTGCGAACCCGATGCGGAGGCCACACTCCGCTCGGTCGAAGCCCAGCGGGCGCCAGGGGAGATCTTGCTGGATCTTCGCGAGGACGGCACGCGCTTGTTCGCCGCGGTGCAGCCCGCGCTGCCCGCCTCCGATGCCCCCCGCGCCGTGGTCGCACGATGGCTCGATCACGGAGGAACGAAGGCGTCCCCGTGGGCATTCGACGGCATCCCGGTCTTCGACGCGCGCCTGGTGCCTGGCTCGCAAGCGGCCCTCGTGATCACCACGGCACGCGACCTCGTCCTGCTTCCCGCGCGTCGGGGCCTCCCCGCACGCCTCGATTCGCAAGTGCACCCCCCCCTCTCGCTGTCCCAGGACGGACGCTACCTCGCCTATGCCCGCGGCGAGATCCCCGACCTCGAGATCGTTCGCTACGACCTGGCGCGCAGGACACCCGCAGGGGGCACACGAAGCATGGCGCCAGCCTGGAGCCCCGTGCTCTCGGAAGACGGGTCTCGCCTGCTGTTCGTCTCCGGAAGCACCGGCTACCCCGAGCTCTGGGAGCTGCACGACGACCAGTCCGTGGTCCAGCGAACCGACAGGCGACGCGAACCGGTCCCGTTCCCGGCCGGTCCGTCAGCGCCTCTCTGGAACGACGGCACCATCGCCTTCGAGGATCCTGTCGGCGTCCACGTGATGTCCGTCGATCCGCCTCGACTGCTGCGGTCGCTGCCAGGAGCGCTACCTGTCCTGGTGAGCCGGTCCCGCGCATTCATCGTGCAAGATGCGGGGGGCCGGACCTCACGCTGGGTGGCCTTCGACGCGGAGGTGGCGCGATGAAGACGCTTCGCCCTTCGGTCCTGCTCGCGCTCGCCCCCGCGGCCCTGGTGGCGCTCTTCGCGCTCGACGCTTCCGCCACCAAGCTTCGCAGGCCGTTCGTCGCCGACAAGACGTTCAACTATGGGTACGACAACAACGGCTCGTCGTCGGGGTGCAGCGACTACAATTGCGGCGATCGCTGCTACGACGGCCACACTGGCAACGACTACGCGCTCGCGATCGGCACGGACGTGCTGGCCCCGGCCGACGGGGTCGTGATCGCGACGCATGACGGCTGCCCCAACTACGGGGGGCTGGGCAGCACGTGCGGAACGGGCTGCGGCAACTACGTGAAGCTCGAGCTTCCGGACGGCAACCTCGTGCTGTTCTGCCACTTCGAGCTGGGCTCGTTGCAGGTGTCCAACGGGGACAGTGTCAAGTGCGGGCAGGTCGTGGGCAGGTCCGCAAGCTCCGGCAACTCGAGCGGGCCGCACCTGCACCTCGCTTGGCGTAACCCCAACAACACCAACAAGAACCCGTACGTGGGCTCGTGCTCGTCTACCCCCACGACCGGGTGGGTCGATCAGGGAACCTATTGGGGCGCCACCAGCGCGCAGTGCGAGTGTGTGGCCGCCTCCGAGGCGTGCAACGGAAAGGACGACGACTGCGACGGAGACGTGGACGAGGACGACGCCTGCGAGCGGGAGGCGCTGCTGCGCGGGCAGGCGTGGGTTGCCCCGGCGCGAACGACGGACATCGACGGGGACGGCAAGGCGGACGTCTGCGGACGGGGGATGGCGGGCGTGTGGTGCCACCTGTCCGAGGGAACGGCGTGGACCGCGAAGGGACCAACGCTGCCCTTGTCGGACGCGAGCGGGTGGAGCGACGCGACCAACTGGGGAACGTTCCGAATGGGCGACGTGGATGGGGACGGTCGCGCCGACCTGTGCGCGCGCGCGAACGACGCGGTTCAGTGCTGGAAGTCGGACGGCGCGAGCCTGGCGACGTCGATCGCGGGGCCTGGCTGGTCCGACGACACCGGGTGGGACGGGTTCCAGTATCACAGCACGCTCCGGCTGCTGGACATCGATGGGGACGGCAAGGACGACCTGTGCGCGCGCGCCGCCAAGGGGATCGTATGCCTCAAGTCCACGGGTGATGGCTTCGGTCCTTCCTTCGACGGGCCTGCGTGGTCCAACGCGGCGGGGCTCGATTCGGCGAAGTACTACGGCACGCTGCGCACGGGCGACGTCGATGGCGATCGCAACGAAGACCTCTGCATGCGCACGCAGAATGGGATGGAGTGCTGGTTGTCGGACGGCAACGGCTTCCCGACCCAGGTGACGGGACCTGCCTGGAGCGACGCGTCGGGGTGGGGAGCGATGCCGTACTGGAGCACGATCCGACTGGTGGACGTGAACGGCGACGGGCGTGCGGACCTGTGCGCGCGCTCTTCGGCGAGCTTGCGCTGCCACTTCTCCGAAGGCGGCTCGTTTGGCGACGCGGTCGAGGTCGGCGCGCTGTCGGACGACAGCGGGTGGGCGGACCCCTCGAACTACCTCACGTTGCGCACTGGCGACGTCGACGGAGACCGCGCTCAGGATCTTTGCGTTCGCGCGAACGCCAAGGTGATTTGCTATCGGTGGGACGGCGCTGCGTTCGCGTCGTTCGACGGGCCAGCGTGGGCCGACGCGGACGGGTGGGATCAACCGCAGTACTTCCACACGATCCAGTTGGGGGACATGAACGGAGACGGCATGGACGACCTGTGCGCGCGGCATGTGGCCGGTTGGCGCTGTCATCCATCGACGGGGTCCGGGTTCGGCGCGGAGGTCGCCCTCGCGGAGTTCACGGACGCGGGCGGCTGGTCCGCCGAGCGCTACTACGGGACCCTGCAGTTCGGCGGGCCGCTGTGCATAGCGCACGAGGAGACGTGCAACGGCAAGGACGACGACTGCGACGGCGAAGTGGACGAAGGGGCCTGTCTGCCGGACGGTGGAACGGGAGGGAGCGGTGGTTCGGGTGGATCAGGGGGTGCGGGAGGCAGCGGCGGTTCCGGTGGGTCTGGCGGAGGCGAAGACAGCGGAACGGACGGTTCGTCCGGTTCCGGAGGCTCGTCGGCCTGGGATAGCGGAAGCACGTATCACGGGGGAGAAGCGTCCGATGCGGCGGGGTGTGCATGCCGGATGGCTGGGCCTTCCGGCTCGTCCTATCCCGCCTGGATGCTCGCTGCCGGCATAGGCTTCTGCTTGCTGGGGAGGCGTCGGGAGATGCGATCGTGACCCACGCGTCCTCGCAGGTCTACCAGCCCAGTCGTACGACACCGTAGAGCGAGGCGAGGATGGCCACGGCGATCGCGAACATCAGCCACACGCTCGAAACGAAGTAGGGATAGACCATGAGCACGACGCCCGCGACCATGTGGGGCAGGCGCGTCTGCTTCTTCCCGTAGACGAAGGCGACGAAGCCGGCTCCGCCGATGATCATGGAGGCGATGAGGGAGCCGATGTCGAAGTCCATGGGGCTGCAAGGCCAACCCGTGGCGCGGGTGGGTATTCCCAAGGGAAACAGGTTCGAGCTATTCGCGGTCGCGTCTCGGCGAACCGGAGGCGGATCGCAAGACAGGCTCGACCCTTATGTCCCGGCATTTCGGGCACTGTAGTGCCTCGGCGTGGCTCGCCACCGGGAGGGTTGCTGGAGGTGCGCGCAGTGACGCCAGCTTGCTTTGTTCGACCGCAGACGAACGACGGCTGAAGCGCGCCCCACACGCGGAGCACCGGTAATCGAAGATCGGCATGAGCGTTCCCCCTTTTCTCCGTCCCAGAATGCCATTGTGGCGCAAGAGGTGGCGTTTCTCCAGTCGCCGGCTGCAGATCGTCTTGGTCGGAACCGGTCGACCTACTCGGCCAGCCGCAACAGAATCGTGGCAACCATCGTGCGCAGCGCGTCGACGCTCGAGCCCGTCGTGCTGATCTGAACCTCGTAGGTCCCGTCCCACGCCACCACCGTATGGCTGACCGCCGCGGCCGAGGCATCCGTGGCGCTGTAGGCTCGCTGGCCCAACCCGGCGATGTCCTCGGTCACGATCCCGAGGTCCTCGAAGGACTCCCTGCCCACGTCGAACCCGTCGGCGTCGGTCTCCAGCATGCGAAGGATGACGGCGTGGTCGTTGGTCGGAGCGGCATACGTGCACACCAGCGTTCCATAGGTCGTCTCGGCCGAAGGGCCTCCTGCAACTCGTGCGTGCACGAGCCAGACTCAGGGCCTTGATGCCCGCCTGACCGGCACATTTCCGAATGACCGACTCAAGTCCGCACGGCATCGTGTGCACCGTTGCGTCCAGACCCGCTTCTGGGCGCGATTTCTTGCCTCTGTTCCTCACCCACCACCCCCCAATGCTCCGTCTTCGGCCACTCCGGCGTGTGCTCGGGCCGGCCTTCGGCGCCCTCGCTCCGCTGGCATTCGTCGTGCCTCCGGATCTGGGCCCCCCCGCCTTCCTTTTCTCTGCTGCGATTCCCTGGTACACGCTGGCCCACGCTCGAAACGCTTGCGCGCCGCGCGGTTGGAGTGCAAGCGTCGGGCGAACGATCGGAAGAGCGAGGTGGATGGTGACGGAATTGGCCAAAGCGAGCGAACCCAGCAGCCCCTGGCTCGATCGGGACGCCCGTGCGTTCCTCCTGAGGAAGCTCTTTTCCCTGATGGGCGTCGTGCCCCTGGCGGCCTTCACGGTCTTCCACCTGGCGAAGAACGCCTCCGCGCTGCACGGTCGCGAAGCCTTCATCACCATGGCCGAGGAGATCAACGCCACGCCCTACCTCGTCGTGCTCGAGGTGGCCTTCATCCTGGTGCCTCTGCTGATTCACGCCGTCCTTGGCATCCTGATCGTCCTCGATGCTCGCTACAACGTCGGCGCTTACCGCCACAGCCGCAACTGGATGTTCACGCTCCAGCGGGCGGCCGGCGTGCTCGCCTTCGGCTTCATCGGCTACCACCTCTACGAGCTGCGGTTCCAGAAGCTGATGGGCAACCTGCCCGTGTCCGGGTTCTACGATGCCCTGTGCGCGGACCTGTCGAGCACCGTGTGGGGCATCCCTGCCATCGCGTTGATCTACGTGATCGGCATCGCCGCCGTGTCTTTCCACCTCGCGAACGGGCTGTGGGGCTTCCTCTGCTCCTGGGGCATCACCGTCTCGCGACGCGCTCAGCGCATCTCCGCAACCGTGCTGGGCGTTCTCGGGCTGGCCGTCTTCCTGCTCGGCGCCAACACCACCCTGTACTTCGCCACGGGATCGAAGCTCTTCGTCCCCTCCTCGTCCGACCCCCTCGCCATCCCGGAGCACTGCCCGTCCTCCGCGATGGAAGTCCCTGCCGCACTGCCGGCCGCAACCACCGAACCCGCCACGCCGGTCCCCACCGGCTCGGCACCCTGACCAAGGAACCAACCCCATGGCTGCCAAGAACCAACTACGAAGCGCATCCGGTCAGGTGCGGCGCGTCATCGTCGTGGGCGGAGGGCTCGCCGGCCTGATGACCACCATCAAGCTCTGCGAAGCCGGCATTCCCGTCGACATCGTCTCCCTCGTGCCCGTCAAACGCAGCCACTCGGTCTGCGCCCAGGGCGGCATCAACGCCTCCGTCAACACCATGGGCGAAGGCGACAGCCCCCGCATCCACCTCGAGGAAACTGCGTACGGCGGCGACTTCCTCGCCAACCAACCCCCCGTCAAGGGCATGGCCGACGCCGCACCCGGCATCGTCTCCCTGCTCGACCGCATGGGCGTTCCCTTCAACCGTACCCCCGAAGGCTTGCTCGACTTCCGTCGCTTCGGCGGGTCCCTGTTCCACCGCACCGCCTACGCGGGCGCCACCACCGGTCAGCAGCTTCTCTACGCCCTCGACGAGCAAGTGCGTCGCTACGAGACCAAGCCCGTGGTCGACGAGACCGGCATGACGCTTCCCGGCGAGGTGATGGTTCGCAAGCTCGAGGGGTGGGACTTCCTGTCCCTGGTGCTCGACGATCACGGACGGTGCGTGGGGATCGTGGCGCAAGACCTGCGGACCATGGACGTGCAAGCCTTCCGCGGGGAGGCCGTGTGCCTCGCGACCGGTGGACCGGGCATGGTCTTCGGCCGGTCCACCAACAGCATGATCTGCACGGGAAGTGCTGCAGCGAAAGCCTTTCGCCAGGGCGCGATCTACGCCAACGGCGAGTTCATCCAGGTTCACCCCACCGCCATTCCCGGCGCGGACAAGCTGCGTCTCATCTCCGAGAGCGCACGCGGCGAAGGCGGTCGCGTCTGGGTCCCCAAGGACGCGAGTGACACGCGGCCCCCGGGCCAGATCCCCCAGCGCGAGCGTGACTACTTCCTCGAGCGCATGTACCCCGGCTACGGCAACCTCGTCCCCCGCGACATCGCCTCCCGCGCCATCTTCCAGATTTGCTTCCACGAGGGCCGCGGTATCCACAGCAACAAGACCGGCAAGAACGAACTCGAGGTCTACCTCGACCTCACCCACATCCCCGAGACGCAGCTCAGACGCAAGCTCGCCGGCATCCTCGAGATCTACGAGAAGTTCGCGGGCGTGGACCCGTACCACAACCCCATGAAGGTCTTCCCTGCCGTCCACTACTCCATGGGAGGCCTCTGGGTCGACTACGAGCGCAGCGCCTCGGGCTCCCTCGTCGATGGCTCCCCGCGCAATCACGCCACCAGCGTCCCAGGCCTCTATGCCGTCGGTGAAGTGGACTACGCCTACCATGGCGCCAACCGTCTCGGCGCCAACTCCTTGCTGTCTTGCCTCTACGGCGGCCTGGTTACCGGCCCCGCCATCGCGAGCTACGTCGGCTCCCTTGCCTCGAGCTCCCAGGACACGTCCTCGAGCTTGTTCGACACCGCCGAGGCCCAGGAGCGCAAGGACTACGAAAGGATCGTCGGACAGAACCGTGACAAGGACAAGGGCGAGAACCCCTGGCACCTGCACGCGCAACTGTCCGAGGTGATGCTGCGGGACTGCACGATCGAGCGGCACGACGACCGCCTCGACCGCGTCCTGGACAAGATCGGGACGGTGCAGGACAAGCTGCCGAAGGTGCGCATCGACGACACCGGGCAGCGTGCGAACCAGAGCGCGCAGTTCGTGCGGCACTTCGAGAACATGGTGGTGCTTGCGCGGGTGATCGCGCAGGGCGCGCGCCATCGCACCGAATCGCGAGGGGCGCACTACAAGCCCGCGCACGAGAAGCGCGACGACGCGAACTGGCTGCGCACGACGCTGGCGCGGTATGCGGGGGAAGGGCAGGTGGAGTTCCTGAAATCCTTCGACTACGAGTGCGCGGGCAAGGGGGTACACGTCACGGACGAGGTGGACGTGAGCCTGGTGCAGCCGCGGGAGCGCAAGTACGAGCAGGCGGGGGCGGCGAGTGAGCAAGCGCGGAAGGAAGCGCCGGTCGAGGCGGAGCGGGGTCTTTCATGAGCAAGAACAAGGTGCACCTGAAGATCCGGCGGCAGGACGGTCCCGACAAGCCCGACACGCGGCGCTGGGAGGAGTTCGAGGTCCCGCTGCTGCCGCAGATGAACGTGATCAGCGCGCTGCAGCAGATCCAGCTCGAGCCCAAGACCAAGGACGGCAAGCGCGTGGCCCCCGTGGCCTGGGATTGCTCTTGCCTCGAGGAGATCTGCGGCGCGTGCACGATGGTCCTCAACGGCGCCGTGCGGCAGGCGTGCAGCGCGTTGGTGGAGGAGATTGCCCCAAACGGCGAGACGATCGTGATCGAGCCCATGTCCAAGTTCCCTCTCGTGCGGGACCTCGTGGTGGACCGGGCGAAGATGTTCGAGGACCTCAAGCGCGTGAAGGCGTGGATCGAAATTGACGGTACGCACGACCTTGGCGCGGGTCCGCGCGAGAGCGCCGAGCAGCAGCAAGTTCGCTATGCGTTGTCGCGCTGCATGACGTGCGGATGCTGCCTGGAGGCGTGTCCCAACGTGAACGACTCGAGCCAGTTCATGGGGCCCGCGGCGATCAACCAGGTGCGCTACTTCAACCTCCACCCGACCGGGCAGCATCAGCGCACGGAGCGGTTGGAGAGCATGATGCAGCGGGGCGGCGTGGCCGAGTGCGGCAAGGCGCAGAACTGCGTGGAGGTCTGCCCAAAGTCGATCCCGCTCGTCGACTCGATCGGACACGTGGCACGGGACACGACCAAGCACATGATTCTGAGGTGGTTGCTGGGATAGCCTCTCAGAGCGGTCCCGACCTCCGGGTGGGCTGCGATTGCGCGACGATGAGGTGCTCGGGACGATCGCCAGGGGTCAGAGATCGTAGCAGAACCTCATCCAAGCCCAATCGCACACGTCCGCGGTCGTGCCGGGGTCGTAGGTCGAGGTGATGCCAGGCGCGTCGCTCTCCGACAGCGCAATCCCGTACGTCGATGACACAGTTTGCAACAGCCCGCTGGAGCCCGAAGGGGTTCGCACAACGCTTGTCTTCCCCGTCACCCGACCCGCCAATCCACAGCCTCTGTGCAATGGCGGGAGTTCGCCTCGCGCCAGCGTCGGCGTCGAGCCGAATGGCCCCAAAGAACGGAGAAAAGTAGTCCTGTCGGCTCGAGTGTACGCGGCTCGAGACGGACTCTTTTTGCACGTTGCCCATCCGGAGCCAACCGCGCAGCAAACAGCAATCCGAGAGAAGGTCATTGACGCGTCAAGCGCAGAGTGAACTCGAGTGCAGGCCGTAGCCCAAATGACGACCGGCGATGACTAACCGCTTCACTCGACTGAGCCCAGCTCTACGCTCTACCAGCGAGTCGGCGAAGCAAGTGCCCCCCCCTTCGGCGACGGAAGAAGAGCACAGGGGCGACGAGACAGAGGACCCAGCCCGGCCACCCGGCGGGCTCTCGAGCCGTGCGACATCCGCAACCGCCGTCCGTGCCGTCGGTCCCCGACCCGGCGGAACCACTGGAACCGGAATTCCCCAAGCCAGCAGCACCCCCCGCGCCGGGGAGGCCTCCCGAGCCGGCCACGCCACCGGAACCTCCCCCCGAGCCGGCAACACCACCCGAGCCCGAGGAACCGGCGGCTCCGCCCGTTCCGCCGCCTCCCACCTTGCAGTCGATACGATTCGTCACGCCATCCTGTCCCGGGGCACGAGGTCCGTAGACCGGTTCTGGACAACCGCTTTCCCAGGCGCCCAAGTCCGGTCCTGACCCCCCGTGTCCGCTGTTGACCCCCTCGAGAAGTCGGCCCGTATCCAAGGCGTTGGAACCGGGGGCCAGAGCGAAGGCCGCCGGCGATTGGTGCGTCTTCTCGTCCTCCGGTCCGACGAACCCAGCTGCGAAGACAGGGGTCGTCAACAGTACCCCGTGCTGTTCCACGACTCCCGCGCTCTGCACCTCCGACCAACTCCCGTACACCTGGTTCTCCCCGCCCACGACGCCGAACCAGAATCCCCCGTCCGGGTAGTATCCATTGTAGTCGAAGATCCCTCCGTCGAGCGCGGCCGTCCACTCGACCGTACGACTACCCGCGAGCTGGTTCGGCCCCACGAATAGGTTGTTCTCGATGCGAAAGTTGTGCTGTGTGATCGGCGTTTGCAGGTTCAGAGCGAGCTTCGCGCTCACGAAGGTGTTGTGGAAGATCAAGGCTCCACTCGGCTCGTTCACACCCTCCGTGCTCTTGAGCTTGATCGGCTCCTCCGGCGCGTTGAGAACCACGTTGCGCAGCACGTAGGCAGGTCCGCCCCACACGGGCTGGATGCTCACCGGATCCATCACGTTCGTATAGCGATTGTGGAAGAGCCGCACGTTGCCCTCCCCATCGTCGAGCTCCGTCCCATCGTAGGAGTCCAGGATGTCATTGCCGTACACATCCCAGCTCCTGGATTGACTCTTCTTGTTCACGATCGGATCCCCGAAGCCGCGTATCAGGTTGTGGCAAACCACGTGCCCGTCGCCCGTGATGTCCACGCCACGATCGTCCCAGTGAGAGCTGGCCCCGGACTCGAAGGTCCACGGCCAGACCAGCCTTCCCTCGATTCGATTGTCGCAGATCGTGAAGTCCTTCTGGTCTTCGCGAGAACCAATGCCGTGCACGACGTCGCGGATCGTGACGTGGCGAACGACGTTGTTCGTGGCCCCGACACCTTGAAAGCGCACTGCGCGCACAGCGTTTTCGAACGTCAGGTGTTCGACGTGGACGAAGCTGCCGTAGACCTCGAGGATGTTGCAGCCATCGCAGTTTTCCCCGTCGAGCACGACACCGTCCTGGCTCTCCCCCCGAACCACGACGGGGTTGTCGGCGGTTCCGCTCGCGTTGAGGGTGAGAAAACTGGCAGCGTACGTGCCGTTGGCCAGGACGATGACGTCGCCCGGCTTGGCTGCGGAGAGCGCTGCGTTCAGCTGTGCGACCGTCGAGACGTTGACAATGTTCGGCGCAAGGGGCTCGAGCCTTGGAAGGGGGCGGGTGGTTGCCGTGATGGTCTGTTGGGCGTCGCCGCCATCCGGGTCCGTTGCGTGCAACTCGATCTCGTAGGTCTGCTCCGGTTCGAGATCGAAGAGACTGCCTGCGAATTGGTGGGGGACGGCGACGGTGATCGTTTCTGGCCACACTCGCAGAAGAGGCAATCCGGGACGCCATGCCGTGCCTCCTGCCTTGCGATAGCGCGCGGTGACTTGCGCATTTCGATTGTCGTCACCGCCGATCAGCCATTGAATTCCAATGGAGTGGAAGGTTGGGGCGTCGATGCGCACCTCCCCGATGCTCAACGAGTCGGCTGCCCGAGCCGGCCCCGACATGGCGAGAAGGGCAAACAGCGTGAGACTGGGAACCCGGGATGGACGACGCATCCTGCCATGCTGTCACGAATCCTGTGGCGGGTGCGGACGATCCTGAGATGGTTGCTGGGTTCGTGACGGAACTCTGTTGCTTCAGAGCGGTCCCGACTCCGCGCTTCCGAGCTGCACATCCGGCCTCGGGTCGCACGCCTTGCGCACGCGTGCCCACCGAACTTGCACCACCGACCCGTTGTACGCGCTGAACCGGATCTGCAGCGGTGTCACGTAGTCGGCGCTCCACTCCGTCTTGTCGAACTCCTGATGGTCCCGCAGGAACACGTCCTTGCGCGCGAACCGCTCGATCCCGTAGACATGCTCCGTCCCCACGTCCACGCCCGTCTCGTTGCCCTTCCACGTGATGGTCGCGTCGTTCCAGAACTCGGGCCACACGCTCGACGTCTTGCGGCTGATCCACAGGATCCAGGGCCTGGTGTTGGTGAAGTCCGACGCACGCTGGAAGCCGCCGCAGAACCAACTGGCATCGTTGGTCAAGGCGTGCTCCACCGTCATCGCGAAGTCCAGGGCGTGACCGGGACCGAACGTGACCTCGCTGCGGATGCTCCCGCCCCCGCCCGCCCCGTCCAGGCGAACGAAGCCCGTTGCGTGGGTGACGTTGCCCGTGCTGACCCACGAGGCCGGCTCCGATGCGTCGAACCTCGTGTGAAAGTCGAAGAGACCCGTCGGTGCGGGGGGCTCCACCGCTCCGACACTACCCTCGTACAACCAGTAGGAGTCATCCAGGATCTGTGGCGGAACGGCGGCCACGAGACCGAACCAGACCCACGTGCCCGAACCAACTTGTTCGACCATCCGCGGGATGTCTGCCCACGAGGTCCCGTCCCACCGCATGACCCGCCACGAGATGGCCGGGCTGGTCACGTCACCGTCGGTTCGAACGGCGATCTGATAGCCCGGGGCAAGGTCGGTTGCACAGACGTTCTTGAGTTGGATCGGCCATCGCTGGGCCCATTGCGGGTTCCACCACGGGGGGTCGAACACAGGGCCGGTGCCGCCAGTTCCGCCGGTTCCTGTCCCTCCGGTACCTGCCGTGCCCGCCGTGCCGCCCGTGCCTGTACCTCCCGTGCCCGCCGTGCCGCCGGTGCCTGCCGTGCCGCCCGTGCCGCCGGTGCCTGCCGTGCCCGCGGTGCCTGCCGTGCCTGCGGTGCCGCCCGTGCCGCCCGTGCCGCCCGTGCCGCCGGTGCCTGCCGTGCCCGCGGTGCCGCCCGTGCCGCCCGTGCCGCCCGTGCCGGTTCCTCCCGTGCCCGCGGTGCCGCCCGTGCCCGCGGTGCCGCCGGACCCACCGTCGAATCCCGACGATCCGCCCGACCCTCCCGCGTTCGCTTCCCCCACGCCGAGTCCTTCTCGATCGAGAGAGCAGGACGTGGCGCAGGTTGCGACCCACACCACGGCGAAGGAGAGTCCAGTCCACCGATGCATTCCGTCATTGTGGCACGGTTGGTGAGCCGGAGTCACCGCGGCGTCGGTTCTTCGATCAGGCGGTGGGGTTCGACCCGCCCAAGTAGGTCCGATCAGAAGGTTTCGAGGAAGCGCAAGAACGCGAGGACGCCGTGCCCGGTGCCGCCCTTGGTGTAGAAGCTGTACGCCTTGTCGGCCAGGGCAGGCCCCGCGATGTCGCAGTGGATGAAAGGCGCGTCGCCCACGAACTCCGTGAGGAAAAGCGCCGCCGAGATCGAGCCGCCCCAGCGGTCGCCCGTGTGCTTGAGGTCCGCTACGTCGCTCTTGAGTTGCTCGCGCATGTCCTCCAGCAGCGGCAGTTGCCAGAACTGCTCTCCGGACTCCTTTGCGGCCACCTGGAACTTCGTCGCCAGCTCTTCCTTCGTCGCAAAGAAGCCCGAACAATGCTGCCCCAGCGCCACCACGCACGCGCCCGTCAAGGTCGCGTTGCAGATCAGCACCGTGGGCTCGAGCTTGCGCGCGTAGGCGAGCGTATCCGCGAGCACCAGCCGTCCCTCCGCGTCCGTGTTGACGATCTCCACGGACTTGCCGTCGAGGGAGCCGAAGATGTCCCCCGGACGATAGGCGTTGCCGTCGGGCATGTTTTCCGCCGCGCCGATGATGCCATGCACCTCGACGTCAGGAGCGATCTCGGCAACCGCGGCCATGAAGGCGACGACGTTGGCCGCGCCGGACATGTCGCTCTTCATTTCGCCCATGCCTGCCGCGGGCTTGATGCACAGGCCGCCGGAGTCGAAGGTCAGCCCCTTGCCCACGACCACGAGCTTCTTGGCCGACGGTTTGGTGGGTTTGTAGGTGAGGTGGACGAGGCGGGGCTCGTTGGCGCTGCCCTGGGCGACGGCGATGAAGAGCTTCATGCCCATCTTCTCGATGGCTTTGCCGTCGAAGACCTTGCAGGACAATTTGTGGCTCTTGGCGACGGACTGGGCGAAGGTGGCGAGGGCGATGGGGGTGAGCTCGTTGGGGGGCTCGTTGATGAGGTCGCGGGCGTAGCAGACGCAGGTGCCGATGCGGAAGCCGAGGTCGGTGGCCTTCTTGATCTTGTCGAGCTTGCCCGTGGTCAAAAGGGTAGCTGCGGTCAGCTCCGCCTTGGGCTTGCGGTCGCCCGTGAGGTACTTGGAGAAGCGGTAGGCCCCCAAGACGATACCTTCCGCGAGTGCGCGTGCTTGCTCCGCGTCGAGCTTGCCGGCGATGCCGAGTGCGAGCGACTGGGCTTTGGATGCGTTCGCTGTGCGTCCGGCGCGTGCGGCAAACGTGCGCAGCGCCGCCGGCGTCAGCTCGGCAGGGACGCCAAGCCCGACGAGAAGAAGGCGTCGTGCGGGCAGGCGACCGAGGGTTTCGACCTCGAGGGTCTGGTCCTTCTTGCCCGTGAATTCCTGCCGCTGGATGAGCTCCGCCAGGGACCCACCCAGCATTTTGTCCAGGGCGTCCACGGGGGCCGTCGTGGAAATCGTGTCTCCGACGAACACGCCGAGGGCGAGTAGGTCCGTCGACGCCTTGGATGGATCGGTGGTGGCGCAGCTAAGCTTGAGGGGCATGGTTCCTCCGACAGGGGCAGAGCGGCCTGGACCGTCTGCAGGATGGCCGGGCATCTTGCCATCATGGGGTCCGCTTCATCAAGCGCCACCCCTGCCCCGTCTCGCCCACCGCAGGAAAAAAAGGCGATGCTCATGACGTGCTCCCGGGGGTGGATTGCCGTATAGACTTCGACGAGATGATCAAGCTCGTCGTGACCAGGTCCTTGCTGTCCGCAGCCGTTGCTGCCGTCCTCCTCGGAGGCGTGGCGTGCGGCTCGGCGCCCCGTCCGCAGCCGGTTGTTGCGCCGACGCCGCCGGTTTCGGCCACTCCGGTGAGCGATGAGCAGTTTGGCGTCGCGCTCATGCGGGTGCTGTCGGATGGAGGCGCTTCGCCCGAGCGGCTCTCTTGGTTGGGCGGGGTGGTGCGCCGGCAGTTCGCGCGGGCGGACGAGCGGTTTGCCGCGGGGCAGCCGGATCGAGGTCTCGCGGCGGTCAAGGGGGCGGTGTACCTCGTGCGGGCGGGGGAGCTGAGTCTGGAGATGCTCGACCCGAGTGCGGCCAAGGCGTTGCACGGGGCGCATGACGCGGTGGCCCCGCGTGGGCTCGAGGGGCCGACCCTGGCTTTTCTTCGACTGCAGGCCAGCGCCCTGCCCAAGGACCACCCCGACCAGGCGCGCATTCGCAAGCACATGGAGGCGCTCGAGTCCTGGATGAGGGATACCCGGCAGCGCAGCGCCGTGGAGAATGCTTCCGCTGATGCGCGCACGTTCGGAGAGCGCGCCATGCTCGAGCCTTCCCCTGAGGCGCTCGATCAGGCCCGGGCGATGACCGACCGGTGGTTGGCCGCGAGCCTCGACTTCAACGCCGCGTTCCGGCCGGGGATGGGGCGACCCAACCGTGACGAGATGATGGAAGCGTATCGCGCGCTTCGCACTGGCGCGATCATCATGGCGGGGCTGTACCTTCGTCATGGGGACGCCAAGGGCGCCACGGAGGCGCTGGAGCGCACGGACGCCAGGAAGGTGACCTCGCCCGAGTTGTTCGAGCGGCTGCAGACGGCTGCCACGCTCGACGACCCTGGGGCGTGGCGGGACCTTGCGGCGCTGTACTCGCAAGCGGCGTCCGAAGGGGACGAAGAGGAGCTCACGATGCCCCCGGAAATTGCGCAGGGGGCGACGTGGGGTGCTGCGGTTGCGGCGTATCGCTCCGACCCGACCCAGCTCGGGACTGCCGGGCCCCTGGCTCTGCTGCTCGCGGGCTACGGCATGGCCGAGGCCTCGCCCCTCGTGCTCACGCCGGTGGTTCGGGCCGACCCGAAGCCCGAGGTCCTCAACACCGCCTTGCGCGTCGTCGCGGGTGTGATGATCGAGGAGGACGAAGCTCGCGACTACCCGTCCGTGCAGCGCGTGTTTGTCGCTTCCCAGGAGCTTCTCTCGGTGGCGGATGGCGTGCACGCCACCACGAAGCTGGACCCCTCACCCGCCCGTCTTCGCGGCATGATGGCGGCCTTGCACGTGCGAAGTGGCAACCTCGCGTCCGCGCGGCCCATGCTGGAGCAATCCTTGCGCGAAGAGCCTTCTCTGGCGGGGTATGCTTCCCTCGCCGGCTTGCTTCTGCAGGCGGGTGACACAGCGGGGACCCTCGAGGCGGTGCGTCAGGGACTGAGCGCCCCCGACGCTGCCGAATCCCCTACCGGCCGTGCCGACGCGCACTTGCTTGCCTTCCAGGCCCACCGTGCCCGCGGCGCCGATCAGGATGCCCGAGGAGCGTTGGCCGCCGCTCTCAAGGATGCGCTCGACGCCCGCGCCCGCGCCCGAACCGATGTCGCCCACGCCTCGGCCGACCGGATTCTCGCCCGACTCGCCTATCACTTCGGTGACCCCAAGGCCTGGCAACGCGCCGTGGACCGCATGCTCGAACGCGCCAACCTCGACTCGCGCGTGCTGTCCATGGCCCTCATCGAAGCCACCTCCACCGGGCTGCTCTACAAAGACCTCCGGACCGTGCACCGGGCTCTCGACGAGACCGTCGCCGCCGCGGCACCCGAGGATACGGTCTACGCCTCCCTGTGGGCGCTGCTCGCCGAGCAAGCCTCCGGTGACGCGGGAAACGGCATGGCCAAGCGTGCCTTGTCCGCCATCGATGCCGGCAACGGCTGGGTCTATCACCTCGCCCGCTTCGGCCTCGACGAGATCAATGACGATGCCCTTCGTGCCAAGGCCAGGAGCGTCGTCGAGCGCGCGGAGGCCGACTTCTACATCGCCATGCGCAAGCGGGTTCGGGGCGACACGAGCGTGGACGCGAGCCTGCGCAGCATCGCGACCGGCCCTGCCATCGACCTGGTCGAGACCCACCTGGCTCGCGAGTTGACCCAGCCGGGGTCCTGGGGCCCGCCCCCGACGCCCCTGCCTTAGAACACTGCCCAGGCACAAAGTGGCTAGGGCGGGAAACTGGTGAGCCAATCTGGGACCGGGGACCGGGAATGGTCAAGCGGTCCCGGATTGCAGCCGCGTGCGGTGCGCACGGATGCCGTGAGAATCGCTGTCAGTTCATTGCCCTCTTGGGGGTGACGTCCGCGTCCAACAAGCAAGCTTTGTGGGCTAGGCGAAGCCCGTTGCTTGGCGGCAAGGCGTAGCTTGTGGATGAAGTCGGCCTTGCTTTCGCCGCGTCGTGCTCCTTCGTAGTGCGCGCCGGGAGATGTGCCCACCGCGCCGCGACACCTCCCAACGGCCGAGCGCTTCGGTTCCACATTCCCGGTCCCCGGTCCCCAGCTCACCAGTTGGAGCCTTCACGCGTCTTCTCCGCACCTAATTCGAGCCCGCCGTCCAGACCTGGTTGACCCCGGCGGCCCCCTCACCCTAGATCCTACCATCCAGTGATTGACCCGGCGCGAGACTGCTGCCAGGTGAACCGACCCCACCCACCCCAAGGGCCACCCGAGGACCCCACGTGATCAGTCCCCCCGAACCCCCCACCATCCGTCTCGTCGCCCTGGGAGGGCTCGGCGAAATCGGCATGAATTGCCTGGCCGTGGAGGCCGACGGCAAGATCCTCGTCATCGACTGCGGCGTTTCGTTCCCTCACTCCGACCTCGGTATCGACGTCTTCCACCCTGACTTCTCGTACCTCGAGGGGCGTCGCGACCGGATTGCGGGTGTGGTGCTCACCCACGGCCACGAGGACCACATTGGAGGCCTGCCTTACCTGCTCCGCTTGGCGGACGTACCCGTGTTCGGCTCCTGCCACGCCCTCGGCTTGGTGAACGAACGGCTTGGCGAGAAGGGGTTCGACCAGCGTCAGCTGCGCCTCAAGCCGTTCTGCATCGGCCAGGCCTTCGAGCTCGGTCCCTTCTCCATCGAGCCCGTCCGCGTCAGTCACTCGATCCCCGACGCGTGCGCTCTTGTGTTGCGCTACCAAGGCGTCACTATCGTCCATACCGGGGACTTCAAGTTCGACCCCAACCCGCCGGACGGCCAGGCGACCGACGAATCCCGACTGCGCGCCATCGGGGAGCAGGGGGTCGATCTGCTGTTGTCCGACAGTACCAACATCGATGCGGAGGGCTCGAGCGGCAGCGAGCGCACGGTCGGTCGCGCGCTTGCCGAAGCCGTGGCCGCATGCGACACGCGCGTGGTGATCGGCATGTTCTCCTCGAACGTCCATCGCTTGCGCATGATCGGGGAGATCGCGCGCGAGCACGGTCGCAAGATCACCTTGCTCGGACGAAGCGTGCAAACCCAGGTTCGGGTGGCCACGCGGTGCAAGCTCCTCGACTGGCCTAGCGACCTCATCGTCCCCGCCGACGTCGTGGGCAGCCTGGGGCGACGTCAGTCCCTGGTCATCGCGAGCGGCACGCAGGCCGAGCCGATGGCCGCGCTCTCCCGCCTGTCCGTGCGCAATCACCCAGCCCTCGCGCTCGCCCCCGACGACCTGCTGCTGCTCTCCAGCCGGATCATCCCCGGCAACGACCCCGACGTCTTTCGTATGGTCGGCAACTTCATCCGACAGCGCGTGCGGGTCGTGAACCGCATCACCAACCCGTCGCTTCACGTCTCCGGCCACGCGCATCGCGACGAGCAGCGGCGCATGATCGAACTGCTCCGTCCGAAGTACTTCCTTCCCGTTCACGGGACGCTCCACCACCTGCACCGCCATGCGGAGTTTGCGAGGAGTCTTGGCGTACCGAACGTGACGCTCGCGGAGAACGGCGAAGTGCTCGAGTTCGGCGCGAAGGGGCTCCGCAAGTGCGACGTGGCCGAGGTTGGCAAGGTGGCCACCTACAACGGGGAGGAGATCCTTCCCGGGGTCCTCAAGCATCGGGAGCTTCTGGGCCGTCAAGGTGTGGCCGTCCTGACGCTCGCCGTGGACAACCGTGGGCGTCTGCTCGTGCCCCCCGCTCTGAGCACCCGAGGGGTCCTCGACGATGCCGAGGAGAGCGACGTGCTGCGCGGGGCGGTCGACAGCGTGGCGAAGACGCTCTCTTCTTGGTCGTTCACCAGCGAGTACCCCACGGATCAGCAGATCGCTGACGTGGCGGAGCGGGCCGTGCAGCGCAACCTGGACGGGCTCTCCAGCCGCAGGCCGATGACCATCGTGCATGTGGTGCGACCATGACCCCCGCGCATCCGAAGGCATCGGGCCGAGTGAGCAAGGACAAAGATCGCGGAAAGCCGAAGTCCGAGGCCGTGGCTCCCGTCGCTGAGACCCCTGCGACCGGCCCAACCTTCGTCGTGGAAGCGTCTCTCGCGAGCATCGTCGTACCCAAGCTCAACACCTGGCTCGACGACTTGGCGGGCGCCATCCCCCGGGTCATCCACCAGAGGGATGGGGAGGCCGTCCACGACCTGCGCGTGTCCCTGCGTCGCATTCGCAGTCTGTTACGGGTGGTTCGGCCGGTGTTCGGTCGCTTTCATGTGGGGCGCATTCGGGCGGAGATGCAGCGCACGGCAGCGGCCACGGGGGCCTTGCGGGATGAAGAAGTGCTCGAGGAGACGCTCCAAGCGCTCGACCTGGGTGCGCCCCACCGCAAGGCTCTGGCGCCCTGGCTTCGAACCCGGGCCGACAGGGAAAGCGAGTTGCGTGCGGAGGTCATCCGGCTCCTGTCCTCGGGCGCGCTCGAGGCCCCGCGTGCCGAGCTTCGCGCGCTGCTGATCTTGCCCCTGCGCCCCGGCAGGGACAAGGAAGCCCACCGTTTCGCACGACGCGTGGTGCTCGAGGCGCAGTCGCAGGTCGAAGCGTTGCGCACGGCCAACGTGGCGGATGTGCAGGGCATGCACGACCTACGCATTGCCTGCAAGCGCTTGCGCTACGCCGTCGAGGCGCTCGGGCCGGTCTTGCCCCCGGAGTTGCGTGCGTGGGGCCATGTCGCCGCCACGTTTCAGAAGGTGCTGGGCCACCTGCATGACCACGACGTTGCGTTGGAGACCGTGCGCGACGCGCCGGAGCTATCGGAGGCGACGCGGGTGGTGGTGACGGAGGTCCTTTTGAAGAAGCGTTCGCATCACGCCGAACACTACCTTGCCGAGGTGGGGTTCGCGGTCGTGGGGGGCGAGGTCGCGGCCCCTGCCGAGGAGACCACGGAGGCGCCTCCCGTCAAGCCTTCGCGTCGGCGTGCGCCGCGCAAGTCGCCCGGCCCCAAGACGTGAAGGGGCCACGCCCTCAAGGCCGATTTCGGATCGCCGAAGCCGGCCAGCACGTGCTGCCATAACCGCGCAACAAGGCCGAGAACACGGCTGCCGACGGAAGCATCGTTGGCCCTGATTGAAGTGCGGTCTCGCGGTCGAGGGTCGGGACCGCCTTTTCCTCGGACTGGGTGAGCGATCCTGCTGCTGTCGCGAAGTAAAGGCGCGAGGTGCCGTCCACGCCCATCACCACCGCATCGGCTCGGCTCGGAACCCGGAAGCTCGGGCTCAACCGCTGTCCTCCCAGGTTGTGCCACCGCCAGGGATGCTCCAAGGCGCGGAGCGGCGCGCTGTGCATCAGGATCGACAGCACCATGCGCGGGATGTCGTTGTGAGAAAGCGGCGACGTCGCGAGAAGCTCGTTGACGCGGCGCGCCTGTTGCCGCGCCAGCGCGGGGTCCGGCGAGGCAGCGAGGAACGCGTCGGGCAAGACGATCATGAAGGGCACGTGCACCAAGGCCAGGGTCTTGTCCTGCGCGTCATCGCCTTCTCGCCACAGGAAGTAGTCCGTGGTCGAGTGGTCCGCCGTTGCCACAACCAAGCTGTGGCGCGCGCTTTCGGAGCGCGAAAGCGTCCCGACGAATTGCTCGAACGCCCAGTCCGTGTACGAGAGCGTTTCGAGGCGAGAGACGTCATCCGGGCGCACGGAGCGTCCTTCCACGGCCTTGGCAACGCGCTGACCGATCAGCTCGGGAAAATCCTCGGGCCGCTTGAAGGGGAAGTGATTGGTCAGGGACATCGCGAAGTTGAACTGCGACTGCCCCGCGGGCTCCTTCTCGGCCTCCTCGAACGCCTGGGCGAAGACGATGCCGTCGGGCACGCTCCAGCCTGCGTGGGGAACCTCTTCCACGTAGTCCTTCTCCGCCTTGATGCGGTCGAAGCCGTGGTGGTTGAGGAACGCCAGCATGTTGTCGAACCCTGGGTTGGACCCGTAGTAGAACGCCGTGCGGAACGAGGCGTCTTTGAGCACGTCCGGCAGGCACCGCAACGGAAGGAGGCCCAGGTCCCGCGCCGCGCTAAGCCCATAGGGCATCGTGCCGAGCCCGCACGTCATCGCCGCCAAGCCCTGGGCCGTCCGCCCCCCCGCCTGCAGCATGCGCTCCGCCACGATCACGTTGCCCGCGCCTTTGCGCGCTTGCTCGTACAGGCCGGTGGAGTAGGGCGCAACCTCCCGGGGCGCTCGCGCGTGCAGCGCGTGAATGTCGTCGGCCCGAAGGCTCTCGAGGGACAGCAGCCAGATGCGGGTTGGGCCTTCTCGCCGCTCGAACAGCGCGCGTGACAGGTCGTCGAGCGCGCGGTGCAGCTCGTGATGGTAAGCCGCAGACGGGTCGCTGGGGGCCTGGAACGGAGCGACGGGGGAAGCGAGGGGGTGGGGGTTGCACGCGCCTTGCTCACGAATCTCTGGCAGGCGCTGCACGGTCGAGGTGGGCAACCCGAGCAGCGCGGCGCCCGGGTCCAGGTGCGAGGCCGGCAGGTCGAGCCCCTGGAACAGCGACAGGGAGCCGAGACGGACGTTCTCCCGGTCCATCCCGAAGCTCAGGAACACCTGCAGTGGGGACTCGATCGTGCGCCAGTTGGGGAACGACGCAATGATCAGGGGACTGGCGCGATGCCACCCGAAGCAGGCCAAGGAGACGGCGATCGACAGTCCGAGCACGCTGGCCGCGAGCGGGAGCGCAGCGAGGTTGTGGGCACGCAGGAGGCGCCGCCGCACGACGACGGTTGCGATGGCGAGCAGGACCAGCACCAGGAGGGTCGTGTAGGAGAAGCGGGACAGAAGAAATACGCGCGCGCCAGCCAGGGCGAAGCCGGCGTCTACGGCGTGATTGAGCTCGAACAGGGTTGGGTACAACCCTCTTTCGATCTGGTGTTCTGCGGCCCACACGCTTCCGAGCAGGTCGATGAGGAACATGCCGGTGGTCGTGGGCACGATCGTGGCGCGGAGGGCGGCGGGGTACGTGGGCAGCCGGCGTCGGAGGGCGACGCGTGCGATCAGCGCCACGAGCAGGTTCACCACGGTGAAGAGCAGGAGGAAGTCGACGGTGTCGACAGCCAGGCCGGTCAAGGCATAGGCGGGTCCGTGGATGCCGAACTGGGCGAGGTGTTGCCCGAGCGCTGCGCGTGCCGGCACGTTCGCGAGCAGGATGGCGAGCCACAGGAAGCCTACGATCCAGGCTGCGGTGACGGCGCGACGTTCGATTCGGGGCGATTCCTGGGCAGACACGGCGGGATGCTAGGGCCAGTTGGCGCATCTGTCGATCCCGCTCGCGCGGACCTCCTGGGGTCGGACCGTTCGGGTCGAGGCAGGTCTCGCTCGGAAGTTGCGCCTGGCGTCCCGCCGCCGTAGCCTCCATGGTGCCTTCCCGCAGGCGTAGCGGAACATGTCCTACGACGAAGATCAGGACCGACAAAGCAACCCGGGGTTGACCCCGGGCACGATCATCGCTGGCAGATTCCAGGTGGAGTCCAAGCTCGGCGAAGGCGGCATGGGCGCGGTCTATCGGGCGACGAACATCGCCACGGGGCGATGGGTTGCGCTCAAGGCCATGCACCCGGAGTACGCGCTCAAGAAGGAGATCGTGCGGCGTTTCATGCGGGAGGCGAAGGCGGCCACGGCGATCCGCCACCCGAACGTGATCGAGATCTTGGACGTGGTCGAGGCGGAGGGGGGCGAGCCCGTGATGGTCATGGAGTTGCTCGAGGGCGAGCCGCTCGACAACCTTCTGACGCGCATGGGGCCGCTGCCGCTGGGGGAGGTGGCGCGCATCATGACCCCCGTGATTTCGGCAGTGGGGGCGGCCCACGGGCTGGGGATCATTCACCGCGATTTGAAGCCCGAGAACATCTTTCTGGCGCGCGGTCCCGACGGCGGCCGGCTGACCAAGGTCCTCGACTTCGGCATCGCCAAGGTGCTCGACCCCAACCAGATCAACGAGCTTGCAACCAAGAGTGGCGCCACCCGCACCGGCTCCATGCTCGGCACGCCCCATTACATGTCCATCGAGCAGGCGTGCGGAGAGAAGGACATCGATCACCGGACCGACGTCTGGAGCCTCGGCATCATCCTGTACAGCATGCTCAGTGGGCACCGGCCTTACGACGGAGACAACTACGGTCAGATCCTTCGCGCGCTGATGACCACCACGCCGCCGCCCATCGAGAAGCTCGTTCCCAGCTTACCCGCCGAGATCGTGGACATCGTCAATCGATGCACGGCGCGCACGCGCGACGAGAGGCCGAAGGATCTGCGGGAAGTGTACGAGGTGCTGTCGCGCTACACGCACGACACCACGACCCAAGCGCCGCCTTCGATCGCAGGCCCGCTGATGACGCGCGAGGAGATGATGTCGGGCGTCACGCTGCAAGCCGCGAGCGTGTACGTCTCCAAGCCGAGCGGAGGCTCGGTGCAGCAGCCCGGCTCCAAACGCCTCGGTCTGATCGTCGGCGTAGGCTTGGCCTTCCTCGTGCTCGGGGGGGGCGTGGGTGTCGCGCTGTCCTTTGGACGCGAAGACCCCAGCGCCGTCGCCGAGCCCGTGGCTTCGTCCGCGGAACGCGTCGAGGTGGCGCCTCCTCCCGCGACCATGACCTCCACCAACCCCGTGGTTGCCGTGGTCGGCTCGATGAACGAACCGCCGCCGAGCGCCTCGACGGCGCCCACGGCTCCGCCGTCGCGTACTGCGAAGACCGGAGAGCCCAAGCACGTGCCGACCGCGACGACTGCGACGGCGACAGCGACAGCGAAGCCCTCGTCCACGGGTGGCGGAATCATCGAAGCTGTTCCGTACTGAGCGACCGCGAGAGCCGTGAGGCTTGTGGCTTGTGAACGCGACGGTAACAGGGCATTCTTGCAGCGATGCGTTGTCGGGCCCTTCTCGTCGCTTTGGTTGCTCTCGGTGTGGTCTTCGCCGGCCCGTCCGTGGAAGCGCGTCCGAAGAAGCCGACGAAGGAGGTCGAGGACCCGGTGACGGCCGAAGCGCGGGAGGCATTCCTCGCGGGGACCGCCGCCGTCAAAGCTGGCCAGTGGTCCGAGGCGCTCGTGCACTTCGAGAAGGCGGACCAGCTCAAGACCGCACCCGTCGTCACCTTCAACATTGGCTATTGCCAGCGTGCCCTCGGACGCTACGTCCATGCGCGGCTGTCCTTCCGCAAAGTCCTCGACGACCCCAGCGGTCTTCCCGAGGCGCAACTGGAGGAAGCGCGCACGATGCTCGAGAGCATCGAGACGCAGGTGCTCGCCCGGGTCAAGATCACCCTGGAGCCCGCCACGGCTCGCATCTCGATCGACGGGCGCCCGCTCGTTGCGTTCGAGGGAGGTGAGCCCGGCGTTCTCGTGGCCGGCATTGCCGCCGCCGGGGAAGGCACTCCGCCCCCGAAGCCCGTTTTCGACGTCGTCATCGACCCGGGTGTGCATCTCATCCAGGCATCGCGCCCCGGGCACCAGGACGTGCTCGTCAACCAGACCTTCGCCCCCAATGCGCGAGAAACGCTGACCTTGAAGCTCGACGAGCTGCCCGCGACGATCCACGTCGAGAGCGATCAGCCCCGTGCGGTGGTGATCGTGGACGACCGCGACGTGGGGTTGGCGCCGATCGATCTCACGCGACCCGCGGGCACGTACCGCGTGCAGGTTGTGAAGAAGGGGTTCGTGACCTACGAATCGGCGCTGGAAGTAGCGCCTGGTCAGAAGGCGAAGCTTCGGGCAAAGCTGGTTGCCGAGACGGAGCCCATCACCAAGAAGTGGTGGTTCTGGGGCGGAGCGGCTGCCGTCGTCGCCGGCGGGGTCACGGCCGCCTACTTCCTCACGCGTCCCGAGCCGCAGCCTCCAGACTACCAGGGCGGGTCCCTGGACTGGGTCGCGCTGCCACGCTGACTAGACCCAAATCCTCGCCTTCGGCTCGGATAGCCCCAAGCCCAAGCACTGTTCTTCGAACAGTGCTTGATTTGGGACTAGTGCTCAGTCGTCCCGGCTGCCGTCGCGTTTCATGCCGTGGCGCTGCATGAGCCGATACAGATACATGCGATCGATCCCCGCCTTCTGGGCTGCCTTGCCCACCTTGCCCTCGGACCAGCGAAGAAGCTCCGACACGTAGCGCTTCTCGAAGCCCGCGACGAGCTCGTCTTTCGCCACCTTGAAGGGGGTCTCGATGGACGGGATGCCAGGCGTCGATGCCCCGCGCCGCTGCGACATGGGCGCGGGGTCCACCCACTGCAACACCAGCGACCGCTCCACGAAGTTGCGCAGCTCTCTCACGTTGCCGGGCCATTCGTGCTGCGACAGCGCCGCGAGCACGTCGTCCCCGAACAACCCTCTCTGGTCCGCGGCCCCCATCCCGACCAGCATCGACTCGACCAGCAAGGGAATGTCCTCCAGCCGCTCGCGCAGCGGCGGCACGTGCACCGTCACCACGGACAAACGAAAGTAAAGGTCCTCCCGGAACCGACCTTGGTTGACCTCTCGCTCCAGCTTGCGGTTCGTTGCGGCCAGCACCCGCACGTCGACCTTCACCGGTCGGCTGCCCCCGAGCCGTCGCACTTCTCGCGACTCGAGCACCCGCAGAAGCTTCGGCTGCAGGGCAGGAGGAAGCTCCCCCAGCTCGTCCAAGAACAACGTCCCCCCGTTCGCCGCCTCGAACGCGCCCACGCGATCCCGATCCGCCCCCGTGAACGCCCCTCGGACGTGACCGAACAGCTCGCTCTCGATCAGAGTCGGCGCGATCGCCCCGCAGTCCACGATGACAAAGGGCCCCTGCGCCCGCGCGCTCACCCGCACGATCTCCGACGCCACCAGCTCCTTGCCCGTACCACTCTCCCCTTGAATCACGACGGTGGAATCACTCCTCGCCACCCGGTCCAGAAGCGCGAACATCTGGCGCATCACCAGGGAGCCGCCCACGATCGCACCGAAGCTGTTGCGCACCGGCACTCGCTCCCGGTTGACGGGCTGAAGCTCCCGGACCACCACCTCGGAGCCACCCACCGCCAAGCGGCACGTGCCTCGCGGCAAGTCCGCGTCGCGTACCCGGATGCCGTTCAAATACGTGCCATTGAGAGACCCCCCGTCGTCCACGCGCCAGCCCCCTTTTTCGCGCCGTAGACCGCAGTGGAACCGAGAAACATGACGGTCTTGCAGGACCAGCTCGTTGCTCGGGTGCGAGCCGATCCGGCACGTAGCCCCATCCACGACCACCCGCCGCTCCACGCCCTCTTCCGCTTCCCGCTCGACCCGCAGCTCGATGCGCGGCACGTCCACCACGTCGAGCTTGCCAGGTAGAGTGACGTCGTCGTCTGGCTCCTCGGTGACCTCCACCTGCTTTCGTTCGATCGCTTCCCTGTGGCGATCCAGCAGGCTGGCTCGGGGGCGTCGGGAAAGGGGAGCCTTGCGGGAGCCGTCTTCTGCTTGCGTCATGGAGTCCTCACGTGAGGACTGGATGTTACATCTCTCAGCCTTCGGCAACAGTCGAATCTGCCGGATCGGCGACGATCGAAGCGGTTGGGGCCGCGCCTACATGGAGGCATGAATCTTGATACACGTTCTCAGACATCGCCAGCCCACCAAGGAGACATGGAGATGACCCATCGAGTTCGCCGCCAGGTTCTGCAGGCTTCCCTCTTCACCGCCGCCTGCTTCGTCGGCGCGTGCAGTGCCAACCCGGGGGACACCGAAGACGCCGTGGAAGGCTCGTCCAGCATCGAAGAGTCATGCAAGACCTCGGCGAGCTTCGACAAAACCTACCGCAAGGTCGTCAAGACCAGCTCGTTCCAGGGAGCCGATGGCAACCCCGTGCGCTATCGCACGTACCAGCACGCCGGACCCACCAAGGCCGTCGTGGTCTTCCTTCAGGGACGCGCCGAGTTTCTCGAGAAGCACGACGTGTTGTTCACGTCCCTTCACGAGTTCCCTGTGGGGCCGGCGAACCCGGACGAGACGCTGGCGGATCTGCCCATCACCTTCGTTGCCCTCGACCACGAAGGGCAGGGCGCGTCGACGCAGAACCGTGTGCGTTCCCACATTGAAGACTTCGACCTGTTCGTGCAGGACGTCGGTACGTTGTTTGACACCGTTCCTCAGCTGCGAAACCCGAAGGTGCCAGTGTTCCTGATGGCGCACAGCATGGGTGGGCTCGTGGCGGCCCGGTTTGCGCAGCAGAACCAGGACAGGGTCGACGGGTTGATCCTGAGCTCACCGATGCTGGGTTACCTGGCGCCTGCTGGGGCCACGGCGGAGCAGCTTGGACAGGTGGCGGCGTTCTACGCGGCTCCGGCGCCCTACGGCCTGGGTCTCGACAAGCTCTGCACCAGCCCTGCCGGCGTGGACGCCATGGCGCTCATTGCCATTGCGGCCTGCCACGCGGACCCGACCTTGATGGGTTGTTTCTACGATCCCTCCCAGCCCATCTGCGGGGCACTCACGCAGTGCCTGCTCTTCGGGTATCCGAACGAGTGCGGACTGCCAGCCATCGACTTTGCCGCACTCAACGGCGCGCTCCAGTACCTGCGGACCCTGCCCCCCGGTTGCGAAACCCGGCCGGCAGCTTGCCCCTTCCCCGAACTGACCACCAACGACGCCCTCTGCTGGTACGCAGAGGACCATGCGTTGCACGGTCCCGAGGCGACCTTCGGCTGGCTGAACCAGGGGTTCGTCTCCCAAGGAGAGCTCTACGCCGGCTCGACCATCGACACGCCCACTCTCATCTTGTCGAATACCAACGACACCATCGTAGACCCCGCCAAGCACGTCTGCGCAGCCCCCTTTGGCGACGATTGCCAGCTTGTGACGTATACGGACTACGGCCATGAGTTGCTGACGTCGGCCCAACGGTCCGAGCCGATCGGGGTCATTCGTGCGTTCCTGCGCACGCGCGCGGGCTTCTGACCTGCTTCCTGGCCTGCTCACCAGTCTGGCCGCTGGCGCTCCGTCAGACTACTACTCTTTTTCCCCCGCCTTCGCCTTGACCCGCTGCAGATGGCGTCGCGCCACCCCCGCTGCCGCCGCGGCGCGCGTGACGTTGCCGCCGTGAATCTCCAAGACCCTCTCCACGTAGCGACGCTCGAACGTGTCCACGACCTTCTGTCGCGCCTCGGCCAGGGGCAACTCGAGCGCAAGAACCTGGCCGATCGTATCGCCATGGGACGGAAACAGGGCGCCGTCCTCCCCCGACCCTTGCAGTCCAGTCTCTTCCATGTCCCCGATGGCCAGCCAGCGCGCTACCGCGTTGCGGAGCTCACGCACGTTGCCAGGCCAGTCGTAGGATTCCCACCTCGAAAGCAGGTGCGCCGGCAGTGCTTGTGGCGGTGTGCCCGTGAGCGTGCAGAAATGCTGCGCCAGCATCGATACGTCCCCCTGTCGCCGTCGCAGCGGTGGTATCTCGATCCTCGTCACCGCGACCCGGTGGAATAGGTCATCGCGAAAACGCCCCTCCTGCGCCTCACGGTCGAGGTTTCTTCGCGTGGCCGCGAGGATGCGCACGTCGATCCGCAGCGCTTTCGCACCCCCGACCCGCGTGATCTCGGACCGCTCGATGGCCCGTAGCAGCTTCGGCTGCAACTCGAGAGGGAGATCCCCGATCTCGTCGATCAAGAGCGTGCCTCCGTCGGCCCGCTCGAATACCCCCTTGCGCAGGCTGACCGAACCGGTGAAGGCGCCCCGCTCGTGCCCGAACAACTCCGACTCCACCAGGTTCGGCGCCACCGCCGTGCAGTCGAACACCACGAACGGTCCGCTCGCCCGCCCGCTTGCCGCGTGCAACGCCTCCGCGAGGTGCTCCTTGCCCGTCCCCGTCTCCCCCTCGATCACCACCGGGACATCCGCGGCGGCGAGTCGCGCGCACAACGGGTAGAGCCTCCGCATCGCAAGACTCTCCCCGATGACCTTGCCGAACCCCAGGGCCGACGGCAGCGCCAGGCTCGTGAGCTTCGGCCCCTCTTCCACACGCAGCGCAGACACCCCGACACGCACCGTCTCCCCGCCCCGCAGGAACGCTTCCCCCACCATCACCCCGTCCACGAAGGTCCCGTTGGTCGAGCCCAGGTCCGCGAGCCGCAGAAATCGCCCCGCTATCTCCACCGCCGCATGCCTCCGAGACGCGTGGCGATCCGTCAACCGAACGTCGCACGCCGGGCTGTTGCCAATGAGCACCCGAGAGGGACGGGTCGCGTCGAGCGAGAACCGAACTCCCTGGTCCGGACCCTCCACGACCGACAGCACGTACGAAGTCTGTGGCATGTCCGCTTGCAGTCGCGGCACCGCCAGGGTCGTTGCGTCGGGGAAGCCATCGTCGTCCGGTTCGGTCATCTCCGACAGTCTAGCCCCAAATCAAGCACTGTTCGAAGAACGTGCTTGGGTTTGGGGCTATCCGCGCCGAAGGCGAGGCGTTTTGGGGTGAACCGCGGCGAGCGCGGCGAGGGGGCCTTGCGAAAGCCCCCTCAGAAAAACCCAAACAGAATCACATTGATCCGCGCGGAAAACTAGGAACTAGGAAGAGGAACACGGAATGCGAATGCGAACGCCAGCGTGTCGCGGAGGGTGATCACGAAGCCTGCGGTGCGGAGCCCATTCTACCTTCCGTGTTCGCATTCCTGTTCCAAGTTCCCATGACCTCGGTTTCGCCACGGCTCAACGTGATTCAGTATAGACCCAAAGCAGCGCGGAGCGCTTGATTAGGGTCTAGCTGATCCGACTCAGAACGTACCACCCACCAGCACCTCGCCAGGACCCAGGCGCAGATGGGCCGACGACTCCTGCCCGTCCGTGTCACCGGACAGGAGCAACACGACGCCGACGGTTCCCGAGACCGCGGCTGCCCCCCACGCGAGGTTCGTCCAGAGGCGATACTGCTTCGTTTGGTCCTGCGCGTCGGCGTCGCGGTAGCCCGAGTCCTCGTATTCCTGCAGGGAATCGAGGGTTCGAAGACCGAGGTAGCCAGCGCCCAAGCTCAGCGCCCCGGCGCCGCCGATTGCCACCCAGCCCCAGGTCGACGACCCGGAGGGTTCGACTTTCGCCTTCGGAGGTGCCGGCGACGGCGCCGTCTTCGTCTCCGCTTGGGGTTGCGCAGGCATGACCTCGATCAGGATCTCGACCTCCTTGCCCGCTTGTGCTTCCACCTTGCGGACCACGGGGGGATGGCCGGGCTCGAGGATGCGTACCTCATGAGAGCCCGGGGTCACGTGCACCCGAAAGGGAATCTTTGCGTCTTGCACGTGGGCGACCGAGGCAGTGCCCTCCACGGGCTGTCGAATGCTCAGGACCCCAAGGGTTCGATCGAGCTGCGCGAGCCTCTCTTTCGCCGCAGTCGTCCGTTCCGCGTCGAGCCCGTCCGCCGCAAGTGCCTGCTCGTAAGCGTCTGCGGCCCGGGCAGGCTCGCCTGCTTGCTCCCACGCCCACGCTTCGTTGTACCGGGTCGCCGGGTGAGGTGCCGCTTCGTACGCTTGCTGGAATCGCCGCGCCGCGAGCGCGAAGTCGCCTGCTTCGAACGCCGCGCGAGCCTGCTGATCCAGCTCGGCAGCATTCGGCGCCCCCTGGGCCGCGGACCCCGTGCACAACGCCATCGCCAGCGCAGCCGCCCAGGTCACGGGCCCGAGGGATCGACGGAAGCTGTTGCTCATGTGACTTGCCTCATGGTCCATACGGCGTGGGGGCGAGCCCCGGTGGTTTCTTCCCCGACGCCTTCGCTGCCGGGACGCGAGCCGCCGAGGGAAAGCTCACGTCCACCTCCGACTGACCCACGCCGATCTTCGTGCTCGCCCTGCGGCCATCTTGCGCTGTGATTGTCAGATCAACCGATGAGCTTCGCTCGGCGTCGGTCAGCTGGATCTCCACCTCGCGCGTGGAAACCGCCAGGACCACGTCCCGGCGTCCGATCCGCACGGCGCTCATGGGGGTGCTCGCGCGAAGACGCACAGAACGGCTTTCGGTCGCGGCCGCGGAAGCCGACGCAGGAGCTTCGACTGCGCTGGACGAGACGGCTGGCGACTCCGGCGTAGCGGCGGGCGCGGACGGCTGCTGGGCAACCACCGGATCGGGGGGCCGAGACAGGCGCATCCACCCGAACACGGTTGCGGTGACTACGCCAGCCACGACCAGCCCGAGCCCGAGCCACGACCGCCGCCACACCCGGGGGCGAGGCTGGGACCAGCTCGAGGACTGCTCCGTGTTGGTTTCCGCGGGGCTCGGTTCGACAGGCTCGGGCGACGCCTTGGGTGTGGTCAGCGCTGTCGCGGTCCTTTGCGACCCGGAATCGAAACCTCCCTTCGCCTCCTCGATCGCGAGCACCGACACCCGCGTGATCCTGTCGCGCAGCGCGAGCACCGACGCGACTTGCTGCCCTCTCTTCTCGATCTTCGCACCCACCAGCCCCCGTACGTACTCCCCAACCTCCGACGGCTCCGCCACCGGACCCAGCTCACCCCACGCCTCGACCAGCCGTCGCCGCAATTCCAGCGCGCTGGGACAGCGATCTTTCACGTCGATCGTCAGCGCCGACGCGATCGCATCGTCGATCCCCCGCGGCACGTCAGGACGGACTTGCCGGATGTGCTCCGGCGCCTGCGACACCAGACGCAGGAGCGTCGCCGCTTGCTCGTGGTCAGGATACAGGCGCCGCAACGCGAGCAACTCCCATGCGACCACCCCCGCCGCCCACACGTCACACCTTCGATCCAGCGGGCGACCGAAGGCTTGCTCCGGCGCCATGTAGCCTACCTTGCCCTTGACCACGCCCGACACCGTCACGTTCACCTGGGTCGCCACCTTCGCGATGCCGAAGTCCGTGAGACGCGCGATCCCGTCGGTTCCCACCAGCAGGTTCTGAGGAGAGAAGTCTCGATGCACGAGGTTCAACGCCTCGCCCGCGGGCGACCTCAGCTCGTGGGCAGCATGCAGACCGAGCAGGGCGTCACTGAGAATGCGCACCACGATCGATGGGGGAACGCGGGACTTGGCGGCCCGGGCGGCCCGGATGATCCCCGAGAGCGTGTCCCCCTCGACGTACTCCATCACCAGGAACACGCCATGGACGTCCTCGCCTACCTCGAGCACCGGCACGACGTTCGGGTGCCTGATGCTGGCCGCGAGCTTGGCCTCGTCCACCAACTGGGTGGCCCAGACGCCGTCCTCCGTGCGCAAGTGCGGATGCATCAGCTTGAGCGCGACGTCCCGGTACAAGTCATCGACGACGGGGACGCGCGCCAGGTAGACCGTGGCCATGCCGCCCGTGCCAATGGGCAGAAGGATCTCGTACCGTCCGACACGATCGGGAACGGCGGTGACAGGGGACGGGGGCTCGGCGAGGGTCATACCCGATGGGGATGGTACACCGATGTCGATGCCGTATCCAGGAACGGCACGCCCTGGGGACGTCGCGAAACCCCCGAGGCACTTCGCCTGGCGTGCGCGCGCTTTGGTTGGCAGACTCCAGGCATGACCCCGGTGTCACGCAGAGCGTGCCTTCTGGCCGCCGTCCTGGCGACGTGCTTTGGCGCGTGCGCCTGCGAGCGCCCTGCGTCTGCCCAGAATTCACCCGCGGCGGGGGACGGGGAGAAGAGCGGGCGTCCGCGCAAGGGAGGCATGGACGTCACCTTTCTGGTGACCGCGGATACCCACTTCGGCGTGGGGGTGAGCGACCAGGACCCCGACTCCCGACGCGCCGTCGAGGACGCCCAGGGGATCGAGAAGCACCAGCTCGACGCCATCCGCGCCATGAACGCCATCGCCGAAAAGCCCTTTCCATCGCACGTGGGGGCGACTGTCGGTCGGCCCCTCGGTGTGCTCGTGGCGGGCGACCTGACGGACAACGGTCACCCTGCCGAGTGGCGCCGCTTCGTCCAGTTCTTCGGCCGCGACGGAACCGACGGGCTGCTGCGCTACCCGGTGTTCGAGACCTGGGGCAACCACGACAAGAACTACGGATGGTACGTGCGCAGGCAGATCGAGCAGCGACACGGTCACGTTCGCTACACCCTCGACTGGCAAGACTTGCACATCGTCTGTCTCGGGGAAGCGCCGGACGACGACGATCTCGCCTGGCTCGAGCGGGACCTGCGCTCCGTGGGCACCGACCTCGGGATTGTCTTGTACATGCACTACCCCCTGGCCGGGCCTTTCTCCGACAACAACTGGTTCGGCAATGGCACCTTCCGCGCCCGGCTCGGCGACCTGCTCGCCCCCTATCGCGTCCTTGGCATCTTCCACGGACACTACCACGCATCCACGCGGTACCGGTGGCGCGGTATTGACGTGTACAACGTCGGATCTCCCAAGCACGACTACTACAGCTTTGGGGCGGTACGGGTGACGGACGATCGGATGGTGGTCGGGTCTTGGGACTACAAGCAGAGCCGCTGGGAGTGGGTTCACACGAAAGGGATCTAGGCGCGATTTCAGTCGAGCGCGCGACGGCCGTTCGCCTTCACGCCGTCGGCCGAGAGGCGGAGAGGGACGAGCGTGGGGTCGTCCTTGACGGCGGACGGGCGGGCATCGGTGCCGCCCATGCGGTGGAAGACGGTGCCGAGGTCACGGCCGAGGCCGTGGCGGTGCGCTTCGTGGATGTCATAGGCGAAGCGGTCGAGGGCCTCGGTGTCGAGGGGGTCGCCGTTGAGGGCGAGCACCAGGTAAGGGAGATTCATGTCCTCGGCCACCTTGCCGTACTGCGCTTCGGCAATGCGGCAGGGCATGCACTCGTGGGGGCCCACCACCACCACGCCCTGCACGAGCTTCTGGTGGAACTCGTGGATGGGTCCGCCGAGGGTGAGGCATGCCTCCCCCGTGAGGTCGGGGCTCAGGTAGGGAACGGCCGCCTCGAGGGTGGTCGGGATGGTGGTGCGCTCGCCCCACTCCAGCGGTTTGGCGCAGATCTGGTACAACACCTCCATCGACGCGCGCTGCACGACACCTGTGACGCCAATCGACAGCGGGTTGTCGTCGTGGCGCATGCGCTGGTCGAGCACGCGTCTCTCTGCGAGGTACTGGGTGTATTCGAGCCACTCCACGAAGGGGGCGAAGCGCGTGCGAATGCCTCGTTCCTCGAGCTTCTCGATGATGAAGTCGTTGGCGAACGGGTCCAGCCGCACGTAGATTTCGCCCACCACGGCCACCGAGGGGACGTCTCTCACGCGATTCTTGATGGCCGCCATGTCCCGGGCCGCGCGGCTCAAAAGGTCCCGCAGGCCCCACATGCCGCCCAGCACCTCGAGCGTGGCGTTCATCGCCGTCCCCTTGGAATGCCGCTCCATGCACGCGAGGATCTCGCCCTTGTACTGGTGATAGAGCGCGTTGGCCGCACCCTTGCGACGCTCGACGGGTCTTACGTCATAGACCATGGCTTCGAGCAGGTCGTAGGCCACGAAGCCGCACCAGAGCTTGATCGAGAACTCCGACGACGTCTCGCGGAAGTAGTCGCCGTCGTCCGGGGAAAAGACGTTGACGCGGGCGTCCCAGCCTGTCTGCTCGAGGATGACCTTGTGCATGACGTTGTAGACGCCGAAGCGGCACGGGCCTGCTGCCGTGGGCATGGCGAAGGTGAACTTCTCGTCGGTGTGACGGTCGCGCTCGAGCCGGTTGAGCAAGGAGCCGGTGGTGAGCATCATCGGCACGCACTCCTTGCCGGAGGTGTACCTGCGGCCCATGCGCACGTCCTCGCGGTCGGGCATGGGTAGGCACTCGCACCGGAAGCCCTCGCTCCGCAGGCACGCGGCAGCCACCTCCGCCCCCGTTCCCATGCGAGGGATCAGGAGCAAGGACTGGTCCGCCTTCACCCGATCCGCCGGCGCCTTGGCGTCCTCGAGCGCCTTGAGGTCGTGCACCCTGTTGTGATCCGACGCGCCCGAGCGCACATCCGAGTCTACGCAGTACAGGAACGCCTCCATGCGCGTCTTCGTGCCCGCGTCGCCCGAATGCCCGTCCGTCTCCACCACCGCGCAGGGCTTGCCCTGCATGAGATAGCTGTAGAAGTGGAGGGTGAAGCTGTCCGGGCCGCACGCGTAGTTGCTGCAGAATACCGAGTACAGCCCCGGCGTCCGACGAACGAACGTCGCTGCCCGCAGGTTGCGCTGCGTGTAACCCCAGTACTGGTCGTCGTAGCGGGGGATGTCGTCCGGTACGGGAATGCAGTCCACGGGGATCGCCAGCGCCCCGAGGGCTCGCAGCAGGTTCGGTACGTTGGAGTTCAAAACATCGTTGTAGATGGTGTAGGGCCGTCCGAGCACCGCCACGGGCACGACCTTGTGATCGTGGGCGTACTGCAGCGCACGCTCACCGATCTCCAGGCAATCGGCTTCGAACTTGTGCTGGACTTCGACAGCCTTCTTCAGGGCTTCGGGGAAGCGGTGGAGAGATCCGAGGCGCTCCGCGAGCGACTGGAGCGATTCCGTGCACCTCAGGCCGTCGTAGCCTTCACCACCGAACCGGATGATGGGCCGGAGGATCCGGCGCTTGCTCAGGTCCGCTTCGACGAGGCTTCCCACGATGTCGGGGGCTGCCTGCACCACGGGACAAAGGGTGGAGTGCACTTCCCCCTTCACCGGTGGCAGTTCCTGGATCATGGGGATGAAGGCGTAGTCCGGCTGGCTCTCGGCGAGCTCGAAGAACACGCCGTGGTACATCTGCATCGGGGCGCAATACGGGACGCGAGCGCCCTCGATGCCCTTGCGCAGGGCCTTGCCGCCGGCGTTGCGCAGCACACGGCAGTCAAAACCGAGGTTGTGCAGGAACGTGACGAACAGCGGCAGCATCCCCTTGAGCGCGAACTCGTCGGTCATCGCGATGACCTGGGCGCTGCCCGGGTCCCTGCGGCAGTCACGCAAGACGGCTTCGACAAGGACCTCGCGCTCACGGAAGGGGTCCGGGGCAAGGTCCGGCAGCTTCGCCCGGCCCGCGCCACGGTCGTACAGTGAGCAGTTGCCGCCCCAGAGGAACTTCTGCTTCACACCCTCCACCAGGGTGGTGAGTCGGTCGATGCGGCAGAGGTTGCCGCTCCCGCCGCACCCCTTGGTGGACTTGCAGACGAAGGTCTCCTTGGAGGCCACCTGGGCGTCCATGAAACGTCGTGGATCGAGCGCTTCTTCGGCCGAGACGTGGGCCGACGCCATCTCCTTGCGGGTGAGCAGCGCGATGCCCAGGGCGCCAATCGTACCTGGGTTCGGGGGCACCACCACCTCGCGGCCGGTCTGCCGGGCCACCGCAGCGGCCAAAGCCGGGGAGCTGAACGGCATCCCTTGGCAGAAGATGCGCTGGCCAACCGTTCGCGTGCCCTTGACACGATTCAGATAATTCTGAACGACCGAATCGTAGAGCCCCGCGATGATCGCGTCCCGCTCCACCCCCTGCGAGATCGCTTCGTCGATCACCTCCGCCATGAACACCGAGCAGTGTTGCCCCAGAGAGATGCCGAACCCCGCCCCCTCCGCCAACTGGCCGAGCCGCACCACGTCGTCCCCCACCCCGTCGAACTTCGCACCCTGCTCGGCGATGAAGGAGCCCGTGCCCGCGCTGCAAGCCTCGTTCATGGCCGCGTCGATCACCCGGCCGCCTTCCAGACGGATGTACTTCGCGTCCTGCCCGCCGATTTCGAAGATGGTATCGACGTTCTCGTCGATCGAAATCGCGCCCTCCGCGTGGGCCGCGATTTCATTCATCACGAACACGCGCTCGCCGCCGTAGCAGGTGCGGAGCAAGGAGCCCACCACCTCACGACCCGACCCGGTCACGCCAAACCCGCGCACCTGTCCGAGCACGCCGATGCGCTCGACCCAGTGACGAACGAGCCGCTGCGCCGCGTCTACCGGCGCGCCTTCCGTGTTGAGGTAGCTCTCCCAAAGCGCCTCCCCCGTGGTCTCGTCAATCGCCACCGCCTTCGATCCCGTCGACCCGATGTCCAGGCCCACGTACACCCAGCGTGGCTGATCCCAAGAGGTCATCTCCACGCGCGGCACCCGTCGCACCCGGTCCAGCGAATCCCGCAGCGCAGGCACCCGCTCGAGCTTCGTCGCCTCCGACGTCACCAGCAGATCTGACAGCGATGCCACATCGCTCGGGTGCTCCATCGCGTGAGATGCCGCGCCGAGTGCCTCGAGCACCTCGTGCTCCGCGCGGTACGGGACCAGGCGCAACCCCTTGCCGTCCAGCCACCGTTCGACCGACCGTCGCACGCGGGCCGAACGAGCCACGCCTCCGATGAGGACCACGTCGCGCGGGGCGAGGCGGGGACGCACCAGCGTCACCACGTTCTCGCAGACCGCGTCGTACAGACCCGCCAGGATGCGTGCCCGGCTCTCGCCCTTGTTCGCGAGGTGAGTCATGTCGGTCTTGAGGATCACAGGGCAGCGGCCAGACAAGGACGCGGGATCCATCACGCCGTCGCACAGCTCCGACGCTTCCTCGACGGTCAGGCCGAAGCGTTTGACGAGCTGGGTGAGGAAGTTGCCCGTGCCCTGGGAGCACCGTGCGTTTTGCTGGAACCACTCCTCGCCATGGGCTCCGAGCTCGAGCACCGAGAAGCCGTGGGCGCCGATGGACATGACGGTCACGGCGTCGAGATCGGGGTGCACGAGGCGCACGCCCCGACGCATCGCGGCCTTGGCGGGTACGCCTTCGGCGCGCACCATGCGCTGCAGGCGCCCGGTCGCCGCGATTCCTTGGGCCCCGACGAGGTCGACCCGCGACAGAAGTGCGGCCAACGTCCCGTGGGGATCCTTGTTGTGGTTGTCGAGAAGCCGAGTCGAAATCGAGACGCAACCACCGTGCTTCTCGATGCCGACGACCTTGATGGATTCTGCGCCGATGTCGACGCCGAGATACTGCCCACTCATGAGAATCGGGGACATACCGCAAGTCAGGGGCGTCCGCTGGCCGGAATGCCGTTGCCAGTGCTTTTTTTTCGTTCTGTAAAACGGATACGTTCCGTGGGAATCGAAGAGATGCCAAGCGGTTGGCCCGCCCACTCGCTCGCGGTGAAGTGGTGCAACCTCCTGACCGGTGGTGACCAACCGCCCATGGCCTGGCAGCGTCGACAATGCTACAAATGCGTCCTGTCGGGTTGGATGACTCACCGTGGGGAGCAAAGACAATGATGGCGCAACACCGTCGAACCCTGATCGGATGGCTTGCCTTCGGCGCCCTCGGCCTTGGCTGCTCGAACATCTTGGAGTTTGACGACGTGACGTTCGGGCCATCGACGGGGGACCCGGATGCGGGGACCGGGGGCCGTCCGGTGGGGAGCCAGTGCGGGAACGTCCCCGTGGGTGGCTCGGATTGTCTTGCCTGTGTGGACCAATCTTGCTGCGTGGAGGCGGACGCGTGTGGTGCTGTCCCGGCGTGCGTCGCCCTTTCCCTGTGTCGAGCCGCGTGCGCGGCAGGAGATTTGGCCTGCTACGCGTCCTGCGCCCAGGTTCACAGCACCGGCGCTCCGGCCTGGCAAGCGCTGGAGGCTTGCTTCTCGACATCCTGCCCTGCCTGTTCGGCCGGTTCGGCAGGAGGGTCCGGGGGCGGCGGGACTGGTGGAGCCGGCGGAGCCACGGGCGGTGCGGGCGGTGCGGGTGGAACTGGCAACACCGGCGGCACGGGCGGCGACCCCTCGTGCACCGTTCAGGCTTCCGACCCCGCTTGTAACGACTGCATCACCACCCAGTGCCTGCAGCAATGCCAAGCATGCTCCGGGAACTCCGCCTGTCTCAGCTTGCTGGATTGCATCAACGGCTGTGGGTCCAGCACCAGCTGCCAGAGCGCGTGCGCGAACCAGTTCCCCGACGGCATTGACCCCCTCATGGACTTCGTGGGCGTGGGCGGGTGCGTGGACACCGACTGCAGCTCAGCCTGCGACGGGTCCGGCGGCACGGGAGGCACCGGCGGCACCGGCGGTACGGGTGGCACTGGCGGCACCGGCGGCACAGGCGGCACTGGCGGCACGGGCGGCACGGGCGGCACGGGAGGCACAGGCGGCACGGGAGGCACCGGCGGCAGCACCGGTGGCACGGGCGGCAGCACGGGCGGGAGCGGCGGTTCCGTGGCCGGTCATGCCTGCTCAGTCACCAACCCGAACGGAACCGGCGACGAGGCCGGCGGCATCATCCCCGTTTGCTGCGCTCCCGATGCCTCGGAGAAGACCCTCATCGACGAAGTTTTCGTTCTGCTCAACGAGCACCGAGCCAACAACGGAAGGGCCCCGCTCTCCTATGATGACAAGCTGGAAGCGACGATCCAGGGACATTGCATTCACATGGGGGTTCATTCCTTTTTCGACCACACGGCCCCCGAATCAGCCGTAAGCAGCCCCTGGACCCGCGCCTCCCTGTGCGGCACGTCGGCCAACGGCGAGAACATCGCCAGCGGGCAGTCGAGTCCAGCGTCCGTCATGACCAGCTGGAAGAACAGCTCCGGGCACAACGCGAACATGCTCAACAGCTCGTTCACCCGTGTCGGCATCGGCTACTACCAGGGCTACTGGGGCCAGATCTTCGGCAACTAAACAGAATCACATTGATCCGTGCAGAAAACTAGGAACTAGGAAGAGGAACACGGAATGCGAATGCGAACGCCAGCGTGTCGCGGAGGGTGGTCACGACGCCTAGGGTTTGGAGCCCATTCTACCTTCCGTGTTCGCATTCCTGTTCCTAGTTCCTAGTTTCTATGACCTCGGTTTCGCCACGGTGGGTGATTCTGGTTAGGCTTTTCGAACCGTCTGCTCCTTACGGTGGATTGCCACCTTGAACAGCAACGCCCCCGGACCGAGACCGGCGGCACGGGACGAGCATCGGAATCGAAAGAACCCGCCGTGGGTTCTCCCAGCGTCGCATCGGACCCAACACATGGACTCCATCACACAAGGATTGCTCGGGGCGGTCGTGGCCCAGGCAGGCTTCGGAAAGAAGCTCGGACCCAGGGCCATGCTCGTCGGCGCCCTGTGCGGGGTCTTGCCCGACCTGGACGTCGTATCCGGCGCGTTCGGTCCCTGGGCCAGCATGATTCACCACAGGGGCATCACCCACTCCGTGTTCTTCGCGGCGGCCATGGCCCCGCTCCTCGGGTGGGCCGCGTGGCGCGCCCATGGGCGGAGAAGCGACATTCGCACCTGGGCCCATCTCTCCTTCTGGTCGGTGGTCACTCATCCCTTGTTGGACCTGTTCACCAGCTATGGGACCCAGCTGCTTGCCCCCTTCAGTGACCGACGGTTCGCGATCGATGCGATCCCCATCGTGGACCCGATCTACTCCGTGCCCCTGCTCTTGTCGGTGATCGTGGGGTTGATGCTTCGACGCAACCCACGGATGCTTCGCCTCGTCGGTGCCGGCGCCCTCGTCTTCACCACGGCCTACCTGCTCTTCGGTTGGTCCCAGTCCTTGCAGGTGCAGAGCGTGGCGAAGCGGCAGCTGGCCGACGAAGGGTTCGTCGTGGAGCACTTGCGCCTGCAGCCCGTCATGCTGGTCTGGATGTGGCGCGTGTCCGCGCGCGACGCACAGGGCAACCTCCGCGTGGGCGTCCTGTCCACGTGGCGGCCCAGCCCGATCTCCTTCGAGCGCATCGACCGACCGTCGCACCCGCTGGTCGATCAGGCCCTCGCGAGCGATCGCGGCAAGGTCTTTCGCTGGTTTTCGGACGAGATGATCGGTGTTCGCATCGAGCAGAACGGGGAGGGCACGAGCGTGTTCCTGGACGACCAGCGTTACGGCTCCGCGCTCGAGCCGACCCGAACGTTCTGGTGCGCGCACGCCCAGTTCGACCACGAAGGGCAGCTGACGGGCATGTCGCGCGAGCGACGATCCATGGGGCGGCTTCGTTCCGAGCTCGGGGCTACCTGGAACCTGATGTGGCAAGGGACCTCGCCGACGGCGGTCGGGTCAGCCGTGCCGGCGCGCAGTGACCCCATGGCCTCGGCGCAACCGTAAGCTGCCGTCACTCCGTTTCGGAAAACGGAATGGAACCTTCATGCGGTCGCGTGTGAAGCAGCGCTTGCAGGTTTCCCTTTGCGGATCGACCTACCACCCACGTGTCGCCCGGCGCCCTGGGCCACACGTCGACCGCCGCGATCGAGCTGTGGTCGGAGGCCTTGGGCAGGGGAACTTGAGCCCAGGCCGCGTTCTTGCCCGTCCACACCTCTCCCCCGCGGGTCACGGCCCATAGCGTACCCTCCGCATCAGCCGCCAATCGCGTGATGCCGTCGCGCAGGGGCGTCTCCTGCAAGGACCAGCCATCGCTTCCCATCGCGGCGAGGTACGCAGGCCGATCGCCAGGCGCGACGCCCGCGGCGAACGCGGCGGTGGGGCTCAGCGCCACCAAGCTCGACAGCTCGACCCCTTCGCTCTGGGGCAAAGCGGAGATCTTGCCCTTCTTGGCCCCTGGCTCCCACCGCTCCACCGCCAGACCCGTTCCTGCATCGCAGTGCTTGCCCGCTGCCAGCACGTGCCCCGAGACAAGAATGGCCGCGCGCTCGTGCAGGACCGCGGCGGCGCACCCATCCTTGTCCGGGGACGCTTTCTCGGGCACAGGCACGGGATCGAGCGGGAACCCCGCGATCACCCGGAACGACGGCTTACCTGTCTCCACGTGCCGCACCAGCGAGAGCACGCGTCGCAGGTTCCATCGGCCGAAGTCGCGAAGCTCCGTCGACTTGGCTGTTTGCAGCTTGCTCTTCCACCGGGTGCCGTCCCAGAAGAACAGCTCGGTTCGGCGACGTTTCTGATCCGTGCGTGTGGCCACAGCGAAGGCCGTGTCAGGCCACACCCCGACGAGCGACACGCTTTCGTACGCATCGCCTGTAGGCAACCCGCGGTTCGGACCCCGGTCGAAGGACACGTGGTCGTCCCGGACCAAGAGCACCCTGCCGTCGACGAGCAGGAAGCCCACGGTTCCGAGGGGGAAGAGGTGCAGGGATGCGGGGTGTTCGCCGGCGATGTGAAAGGGAGAAGGGCCGAGGTCGGGTGCGACGACGGGTGCGTCGGCGGGAGCGGGCGCGGCCGGTGCGTCGGCGGGCGCCGTGCTTTCTGCCGTTGGCGCGGGCGGTGGGGAGGTGGGAGGAGGTTGCGATGGGGTGACCGAGCCACCACAACCGAGGGCTGCGAGGACCGCGAGGGTCAAGACGCATTTTTTTGGGGAAGAGGAGAACACCCGGCGATCCTGCCGCCAAGTGCGCGGACCGAGCAAGAAAGGTGCAGGGCGCCTCGGAGGCTCATCGCACGCATGCCCCGTGGCTGCGACGACACGCCCCATGCTTGCGACAAACTTCCGACAGCCTGCAATCCAGGTCCGAACCGACGACGCAGAACCCGAGGGATGCCGTGCAGCGGCCATGAACACGGCACACCGGATCGACGGCACACGTGTCGTCCGTGTGCGCGGCGAAGCCCAGGAGCGAGGCGAGGAAGACACCGGCTGTGATGATCAACGAGGTCAGCAGGGTGTTGTGACGGACGTCCACGGCAACTTCAGGCTACCGCATCACGATGCCGTCGGATTTTTTCTTCCCGCCTCCACCACCCGCCTTGCGGGCTCGTTTTCTGAGCGCAGAACCCATCGACAGGGTTCTCCGTTCGCGCTACCTCCCATGCATGCGCAACGCCCTCTTCTCGCGGCCGACCCGTTTCGCCCGATGGCTCGCCCCCTTGTCTCTCGTCCTCGCGGTCGCTGGATGTGATCAGAAGCCCGCACCCGCCGAATCGCCGACCCCGGACAAGGTCGTGGCGGCTGTCGAAACCAAGACAGACACCCCTGCTGCAGAGGCTCCCATTCCCACGCCTCCCGCCGCGTCCGCGGAGGCGCCGACTGCCCCTTCCGTGACCGCTGGCGTCGTGGCGAAGACGGACCCCGCCGCCAAGCCCGATGGCAAGCCTGCCGAGGTGAAGCCCGCGACTTCCGTGGCGTCCGAACCGAAGAAGGGCGCCGACGCCTCCGCCGTCTCCTTCACGGCGTGGCTCCAGTCTTCAGGCGCCTACGAGGCCGGCAAACAAGGCAGCGTGACCGCGGTCCTCGTCGCGAAGGTCCCCTACAAGTGCAACGACAAGTACCCCTACAAGTTCAAGCTCGATGCGCCAAGCGCGGGCGTGTCCTATCCCCAGGACGTCGTGCGCGGCATGCAAGTCACGCCCAAGCGATCTACCTTGACCATCCCCTTCGTCCCGTCGCAGGCCGGCCCCGCCACCGTGGCAGGAACACTCTTCTTCTCCGTGTGCACGGACGAGCGCTGCCTCATCGAGCAGACCAAGCTATCGGTCACCGTCGAAGTGAAATAAGCGAAGCTTTCAGACCCCCATCCGTCTCGATCGGAAGGACAGAAGCTCGAGATTCTCCTCGACGTGGGCGACCTGACTCATGCCCACCAGCGCCGTCGCCACCTCGAGGGAGCGAACGAACTGCAGCGCAAGCAAGCTGTCCTTGTCGAAGCCCGGCAGGCGCTGGCGCACGTGTTCCGGAAGACCGCGGGCCAGCCTTCCCTGCAGCAACGACCCGCTCGCCACCACGTGAATCCCGTGTGAACGCGCACAGGACAGCAAGGGTACCCTCCTGCCCCCCACCCGCTGCGTCGGCATGGACGCAGCCTCCCGCATCAACAGGTTGATCGGCGCCTGCACGAAGCGGAAGTGATGGTCCGGTCCCCCCACCTCCGTCGCGATCCCCACGATGCGCGTCAGATCGAGGGACTCCCCATGCTCGGGCGGAACACGGAAGCCGTTCCACGTTGCCACGCCGTACGCACGAACACGCCCTTGGGCCACCTGCGCTTCGAGGACCTCGAACGCCGCGCGCAACCTGCCCTCGAACGCGTCCTTATCCATCCGCGGCCGCTGCGTCTCAGGGTTATGTACGTAGTACACGTCCACTGTCGATAGCCCGAGGTTGTCCAGGCTTCGACCCACTTGGTCTCGCAGGAAAGCCGGCGCCATGCAGTGGCACCCGTCCACCAGGTCGCCGTCCCCAATCAATCCCGGGGCCTCGTAGGTGTCTCGCACGAACGCCTTTCGATCCGAAGGGGGTGTGGTGTCGAAGGGCAGGTAGCCTCCCTTCGTGCATACGACGACCTCGTCTCGTGCGAGGGAGCCGGCCGCGATCTGTTGCCGCAACGCACGGCCGACAGCGCGCTCCGCACGCATGAACCGATAGTTGATGGCCGTGTCCACCACGTTGATGCCGCGCTGCAGCGCCAGCTCGATCGCCGCGACGTAGCGGCCGTCGGTCTCGTCGTCCGCGGCGCCGAGGTACGTCCCGATCCCGAGCGTGGACACGACGAGGTCCCGCACCGCGCGGAAGTGACCCGAGGCCTGCGCGTTCGGAAACCGTTCTGCGTACCGCGTCGTTCCTTCGACTGTGGCGTGACCCTGCATACGAGGCAGCATTGTGCCCCTTTGGTTCGGGTGCAAGAGAGGGCGTTGTTCCTTCGTCCTACGCGTCGGGGTCGACCGGTCCGCGGGGCAGGCGCTTTCCGTTGAGGACGACGCCGACCCAGGTCGATCGCACCAGCAGGTGATAGCTTCCGATCAAGAGCGGCGTGCTCACGGCGAGCACGAGGGCGAGCTTCAGGTACCACCCGGCGGACCAGTCGCGCAGCACGACGGACAGGGCGATGACGAGCGGCAGGTGGACGAGGTAGATCCAGTACGAGGCGTCTGCGAGGTAGCGCCAGGTGCTGCTGGGGTCGTCGAAGAAACGTTGAAATGCGCCGAGCAGTCCGAGGACGAAGGCCCAGGCGATCGCGCCGTGGATGAGGAAGTAGGTCGTACGGAACCCCAGGCCGGCGTCGTAGTGGGCACGGTAGACGAGGTACAGGAGGGCGGTGATGGGCACGAGCAGGGCCGAAGCAACTCCGACGTGCAGGGCCCATCGGGAGCGGAGGGTCGAGAGCAACGACGGGTTACGGTGCAGCATCCAGCCGAACAGGAAGAATATGCCGTAGAACAGGATGTGCGCGGGGCGAGGGACGAGGCTGCGATCGACGAAGTCGACGCCCCATCCTCGCATCAGCAGCAGCACGCACGCCGTGGGAATGGCCATGCCGAGCACGCACAGGGGGGAGCGCACCAGGCGTTCGAAGAGGGTGTCCAGGGACTTTCGACGATGGCCGTTGGGGTCGAGGAAGCGGACGAAGAACCACCGTGCGGCGAGGCCGAAGACGTAGAGCAGCAGCAGGTAGTAGAGGAACCACAGGTGTATGAGGCCGACGCCGCGTCCGAGGAAGGGAGGGGTGAACGCGGCGACGAGGGCCGGTGCGAGGTCGGCCCCGGGCAGGGTGCGCACGCCGCTCCAGACCCACAGGACGCGCACGAGCGGGTAGAGGACGATCCACCCGGCGACCAGGGGCAGCAGGACGCGTTTGGCTCGGTGCTTCAGGAACGCGCCCGGTCCTGCCCGGTGAAACACCAGTCGCGCGAAGAAGCCTGCGATCAGGAAGAAGGCGGGCATGCGAAACGAGTGGATCGCGTAGATGACGAGCGTGAGCGATACCGACCGCGAACCGTCCACCACCGCCCACGGAAAGAGAACGTGCATGTACGGAAGGGACGCGTGCAGGAAGACCCCGAGCAGCATGGCGAACGCCCGGACACCGTCCAGGGCATGATAGCGGGGCGCTCGCGGCGGTTGGGTCATGGGGGGCGGGATTCCAACGTCCCGACGATAGTCGCTCGGTCCGCGTCGATCCACCGTCGATCCACCGTCGATCCACCGTCGATGCGCTGTGTGGGATCCGACGGGGCGATCCGATGCAGGTTGGCGTAGGCGCTACCGTCTCGCATGACCTATCCTCTGGGTCATGGGCATCTTCTCGTTCCTGTCCCCGACGAACTGGCGCGCCATGGGCGAAGCGCTTCAACTCACCGCCTACGCGCCGACTGCGTCCTACACGACAGGCATCAGCTTCCGCCAGACCCAGCGGTGCCGAGGGGTGCCTGCCTACGGCGAGCCTTCGTTCAGCGAGTGGTTCCACGGCGTCCGGCGCGGGGTCGACGTGTTCGTCCTCTCGTACGAGACGGGGTCCGGGAGCACTTCCACGACGTGGACTGCGGCGATCGCGCGCATCGACCCGCCGCTGTTGCTCGGGCTCTCGATCAAGGCCCAGGGTTTTCTGGACAAGCTTTTCGGCGCCTCGGACATCCAGATTGGCGAGGCTGGGGCGGATCGGGACCTCGACATCCGCGCCTTCGAATCCGAGCGCATCCCGGTGCTGCTATCGCCCTCGGACCCGGCGTGCCACGACGTGCTGCTTCGCATGCGTCAGCTTGCCTCGAACACGGCGCTGTACGTGGGTGACTCCCTGGTCGAGGTGTCCGATCAGGGCACCCTCACGGACCCGTCGCGAGTGGCTGGCTTGCTGGACGCGGCCATTGACCTCGCCGCCTGGTTCGCGCAGCGCCGTCGTGTGGTTCCGTTCCTTGCGTCCGAGATGGCGCAGCAACAACGGTGGGGGCAGTTCGCTCAGGCGCGTCGTTTCACGTTCGACCGGGCGCGGATGAAGCTGGTGGGGGAGTGCGCGGGGAGCCTGGTGGAGATCGCGCTGGAGACCGATTCACAGCGGCTCCGGACGGCCGTGACGGTGCGCTTTCCCCGTGAGGTGCACGTGGGGTTTTGCGTGACGCGGTCCGGGTGGCCGGGGTTCCTGCAGGGGCTCTTCAGCCAGGACATCAAGGTGGGGGACCGGGCGTTCGACGAGGCCTACAAGGTGACGGGGCATCCGGAGCAGGCGGTGCGGCAGGTGCTGGCGCGTCCTGCGCTGCTGAAGGCGCTGGTGCTGCTGGGGCAGAACGCCTGTGACATCGAGCTCAATCACCGCGAGATGTTCTTTCGGGTGGAGGGTGCGAGCGAGCGCATGGAGCAGCTCGATGCCATCGCCACTTTGGCCGCGACGACGAGCCAGCAGCTGTTTGAGAACGTGCGGGACCTCGGGCCGTTCCGGTGAAGGCAACGCGGTCAGTCGTACCAGGTGCAGCGACCCGCCACGCAGCCACAGCCCGTGACCTGGGGCTCACCGCATTCGCAGGTGCTCGCTCCCCCGGAGACGGCGGGGTTGAAGCACAGCTCACCCCCGCACCCGCCGGACACGCAGTCGTCGTCGGTGGCGCAGGTGTCGCCGCTGTTCTTGATGCAGACTCCCTCCACGGGGGTCCTGTCCGTGGCGGCACCGCAGCACGTCTGGTTGAATGCCTCGCAAGAGCCCGGCAACGTCGGTCTGCCGAGCTCCTCGCAGTTCGCGCCGAAGCCGACGTCCATCGGGTCGGACATGCAAGTTCCGCCGCTTGCCTCGCAGGTGGCGGGCGGGGGAGCGGCGCCGCAGCACGTCTGGTTGAATGCCTCGCAAGAGCCCGGCAAGGTCTGCATCCCCAGGTCCTCGCACAGCGCGCCAAAGCCCGGATCCCCGGGGTCGGACAGGCACGTACCGCCGATTGCCTCGCAGGTGGCGGGCGGGGGAGCGGCGCCGCAGCACGTCTGGTTGAATGCCTCGCAAGAGCCCTGCAACGTCGGTCTGTCGAGCGCCGCGCAGTTCGCACCGAAGCCTACGTCCATGGGATCCGACAGGCACGTACCGCCGATTGCCTCGCAGGATGTTGCGCAATCGGGGTCCGGTAGGGGACAGAAGTCGTCGCAGATGGCCCCATCCCCGTACCAGCCGTTCACTTCGCAGTAGTCGACGGGCCAGTCGGCCTTGTCGGCGGACTTCACCTCCTCGCGGGACAGCTTGCCGGGGCTGCTGTTCGTCCCGTCGTCGGAAGGGAGACTCTCTCCGCCACACGCGAACAGGGGGAGAGCCAAGGTGAGGACAAACCAATGCTTCTTCGTCATGACGACACTCCATGTTTCAGTTGTTTGGGCGGCGCGCGTCAGGGCGCCGCGATACAGCAGGTCGTGTTGAACGCCTCACACGTGGCCTGCATGGTTCGCTGTCCAAGAGCCTCGCAGTCCGCTGGGAAGCCGACGTCCATCGGGTCCGAGAGGCACGCCCCCGCGACCTGCGCACAGGTGGGGGAGAGCCCGCTCACCCCCCCGCGACTGACCAGCGTCACGGGGCGACGGTCCACGTCGGGCGCTCCGATCTGAATGAGCAGGATCTCTTCCCTGCCGGCCGCCCCGTACGCCCGCACCGTGACCGAAGCCGAGCCTCCGGCGGGCACCGTCACGTCAGGCGCCTCCACGGCGAAGGCGTCGGACGGGACACGCAGTCGAACGTCGGTGATGCTTGCCTCGGCGCCGCATCGGTTCTCGATCAGGATCGAGGCGGAGGGCGGTTGGGAGCCCGTGGACAGCGGCAGGACCAACTCTGAAGCCGGCGTCAGGGATAGACAGGCAGCGAGCGGCCTTGCGACCAGAACCGCAGGCCCTGCTTCGACCGGAATGATCACGTCGACAGGCTCCGAGCGGCGTTGTCCGGACCGCACCTGCAGGCGCACCTCGTCGTTCGCGAGGCCTTGCACGGTCAGGGCGAAGGAACCGTCGGCTTGCACGTCGGCGAGGACGGGGGCGTTGGTGCCGTCGATGTTGACGGCCCAGATTTCGGCTCCCGGTTCTGCCGACCCCGGAGCGCCCACGACGTCGACGTCGATGGTGCTCATGAGCATGTCGGGGGCGAGGGAGATGGTTTCGGTGGCGGGGGGCTCGAGGGGTTCGACGGAGGGAGGTTCGGGCACGGGGTTGATGCCACAGCCCGACAGGCTGGTGAGTTGGGCCAGAGCGAGCAGGAGCGTGGTGCCACGAGGAGCCATCGCTCTTGGAGATTGCAAGGGGTCGGCCAAGGAGTGCAAGGGGGAATAAACCCGGGGCCAGACGCACGGAAGCCGCCGGTTGATCTGTTCCGAATTGTACCACTCTGCACAGAGTCGGCTGCAAGTGGTACAGTCTGGCGCATGGTCGCCCCGGGCACCGTCCTGCAGCACCGCTACGAAGTCCTCCGTCCACTCGGTCGAGGCGCATCCTCCTCTGCCTTGCTCGCCCGCGACCTGCTCCGCCGCGACCTCGTCACCCTCAAACTCCTCCACTCCACCGACCCCGTTCTCACCTCCGCTCTCCGACGTGAGTTCGCCGCCCTCGTCGGCCGCTTTCACCCCCACCTGCCCCTCGTCCGAGACCTCGAAGCCCAGCCCGATCACCTCTTCTACACCGCCGACTTCGTCGACGGTGTCACCCTCACTCTCTGGGCCCGGACCCGCCCCGAGCGCGACGTTCTTGCCCCGCTCGCCCACGTCCTCGATGCCCTCCACTTCCTGCACCGCATCGGCATCCGGCACGGCGACGTCAAACCCGACAACATCCTCGTCACCCCCGAAGGGCAAGGCGTGCTCATCGACCTGGGCTGCGCACGCCCCTTGGGGCTTTGCGTCGACGTTGTCTCCGGCACGCCGCCGTTCATGGCTCCCGAAGTGCTCCGCGGGGAGACCATCGACGTGCGCGCCGACCTCTTCGCTTTCGGTGTGACGTGCGGCGCGGTGCTCCAGGACCCATCCCCCGCCCAGTCCACCTTGCTTCGTCGCCTCACGGCCGAGCGACCGGCCGACCGGCCGAGTGATGCTTCGGAAGTCAACGAAGCCTTCGGTTTTGCCCCCTTCACCGCGGGGCCGCCCCGGGGCCGCCTCGATCACATCGTCGGCAGAGAGGCGCCGTTGCAAGCGTTTCGCGATGCGCTCCGTGGGCTGCAGCAGCGCAGTCCCCACGCCCGATGCCTCGCCGTCCATGGTCCGGACGGCGTGGGTCGGAGTCGCTTGCTCCAGGAGATGAAATGGGAAGCCCAGCGGTTCGGGGCCGTCGTGGAGGGCGATTCCCGCGCGTCCGACGCAGTCGAAGGGTTGCTCGCGCGCGCCCTCGGTCGCACACGGCTCCACGTTCCGGGCGTGGCAGGCATCCTCGAGGCCCGCCGCGAGCTTGCCCTGCGACCCGAACCTGTCGTGGCCGTCCTCGACGACACTCACCTTCTCGCCCCCGACCAGAGGGAATTGCTCGAGGCATGGCTCAGGCTCCTCGAGCCCACGGACCCTTGGCTCCTGCTGCTCACGGGTCGGGATGAACCGTCGCTACGCAGCCGCTCCATTCTGTCTTGCCACCTCGAACCTCTCGACGAGCGCTCGGTCGCCGCCTGGACGCGTGGACTGCTCGGTCCCGAGACCGTTCCTCACGTCTTGCGCCTCACGGGCGGGTATCCGGTTGACGTGGAAGCCCTGTTCGACGAGGTCCTCCGAGGTGAGATCCCCGAATCGGACTTGCCCCACGCTTCGGTCCAGGTCTCTCCCGGGGACCTGCTCCTGTCCCTATCCGAAGAAGCGAAGCTCGCGCTCGGCTGGATTGCTGTCGCACCGTGCGACGACGCCACGCTCCGGTCCTGCTGTGACGCATCTTCGGGCGTGCTTGTCGACCTGCAGCAGCGAGGTTGGATCGTGCGCGACGGGCGCAGTTGGAGGCTGCAGCGTGGCTGGCTCGCCCCGCAGGTCCTGGGCCCGCTGGACGAGGCTGTCGTGGCGGGCATCCATCGATGGCATGCGGAGCAAGAGGGCACATCGATGCCTGACCGAGCGTATCACCGTGCGCAGGCGGGAGAGTTGGACCGGGCGGGACGGCTCGTGTTGGAGCACGAGGTTGCGATCGAGGAGACCCCGCGTGCGTGGCGACGTGTGACGGATGCCCTGCGGGGGAAAGCGTTAGCGCCTGAGGTGCAGGTAGGTTGCGCCCGAATCGACAGGCTCTGCGGGCGGTCGGACCAGGCGTTGTCGTGGCTGGCTCGGGCGCTTTGCTCTCGTCCGGGCCCCGCGTTGCGTGTGACGTGCAGGGCGGAGGCGGCGCTCTGCCATCTCGCGGCTGGCAAGCTCGGCAGGGCGGGGAGGGCCGCGCGAAGCGGGCTGCGGGAGGTGGGCGGGCCGGAGGCCAAGGCAGCCTTGCTGGACGTGAGTTGTCGGATCGGGGTCCAGCTTGGCGATTACGAGCAAGTCGTTTCCGACGGAGTGCACGGGTTGGCCCTTGCGACATTGCCGTGCACGCGGGCGAAGCTGCACGAGAGTTTGGGGATCGCGTACACCTACCTGGGGCAGGCGGAGCAGGCAGCCGATCATCTCCGCAAGGCCGAGGCCGAGCACCCCGACGCGATCGCGCCCAGGGAGCGCGTGCGCCTTCTGTCCTTCTGCGCGATCCTCGCGTACCGGCAGGGCGACTTGCCTCGCGCCATCGACGGCTACCAGCAAGCGCTGCAGTGGGCTGAGCGGCACGGGCTGGCGGACCACATGGCGGCCGCGGCCATGAACCTCGGCACGGCCCAGCAGCAGGCGGGCGAGTGGGGAAAGGCTCTTGCCTCCTACGACCGCGGTCTGCAGATCGCCCGGGCCATTGGCAAGGACAACACCGTGCGCACCTTGCGCTTGAATCTTGCGAACCTGTACGCGGGCGTGGGCGCATTCGATCGAGCCCGCACCCTGGTCGCCACGCTGCGCGAGAGTCGCGACCTGGGCTACGTGGAAGCCAACGTGGAGGCCCTCGAAGCCGAGCTTCTCGATGCCGAAGGCCGCCGCGAGGATGCGGCGTGTGGGTTCCAGCGAGCGGAGGCGCTCTTTGCCCAGCAGGGGGCGCTGCGAGAGGTGAGCGAGATGCGCTGGCATCGCGCCTCCCTGCTGCTGGCCCAGGGCCACCAGGAGCAAGCGGAAGTGCTCATGCGAGAAGTCCCCCGAAACCCGAGCGACCCGCCGTCTCTCCCGTCGGACTTGCTCGCTCGCTGGCACGCCGTGCGCGCCCGGTCGCTCCTGCCCAACCGTGCCATCGATGCCCTGCCCGAAGCCCAGCAAGCGGTCACATGCGCAACCGCATCCAAGCAACCCGCCCTCGAGGCGGAAATGCGGACGTTGATCGCCGACGTCTACCATCTCCAGGGAGCCTCCCAGCTTGCCCAGGACCATCGCCTTCATGCGCTTCGTTCGTGGGAAACCATCGCAGTGGGGCTACCCGAGCCCCTTCGCCCCGCGTTCTGGTCTCACCCGGTTCGCCACACGCTCTCACGCTCACAACAACCCGATCCCGTCCCCGCCCCCAGACAACCCCGCAACCTCGTTCGTGTCCTCGAGATCAACCGTCGCCTGAACTCGTCCCTTGCCGTGGACGACGTTCTCTCCTGTGCCCTGGATGCGGCGATCGAGCTGTCCGAAGCGGAGCGAGGCTTCCTGCTCGTTCGCCCCGAGGCTGGGGGCAAGCGTCTCGAGGTCGCCGTGGCGCGCAACCTCGATCGTGAGCGCATCGGACGTTCCCACCTCAAGTTCAGTCGAAGCATTGCGGAGAACGTGGTGCGGACGGGGCAGCCCGTGTCCACCACGGACGCCCTCGCGGACGAGCGATTCCGCGCCAACCAGTCGGTGCATGCGATGCGACTTCGTTCCGTGGTGTGCGTGCCGGTGACCGCGCCGGACGGCGTGCTGGGCGCGATCTACCTCGACCATCGCTTTCGCGAGGACCAGTTCGACGACGACGTGGTCCAGCTGTTGCTCGCCTTTGCCGATCAGGTGGCCATTGCGCTGCGCAACGCGCGGCTCGTGAGTGACCTGGAGCGACGAACGCAGGCGTTGCAGAAGGAGCAGGAGCGTGTGCAGGAGTTGCTCGAAGGGCAAGCGGCCGAGATCGATCGGCTGTCGTCGGAGGTGAGAACGCGTCAGGAGGCGCTCGAGCTTCGGTACGACTACAGCAGCATCGTGGGTGCGAGTGCCCCGATGCAGGCCGTGTTTCGCGTGCTCGACCGCGTGACCGACACGAACATCGACGTGCTGGTGCAGGGCGAGAGCGGGACGGGCAAGGAGCTCGTTGCCCGTGCGTTGCACTTCAACGGACCGCGACGCCAGGGGCCGTTCTTGTCCATCAACTGCGCGGCGCTTCCGGAGAACTTGCTGGAGTCGGAGCTGTTCGGCGTGACGCGGGGTGCATTCACCGGGGCGGACCGTGATCGGGAGGGCCTCCTTGCGAGCGCGTGCGGCGGCACGCTCTTTCTCGACGAAATCGGGGAAATGCCCCTCGCGATGCAGGCCAAGCTCCTGCGCGTCCTGCAGGAACGGCGCGTTCGGCCCCTTGGCTCCAACCGGGAAGTGCCCGTCGACATCCGCCTGGTCTCGGCCACCAACCGTCGCCTCCTGGACGAGGTCTCCGCGGGCCGGTTTCGGGAGGACCTCTACTACCGCGTCGCGGTGGTCGAGATCCGGTTGCCGCCTTTGCGGGAGCGACCGGACGACATTCCCGCGCTGTGCGCGCACATCCTCGAGCGCGCGGCCGCGTCCATGGGGGGCAAGGTCGTCGGGGTGCGGGCGGACGCGATGCGGGCGTTGATGCACCATCCCTTGCCTGGCAACGTGCGCCAGCTCGACAACCTGTTGCGCAGGGCGCTGGTTCTGTCGGAGGGACAGGCCATCGGGTTGCCGGACCTCGATCTGGCCCCGGTGAGCAGGTCCGACTCCCGAAAGATGCCGCGGGACCGGGCGGCCTTCGAACAGGAGGAATCCGCGAAAATCCTCGCCTGCCTCGAGGAGCACCGCTGGAACGTGTGCGCGGTGGCCCGGGCCATCGGGATGCCGCGCAACACCCTGTACCGCAAGCTCCGCAAGTATCGGCTCCAGAAGCCGTGACCGCACTTGCATCACGCGCCCCACGGTGCAATTGACAAACCCTCGCTCATCCTCGGCGGGTCCGCCCGTCGTTTCCGTCGACTTTCAGGAGGCACCATGACCAGTCCGCTTGCGAACCTCGAGCCCAAGTTCCTCTGGCAGCACTTCGACCAGATCCGCCAGATCCCGCGTCCCTCCCGGCACGAGGAGGCCATCAGCAACCACGTCAAGGCGTGGGCCGGCGAGCGCAAGTTCGAATGGGTCGAGGACAAGGTCGGCAACGTCTGCGTCCGCGTCCCCGGTACCAAGGGCCATGAGAGCGCCCCCATCATCGTCATCCAGGGCCACCTCGACATGGTCCCCGAGAAGGACAGCGACTTCACCTTCGACTTCACCAAGGACCCCATCCCCTGCCGCGTCGACGGTGACTGGGTCATTGCCGACAAGACCACCCTCGGCGCCGACAACGGCATCGGCCTCGCCGCCGCCATGGCCGCCGCGGACGACCCGCAAGTCGTACATGGTCCCCTCGAGCTGCTGTTCACCGTCGACGAGGAGACGGGCCTCACGGGCGCCACGAACCTCGACGGCTCCATCCTTAAGGGCAAGACCATGCTCAACCTCGACTCCGAGGAGGATGGCGTGCTGTTCGTGGGCTGCGCCGGCGGCTGCACCTCCGAGATCCTCTTCGACCTGCCCCGCGTCGCCGTCCCCTCGGGCTACACCGCGGTGAAGGTCGAGGTCACCGGCCTCAAGGGCGGTCACAGCGGTCTGAACATCATCGACAACCGTGCCAACTCCATCAAGGTCCTCTGCCGCGTGATCGGACGGTGGCTCGACAAGCACGACGTGCTCATCGACACCATCGAGGGTGGCAACAAGCACAACGCCATCCCGCGCGAGGCCGCCGCTGTCGTCGCCATCCCCTCGAGCTTCCTCGCCGAAGCCAAGGCCATCGCCAGCGAGGAGCAGGCCACCATCCTCACCGAGTTCAAGACGATCGACGGTGGCCTCACGGTCAGCGTCGGGGCGGCGGATGCCAAGAAGGTAGCGAACGCGGATGCGTCTCGGCGGCTGGTGGCGATGCTCACCGCGCTGCCGGACGGCGTGTCGGCCATGAGTCGGGACATTGCTGGCCTGGTGGAGACCTCGAGCAACCTCGCCATCGTGAAGATGAATGGGGACAACGTTGCGATCACGACGTCCAGTCGTTCTTCGGTGGCTGCGGCGGTTCGTGGCGTCCTCAACGAAGCGAGGGCCGTCGTGACGCTGGCGGGTGGGAAGTACACCGAGGTCGGTTCGTACCCCGCGTGGCAGCCGAACATGGACTCGAAGCTGCTCAAGACGTGCAAGCGCGTGTACAACGGCCTGTACGGCAAGGACCCCAAGGTGGCTGCCATCCATGCGGGTCTCGAGTGCGGGATCATCGGGGAGAAGATCGGCAAGGACGCCGACATGATCTCCTTCGGCCCCGAGCTCCAGGGCGTGCACGCACCGGGCGAGAAGGTGAAGATCTCGACGGTCGTCAAGTTCTGGGACTTTTACAAGAAGGTCCTGGCCGACCTCGCGTGAGACCTGTGATCGCAGCTCGCAGCTCATAGCTCATAGCTCACTGCTCCTAGGTCGAGCCTCACCCCATCCCCAAGGAACCCAGATGCGCCGCGTTCTACCGTTCACTCTTGCGTTGCTGCTGGCCGCCTGTGGCGGCTCCCCCAAGGAACCCAGCATTCCCCCTGCTCCCATGATGCCCGAAGCCCCGGAATCAGCCCCCGTCTCGCTTCCCGAAACCCCTGCCTTGACGATCGCCGCGGACATCGATGCCCGCCTCGCCAAGTTCGCCACCGTGGTCATGGACTTCGACGAGGCCGCCGTTGCGAACGACGACAAAAAGGTGCTGGTGCCGCTCGTCGAGGCGTCGAGGCTCATGCACGAGCTGTTCATCGATCAGATCGACCCCGAAATCCCGGCGATGCGCGCCCAGCTGTCGTCGAACCCGAGCGCGCTCGCGTACTTCGACATGATGGCCGGGCCGTGGGACACGCTCCACCACGATGAGCCCTTCGTGGGGACCAAACGTCGCCTGCCCGGCGGAGCCTTTCACCCGGCGGACATGACGAAGGACGAATTCGAGGCGTTTGTGAAGGCCAACCCCGGCCAGAAGGACGCGTTCCTCGGTTACTTCACGGCCATCCGTCGCAACGGCGGGGTGCTCGAGGCCGTGCCCTATTCCAAGGTCCATGCCGACAAGCTCACGCTCGCCGCCAGCGCCCTTCGGCGAGCTGCCAGTCTGGCCAAGGAGCCCACCCTCAAGACGTTCCTCGAGAAGCGCGCCGACGCGTTCCTCTCGAACGAGTACCGCGAAAGCGACATGGCGTGGATGGACGTCAAGGGCTCCATCGAGGTGACCCTCGGCCCCTACGAGACCTACGCGGATCAGCTTCTCGGTCTGAAGGCGAGCTTCGAGGCCTTCATCTCCCTGCGAGACACGCAGGAGTCCAAGAAGCTCGAGACCATCGGCAAGCAGATGAACGCGCTCGAGCGAAACCTGCCCATGAGTGTCAAGCAGCGCGCGCGCATGGCGGAGCGCAACCAAGGCTCCCCCATCGACGTCGTTCAACTGCTGTGCAACGCGGGCCAGGCGGGCGTGCAGACCGTGGCCTACAACCTGCCCAACGACGAGTACGTGCGCAAGGAGAAGGGCTCGAAGAAGGTGATGATGAAGAACGTGCTGCGAGGCAAGTTCGATCACATCGTCATCCCGATCAGCGAGAGGGTGCTGTCGGCCGATCAGCGGGCGCTTCTCGACTTCGAGGCCATGTTCTCGTACATCCTCATGCACGAGATCGCCCACGGCCTCGGCCCGGGCATCATCACCCTGCCCGACGGGTCCAAGACCGAGGTCAACAAGGCCTTGCGCGAGCAGTACAGCGCCATCGAGGAGGCTAAGGCGGACATCGCGGGCCTCGTGAGCGCCCACTACCTCGTCGACAAGGGGTTGTTCCCCCGTGCGTACGAGAAGCAGATCTACGTCGCGTACCTTGCAACGGTGTTCCGCCAGGTGCGATTCGGCGTGGGCGAGGCGCACGGTCGCGGGGCGGTGGCGTCGTTCAACTTCCTGCGCGAGCAGGGCGCCATCACCTACGACGACAAGGCCGAGCGCTTCGGCATCGACTTCAAGAAGGTCAAGGGCGCCGTGCGCAAGCTCGCCGAGACGTTCCTCACGCTCGAGGTGGATGGCGATTACGAGGGGTCCAAGGCCTTCCTCGAGAAGTACGCGAAGGTCTCGCCCGAAATGAAGAAGGCCCTCGACAGCCTCGGCTCCGGCATCCCCGTCGACATCCGGCCTCAGTTCGCCATCTACGACAAGGTGAAGGCCTGGTGAGCAGGACTGGCCCCGCCATCCGGTTGTGAGCTATGGGTAACAACACCGATTGTGAATGATCCCCGAAAAAATTCTTCCTCGGACCGCCTCAAGGCCGTCGACTTCTCCCTCGTCGAGTCCGCACGGCGGGTGATCGAAGGCGCCCTGTCCGTGGTTCCGGGGCAAAAGGTCCTGCTCGTCGCCGACGAGGCGCGGCTCGACCTCGGCAGCGCCTTGCTCGATGCCTGCGAGCAGCGTAACGCGGACGCGACGCTCCTCGTGCTCGAGTACCTGCAGCCGCGTCCGCACGCCGCGCTGCACCCGGACATTCTGCAGCACATGGCGCGGGTGGAAGCGAGCGTCTTCATCGCGGGGTTCGTCGAGGGCGAGGCGCAGATGCGTCGCGATTTCGTGGGAGCCGCTGCCGATCGCAAGCTGCGGCATGCGCACATGGTCGGCGTCACCAAGCGAGCCATGCTCTCGGGGCTTGGCGCGGACCCTCGTCGCGTCGCGAACATCGCGAGTCTGGTCCGGGGCATGCTCCGTCCGCAGTCTGTGCTGCGCGTGCGAAGCATCACCGGCACGGACCTCGAGGTGAGCTGCGACCCGCATCACCGCTGGGCCGAGCACAGCGGCATCATTCGGCGCGGCATGTGGGAGAACCTGCCTACCGGCGAGATCATCACCAGCCCAGCCAACGTCAACGGCGTGTTCGTCTGCGATGGGTCGATGAGCGAGGTCTTCGGGTCCCGCGAAGGCCTCCTCAAGTACAAGCCCGTCACCTTCGAGATCCGCGACGGCTACGTGCGGGACGTCCAGTGCCCTCACGGTCCCCTGGCACGAGAAGTCAAGGCCTGGCTCAGGGGCGGCCGCTTCTTCGACCGGGTCGGCATGGCCAGTCTCGGCACCAACATCGGCATCTCCGACCCCATCGGCGAGGTCATCTGCGACCAAAACATCCCGGGCCTCCACTTGTCCCTCGGCTCCACGTACCCCGACGAAACCAAAGCCGCCTGGGATGCCGACGGCCAGCTCGTGCTCACCTCCTGCAACCAGGACGTGGACCTCGACGGGCGCCCCCTGATTCGCTCCGGGCGCTACCTCAACGTGCGGTGACCCCATGGTGCCTGCGGCCACGCAAGGTGTCCTGCTCACCATCGCCTATGCAGGCGGCCCCTTTCACGGGCTTGTCGAGCAGGCCAACGCCCGAACCGTCGCCGGTGAGCTGCGGGGCGCGCTGCGCGAGTGCGATCCCCACGCCGGCCCCCTTCGGTGCGTGAGCCGCACCGACACCGGCGTCCACGCCCGCAGACAGCTCGTCGCCTTCGACACCACGCGCCTGATTCCGCCTCGCGGATGGGTGCTCGGCGTCAATCGTCACTTGCCCGACGAGATCTCCATCCGACGCGTGGCCATCGTCCCTGTCGGTTTCGACCCGCGCGGCTACGCCAAGCAGAAGTGGTACCGCTACTCCTTGCTCCGGGACGTGCGTCGTGACCCCTTCCTCGACGCCACCACATGGCGCGTCGGTGGCCGCCTGGACCTCGATCTGGCGCGGACGGAAGCCCGGGCCCTCGTGGGAACCCACGACTTCGCCGCGTTCCGTTCCGCCGCCGACGAGCGCACCTCCACGGTTCGCACCCTCACGAGTCTCGCGATCGAATCCGCAAGCCAGGACCCCCGCCTGGTATTCGTCGACGTGTGGGGCACTGGGTTCCTGCACAACATGGTGCGCATCATCGTGGGCACGCTCATCGACGTGGCCCGGGGCAAGCTCCCGCCCGGCACCATGGCGCGAGGCCTCTCGACCCTCGACCGTCGCATCCTCGGCATCACCGCACCTCCTCAGGGCTTGTGTCTCCGACAAGTCGAGCTCGAAGCCGCGCCCGAGCCCTACGAGATCTGGCCCGAAGCTGGCGCTCCGGACACGGAGGGTGCACAACCTCCCTCAGATCGGGGACAATGCCCCGGCTTGCCCCCGGCTCCCACAACGGAGGACTCGTGAAATCTTCCTATCGTCTCCTTCCTATCCTTGCCCTCTGCGCCGCGACCTTTTCGGCCCTCACCCCCGCGGATGCCGTCGCCCAGCAGGTCTCCCCCGCCGAGGCACGACGCTTCGCCAGCGTCTTCTCCTCCGTTGCCGAACGCGTCCGACCGAGCGTGGTGCAGCTCGAGGTCGCCGTCCGCGACGATAGCGTCAACGTCTACCGCTGGTTCAAGGGCATCCCGAGCGTCACCAACCCGACCCGTCGCGGGCTCGGGTCCGGTGTCATCATCTCCCCCAACGGTCACATCGTGACGAACAACCACGTGATCGAAGGCGCCATCGCCATCAGCGTGCGGTTGCACGACGGACGCTTGCTTGCCGCCTCGCTCGTGGGCCGGGACATTGCCACCGACCTCGCGGTCATCAAGGTTGAAGCCACCGGACTGCGTCCGGCGCAGCTCGCGGACAGTGACACGATCAAGGTCGGCGAGTGGGTCATGGCGATTGGCTCTCCCTTCGGCTTGGGACACACCGTCACCACGGGCGTGCTCAGTGCGAAGGGGCGCGGAGGTCTGGGCGTCAACCCTGTCGAGGACTACTTGCAGACCGACGCGTCCATCAACCCGGGCAACTCCGGTGGACCCCTGGTGAACCTCGACGGCAACGTCATCGGCATCAACACGATGATCGTGGGGAGGGGCCAGGGCATCGGCTTCGCGGTCTCCTCCAACATGGCGAAGCGCATCACCGAGCAGCTGGTGAAAGGCGGCCAGGTGAGGCGTGCGTGGATCGGCGCAGGCGTCCAGGACTTGACCCCGGAGATCGCGGCGCAGATGAGCGTGCCTGCGGGCTCAGGCGCCTTGGTCAATCAGGTGGCCCCGCAAGGTCCTGCCCACAGCGCACGGCTGCAGGCGGGGGACGTCGTCGCTTCCGTGGGCGGAAAGCCTGTGCAGGACGCGCAAGACCTGATGCGCGAGGTGCTGATGCACCCCGTGGGCGAGAAGGTCAAGCTCGAGGTGATTCGCGCAGGCAAGCGCTACATCACCGATGTCCAGCTGACGGAACGTCGCGAGTCCCCCCCCCCTGCGTTGCCCATGCAGCGGCCGTCGGCAGGGGGCCCTTCCCTCGGCCTGTCGCTGCGCGACGTGACCTACGGCTCGGCGCCTTCCTCGGATCAAAGGCCGCCACAGGTTGCTCAAGTGGTGCAGGTGCTGCCAGGGTCCAGTGCCGACATCGCAGGCCTCCGCCCCGGCGACGTCATCATCCAAGCCGACGGCAAGTCCATGCCCACCATGGCGCAGGTCGCGGACGTGTTGAAGGATGGCAGTGTGCTGCTGCTCGTGCGGCGGGGCCAAGGGGCCTTCTACGCGGCGCTCAAGCGGTGACGACGACCTAGTGCCGGGTGCCCGAAGTCCCTTCCGGGTTGAGGCCCGGCTACGACGATGGACGGATGACGGACATCAACTAGGAGCTGAGAACACGGAAGGCGATCCGGAGTCCACGGAGGACGACGAAGCCGAAGGCGCAGTCAACAGAGAACCAGGAACGGGCGGAGTACGGCGCAACACGCACGGCCTACCTCCGCACCACCCTTCTGTGCCCTCTGCGTCCTCTGTGGTTCCGTGTTCGCATTCCTCTTCCTAGTTCCTAGTTTCTGGTCTTCTAGCCCTGTGAACGCCGTGCCACACCTTGGAGACCGCGCGATCGAGAACCGTGGTTCTCGATCCCTTCCCCCTCTGGAAAGATTCCCTTCGTTTTCCAAAGGCTGCAACGGGTCGAGGCGGGCCGCCCCGCGGCACGAGGATTGCGTACAATGACCCCATGCGCATCGGGCGGACGTTCCTGACGACCACGGCGGCACTGAGTGTCGCGACATGGTGCATGACCGCCCCCGCTCAGACCGCGCTGCTGGCCTCCCCTCCCGACTCCGCCGAGCTTCGCGAGGCTCGCGTCGCGATCGCCCACAGCCCCACCCAGTCCACGCTCTGGTTCTCCGCAAGGCTCGAAGGCGCGGCCGACGACATCCACGTCATCGTTCCCGTCTCCCCGGGTGCGCGGGTCGACCTCTCCACCGCCGCTTGGTTCGAGGCTCTGGCGGACACCACGCACACGCGGGTGCTCCCTCCCCAGACTCCACCCGAGGTCACCTGCGAGCAAGCCAGGGTCCCCGCCCCCGGTGACCATGACTTGGTAGGAGATGTCGACGCCATCGCCACCGTCGCTCCCGCTGCCCCCGCCGATGTGATGACCATGTCGGAGCTCATTGTCTGGGTGCAAGACCAAGGGATGAGCCTGTCCTTCGATGCGCTCTCCTTGCTCGCCGAATTGGACATCCAAGGCTTCCTCTTCGTGCGGTTGCGCTTCGAAGTCGACCCCGGAACCTTCACCCTCCGAACGATCCGCGTCGCGTCTCCCTCCGCAAGCGCCAGGGTACCCTTGGTTCTCACCAGCGCGGGAGCGTCGCCTGCCGTGCTTCGCGTCTGGGCCTTCGCCGATGGGCGCGCGAACCCGGCGATCCAGTCCTGGTCCACGCTCAACCCGACCGATGTCCACTGGTCCCTCGCGGGCGGCGTGCCCCCGACCAACTACCGCGACGCTCTCGGCAAGATGCTCGACGTGACCTCCTGGGCGGTCGACGCTTCCTCGCACGACTCCATCTACCGGAGCTTGCCGCTGGGCAGCGGTTCCTCGTTCCTTCCTGCCGTGGTCGACGGCTACTTCGATCGCGCGTCGGGCTATGGTGAGGCGCTCGCGGCCCCGGCGTCGTGCATCGCGCGTGTGGCCGCGATGGAGGCGAGCATGGCGAAGGTCGGGCGGGTTTGCGCGCCGGGCGCGCTCGTCGAAGTGAGCGGACCGGCCTGCGAGGAAGAGGCGCAGCCAGGCGAGATCGCCGCCGACGACCTGCGCTGTGGAGGAATCGCAGACGACCTCGCCCTGGCCATGGCCGGCATCAGCCCCGGTTCGCTTTGGCTGACGCGCTGGACCGGCAAGCTTTCGCCGTGGACCGAGCGGCACGAAGACTCCCTCGCCGTTCATGACGGGGCGCCGCGCTCTGCCGTGGTCGTCAGCGGCGGATGGGACAGCTCCGTGTGCGATGCCGACGCGGGAACCGCGGGAAGCACTGGCAGCGGTGGCTCGGGCGGAGGCGGCACTCCGCCCAACACGGGAGGATACGGCGGCGGGTCCACCTGGTCCCCGCCCCAAGACCCTTACGAAGACCCCTACGGCGACGACTACGACAGCGACACCACGCAGGTCTACGTCGAGGGCTCGTGTTGGGGCGACAGCTCCAGCGGCAATCGCCCGTACGAGGAAGAAAATGACGATAGCTGTTCGGGCGATTCGTCCTCTTCCTCCTCATCCGACGAGTCCTGCTCTGGGGATTCTTCCGACACGGACGACGGAGAGACCTGTGCGGGAGACTCCTCCGACTCTGGGGAGAGCGATGCGTGCTCGGGCGATTCCTCGGACTCGGGAGGGGAGGACGCGTGCTCGGGCGATTCGTCTTCCTCGTCGGGTTCGGACGCGTGTTCGGGCGATTCCGGAAGCTCGGCCGGGGACACGTGCAGCGGCTCCTCCAGCTCGTCGTCCGATTGCTCGGTGACCCGACGCGGTGGCAGAGGCCGCGGACGCCTCCCGCCGTCGGCATTCGCACTGCTGTTGGTGGCCAGTGCGCTGGCGGCGCGACGTCTGCGCAAGGATGAGGAAGCGCGCAACCCGCTGATTCGGTGACCTTCCGCAGACAGTACTGGGTAGGTCACGTCCGACTCTCGTTGCGCCACCCGCACCCCTTCGCTAGCTTGCGCGCCCATGACGCGAATCGAACCTTCCGTGACCAAGGACGTGCTGCGCAAGGCTCTGGACAAGACCGTGGACGCCACCGACTTCGCCGGACTGGGCGAACGGTACGTCGGCAAGGTCCGAGACAACTACATGACCGGTGACGGGCGTCGCTTCATCGTGGTCACGGACCGCGTGAGCACGTTCGACCGCGTGGTGGGAACGCTGCCCTTCAAGGGCCAGGTCCTCAACCGGATCGCCACGTGGTGGTTCGAGAAGTCGCGCCACGTCGCGCTGAATCACATGATCCGCCAGCCCGACCCCAGCATCGTCGAGGTGGTCGAGTGCAAGCCCCTCGCGGTGGAGATGGTGGTCCGCTCGTATCTGACGGGCTCCACGTCCACCAGCATCTGGACGCACTACGAGAAGGGGGCGCGCACGTTCTGCGGTCACCCGCTGCCCGATGGGATGAAGTTCAACCAGCGCTTGCCCGCGCCCATCCTCACGCCGAGCACCAAAGCCGCGCACGGTGATCATGACGTCTCCGCCTCGCGCGACGAGATCCTCGCGATGGGCCAGATCACGCCGGAGGACTTCGACACGGCCGCGAAGATCGCGATGGACCTGTTCGCCTTCGGCAAGAAGGTGTGCGAGGACAGGGGCCTCATCCTCGTGGACACGAAGTACGAGTTCGGCAAGAAGCCCGACGGGACGATCGTGGTCATCGACGAGATTCACACACCCGACTCGTCGCGGTTCTGGTTTGCGGACACGTACGAGGAGCGGTTCGAGAAGGGGGAGGCGCCCGAGTCGTTCGACAAGGAGTACTTGCGGCGCTGGTTGAAGGACCAGGGGTTCGTGGGGGAGGGGCCGATCCCGACGATTCCGGACGAGGTGAGGGTGGAGGCGGCGCACCGCTACGTGGGAATCTACGAGGCGATCACGGGTGAGGCTTTCGTTCCGAACATGGAGCCGCCGATCGAGCGGATGAAGAAGAACCTGGGGTTGTAGGGTCGGGCAAACCCCGAGTTCAGTCCGGCACGGCACGATCACGAAGGGTGATTGGGTCCAAGGACGGGCGATCACGCCTTGCGTCAGGTGCCTCTTCTGCCCATTGTTTCCCCTAGGGCATCGACGCGCCTGCGTTCGTCACGAGGTTCCGGTCTCCTTCCCAGTTGCACATGCAGGGAAGGGAAGGTCACTGTCGATGAGTGCGAACACCAAGGCCTGGGCGACACGACTTACCGAGATCAAGACGACCCTCCGGGGGACCAGCGCGAGCTATCGCCACACGCTCATCGACCGCATCGACGCGGAGCTCGCCCGCAAGACTGACCCCCAGAAGAAGACCCTGAGCGACGGCCTTCACCTGGACAAGGAGCGAACCAAGCGAATCCGGGACCTGTACCGGGCCATCGCTCTCGTCGAGACGCTGTTCGTTCCGGCACACCCCCGAACCGTTGCCCAGGTCGTGCGGGACCACGCGGCGGATGCCGAGTATCTGGTGCTGTCGGAGCTCGTCAAGCTCATCAAAGGACTCGACCCGGCGAGCCCCAACCCCCCGGACCTGGCGAGACACCGGCCCCTGCTCATCGGCGTCAGCATCAGCGGCGGCAACCACGCGGGTCCGGGATCCATCGCTTGCTTCGTGTTCTGCAACCAGACGGGCCGGCCCATGATCCTGGGCAATGAGCACGTCATGCGCGCCGAGTTCGGCACCGCCACCCGCGATGCCCCCGAGATTTACCAACCCTCCAAGGGCAACGGCGCTGGGGAGCGCGACGCCGTGGCTACCTACGCGCGCGGCATCCTTGACGCGCGCATCGACGCTGCCGTGGCCTACCTCAAGGTTGGTGTCGAGTACGCGAACCGCACCCCCGAGGGCGAGGCCTTGCGGGGGTCCTCCGGGATCTATCGCGTGGGGCAGTCCGTGTGGAAGCGCGGTACTGCATCGCGCCGGACCGACGGGCGGATCGAGGACGTGAGCGCGAACAAGTCGGTGCCCCACGCGCGGTTCGGCGGGGCAATCAACTTCGCGAACCAGATCGAGGTCAAGGTCGCCGGCGCCAAGACCGAGTTCCAGATCCCCGGGGACTCCGGCTCGGCGTTGTTCAACGACCAGAACGAGATCATCGGCATCATGCACGGGGGCGGGATGAATGGCGGTGGCATCGCCACGCCGATCCAGCGCGTGTTCGACCTGCTGGACGTCCGCTTGCCGTAGGACTCTCCCTCTGTCCATACTGCCCCCGTGTCCAACCCCTATCCTCACCTCCTCGCCCCCCTCGACCTCGGCTTCGTCACCCTCCCCAACCGCGTGCTCATGGGCTCGATGCACACCGGCCTCGAGGACGCCTTCTGGAACTACGGCAAGCTCGCCGCCTACCTCGCCGCGCGCGCCCGCGGCGGCGCCGCCCTCCTCGTCACCGGTGGCTACGCCCCCAACCTGCTAGGAAGGCTCGCACCCCTCGCGAGCAAGCTCACCAACCGCGTAGAGGCCCTCAAGCACCGCCTCGTCACCCGCGCCGTCCACGACGAGGGAGGCCGCATCTGCCTGCAAATCCTCCACGCCGGGCGCTACTCCTTCCACCCGCTCGCGGTCGCACCCTCCGCCATCCGTTCCCCCATCAGCCCCTTCAAACCCCGCGCCCTCACCGGTCGCGAGGTCCGATCCACCATCGACGACTTCGTCCGCTGCGCCCGGCTCGCACGCGAGGCCGGCTACGACGGCGTGGAAATCATGGGCTCCGAGGGCTACCTCATCAACCAGTTCCTCGTCGAGCGGACGAACACGCGCACCGACGAGTGGGGCGGCACCTTCGAAAACCGCATGCGATTTCCGGTGGAGATCGTCCGCAAGACGCGCGAGGCCGTCGGTCGCGACTTCATCGTCATCTACCGCCTGTCCATGCTCGACCTCGTCCCGCGCGGCAGCCGGTGGGAGGAGGTCGTCACGCTCGCCAAGCAAGTCGAGCACGCCGGAGCCACCCTCATCAACACCGGCATCGGCTGGCACGAGGCGCGCATCCCCACCATCGCCACCGTCGTGCCGCGGGCCGCGTTCACCTGGGTGACGCGTCGCCTCAAGAGCGAGGTGCGCGTCCCGCTCATCACGAGCAACCGCATCAACATGCCCGACGTGGCGGAAGAGGTCCTGGCGCGAGGGGACGCGGACATGGTGTCGATGGCGCGCCCGCTGCTCGCCGACCCCGACTTCGTACGCAAGGCCGAGCAGGACCGGGCGGATGAGATCAACACCTGCATCGCCTGCAACCAAGCCTGTCTCGACCACGTGTTCGCAAATCGGCGCGCGTCCTGCCTGGTCAACCCACGCGCGTGTCACGAGACCGAGCTTCGCCTGCACCCGGTCCGCTCGCGCAAGCGCGTGGCCGTGGTGGGCGCCGGTCCCGCCGGTCTGTCCTGCGCCACCACCGCGGCGGAGCGCGGCCACGACGTGACCTTGTTCGAAGCGAGCCACGAAGTGGGAGGCCAGTTCAACCTCGCCAAGCGCGTGCCCGGCAAGGAGGAGTTCTCGGAGACGATCCGCTACTTCCGCCGAAGGCTCGAGCTCACCGGAGTGACGCTGCAGCTCGGCCACCGCGTGCCCGCGTCCGAGCTCATCGATCGAGGCTTCGACGTCATCGTGCTCGCCACGGGCATACGACCTCGCACACCTCCCATTCCGGGCATCGATCACCCGAAGGTACTGTCGTACATCGACGTGCTCACCGGCGCGGCGAAGGTGGGGCAGAGCGTGGCAATCCTCGGGGCCGGCGGGATCGGCTTCGACGTGGCGGAGTTTCTGACGCACTCGGAGCCCGCCACGAGCCAGGACCCGGTGGCATTCCTTCGTGCCTGGGGCGTGGACCGCATGGTGCGTGCACGCGGAGGGGTGGATGGCGTCGAGAAACACGTCGAGCCGTCGCCAAGGCAGGTGTACCTGTTGCAGAGAAAGCGAGGGAAGCCTGGGCTCGGTCTCCCGAAGACCACGGGCTGGATCCGACGGGCCACCCTCGACCAGCGCAAGGTCGAGATGGTGCCGGGGGTGACCTACGACCGCATCGACGACGCCGGGCTACACGTCACGGTGGAGGACAAGCCCCGGCTGATCGAGGTGGACCACATCGTGCCGTGCACGGGACAGCTCTCCTTGCGAGACTTGGAGGACGAGCTGAGAGCTGCCGGGCGGGTGGTGCACCTCGTCGGTGGCGCCGCGGAGGCCACGGAGCTGGACGCGAAACGGGCGATCGATCAGGGTACTCGCGTGGCCGCGGAGATATGAACACAAAGAGGGAAGGATGAAGGTCATTGACCTGCCCGACGACAAGAAGGACTTGTTCTGCCTCTGTCTCGAAGACTGGTCCGAAGACGCGAAAGAAGCGGGACCCAGGCGTCGCGCGTGGCTGGACCGGAGCCTGCAACGGGGGCTGCGGGCCAAGCTCGCCTTGGACGACGCAGACGTCGAAGGCGGGATGATCCAGTACGGCCCGATCGAACACTCGAGCGTCGATGGGGAGGGGCTCTACTTCATCTATTGCATCCACGTGCACGGCCACCGGCAGGGTCGCGGCAACTTTCAGAAGCACGGGATGGGCACGGCGCTGCTCGAAGCCGCGGAGCAAGACGCTCGCGGTCTCGGCGCCCGGGGGATGGCGGCCTGGGGCCTGTGGCTACCGTTCTGGATGAAGGCTTCCTGGTTCAAGAAGCACGGTTATCGCAAGGTGGACCGCCAGGGGCTCGCGGCGCTGCTCTGGAAGCCGTTCACCGAGGACGCGCGGCCGCCACGCTGGTTGCCCACGTTCAACAGGTTGCCCGACCCGGTGCCTGGCAAAGTGCAGATTGCGGCCTTCTCCAGCGGCTGGTGCATGGCCCAGAACCTCACGTACGAACGGGCCAGGCGCGCGGCCACCGAACATGGCGACAAGGTCGTGTTCCACGAGATCGACACCTCGACGCGAAGCGCGGTCGCGGAGTGGGGCCGATCGGATGCTGTGCTCGTTGACGGCAAGGATTTGCAGAAAGGGCCGCCGCCGAGCTACGAGACGGTGCGCAAGGTGATTTCCGGGCGGGTGAAGCGGTTGTGACTCACCCGTCCTCGTCCGCCGCGCAAGCGGGCAGAATGCTCGAGAGCGCTTCGGCCGGGATGATGTGCCCCTTCTCGCGTTTGGACGCGAGATAGCGCACGTTGAAGCGCGTGAGCCCGACCACCTGCGGCTCCTGGACGACCTGCAACCCGACCGCCTCCATGGCTTCACGCTTCATCGGGTTGTTGCCGAGCAAGCGGATGTTGTCCTTGCCGCCTCGGAAGTGGCGAACCACGAGACCGGCGTCGTGAAAGTCCCGGGAGTCCGCGGGCAGACCCAGCTTCTCGTTGGCCTGGTAGGTGTCCTGTCCGGCATCCTGCAGCAAGTAGGTGATGGCCTTGGCCCACAAGCCGATGCCTCGCCCTTCGTGCCCCGCCATGTAGACCAAGGCTCCCACGCCTTCCTGCTGGATCCGGTCGAGCGCTTGCTGCAGCTGAGGCCCGCAGTCGCAACGCATGGACCCGAATACGTCGCCCGTCAGACAGTTGGAATGTACCCGCACGAGCGGGGCTTCGGCCTCGTCGAAGTCTCCGTACAGAAGGACCGAGTTGACCGCCATGTACTCGGACACGAGGGCGAAGAGCATGCGAGGCCCGTCGACCCGAACCCGCTCGACCACCTGCTCGATCCGGTGCAGGTCGGAGTGCTTGACCCATGCGTACCAGCGGAAACGAGGCTCACCCTGGCAGATTCCGACGGGCAGGGGCACGGGCCCCACGAGGCTGATGGACGGGCCGACCTGTCCGGGCCGGTCCTCGCAGGCGCGACCCTTGTCGTCCAGAAAGATGAGCTTGCCGTCGCGAAGCAGGTCGCGCTTCACCGACGGGTCCACGTACGAAAACATGGCGGGACCATGGTCCAAGCGCTGGCGATTGCCAAGCGTTCGTGTGGCGCGTCAGCGTCGACGGCGCCAGGCCAGGGCGGCCAGACCCAGGAGCAAAGCCCAAGGTGCGCGCGCGTGCGACGAGGGTGTCGTGCAACCGCAACCCCCGCCTTCGTCGTCGGAGCCGCCGGAGGTGCCGCTGTCCTTGCCCGCATCAGCCCCGCCGCCGGAACCGCCGGAGCCGCCTTCGCTGGAACCGCCGGAGCCCCCTGCACCCGCCTCCGCACCGGAGCCGGCAGCCCCGCTATCGCCGCCGCTTCCACCGGACCCACCGGCGCCACCCGAGCCGCCAGAGCCGCCAGAGCCTCCCGAACCGCTCACTCCGGTGTATTGCAGCGCGCCCATGTCGAGTGGGTCGGGCTCCGCAGGTCGTTCCACCCCGTCGTAGTCCGCGGTAGGACGGTCGGGTCCACCACCGGCTCGAATGGCAGGGCTGATGGACGAAAGGTGCATGTCACCCGTGGCCGGGCTGATCAGCGACGGGTCGGCGAGTAGCGAGCTGCCTTCCTGCTGGCTCTGCGTCTTGAAGTCCGCGAACTCGAGCCACGGGCCGCCCCATTTGAACTCCGGAGGTGCGCTTCCCCCGTGCCACAGGTTGTGCGACGACGAGAGCGACGTCTTCGACCCTTCGTCGTCGACCCGAATGCCGACCTTGAAGTCGGAGAAGATGTTGCCGTGCATCTCCACGGTGCCGGAGCGGTCGGCCACGAACACGCCGGTGAAGCCCGGACCGGCGAGGGTGTTGTAATAGATGTGGTCCGAGGACGAAGGCTCCCCGGCCGCTCGCCCGTAGGCGGCTTGCACGGCGCACCGACAGCCCTGGCTCAACCCCGCCTTCCACACGATGTTGTTGTAGATGCGGTTGCCACCCTTCACCCGGGAAAGACCGATGCCGCCACCGGCCACGTCGTGCACGAAGTTGCCGAACACGTTGGTCGACCCCTGCGTCTGGTACTGCAGGAAGATGCCGTAGCCGTTGGGAAGGTCGCGAATCTCGTTGTTGCGAATGGTCGCGCCTTGTCCCAGCATCAAGATGCCGTGATCGAGGTCCGGTCGCGTGCCCCCCCCATGGATGCGGTTGCCCGCGATCATCGCGGAGTTCGTGTCGCCGACCGTGATGCCCGTCTCCCCAAAGGAGTGGACTTCGAGCCCCACGAGCCACGTGTTCGACGCCCACACGGACACGCCGCTCGAGCTGTTGTTGGCCCCGTTGATCTCGAGGCGCGCGAACCGCAAGTACTCGCCTTCCACGTACAGAACCGGGCTCTGGGACGCGAGCGACTGCGTGGCCCGAATCACGGGGACGTCCTGACCGTGTCCACGCCACGTGATCGGCTTGGCCGCGTCCCCGCCGTTCGTCGGACGGAAGTACATCGCGGGCAGAGGCGCCGCTGTGTTCAGGTCCTGCTCGTCGTACGTCCCCGCGCGGATGAGGACCGTGTCGCCCGGCTGCACGACCGTGAGCGCCTTGTGCAAGGACTGGAACGGGTTCTGCTCGTCGCCTACGTTGCTGTCGCTGCCCGCCGTCGACACCACGTAGATGATTCCTGCATGGATCTTGAGCGGCACCGGCGCCTCCGCCGCCACGCCACCCGCCGTCACTTTCACCACGCCCGTTTGCGCACCGGCAGGGATCTTCGCGATGATCAACCCGTCCGACCAGAGCGGCACGTCGATCGACGTCGCACCGCCGAAGGAGATCTGTCCCTTCGTGTCCCCGAAACCGGCGCCGTACACGCCGACGAAGGAACCGTAGCTCGCGGAGTCCACATCGACGAACCGGACCTGCGTGGGGGCGGCCATCGCGGGAGGAGCCAAGAAAAGCACCAGCGCGAGCGCTCCGCCCGCGAAACCCAGCTTGCTTGCAAGTGACCGAGGCATGGTCTCGACTTCTTTCTCCGATCGTCGCAACAGATGGTGACGAGCGTAGGCTAGCACGTCCTGGCGTACACGGGCGAGACCCCGGGGCAGACGGTCGACGTAGCATGCCGAAGAACGGCGCCGCGCGGCCTCAGCCTTCGTACATGCGCCCGGCAAGCTGCACCAGCACGGGCGCCTCACCAGGCTTCAGCCAACGCAAAAGCTCGACCAGCCGGTCCTTCGCCAGCGCCGTGCAACCCAAGGTCGGCGTCGACGCGTCCTGCCAGACATGCAGGAAGATCGCGCTGCCTGCCCCAGGAATCACAGGTTCACGATTGTGCTCCACCACCAGGCCCAGGGCGTATTGCGAGAGCGCCTCCGCCGAGGTCCACCCCCCCGTGCCATCGTCCCTCTGCCACGTGTTGTAGTGAGACGACCTCGGGTCGTCGACCCATCGGTCCCGATCCCCCACCGGCTTCCACGGCCACGCCCCAGGCGCATACGGCGGCGCGGGGTCCGGCCCGAACGCCTCCCCCAACCGGAACACTCCCGCCGGCGATCGCAAGTCCCCCTCCTTCTTCGTCGGAAGACGACCCAGCAAGCCGTCGACCACCCCACGCCCCCGACCCATCCCCCTCTCCCCCACCACAACCGGCCAGGACGCGCCCACCAGCGACCACGAACCCCCGTCCCGACGCTCGAATCGCCGAAGCTCCCCCGACGAGCTGTCCCACGTGGGGATCGTCACCACCACCAACTGTCGGTGCACGACAGGAACGGACAGGCCGCCGCGCGAGAGCAACCCCTCGAGCCCCGCGTGCGCAGCAGGCACCGCAAAGCGCCCCATGGGAACGCGAAACCGCCCGCGCACCGGGACGAACGACAGCAGGTCCATCTCCGCCGTTCGGTGCCCGTCCGTCCAGTTGTTGACCAGCAGCGGGAAGCCGGACTCCCCCAGCCGATCCGACACGACGCCCATGTGCTCGGGCTGCGGGTCGTTCATCGTGTCCAGGAACACGACGTCCCCCGGCATCCACGGCACCGACGTGTCTTTCGGGTCCTCGCGCAGCGAGGTCCAGTACCGCTTGAAGTAGGGCAGTAGGTTGCGAACCCGCCGGTGGTCGATGCTCCGGTCCGGGTTGCCGATCCCGGGATACGCCGATCGACGCGCCTTGGCGTCCTCGTGGATCTCCTTCTGCAAGTCGATGCCCGCGTTGCGCAGCGCACGGATGATGACGTCGGTGCAGACCCCCTCCGTGCGCGGGATATCCCCCCCCGGATAGGGAAGCACGCGGTACGTGCTGCGGTACGCCGCGCCGTTGAGCACGGTCTTCTTCGCGCCCATCAGGATGTCCAGCGGGTCAGGGATCCCGTCACCGTCCCGGTCCCATGGGGACAGCGACGCCACCTCGAACGTGGTCGGCATCAAGCCCGGTGCGAACCCCACCGCGACCCCGTCGACCACCACGAACCGAGCCTCGGCCCCCGGCGTCGACACGACCACGTCCGGCCCCTTCGCGAGCCAGCCTGGAAGCCGAACCTGCACCTTCGCGTCCAGGTCGCCGAAGATGCCCGTGTCCGCGATCGGCGGCTTGCGAGCTTCCGTCGGCCAGACGACGTCCGACTCACCCTGCGTGTCCGAAGGAAGGGGCTCGGCTCGGTCCAGCTCCACGCGACCCGCGGAGGCAACGACCGGCGGGGACGACGGCGGCGAGGGGGTCGTGCGCTGGCATCGGTCGCACCCCGAGCTGGCGACAAGGAGCAAGGCGATCGCGACGAGTCGCGAGGTGTCTACCGGTCGCCGGCCGCAGATTCCGCAGAGAGCCGCAGAGGGAGAGGATTGTCGTCTGCCGCGGGCTCGGCGGGCACGGACGGGGCAAGGACTTGCGCCAAGTTCATCCATGGGAGGGCGGAGGCGAACGACGGTTTCAGCTCTCTGGGCGTTGGCGTCGTTCCGTGTTCGCATTGCCGTGTTCTCTGTTCCTAGTTCGTGCGTACCCCCACCGTCACTCCGTCTGCATCCACCTGAAGCAGCCTGCGGGAACCTCCTACTTCCCGACGCGTCGCACGGACACGACATCCTTGTGTCGCTCGAGCTTGTCGAGGACGCGAAGGACCTGGTCGGAGCTGACGATGTCGAGGGAGAGGCGAATTCTGGCCGTGTCCTTCTTGATGCGGGTGTCGGCGCGCACGGATCGGACGTTGGCCCCGGTATGCGCGATGAGGTCCGACAGGTCCCGGAGCAGTCCTTGCCGGTCGTGAACGATGATGTCGAGGTCGACGGGGTGCCGCTCCTCCCCGCCCGGTCCCCAATCGATCCCGACCCAGCGGTCGGGCTCTGAGGTGGTGTCGATGTTGGAGCAGTCCCTGCGGTGGATGATGATGCCACGCCCACGGCTGATGAAGCCCAGGACGGCGTCGCCGGGCACGGGGCTGCAGCACCTCGCGCGCTTGCCGAGGATGTCGTCGACCCCGGAGAGGGAGACGCCGGTGTACGAAGTGCGGCGGGCCCTTGCGGGCTCGCTGACGGGAGGCAACTCGGGCGGGGGAGCCTTCTCCCGCTCGATTTGCAGGGCAGAGGCAGCCACGGAATGCGCGGAGCGGATGCCGAAGCCGACGGCGGCGAACAGGTCCTCGGGCTTTTCGTATTCGAGCTTGGCGAGGATGTCGGCGAGAGTGACGTGGGCGAGGTCGAGGCGGTGCAGCTCACGTTCGACGATCTCGCGACCTTGCTGGACGGCGGTGTCGCGGCCTTGCTCGCGGAACCACTGCCTCACCTTGCTCTTGGCGCTCGAGGTGCGCAGGTACCCCGAGGCCGCGTTCAGCCAGTCGCGGCTCGGGCTCGGCTTCTTCTGGGTGAGGATCTCGATCCGGTCGCCGGTCTTGAGCTGGTAGTCCAAGGTCACGATCTGGTCGTTGACGCGGGCGCCGCGGAACCGATGCCCCACCATGGTGTGAATCCGGTAGGCGAAGTCGAGCGGGGTCGACCCCAGCGGCAAGTCCACGATGTCCCCAGCCGGCGTGAAGACGTACACCTGGTCCCGGAACACGTCGGTCTTCAGACGCTCCGCGAACTGATGCGGGTCGGCCACGTCGCGCTCCCAGTCCATGAGTTGCCGCAGCACCACGAACTTCTGGTCGGCGTCCTTGACCGCCTTGCGCCCCTCCTTGTAGGCCCAATGCGCCGCGACACCGTACTCGGCGTAGTCGTGCATCTCCCGCGTACGAATCTGTATCTCCAGGGGCTTGCCTTCGGGTCCGACCACCGTGGTGTGCAGCGACCGGTAAAGGTTCTCCTTGGGCCGGGCGATGTAGTCGTCGAACTGGCCGGGCAAGGGGACCCAGATGCTGTGCACCAGGCCGAGGGCCGCGTAACAATCGCCCACCTGCTCGGTGATGACCCGGACCGCGCTCACGTCGTGAATCTGGTCCAGCCCCACGCGCTTGCGCTGCATCTTCTTGTAGATGCTGTACAGGTGCTTGGCCCGGCCGTTGACCACCGCCCGGATCCCCTGCTCCGGCAGCTTCTCCTGAAGAATGGCGATCGCCTGGCGGATGAGCCGCATCCGCTCTTGCCGTCGCTCCTGCAGCAACTTCTCGAGCTCGTGAAAGGTCTCAGGCTCGAGCTCCCGCAGCGACAGGTTCTCGAGCTCGCTCTTGAACTGCCAGACGCCGAGGCGGTTCGCGAGGGGGGCGAACACCTCGAGGGTTTCCCGCGCCACGCGACGACGTGCCGTGGTGTCCTGGGACGTCTCCAGGGCTCGCATCTTCTGCACACGCAGGGCGAGCACGATGATCACAACGCGGATCTCGGCCGCCATGGCGATGAACATCTTGCGCAGAGACTCGGCCGCTTCTTGCTCGATCCGGTCCCACCGGATGGCCTCGACTCTGCCCACACCCTCCACGATCGTGGCGATCTCGGCCCCGAAGGCCTCGACCAACTTGGGCTGCGCTATCTTGTCCCGAAGCGTGGTCACGAGACAGGCACAGACCGCCGGCGGGTCCAGGCGCATGCCGGCCAGCATCATCGCCGCGTCCATGGCACGCCGCGCCCGGTCCGCGTCAAGGTGTTCGGTCACCCCCTCGAACGCCCTCGCGATGGGCTTGGTATCCGTCTCGGGATAGTGCTTGACCACCTCCGAAAGCAGCGCGTCGAGGTCGGACTGGAGCGAGCTGGACATCGAAGGAAGAACTAGCACAGCCGCCGCAGCGACCCAACGCGCATGCGGTCACCGCACAGTCTGGACGGTCAACCCTTGCGCCCCCTGGGCGACTGCCACCGTCGCTTCACGTGCACCCGCAAGATGTCCCGCAACAGCCCGATGTGCGCGCAGTGGTCCATCTTGTCGTTGCCCTGGTAGCCCCGCACGTGAAACCCCCCGCGGTCGTAGCGCGAAATGAGCTCGAGCCCCATCGGGTCCGAGCTCCTCGGGCGCACCGCACGCGGCCGACCGTTGAGCTTGTGCACCAGGTAGTTCGCCGTCTCCGTCGTGGAGGCATAGCCCGGCGGGATGATCGACGAGTGGCTCACGAACATGAACTTGCTGCCCTGGGCCGAGCGCCGCGCGAACGCGAGGAAAGGCTCGAGCTGCGGGTCGTTGAGCGCCTTGCCCGTGTAACCACAGTGCAGCCCGTCGAGCAGCACCACCGTGTCCACGACCTGCTTGCCGTAGGACGTCCGAAGGATCTCGCCGACAGCGCCGTAGCCTGCGCTCCAGGCGCTCAGGCCGACCTTGCGGACGCGGGCCTTGGCATTGCCCGTCTTTTTGGCGACGGCAACCTCCACGCTGCGCACCAGGTTCTGGAAGGCGTTGGGCGAGCGGAACACGGACTCGTACGGGCCGGAGCCGAGCCCGAGGTCGATCCCCACGAGCACGGCGCCGTCCATGACGTGGACCCACTCCTTGCGCACGGCCTCGTGACCGTGAAAGTGGAACATGACGTCGAACTGCCCTGACCGGCTGATGCCGCCCTTCTGGGGACTGATCATCTGGCCCATGGAGGGCGATCGATCCCAGCGGTCATAGATGCCGAAGCCAGGGTCGGGGGTATTGCAGGGGTTGACCCCTCGCTCCTCGGCGGTCTTCTGGGTCTGGGTCCAGGCGGGGGGAGGCGCGATGACAGGCTTGTCGGCTGGCTTCTCTGCCGCCTTCTCCGCCGGCTTCTCTTCGGGCTTGGCCGGCGATGGGGCAGGGCGGGCGGGCGTTCGCTTGGCCTTGCCGCACGTGCCGGTGCGAGGCGGAATGTCGAGCACCTGCCCCGGCTTGATCGGGTCCCCGGGGGTCAACCCGTTCTGGTCTCGGATCGCGTCCACCGAAACGTGGTAACGCTTCGCGATCTTCCACAGGGACTGGCCCTCTCCCACCGTGTGCGTCGCACACTTGCCCTGGGCCGAGGCCGGCACCGCGCCGACGAGTACCACCGCGAGCAAGGCCATCCACAGCAAGACATGTCGCAAGACCATGACGGGACCCACGTTGACGCGGGTTGGCACGCCTTTCAACCCAGGGCGGGCGATTCCTTCGTTCATTGGGTCCAACCTGTCGAAATAGCGCTCATCTTTGCCGATCATCGCTGCAGCCACGTGAGGGCGGCCTGGTACATCGACCGCTTGCTCTCCAGCGCCACCTCGTGACCCATCTCCGACGGGTCCGAGATGTGAACCGGAACCCGAGCCTGGCGAAGCAGCGCTTGTGTCCTGAGTGTCCCGTCGAACACCTCGTCCTGCTTGCCCGTGATGAGATAGACGCGCCGCAGGCGTCCCCGCGCACGCCCAAGCAACTGCGCGGCCTCCGCACCCCAGTAGCTGTCGTCCGCTGCTAGGATGAGCCAGCGGTTGAAGGTCCGGGGCTCGCGCACCCCCACGTTCATCGCCACGAACGCCCCTTCGCTGAAGCCGATCAGCGTATTGCCCACCAGCTGCACGCGCCGCCCGTACTTGGCGCGCAAGGCCTGATGCGACGCCTGCACGACCCTTCGTCCTGCCGCCCAGTCGTTCTCCCAGGTCTGCCCGCCCGCGTGGGCATGAGGGGCGCTCGGGCACACGAGCCACCCCATGGGTCGAACCACAGGAGCCCATCGCGCGCAGAACGCGGAAGCGCTGCCCCCCCGACCGTGCAGCACCATGAAGACCGGCCGAAGCCCCATGCGCCCCGCCCCCATCGGCTCGTAGAAGAACGCGGGGGGTGCGCCTGGGACCTCCAGCCTCTGCAATCCCTGCTGCCAGTCCGTCTCCTTTCGCGCCGTCCCATCCGTCTTGGCTGGCGCCGTGGCCGGCTCCCGCTTGTCAGATGGGATCACGAGCTGCTGCCCCGGGCGAATCCGATCCGTCCTTCGGATCCTGTTGGCCTTGCACAGCGCGTCCACCGAGACTTGGTAGCGGCGCGCGATCGCCCCCAGCGTCTGGCCCTTCTCCACCCGGTGCGTCTTCGCGTGGGTCTGCGCCGACGATTCCGACACCACGCAGACGAGCACGGCAAGGATCGCCAGCAAGCACACGAAGACGGAGCGACCACGCGACATCGTGCGGTTCGACGTAGCACAGGGACTCAGATTCAGTGAATCTTCCGGGGAAAATCGACCTGGGTTGGCCGAAGTTCCGGAATTGCCGAGACATCAAGCCGATTGGCGTGGCCTGACCCGCTCGCCCTCACGCCGAGACCTGCGTCATGCCTGACACGATCCTCGCCCCCAACGTGAGCCGTGCAGGACCCAGTCTCGACCCCCCAACCACGTTTTCTGCGGGGATCCGCCACGGCACAGCCCTTGCTCTACCACCCGGCGCAACCACCGACCGGACCCGAATACGCGGTCCGTTTCCCACAAGAGGTTCATCCCATGCGTCACCCTGCTTACTCCACGCTCTTCACCGTCATCACCCTCGGCCTCGTCTCGAGCGCTTGCTCCATGCTCGGCACCTACGCCGGCAGCGCGTCATCCATGATGTCCCAGCCCGGCGTCGCGGCCACGGGAGCGCCCACCACCCCGTCTGCGTCCCCGGCCACGCCAGCCGTCACCCCCGAGGCCGAGACCGCAACTGCCCCCGCGACCGTCTCCGTCACCCTCGTCAACGCCTGCTCCGACACCGTCAAGGTCTTCTTCGGCGACAAGCCCAAGTTCGGCAGCGGACGCTACAGCAGCTTAAGCAGCAACTCGCGAACCAACCAGACCTTCAAGCCCGGGGACCAGTTGTGGATCGTCGACGACGGGCAGAACGGCGTTGCGAACGCCAAGATCGAGGCCTCCACCCGAGAGATCGAGGTAGCCTCCGGGTGCAAGACGCTGCGAGCGCGCTGAAGCACGGCGTGGTTGGCCCTTGGACTCGGCGTAGTTGGCCCTTGGGCACGGCCGTTCCTGGATCCCATCACGCTTCGAGACCGGCTTCGGTGTGCTTTGATCCCATCACGCGTCGAGGATACCCTGACGTCATGGTGCCAATCCCAAGCGGGACGGTGCGGTCATGATGGATCGAGTGACCAATCGGGTGGATCCGGTGTCGAGCGTGCCTCGGTGCCGGCTGCGAGTCCTTCACGGACCCGACGCGGGCATGGAGGTGGAGGTTCCGCCCGCGGGGATGGTGGTGGGGGCGGCCGCACCGGCGGACTTGGTGCTGTCGGACCAATCGGTGTCGGGGCGGCATTGCGCGATTCGACCGGAGATGCACGGGTTCGAGGTGACGGACTTGGGGTCGAGCAATGGGACACTGCTGGACGGGACCGCGTTGAAGAAGGCGACGGTCACAGCGGGGTCGGTGCTGCGGGTGGGGCACACGTTTCTTCAGCTGCTGCCGCAAGAGAACCAGGTCCGCATCCCTCCGAGCACCGAGGTTCGGTTCGGGGACATGGTGGGGGGCAGCCTGGCGATGCGGCAGGTGTACGCGCTGCTCGAGCGGGCGAGCCAGAGCGACGTGCCGATCTTGCTGATGGGCGAGAGCGGGACGGGCAAGGAGTTGGGGGCGCTCGGGATTCATGACAGCAGCCCACGACGCAAAGGGCCCTTCATCACGTTCGACTGCGGGGCGGCAAGCGAGACGCTGATCGAGAGCGACCTGTTCGGTCACGTGCGGGGCGCGTACACGGGGGCGCACGTGGATCGCGCGGGGGCCTTGGAGCTCGCGCACGGGGGAACCTTGTTCCTCGACGAGATCGGGGATCTGCCGCTGCGATTGCAACCGAAGATCCTTCGCATGCTCGAGCGCGGCGAGGCCGCCAGGCTCGGCTCGACTCGGATGCAACGGTTCGACGTGCGCTTCGTCGCGGCGACCCACCGAGATCTGCGCGAAGAAGTCGCGCGAGGCACCTTCCGCGGTGACCTCTACTATCGCCTCGCCGTCGTGGAGGTCCAGCTGCCGCCCCTGCGACGACGCATGGATGACATCCCGGACCTGGTTCGCTCGTTCCTCTTGCGGCAGGGGGCGTCGGACCACGTGGACCGGTGTCCGAACATGGATCGTCTGACGACGTATGGCTGGCCGGGCAACGTCCGGGAGCTGCGCAACGTGGTGGCTCGTGCGGTGGCCCTTAGCTTGCCGGGAACGGAGTTCAAGAACATGCCCATCGTTCTGGGTCCCGCGGGCGCGGGGCAAGAGCCGTGGCTGGTCCGCGCCGACCGCCCCTTTCACGAAGCCAAGGCCGAGATCCTCGCACGCTTCGAGTCCGAGTACCTTCACGACCTGATGCGCCTGACGGAAGGCAACATCTCCAAGGCGGCTCGCATCGCGGGCATCGAGCGCAGGCACCTCTACCGTCTTCTCGAGAAGGCAGGGATGCAGCCCCGGGCTGACCGTCCTGACCCGGAAGAGTAGCGCTGCGCGCCCCAGAGACCCGACCGCCCTGCGCGGCATCGAAGGTCCCATGTCCCTCACCGGCATCCACCGACGCGCATTCTTGATGGGCGTGGCGGCTGCGCCCGTCGCCCTCGCGGCCACGACGCCGCGAGGTGCTCCGCGCAAGGGGGCTGAGTTCCCGCCGTTTCGCGCCGAGAACCTCGAGGGAAGCGAGCGGACACAGACCGATCTCCGTGGGCGAGAGACCTTCGTGGTGGTGGTGACGAGCCCCGCTGCTGCCGATCGCATGACCGCGTGGGTCCGCGCGGCACAGGCCAGATACGGTGATCGGCAACTGCGACGGGTGGTCTTTCTGGCCCTCGACCTGTCCGTGGTGGTGCCCGCTTTCCTGGTGCGTGACAAGGCCCGGGGGAAGGTGCCTCGAGCCTACTGGAAAGACACCTTCGTCGACGCGCACGGCGCGCTTGCCGAACAGCTCGGCGTGGCCACGGGAAGCGACTCGCCTTTTGTGTACGTTCTGGACCCGCGCGGCCGGGTGAAAGCAGCGGCCCGAGGGGCGCTGTCCGAGAAGACAGCGGCCCCTATCTGGGCAGCCGTGGCGGCGACCTGAGTCCAACCGGTCTGGCTCGAGGTCGCGTTCGGAGATGGGTTACTGACAGTAGCTGGCAGACTTCGCAGCGTCCAAACCCGCCTTGCACGAAGGCTCGTAGTCGGCGGGCTTTGCACCCTGGGCCAACCCGGAGTTGATGGCTTCCAAACCCTGCCCGCACACGTCCTTCGACGCCTGCTGGTCTCCGGCTACCTCGAGGCAGCAGCCGCCCTTGCCGTAGTAGGCCTCACAGCTCTCCCCGAGCGCCGCGCTGCTCGAGCCCCCCGTGTCCTCGTCCTCGTCGTCGCTACCACAGGCCACCGCTCCCAGCGCAAGCACGCCGAACATCACCATCAAGCTATTGATTCTCATCTTCGTACTCCTTGCGGAATCAGCTGTTGTCGTCCCGCGCACGACAGCGTGCTGCGGGCGCTTGCCCCTTGAGCAAGGGCCGTGCCCGGTTCGAGATCGCAGCAAATCAAGGCATTTCTCATGATCGCGGGGCGCCCCATGCGTTCTCGACGACACGATCCGCGGCGGCGTTGTGGGTCCTTCCCGCCACAGGCTCGCGCCCGACAGGACCCCTCACCTGTCGACCGGGTTGACCCGCGTCCGGCCCGCATGCCAACGTTCGAGCTCCGAACCACCCAGGAGTCCCCTCCATGCGTACCCCCGTCGTGCTTTCGATCATCGTGCTCGGAACGAGCCTCGTCGGCTGCGACAAGAAGAGCGACCCCGGCTCGTCCGGGTCGACGGCGGAAGTCCCTGTTGCGACCGTTTCGGCCGGGGCAGGATCGTCCGCTCGCCCTGCGGGCCCCGTAACCCGTCTCGACTTCCCCGGCACCGAAGAGGGAGCGAAGGCGTTGCTCGAAGGCTTCCTCAAGGCAGGGGCCGACCGCGCCGCGATGACCCGATCCCTCCGGCCCACTCACGAGGACTACGAAGCCATCTTCACGGCGGACGTCCTGACCGACGTGAAAGCCAAGTACGAAGAGCAGTGGGGCAAGGAAGAGTACGTCGTCGAGGCGAGAGAGGGTCAGACGGAGCTGCAGCTGTGGAAGGCCACCACGGAGCAACTGCGCGACGGTTCGGGGGACGCGAGCCAGTTCCCCGGTGGGTACAAGAAGATCGCGGACAAGCTGAAGCCGGGTCTGACGTTCTACCGGTTCAAGTTCGTGCTGCCCGGCGACAAGCACGGGATGGCGTACGACGGCCTGGTCTTCGTCAACGGGCACTGGGTGATGGTGAGCAAGCCCTATCGCGCGCTGTGACGGGGCTTGGCGCGAGGCGGACCCGGCCCCATGGCCCGCTCACGATGAACAACACCCAGCGAGAGATGCCGTCCCATGGCTGCGAGGATGCTGCGGACGCGGTGTCCGAGGCGAACGGCAAGGTGAAGTGGGGCCTCGGGATCGGCGCCTTCGCCGTGGCGAGCTACGCGATCCTGGGGTCGGTCTGTCCCCTGTGCCTCATCGCGAGTCCCGCGCTGATCGGGGCAGGGCTCCTCGGACGCGCGAAGGCTCGACGCAACCACGACGCCGGTTCAGAAGGTTCCTCGAACGTGGAGCCCGGAGGGTGTGAGGCCGACCCGACCCCCCTCGCTCGGTGAACCACCCCAGTCGACGAACCACACTCCCAGCACGGCCGTTCCGGCCACCGCCAGGGCGGTCGTTCCGATCAGAACGTTCGTGCGCAACTCCTTGGCGTTGCCGTCGTCCACGCGCTGATTGATTTCGTCCTGGGGCAGGCCTGGCAGGTCACGCTCGTAGCTGTCGTAGGCGCTTCGGGTGTCGAGACCGCTCCAGAGGGTGAGGGCGCCGAGGGCCACGGTGAGGCCGGCGCTCGTGTAGAACCAGGCCGGCTCGACACCTTGACGAGGCGGCGGGGGCGGCGGGACCACAGGCGGAGTCACCACCTTCACTTCGCTGGCACGCTGCACCGCGATGCGCAGCCGTTCCCGCAGCGCCATCGTCACCGTTCGCTCCAACAACGTGCGGTCCCCTTCCTTGACGACGATCCGGTGCAAACCCGGATTGAGCTTCGCCGTGAGGGGCGACCCGGTCATCGGCTTGCCATCGACGGTCGCTCTGAGAGAGCCCGTTGCCTCGACCTCGAGGACCAGAACGGCGACGTTGCCTTCCACGACCTCCCGCTCCTGGCGGGCCGTCTGCTTGAGCCGATCCGAGGCCTCTGCGTGGCCGATGACCTCGTCGAAACGTGCGAGGGCCTCGATGAGCATTCCATTTCTAGACTCTGCGAGCGCGAGGTTCAAGGCGACGGCAGGGTGGGGTTTGTAGCGGTAGGCATCGCGAAATCGTTTCAGGGCGGTGGGGAAGTCTTCCGCTTGGAACGCCTGCACGCCGGCCTCGAAGGCCATGCGCCCGCACTCGTCCGGGGTGTCCGTGCAGGGGTCGGGGGCGAGCGGGTCGAAGTCCTCTTCGAGGGGGTCGGCCTCTGCGGGACCCACGCTCAAGGCGATGACGGCGACGGAACACGCCCGAGCGAGCCATCTCGTTGTCTGCACGCGAAGCGTGGACACCGTCATGCGAAGAAAGCCTAGCGAATCGTTCACGTCCGGGCCAGATCGAATGCGGAAAGTTACCCCCAAGGCGTTCGAGCCGTCGGACCGACTTCACGAGGGCCTTGGGCACCTTGGGTACGGCCTTGGGCACGGCCTTGCCGTGCCATATGCCAAACACCCTCAGATCAAAGTGTGGCACCCCACCGTCCTCTGGTGGGCGCTAGAACGGGTACTCGGTGACGAGCGAACCGGTGGAGGTAGGCTTCGGGGCCGTGCCACTGGGCTTGCCTCCCGGGCTCTTCGACGCTGGCTTACGTGCGCTCCCCTCGGCGACCGCACTGGACACGGCCGGCGGCGCGACACGCACGAGCGGCACCACCACGAGCTGATCCCGATCCGCGACGGCGTCGACCCTGGCGGTCTCGTAGCCTTGCGCTTCGACCACGACCATCACGTGCTTTCCGTTCCGGTCCACGACGACCCTGGGGGGGTCTCCCACGAGGTTGCCGTCCACCTTGATCGTGGCCTTCACCGGGGGCTGGACCTGGATGTCGAAGGTCACCGCGCTGGACGGGGGAACGGGTGGAACGACGACAGGGTCGTCGGTTCGAGGTCCGGAGGCGAGGGAGACGCCGAGGATGATCGCGGCGGTGGCCAGCGCGCCGGCCCCTGCGATGGCAACCCAGGGGAGGCGACGCTTGGCGGGCACTTCCGCAGGGCGGACAGCGGACAGGTCATCGGGCGTGCGCATGTCCGCGGCGAGTCTCACGGACGAGTTGCGCGGGTCGGGCTCACCCGGAAGGCGGAAGCCTCGCAACTGCTCGATCGTCTTGACGCGGTCCCGCTGCTCGGTGGCGAACAACGTGGTCATCAACCGGGCGAGGGCGGGCTGCCCGTTCGGGACACCGCGCGTGGCGAGCAGGGCGTCGAGGTCCCGGCTGATCTCCGCGGCCGTGCTGTACCGGCCATCCGGCTCGGGTGCGAGCGCCTTACGGATGATCGCCGAAAGCTCCGAGGGGACGTCCGGCGCGCGCTCCGCAGGGTCAGGGATCTTCTCGAACAGCAGCTTCTGCAGCGTGTCGGTTTGGTCGTCCCCGGCAAAGAGGCGCACACCCACTGTGAGCTCGTAGAGCGTAGCGCCGAGCGCGAAGAGGTCCGCTCGCTGGTCGAAGTCGCTACCGAGCACCTGCTCAGGCGCCATGTACGAGAACTTGCCCTTGATTCGGCCCAGCGTCGTCTTCGCCAAACGCCCCTCGGCCTTCGCGATCCCAAAATCAATGAGCTTCACCTGCCCGTCGTACGTCACGAACACGTTCTGCGGGCTCACGTCCCGATGAATGACCACCAGCGGTTGGCCGTCGTCACCCTTGAGCTGATGCGCGTGGTGCAACCCGTCCGCCGCTCGCGCGCCGACCCACATCACGAGGTCGAAAGGCAGCCGCTGATTCTGCTCCGCCAAGCGCTCGAACAAGCGCGACAAGGGCTGACCGTGCAGGTACTCCATCGCCAGAAACAGCGACTCCCCTTCCTTGCCGAACTCGAACACGCGCACCACGTTCGGGTGCGACATCCTCTGCGCCAGGTTGGCCTCGTCGATGAACATGCGGACGAAGTCCGCTTCCTCGAGCAGGTGGTCGTGAATGACCTTGAGCCCGACGATCTTCCCCTGGCCGTCATCGAGAGCTTCGCGCGCCAGGTACACCGAGGCCGTCCCGCCCGCCCCGAGCCGCGGCCCCATCACGTAGCGCCCCAAACGCAGCCCTACCAGGCGTCGCTGGGTGTCGAACGTGTGGGTTGCGGTCTTGCCGGTCACGGCGCAGCTCCTCAAGAATTCGCGTTCAGCTTCAAGATCCTGTCGCAGGAGACCTGGTCCGCGAGCGAGAGCGTGCCTCGACGCGCCCGCAAGGACTCCTGGTAAAAGAAGAACACCTCCCGATTCATGCGGTCCTTCACGACGGGCATCAGCGCCGTCATGCGCGCGATCACCGGTCCCGCCATGATCCGCGTGCCGACCATGTGCATCTCCACCACGTAGTCGACCCACGTGGCCTTGTGCGTCACCTCCGCAAGCCGCAGAGCATATTCGACCGCTGTCTCGAACACGTCGGGCGCCACCGTTCGGCCGCAGCGCGCCCCGTGCAACACCTCGTGAAGCTGCGTCTGCAGCACACGCTCTGCCGCGTCGAAGCGTCCCATCGACAGCATGCGGTCCGCGAGCCTCCCCAGCGTGCTGACCACGTCCGCCTTCTCCGTGGCCATCTGCGCTTCGACCCGCGGAGGTGGTGGGCTCTCCATCCCCGGTTCGTCCATGTCCAGCAAGCGTTGCTGTGCCGCCGTCCGCGGTGACGTGGTCTTGGGCAACACCGTCGCCAAGTCCGTGAAGTCCAACGCACGCAAGGCGACCGGGGGATCTGCCTTGTCGACCAACTCGAGCTCCTGCGTCCCCACCACCAGACGGTCTCCTGGGGCCAGCGGCGTCGAAGCCTGGATGCGACGCTCGTTCACGTACACACCGTTCGTGCTCCCAAGGTCCTCGACGAAGACACATTCCTCCGTCACCGTCAGCCGTGCGTGCTCACGCGAAGCGAGCAAGTCGTCGACGACGATGTGACAGCGGGAGCCTCGACCGAGGATGAGCTTGCCCTTGGGAAGAGGTACTTCGTGACCCTCACACGTGATGGCGAACCGGCAGCTTGGCGGGCGGGTGGACGCCGTTGGCTCCACCTTCGATGACGGATTCTCTGCGACATCGCGGTCGGTCATATCGCCAATGTACCAAAACCGTGGTGGTCGCGCTCTAGCGGAGGTGGGGGGGAGGCTTCTCCCGGTCCAATGAACCCTTACGCACGTAGCCAAACTCTGGACGGAGCCTCGCGCCGGCACGAGGCCAGAAGACGTCAGGCTGCTCGAACCACACCGTCGCATCGCGCTCGTAGTGGCGCTCGAGGGCGGGCAGATACCAGAAATCGCGGTTGTCCATCACCACGAGGTCGAACCGTCCCGACGAGATCGCTTCTTCCACGTCGGCCGTCAGCCTGGACTTCGCTCCCCCAAAGTCCGCGTTCGAACGCATCACGTCGTGCATCGCCATCATGTGCGCATGTCGGTCCTTGCCGGCAAGCCACGTCAGATGACCGCGATGCGTCGTCCACACCGGACCCGGGACCGACCGCACCCGGTCCAGCCACGTACGTCCGGCCGCCCGGTCGGCTTCCGTCGGGATGCTCGGCCTCGGGTCCCAGAGCAATACGGCAAGCTGTGCGACCACCATCAGGGTGACGAACCGTCCTGCCCGCCGGCTGGTCCCTTCGCCGTCCGAGCGCGCCGCGTGCAACCCCAACCCCACCAGGATCGCGATCCCCGCGTGCAGGGGCATCAGCACATTGATCCACCCGCCCGTGTGCACGCGCCCCAGACCCGCCATCACCAGCAACCCGGCAAACAACAGCCCATGGAACAGCCGCGCATGCTCCCTGCCCGTCGGTGTCCGCGACAGGAACACCCACGACCCGACCGCGAGCGCCAGCCCAAACGGGTACAGGATTTCCCCTCGCACGAACGGAACCACGAGCTCCCACGCCACCGCGTGCCCGCTGACCACACGATGCGTGTAATACCCGAACCAACCCCCGTGCACCGTGTCCAACACGATGCTCGTGCCCAGCACCAACACCCCCAGAACCCCCCCAAACCAGAAGCCCCGCCGACGGTCCACCCGCAAGAGGTACACGATCATCGGCAGCGCCAGCACGAGCGACGATTGCTTCGTGTGGTACGCCAGCGTCAGCAACAGCGCCGCCCCCACGACCGCCGAAAACCCCCGGCCGAACCGAGCCACGTACGCGGACCCCAGCGCGAGACACACGCTCAGCGCGTCGACCCGCCCCACGTCGAAGTAGAACCCCGACAGCGGGAAAGTCCCCGCGAACAGCCCCCCCGCGACCATCGATGCCCGCCACCCCGCACCCTCCCGACGCACGAACCCGACCACGCACGCGATCGTCCCCAGGGTCGCCAGCACCGACACGATGCGCAGAGGAAGAAACCCGAGCCCGGTGACCACCGCCATCGCCGCCGAAAGCCAATAGAACACGGGCGGGTAGACGAAGGGCACGAACTGAAGCGATGGGGGAACGTAGATGCGCTCGCCCTCGGTCACACGCGCCACGTGATCGACCATCGCCCCTTCCATCCACTCGAGGCAGAACGGGTGCGCGATTCGGCCGACGATCGACACGAGCAACGTGAGCACGAGCACCGACGAGAGAACCGTCAGGGCACCCTCGACGGCATGTCTCCGCACGCTCTCGAGGAGCCGTCGCACGCTGGCAATCACGACGGGCGTGTGCGCCGCCGACGGTGGGCGATGGCTGCCCCGAGCAGCAGCAGCGCGAGAGGTGCGCCGGGGGACGACGAGCTGGCGACCCGGCAGCCGCAGCCTGCGTCCTCACCTCCGTCCTCCGCCGCCTCGTTGCCGGAGCTTCCCCCCGAGCTGCTCGAGCCGCCGCCCGACCCGCTCGTCCCCGACGAGCACTCCGGCGGGGCCCACGCGTCGGCCTCCGGGGCGTCTGCCGTGTAGCGCAAGATGAGGTTGTTCTGCCCCGCCATGAACCCGTTGTTGGGGTCCGGGAAGGACATCGAGAACATGCCCGACACCTTCGACATCTCCGGGAACGGCGGCGCGGACATCTTCGCCTCGTAGTCCGGGTCCATCGTCCACGTCTGACCGCCATCCGACGTCCGCAGCAGCGCGGTCATGTACGACGGCTTGCTGCCCTCCTCGCCCTCGCAGCCCCCGGTGCAACAGAGGCAGAGAGCGATGCCGCGACGGTCGTCGAAGAACCGCACGTCCTCACAGCTCGTCACGGGCGGCTCTTGGTTCATGAAGGGCGGATGGTTGGGGGCCTTGGAGGTCGTCCAGGTCTTGCCCCCGTCGGTGGTTCGCGCGAGCACGCCCTCGAGGCCGCGGGAGCCGACAGCCCATCCCTGGCTCGCGGACACGAACCAGGCGCGCTCGAGCCGGTACTCGCGGTTCTCCGAGCGCGTGGTCCAAGTCGCACCGCCGTCCGACGTCCACAGCACCGCGTGGCCGAGCGCGCTTTCCTCGGTCGGTGCGGCGAGCGCGTAGCCGCAGTCCTTGTTGAACATGTGCACGCCGACGAGCCCCATGCCGGAAGGCAACGAAGGTTGGGTCTCGACGAAGGCAACGCCGTCCAAGGTCCTCACGACGGTGGTCCCTCCCACGGCGAACATGGCCCAGTCATGGGTGACCTGCAGGTGCTTGATCTCGTCGGGGGCCTGGTGAAGCTGATCCCAGCTCATCCCACCGGAGGTGGTGCGCCAGATGAGGTTGAGCTGACCGGCGGCGGGCGAGACGCGGATCCCGGACAACCACCCCGTGTTGTCGTCGAGGAAGGCGATCTGGGTCGGGATGGTGAATTCCATTGCGCCGCCACCGCCCGCAGGCAGAGCCATCGGTGCCCATCCCACGCCGTTGGTGGTTCGCCACCCGGCCGGGGACTGGTTGCTGCCCTGCGTGGAGATGCCGACGGCCCATGCGGTCGTGGCGTTCAACGCCGAGATGCTCATCACGGCGTTGCCGTTGTTCACCTCGCTGTACACGAGGGCCCAGGAGTTGGCAGCTGTCGCGTGGCTCGCGCCGAGAAGCGCACTCACGCCACAAGCAAGCGCCAACCAACGCTTCGAAGTCCTTGTCGGTCCGACCATGTTCGCTCGCTCCCGTGGCTAGGTCTTTCCGGCGCAGTCTCCCACGAGGCAGGCCGTTCGCCAATGGCGGGTGAACAGGGGCTCCAACCTCACTCGCGCCCGTACCGGAATGCGGCCGCACAAGTCCCTTCGGAAGAGACCATGCACGCCCCGTGGGGCGAATCCGGCGTGCAAACCTTGCCGAAAAGCTTGCACTCGAACGGAGAGATGATCCCGCGGAGGATGTCGCCACAAGCACAGCCAGGTGGCTCACGTGTCGGCTCCACCTCCACCTCGAACCGCTCCGCGTCATGCGCGCGGTACGCAGTACGCAACCGCAGCCCCGAGCCCGGCAAGATGCCCAACCCGCGCCACGCCGTGTCCGTCGGCTCGAACACCCGGTCGAGCAAACCTCGCGCCACCGGGTTGCCCCCCGCCACCACCGCCCGCCGGTACGCGTTCTGCACCCGCGCTTGCCCCGCGACATGCTGCTCGAGGAGCATCACCAAGCCCTGCAGCACGTCCAGCGCTTCGAACCCCGCCACCACGCATGGCATGCCATGGTCCCGCGCCAGCGGCTCGTACACCGCCGTGCCCAGCACCACGCTCACGTGCCCCGGGCACAAAAACCCGTGCAATCGAAGCCGATCGTCGCGCACCAACACGTCCAGCGCCGGCCCAACCAGCTTTGCCGCGCTCAACACCGAGAAGTTCCTCACACCCTCCCGTTCCGCAGACAACACGGCCGCCGCCACCGTCGGCGACGTCGTCTCGAAGCCTACCCCCAGGAAGACCACCTCCCGCTCGGCCTCACGCCTCGCCATGTCCACCGCGTCCAGCGTGGAGTACACCACGCGAACGTCGGCCCCGCGCGCTCGCTCCTGCTGCAGCGATGAGGTCGACCCGGGCACGCGCATCATGTCCCCGAAAGTGGCGATGACGAACCCCGGCTTGCGAGAAAGGGCGATGGCGCGGTCGAGGTACGCGTGGGGCGTGACACACACCGGGCACCCTGGCCCCGACAGCATTCTCACGTTGTCGGGAAGCAAGGCCCGGATGCCGTGCCGGTAGAGGGACATCGTATGCGTCCCGCACACCTCCATGAACGTGGCCTGCTCGGTTTGCCGCGCCAAGTCGCGAATCCGCGCGATCAACCCTCTCGCAGGTCCGGGATCCCGGAACGCCGTGACGAACGGCACGTCCTTCACGCCGGTTCCGCCTCCCCAAGCTCCGCCATCCGACGAAACAGCTCGAGCGTCTCCTGCGCCTCCGCTTCACTCAGCTTCTGGATGGCGAACCCGGCGTGCACGATGACGTACTCCCCCTCCACCACGTCCGGGACCAACGCCGTCCCGATCTCGCGTTCCACCCCGTCCATGACCGCCGTGGCACGATCGCCCGAGACACGAAGGACCTTCATGGGTACTGCGAGGCACATGGCCGCACCATAGGGACCGTCCGAGCCGGGGACAAGGACGAGTCCGGCATGGCCTGCTCACTTCTGCTAAAGAGTCCGCATGCGTTCGGTTTCCCGCCTCGGGATGGCGTGCTTCGGACTCCTTCTGACGGCTTGTCCCTCGGACCAAGACCCCCTCGGAACAGGCGAGCTGGGCAAGGGCGATCTGCGCGTGGTGTGCGCCACCGACGACGCCGCATGCGCGCCCGGGGCCGAAAGCCTGGACGCGAGCTTCCCCATCGCCGTCGGCGCGTCCTTCCGTATGACCTACGACGGACCCGTGCCCAAGTCTCCCACGGGAGGCCTGTCCACGATGGTCCTGTTCTCGGGCTCCCCCGCCATGCTCTCGAAGGACGAAGACCAATTCATCGCTTGGATTCCAGGAAGCGTGGCAGTCCTCGCCCGCACCGAGCAAGGCACCGTCACCGACTTCGTGCACCTGTTTGTCTCCAGCATCGAGCGCGTCGGGCTCAACTCCTCGGACGAGAAGCTCGTCCTGGGCAAGCAGAAGGTGTGGCAAGCCACGCCCTACGGGCCGCAGGACACGGTGCTCGCGGGAAGCTTGGCCTACGCGTGGGAAGTCGTGGGCACCGCCGTCGAGGTGGTGGCCGCCGAAGGCCGTTCCGTCACGATCGTTGCCAAGGAGCCCGGCGAAGCCACCCTGCGGGCCCTGTCGGGAGATGCGGTCGGGGAAGCGAAAATCACCGTGGAGGTCGGGCCATGAAGCAGCCATGTGTCCTCTTGCCAGCTTGGCTCGCGCTGACTTCCCTGGGCTGCAGCTCCTACGACGGGTTCGATCTCGAACGCACGACGGCCCCGCCGGGCGAGGTTTCTGTGACGTCGACCTCGGTCGTGCTGCCGCAAGGGGTGGCCGTAGGCGTGCGGGTCCTGGCCCCGGGGGCGCAGGACCCTGACACGGGCGACGTGACCGCGGCCATGCGCTCCAGCAACCCCGTGGTGTTGCAGATCTGGCCCACGACGGAGCAGAACACCTTCGTGCTCTGCGGCGGTTCGGAGGGAACGGTCACGATCACCGTGCTCATCGACGGGCAGGACGACGAATCCATCCCGGCGGTCGTGGGCACGCCGCAAGGGGCTACCGTGCCATGAGAGCGCGTGGGATCCGCGGCGCGTCCGTGGTCCTGGCGATCGCGGTGGCCGGCTGCAGCGGTGACGACGAGGTGTCGAGCTGGACCTGGGGTGTTTCGGACGGGGGTGGCGAGGCGGAAGCGAGCGCGGGAGACGTGGAGAACGAGGCGGAGGCCGATGGGTTCGAGGGTGGGTTCGAAGCGGAGCCGGACGGGCTGGACGCGGGCCCTTGCCCTGCGGACATGGTGCTGGTGGAGGACGGGTGCATCGATCGGTTCGAGGCGCCGAATCGGGATGGGGCCCTGCCACTCGTGATGTACCACTTCGACGAGGCCGAGTCCTGGTGCCTGGCGCGCGGCAAGCGCCTGTGTTTCGATGACGAGTGGACGCGCGTGTGTGGAGGGGAGGAAGGCCTTGCTTATCCGTATGGGGATAGTCACGACCCCGGCGTCTGTACGGACGACAAGGCCTGGTTGTCGTACAACCAGGAGCTGCTCAGCGGGTGGCCGTGGTCGATCGACACGGACGCGATCGAGAGCGTGGAGGAGTTGCTCGAGGCGGCCCGAGAGAAGGGGGCGGCGGCCACGGCGGCGGCGGATCATGTCCAATGGCTGTACCAGGCGGAGCCGAGCGGCTCGAAGGCCGGATGCACCACGGGCGACGGCGCATACGACCTGTCCGGCAACATCGAGGAGTGGACGCGTCGCCGCAGCGGGGGGACGACGGACTTCCACGGCAACCTGAAGGGGAGGTACTGGGCGGAGGCGCGGACGTGCCAGCAGTCGGTCCTCACGCACGGGGACCTGTTCCGGTTCTACGAGATCGGGTTCCGGTGCTGCAAGGACCTGTAGGTGCTACGTCTGCGCGGCGAATCGGTGGCGGGTCCAGCCGGCCCACAGGATGGCGGCCAGGTAGATCCCCGCGGCGAACAGCGTGATCGGGGTGCGTCCCATCGCGAAGCAGATCGGTACGAAGAGCATCGAACCCAGGACGTTGAAGGCCGAGGACACGGCCCACATCCACGCCAGACTTCGCGCGTCCTTGGCCTTGAGGGAGCTCATGTACCAAGGAACCGGGACACCGAGCAGCGCGCCGAGCGGCAGCGTGATCAGAACCGACACGACCACACGGAACCACCAGCTCGTGCCGATGAGGTGCGGCAGTCCGTAGCGAACCGCCGCCGTGTACAGCAGCGCGCCCAGCACGAAGAGCACCACGATGATCGCGAAGCTCCTGCCAGAGCGCACCAGGTACCTCTCCGTCGCAAGGCTGCCGAACGCGTACCCGATCAGCACGCTCGGCAGGACGATCGAAAGCGAGTACAGCGGCCCCCCCACGAACAGGGTCAGGTTCAGGAACGCCACGTTCTGTACGAGCATGAACGCGAACCCCGCCAGCGCGAAGAACGGCAGCGCCGCGAACACCTGCTTTCGCGCGGACTTGTCTCCTCCTTCGAGCCTCTTCCGACGCACGAGGACCGGAGCGACCACGAGCGCGACGGAGGCGACGAGAGCGCACAGGAACATCCATCGCACCGCAGGTTGGGGATACACGAAGGCCCCGTCGATCGCCCCGAGCCATGTCTGCTTGTTGGGGCCCACGAAGTAGAAGTAGGGGCGTTCGTCCGTGGAAGGGCGGACGTTCCAGCGCATCTCCGCGAGGATTTTCTCGCGCTCCACGGCGTTGGCCGCTCGAGCCAGGGGGATGAAGGGCAGGTCCTTCTGGGTCACGGTCTCGCGCAACGGGTCGATGAACGGCGCGTAGTACTTGGCAAGCTCGTCGTACGTCGCGTCGTCGAGCTTGGCGAAGGCGTCACCCAGGGGCCGCACGGGCGGCGTGTCGTCGGGCTGCAGGGGGTGATAGATGAAGCGGTAGTTGTTGACGCGCGCATAGACCTCGAGCCGCGCGATCTCCTCGGGCGTGAACTTGCCCTTCTTGAGCAAGCCGTTCTCCCAGTAGCTGTCGAAGATGAACACGAGGTTGTCGCCCGGGCGCTCGACCCCTTGCTTCTCGAGAAACGACAGGTACGTGACGAACTTGCGTAGGGTCAGCGAGGCAGGGGAGGAGTACCCATGAGACAGGGACAGGATGCCCCCCGGCTTGAGCAGCCGGTAGTAGTCCGCCACGGCGTCTTCCGTGTACAGGAAGTTCTCGGACAACGCGTTGGCCGCAGACCGGATCGCCGTGAGCGTGTCCACGCCGCTGGCCTCGATCACGTCGTACGTCTCCTGGCCTCCCAGCGTGTGGCACCAGTGCCGGGCCTCCGTGTTCAGAAGGTTCACGGTCGAGCGGTCGTCGGACAGAATCCAGGGCGTATAGCGGTCCCGCATGGGGTCTTCGGGCAACCCGAGCAGCACACGGTACGTGTCCGGGTTCAGCTCGATCGCGTCGATGTGCTTCGTCCCGTAGGCCTTGGCCACCAATACGTCGACACCCCCGCCGGCCCCGATGATCAGGGCGCGCTCAGGCGGGTTGTCCGGGGAACGTGGAACGAAAGGCGCCGCCCACAGAGAGTGCCTCAGGTACTCCTGCTCGCTCGCGTGCTTGTCCAGAGCGAACTGGCGCGTGCTCGCCCCACCGTCCACCAGGATGAACCGACCCGGAATGTCCACCGTGTCAAAGCGGTGCGCGATTCCCCCACGGTAGGACCGCTCCCGCGAGTCCCCCGTCTTGCTCACGTCGATCCGCGCGATGGCGTTCCAAAAAGACATCTCGATGCCCTGGAAGTCCACCAGCAAGGCCTTGCGCAGCAGGCCGTACTTCATCGAAAACACGTCGTGCCCGTACACGCCGCGGGCCACGCTCGGGTACACGAGCACCCCGACCGTCAACACGACCACGACCGGAATCCGCCACAACAATGAGAACTTCCAGGGCTTCGCCCCCGTGCCGTGCCAGTAAAACAGCGCGCCGGCCGTGCCCATCAGCGCCACCATCACCGTCGCCCCGTAACCCGTCAGCGTGCTGATCGCCGTCGCGGCCATCGCCGCCCCGATGCCCGCACCGAGCAGGTCCCAGAAGTAGATGACCCCCGGCCCCTCCTTCGCTGCCACCAGCGTGTAGCTCACGCACACGCCCACGAAGAAGAACGGCAGCGCGAACATCAGGAAGAACAACGGCAGCGCGATCACACCGCGCCAGTCTGCGAACAATGGGTCGACCGGGATGAAGCAGAACACCGGAATGACCACCAGGCACGACACCGCGAACCAGAACGCATAGCGCCCGAGCACCAGCGGCGAAGGGCCTTCCTCGAGCGGGAACTTCTCGGGAAGTACGTGCACGTACACACCCGCGCTGCCGAACCCCAGCATCGCGGTGCTGATGATGGCGAACGTGAAGTGATGCTCGAGCTTCGAGCCGAAGAACTTCGTGAGGAGGATCTCGAACAGCAGCGAGGCGGCACTGACGAGAAAGAGCCCGATCAGGATCGAGTTGCGACGAATCACGCCGCGAAGCTAGTGCCAGGTGCCCGAACTGTATAGCGCGTTCAACCTGCAACCTTGCAGCGTCCCCAGGAAGTTCGCGGATACGGTAGTCCTACACACCACCCGCGACGGTACCCTTTGCCAACAAGCCCCGTTCTGACAAGGTGAAGGGGACCATGCGACCCCTTGCGACCCTCGCGCTCTCGATCGGCTTGGCCCTCCCCGGCTGCAAGCCATCCGAGCCCGGCTCGGAGCTCGGGGACGCTTCGTACCGCCCGACCACCCCGCCGAGCGACGCCATCGAGGCGGCCGCTTCGGCCTCCGCGGTCCCGTCCACGCCCGCACAACGTGCTCCGCGCCCCGTCGTGCTCTTGGCCGGCGGCGACGTCGACCTGTCCCGCCTCACCGGACAGCGCATCCTCGAGAGCCCGGACCTCGATCCCTTCACCGCCGTGCGACCCTGGCTGTCCTCCGCCGACCTGCGGTTCGCCAACCTCGAATCCCAGCTTTGCGACCTGGGCGGCAAGACCGTATCCGAGCACAACCGCCTCATCTTCGCCGGCCCCCCGCAAGGCGCCCCCGTCCTCGCCCGCGCCCCCCTCGACGTCGTGTCCACGGCGAACAACCACGCCTGGGACTTCGGACTGCGATGCCTCGAGGAAACCATCACCCACCTGCAACGCGTCGGCATTCGGCACGTAGGTACCGACGCGCAAGGCAAGGACCCGCTCCGTCCCCTCGAAATCGAGCGCCATGGCCAACGTTTCGCGTTCTTCGCGGTCACCGGCATCTTCAACCACGGACGCCTTCGAGATCATGTGGCCAAGCCCTACATCGCCGACGCCGACATGGGCGCCTTGGCGCGACGGATCCTCGAAGTGCGTCCGCGCGTGGACCGGGTCATCGTATCCGTGCACATCGGCGAGGAGTACATGCACGTGCCGATCGAAGCGACCCGCTACGCGCTCATCGGCGCGGTCGACGCCGGGGCCGACCTCGTGCTCGGCCATCACACGCACACGCCGCAGCGGGTCGAGTTTCACAAGGGAGTACCTGTGGTCATGAGCCTGGGGAACTTCGTGTTCCACCAGCACCGCGACCACCCCTGGACCGGCTGGGGCTACCTGGCTCGCGTGACCTTTCCCCCCAAGGGTCCCCCGGCGCTCGAGGTCTGCCCCTACCACCTGTTCGACGCCGCCCCCCAGCGCTTGACCGAACGACAGGAAGCCGCGTTCTTCCAGCACTGGGATCAGATCTCGCGCGCTCCCCACGCGGGACGCCGCGCCCAACGATCCTCCGACGGATGCGTGCGGTTGCACCCGCCGGAACGCTGACCTGCCCGCCCGTCGCGGGGCCACGACTTGGCCGATCGGACCCGCCGCGACTACCCTAACCTTCACCATGCGTTGGCCCCTCGTGCCCCTCGTCCTTCTTGCCTGCCTGGGTTGCGACAAGGGCGAGCGCAAAGACCAGGCGTCACAAGACGCACAGCCTCCCTCACCGCCGCCGGGAGACCCGTTGTGCGTGCAGCACGCCGACGCCCCGTTCTGTTCGGGAAACGAGGTCCGCAAGTGCCTCGTGGGCAAGCAGGAGGTCGTCTCCACCTGCGCGAGCATCGAACGCTGCGACGCCGGACGTTGCGTCCCTGGTTGCCCCGACGGGGAGGTCTACATCCCGGCGACCGGCCCGGAAGGCTTCACCATGGGACGCGGCCGTTTGAAGGGAAAGGACACTCCCCACACGGTGGTGCTGACCCGGCCGTATTGCATGGACGAGACCGAGGTCACCGCGGGCGCTTTCGCGAAGTGCGTCGAGGCAGACAAGTGCGAGGAACCCTACAAGTGGGATCCCTGGGCCAGCTACCCTCGCTTCCCCAACCAGCCGGCGAACCTCGTGAGCCTCGACAAGGCGGAGGCCTACTGCGCCTGGAAGGGCAAGCGTGTGCCCACCGAGGCGCAGTGGGAGTGGGCCGCCAGCGGAGGCCAGAACGTCGAGTGGCCCTGGGGCAACGAGGAGCCGACCTGCGAGAACAAACTCATGGACTTCACTCCCTTCGGAGCCCCCAAGTCCGCCCCCGGGGGCGACGTCGGGTGCCGGGGCGGCGGCCCCTCCGACGTGAAGTCGTTTCCTGCAGGCGCAAAGGTGTGGCCGTCGGGCAAGCTCTTCGACCTGGCCGGTAACGTGTGGGAATGGACCCGGGACATGGCGGCGCCGTACCCAAAGGAAAAGCAAGTCGACCCGGAGGTCACCCGGCTTCCCGACAAGCCCGACAACATCGTTCACATCATTCGCGGGGGAGGCTGGAACCGCTCCGCCGTGGGCTGCACCGTCTGGTTCCGCGCGGAGGCCACGCGCAACTACCAGGTGCCGGGGCTCGGCTTCCGTTGCGTCCGTGACCCCGCGGCAAAGCCATGAACGACGACCTCAGGGACCGAGTCCGAGCACGTCTCGCCCGCCACCAGCCGCTCGCGGTGCCCGACGTGGTCCCTCGCGACCACCGAATCGACACGGGCGTGCTCGTGCCTCTCACGTTCGATCCGGCCCCCACGGTGACGTTGGTGGTCCGAGCGGGCAAGCTCCGCGAGCACGCGGGGGAAGTGGGCTTCCCTGGGGGCAAGCCCGAGGACGTCGACGCTGACCTCTCGGACACCGCGCTGCGCGAGGCCCACGAGGAGATCGGCCTGCCCCCCGACGCGGTCGAGATCCTGGGTAGCCTCTCGCCCATTCCCGTTGCCACCAGCCGTTACCGCATTCACCCCTTCGTGGGGTGGGTGGGAAAGCGCCCGGCCGTGTGGCGCTTGTCCGGGGAGGTCGCCCGCGTCGTGGACTTGCCCCTCGAGGCGATCGCGTCGGGCGTCATCCCGTACGAGGCAGTCGAAATGAGCTGGGCCGGGCACAAGATCCAGGCCCCGTTCTTCCGGCTCGACGACGACACGCGGTTGTACGGCGCGTCGGCGTTCGTGCTGGTGGAGCTGATCGCGGTGGTGGGGCCGGCATGGGGGTTCGAGCTTCCGTTGCCGGTGTTGCGGCGAGACGGCCCGTACAGCAGGAGTTGACTCGGGGTCCGCCCGGCGTCAGGAATCGTTACGGTCGCGTCGATCTCCAACCCATTCATTCGTCTCGGAACTACCCTCGGAATCCTCATGGCAACATCCACCAAGGAACTCACTGCCGGTGCGCCGTCGGACCGTCGCTCCTTTCACACGATCGCCTTGGTCCTGGGCGTGGCTGTCCTCGGGGGCTTCGCGGTGTTGCCACGGCTCGCGTCGTTTCCGGGCGCCTTGATCGGAAAGCCCGCACCTGACTTCGTGCTGCCCGTGGTTCACAACGGCGACCCTGGGGACAAGGTGCAGATGGCCAACCTCACGGGGCAGGCGGTCGTGCTTTCCTTCTGGGCCTCCTGGTGCGGCCCTTGTCGCGCCGAGGCCCCTTCCGTGGACCGGCTCTCACGCAGGCTCAAGGACAAAGGCGTCACGGTCCTCGGGGTCAACACGAACGACGACCCGGACAAGGCGGTTGCGTTCGCGCGACAGAAGGGGTTGTCGTTTCCGATCGTGTCGGACGAGGACGGCAAGGTGGGGGCTTCATTCGGTGTCTCGAGCCTGCCAACCATCGTGATCGTGGACAAGAACGGGACGGTCGTGGCGGTGCGGTCGGGGGTCACCGACGAGAGTTCGCTCGAGTCGCTGGCGCTATCGGCGCGGTGAAGCGCTAGCTTCGGCGACGCGGGCGCGCCTTGGGCTTGCTTCGCAGCGACGACTTCTTGGAGCGCGGGGCGGGAGTCTCGCTCCCTTGGCTGCTCTGGGGCGCATCCAGGGCGCGCAGGGCCTTGAGCGTGTCGCGAAGTCGGGCGGCACGCTCGAAGTCGAGGGACTCCGCCGCCACGAACATCTCTGCTCGGAGCGCCTCGATCCGCTCCTGCAGCGAGATCTCCGGCTCCGCCCCCACCGCCCCACCCTCGCGCCGTCGCGACGGGACCGTGTAGTAGTCCGTGTTCCCCGAAGCCGGGGAGATGTCCGAGATGGCCTTCTTCACCGTCTCGGGCGTGATGCCGTGCGCCTCGTTGTACGCGGCCTGCCGCTCCCGGCGACGGCTTGTCTCGTCGATGGCCTTGCGCATCGCGTCGGTCATGCGGTCGGCGTACATGATGACCCGCCCCCGCACGTTGCGGGCAGCGCGGCCGATCGTCTGGATCAACGAGCGGGCAGACCGAAGGAAGCCCTCCTTGTCCGCATCGAGGATCGCCACGAGCGAGACCTCGGGCAGGTCCAGGCCTTCGCGCAGCAGGTTGATCCCCACGAGCACGTCGTACTCCCCGAGGCGCAGGTCCCGCAGCAACTCGATCCGGTCGAGGGTCTCGACGTCGGAGTGCAGGTAACGGACACGAACGCCCAGCTCCTGGTAGTAGTCGGTGAGGTCCTCGGCCATGCGCTTGGTCAAGGTGGTGACGAGCACGCGCTCCCCTGCTTCCACCCTGGCGCGAATCTCCCCGAGTAGGTCGTCGACCTGTCCGGTTACGCTGCGCACTTCCACGGCGGGGTCCGTGAGCCCCGTGGGGCGGATGAGTTGCTCGACCACTTCGCCGTCGCTCAAGCCGAGCTCCTCTTCTGCGGGCGTGGCGGACACGAAGATGCACTGCTTGATGTGCGCCTCGAACTCGTCGTAGCGCAGGGGGCGGTTGTCCAGGGCGCTGGGGAGACGGAACCCGTAGTCCACGAGGGTTCCCTTGCGAGACCGGTCGCCCTGGTACATCGCCTTGACCTGGGGCAGCGTCTGGTGGGACTCGTCGATGATCAGCAGGAAGTCGTCGGGGAAGTAGTCGATGAGGGTAGGGGGCGCCTCGCCGGGTTTTCGCCCAGACAGGTGGCGCGAGTAGTTCTCGATGCCCTGGCAGTACCCCATCTGCTCCATCATCTCGAGATCGTACATCGTGCGCTGCTCGATCCGCTGCTTCTCGAGCAACCGCCCCGCTTGGTCGTAGAACTGCAACCGTTCGTGCAGCTCGGTACGGATCGCCTCCGCCGCCTTCCGCAACTGCGCCTCGGGGGTGACGTAGTGGGACCCGGGGTAGATGTCGTAGCGGTCGAGGTTCTCCACCACGCGGCCTCGCAAGGGGTCGATCTGGCGGATGGCCTCCACCTCGTCCCCGAAGAACTCGATCCGGATGGCGCGGTCCTGCTCGTAGGTGGGAAACACCTCGACCACGTCCCCGCGAACTCGGAAGGTCCCCCGGTGGAAATCAATGTCGTTGCGCTCGTACTGGATGTCCACGAGCTTGCGAAGCAAGTCGTCCCGCCGCAGCTCGATGCCCGTCTGGACCGGGATGAGCAGGCCGGCGTAGCTCTCCGCGGACCCGATGCCGTAGATGCAGCTCACAGAGGCCACGATGATGACGTCGTGGCGGGAGAGCAGAGAAGCGGTGGCCGAATGGCGCATCCGGTCGATCTGGTCGTTGATGATCGAGTCCTTCTCGATGAACGTGTCCGTGACAGGGATGTAGGCTTCGGGCTGGTAGTAGTCGTAGTAGGAGACGAAGTACTCGACGGCGTTGTTGGGGAACAGGTCCCGCATCTCGCTGTAGAGCTGGGCGGCCAGGGTCTTGTTGGGCGCCATGATGAGCGCGGGCCGATCGACCGCGGCAATGACGTTGGCAATGGTGAAGGTCTTGCCGCTGCCGGTGATGCCGAGCAGGGTCGTGTAGCGTTCACCGTCGCGGAGACGTTTGGTGATTTCCTCGATGGCCCGGGGTTGATCGCCCTTGGGGACGAAGGAGGAGACCAGTTGAAACGAGGCCATGATCGACGGGTACTCAGGTCGGAGGGTGGTGCGAAGGACCGGTCCCGCGAGCGGACAAGGCAAGGGGGCGGTCAGTCCGTCCCTGCCTCCGCGTCCGCGCTGGCGTCGGCCCCCGCGTCCGTTCCCGGGTTGGTATCCGCCCCAGCATCGGTCGGGAGGGGGGTTCCGCCGCTCGGTTCAGTGACGCACTTGGTCATGTCGTCGCAGTTGGGCGTGTACCGCTCATCGTCACCACAGGCGGACAGCGCGAGGGTGGTGAGGCAGCAAACGAGAAGCAGGTAGGATCGGGACCGCATCACTTGTTCTCCCGGGGCTTGAACGACAGAGGAACCTGCACGTCGGCGCAGCGGCCGTCGGTGACGGGTGGGAAGCGCTTTCCGCTGAAGAGGCTGGTGACGCAGGACGTGACCTGGGGAGAGCCGACGCTATCCTGGACGACGCTCGCGCTGCAGACGTTGCCGTTGGAGGCGACACGGACGGCGACCATCATGCGGCCTTCGAGCATGGAGTTGGTACGCAGGGCGCGCTCGTAGCAGCCGCGGGAGGTGCCGGCCGTGCTGGACAGGGCGGAGCGCAGGGAGGGAGGTGCGTTTCCGTTGCAAGGTCCTGCGCACAGGCTGGGGCCTGAGGCCCCGACCTTCTTTCCGGCGTCGGGGCCGCCATCCGGGCCGGCCTCGATCTCCGGCGGTGCGGGGATGTCGAAGATGGGGGGCGCAGGGGTGTTCTCGAGGGTCATCGACTGGATCACCGGCGGCTGCGTGGGCGGTTCTTTGCGGCTGAACTTGAACCACACCAGTCCGACGATCAGCAGCACGAGCACGACGATGGCTGCGATGTAAGGCCCTCCGCTCGACTTCTTGGGCAAGGTCGAGGGAATGGACGAGCGGGGGGGTTGGGAAGGCGTCATGAATGTCCCTCTAAGGATCTGGAGTGTGCGTAGTATACAGAACTAGGCATGGTCTCCCAGCCCATTGTTGCCCGGGGCTGCGGTGGGTCTGAAGAAAGCGAGGCGGGTGTCTCCGTAGTGCCGGAGGTCCTGAAGTGCGAGCCCCTGTAGCGAAGGATCGGGTTGATCGCTAGGAAATTCCAGGACCACGGTGGCGTCCGGGGAGAGAACACCGCCGGCGGCCACGAGCTCGACGGCGCGCAGGGCGGTGCCATCCCGCACGGCCGCGAAGGGCGGGTCGAAGAGGCACAGGTCGAAGGGTCCGAGCGTGCGCAGAGCATCTAGGCTTCGCTCGATGGCGCGTTGCACGACCTGGGCGACAGCGGGGTCGGTCACGGACAGGTTTGCGAGGTTCTCGCGCACGATGCTCGCGGCGCCGCTGGCCATTTCCACGAACACCGCGCGCCGGGCACCTCGTGACAGGGCTTCGATGCCCAGGGCGCCCGAGCCGGCGTAGACGTCGAGTACGGCGCACCCCTGGACCGTGGTTCCGAGCACGTTGAACAGGGCCTCCCTTACCCGCTCTGTGGTGGGGCGGGTGGACTTGCCAGGCGGCACGCGAAGCCTGCGCCCGCGGTGGATTCCGCCTACGATCCGCACGTCACCCTGCTTGTCGCTCCGACGTCACGAGAGGGCAAAGACGAACTTCGTCGCATGACCAAGGGCCGCATGGGGGTCGGGGAGCGGATGGCTAGAAGACGAGCCGCACGTCCAGTCCGGCGCCGCCCTGGGCAGCGGACGGCAGAAGCTGAAGACGCGCCGTCCCGGGGCTGGCGTTGCCCTTCTCTTCCGGCTCCTCGGTGGCGAGCAGGTACGTCCCGGCCCCGATGGACACCGCGCTCAGGCCGTAGAAGACCCACTGCAGCACGCCGTACTTGCCCGCCGTCGAGCACTTGTCCTCTACGTCGGAGGGGGAAGCCGCCCCGGCAACGCCGGAGCGCTGGCCGTCCTTCGCCGCATCGCACACGTCCCCTTCGACGCCTTCCCGGTAGGCGGCGAACGCGTCGTCGTTGCTGATGCTCTTGACCTTGAGCGAGGAGTAGACGCCGCCGACGGCGAGGGCGCCGCCTGCGACGAGCGCCCCGTAGGCACCGATTCGCCGCAGGTTGGGGGGAGGACCGGACTCCCCGTCCTCTTCCTTGGGTACGGGGTGGAGGGACAAGGCCACGCTGCCGCTCGGCCGAACGGTCACATCGCCGGATACGTCGGCGTACCCTGGGGCGCGGACCTCGATGCGGTGCGTTCCGGCCGGGACGAAGATCGTAGCCTTGCCGTCGCGGATGGAACCGGCGGGCTTGCCATCGACGAAGATCTGCCCGTTGACGTCATCGGCCTTGACCTCGACGGAGCCCTTGGGGGGGCCGCCGGTCAGGGTGGCGAGGGACTCGCGCACGATGCCGCGCAGGGTCTCGTCGTTGGCCTCGGTGAGGTTCGCGGCATAGGAGAGCTCGACCTTGGTCTGTCCCTGGTCGCGCTGCCAAAGGTGCAGGGTACCGACGGACTTCCCGCCCTTCTCGTCGATGGTGCCCCAGATGTAGCGGTCGGCCTTGATCTCGTCGGCGATACGCATCTCGCAGGCGGCATCGGGGGGCCAAGGGCAGCGCAGGGCGAGGGTGATCACTTCGAGGGAGGAATCGCCTTCGCCGAGGGACCAGCCGGTCAGGTTGCGCACCTCCGCACGCAGGGCCGTGGTCAGCGCATCGGCCTGCAGGTCCGAGTCCTCCGTCTTGATCCGAACGACATGGATCGGGAGGGCGTTGGGACCGGGTGGGTCCGCGAAGCAAGGGGTTGCGTTCGCCAGGATGGCGAACGAGCCGAGAACCATCAAACCAGCCAGACCACGACGCATCCGATGCCTCCGCTGCGAGTTGCTCGTTGGACGCAGAATCTCGTGCACGATGGCGCCTACTTGGCCTTCGCCGCGGCGTCCTGCTCCCGTTGTGCGATCCGCTCCTTGACCTTGGCGTACTTCGTTTCCAGCTCCTTGCGCTTCTCGACCACGCGGGTGCGATCGGTCGGGGTCGCGGGATACCCCTTGGCGTTCGCTTCCGACGCGACATAGTCAGCGTAGGCCTTCCACGCGGTGAGCGCGTCGTCCCATCGTTGCTGCTGCTCGCGCAAGTCCGCGATGACGAAGAGCGTCTTGGCGCGCAAGACCGGGTCCTTCTCGGCGTACCGCAAGGCGGTCTGCCAGGCGCCGTCGGCCTCGTCGGGCTTCTTGTCGGCCAGGAAGGCCTGGCCGAGCATGTAGTGCCCGAGGGCTCGGTTGGGGGACTTCTGGATGGCTTCCTGGAAGGTGGTGACGGCGGTGGCGAAGTCCCGCGCCACGTAGGAAGCGCTTCCCTTGGCGATCAGCTCCATGAAGGGACTGATCCCCGTGATCCCTTTCGGGTCCGTACGCTTGGTGGTCGCGGACTTCGACCCTTTGGCACCTTCCGCCTCATCGGCGAAGCAAAGAGACGATGCACTCAAGATCAGCCCGAACGCGACCAAGCCAGGCCAGCCGTATCGCATGATGAAGTTCCTCCTGACGAACGGCCGAAGTCTACCACGGAAGCGCAGAGGGCAAAGAGCAAAGGGCGAAGGCCAGAAAGGCAACAGGCTTTTCGGGTCGACAGCGGCCCCTCACCCCTTCGGGAGGATGAGGTGGAACGTGACCTCGGTGTCCCGGTGATCGACCTCCACCTTGCCACGGTGGGCCTCCGCGACGGCCCGCACGATCGGCAGCCCCAGCCCCGTGCCCCCCTTGTCCCCGCGCGATGTGACGAACCGTCGGAACAGCCGCTTGCGAACGTGCGGTGGGATCGCTCCCGGGCTGGACACCGAGACGATGGCGTCCGTCCCTGCGGAGCGGAGCGTCACGCGCGGCGGTCGAGAGCCGTCACCATGCGTGAGCGCGTTGTTGACGAGGTTGTCGATCGCGCGCGTCAGCCACCTGCTGTCGCCGTGGACGCGAAGCGGGACCGGCGCCTCCTCGAGCTCCACCTTGCCTCGCGACGCGTGGGACTCGATGATGGAGCGCACGACCGCGTGCAGCTCGACCGAATCGGGGTTCTCCACGCCTCGGGACTCGATGCGCGCAAGAGACAGCAGCTCGGACAAGATGGCCTCGATCCGGCCGGTCGCCTCGCGGATGCGCTTGACGAACCGCGCCGCTTCCTCAGGCTCCGCGAGCGCCCCGTCGTCGAGGACCTCGGCCGACGCCCTGATCGCCGCCACCGGGTTCTTGAGCTCGTGGGACAGGTCCGCGGCGAAGCTCTCCACGTACGGCAACCCGTCGAGCTCGCGACGCATCTTGTCGATGGCCTTGGTGAGGCGCTTGACCTCCAGGCCGTGAGGAACGGGGGGCGTGACGGCGCGGTCCCCTTCGCTCACGCGTTCCGCGAAGTAGGTCAGCGACTCGATGGGAGCAGCGATGGCCCTTCCGATGAGGGCCGCCGCGAGCGCTGCCGCCGCTCCCAGGATCGCGCTGATGAGCAGCACCGTCGGCGCGAAGTCCGCCAGCAGGCGGCGCATGATGACCGTCTCCTTCACCACCTGCACGTGCCCGGTCACGCCGTGACGCGTGCGAATGGGCGCACGCACCGCCACGGTGCCGGGCTGATCGGGACGAGGCCCGTCGATGAACAGCTCGCGCCCCGACGCATCGTACAGGGCGAGGCGCGAACGCGGCGTGCTGCCGCGAGCCCGCTCGTACTCGAGTACGTCGACGATGCTCTGCAGGGAGGCGCCGGTGGCATCGATCTGTCCTGCCACGAAGGTGGCGATGGCGGCGGCCTCGTCGTTGGCCGCTTCGCGGGCCACGCGGGTGGCGCGTGCTTCGATGCGATCGAGCACGAGCAAGCCGAGCCCGGAGGCGAAGGCGCCCACGATGAAAGCAAGGGCGATGAAGATCTGGAGTCGGACGGAGATGCCTTCGGTGCGCACACGAGCGAGGCGAGCCGCGACGAACGCCATCAGGAGGATCAACCCGATGGACCCAGTGAAGACGAAGAGGAAGCGAATCACGGCTCGCCCTGGAGGGGCGGACCGAGGGCAATGCGGTAGCCCACGCCGCGCACCGTCTCCACGAGGTTGGGGTCTCCGCCCGCCTCCGCTACCTTCTTGCGCAGCCCCTTGACGTGGGAGTCCACCGTGCGATCCGTGATGGCGAACCCGTCGCCCCACACCTTGTCGATGAGCTGCGAGCGCGTGTAGACGCGGCCGGGCTCCTCGACCAGGCAGGCGAGCAGGTCGAACTCCACGCGGGTGAGCTCGAGCACAGTGCCATGCACGGTGGCACGACGAGAGGCGCCGTCCACCTGGACGGCGAGGGCGGAGGGCAAGGTCTGGGCGACGGCTTCCTGCGGGTCGGAAGCGGGCTGAGCGCGGCGCAGCACGGCGCGTACGCGAGCCACGACCTCTCGCGGGGAGAAGGGCTTGGTGACGTAATCGTCCGCGCCGGACTCGAGGGCGGCGACGCGGTCGGCTTCCTCGTCGCGGCTGGACAGGACGATGATCGCGGGCCGCAGGGCATGGCGCCTGATCTGGACGATGAGGTCGAAGCCGCTGCCGTCCGGAAGCATGAGGTCGAGCAGGACGAGGTCGACGTTCTCGAGCTTGCCGTTGACGTGAGCGAGACAGCTGGCGGTATCGACCGTGAACCCGTCGCGTCGCAGGGCGAAGGAGAGGGATTCGGCGATGGCGGGCTCGTCTTCGACGATGAGAACGCTGGCCATGGTGGGTGAAGGAACTAAAGCACAAATGCGGTGGGGAGCACGAGCCCGAGCCACCCGGCGAGGCGCGGGGGCCTGAGGGGATGCGGTCCCGTCGACCCGTCACGCGGTCGCGCTTGGGTGGTTTTCGCGAACGTTTCACGAATGCGGGCGACACAGGAAGGCCCGGGCAGCGGGGGGAGCGGGGGGAACGGACAGGTGACGGTAAGGAACATCGCTGCCGGTCACGAATCTCACGATTGGGGCAGAGCACGGAGCGTTGACGGGGCCACAATCACGTTCTATTTCGCATGCGCAGTTCTGGCGTGAGGTTGAAGTGCCGCTCGCCTGGCACAAATAGGTCCTGTGGACGGATCAATTCTTGGTGAGGATGCAGCGTCCGCTTTGGGAGACGTCGACCCGTGGGTTCACAGGTCCGACGGTTGCGCGTGACCAGCCCGCAAGACGCGGGAGACAGGGAGAAGAAAGATGTCTGACGCCGGAGGGGCGAAAAAGCCCAAGAAGGTGCAAGGGACAGTGTTCGTGGAAGTGGAGCGCTGCAAGGGGTGCGGCTTCTGCGTGGAGTTCTGTCCTACCCACGCGCTCGATCTGGACGCTGGCTTCAACAAGAAGGGGTATCACCCGCCGGTGCTGGCGCGCGAGGAGGACTGCACGGGCTGCGACCTGTGTGGCCTGTACTGTCCGGACTTCGCAATCTTCGGAAAGATTGTGAAGAAGTCGGCGTGAGGCAGTCGTTCGTAAGGTTCGTTTCAATACGGAGGTGGTCGCCATGGGAGCAGACCCACGTGGAGTGTTGACGGGTCAGCATTACTTGGACGGAAACCATGCGGCATGTGAAGGGGCCCTGGCAGCAGGCTGTCGCTTCGTCGCGGGTTACCCCATCACGCCCTCGACGGAAGTCGTCGAGCGCATTGCCCAGCGCTTCCCCACCATGGGGGGCGTGTTCATTCAGATGGAAGACGAGATCGCCGCTTCGATCACGCTGCAGGGCGGCGTGTGGGCCGGAAAGAAGGCCATGACGGTGACGTCGGGCCCCGGTTTCTCGCTCATGATGGAGCACGTGGGCCTTGCGGCCATCACCGAGTGCCCCTGCGTATTCATCAACGTGCAGCGCGGTGGGCCCTCGACGGGTCTTCCCACGTTGCCCGGGCAGGCGGACATGATGCAGGCGCGGTGGGGGTCCCACGGCGACTACGAGATCATCGCGCTGTGCCCGCAGTCCCCGCAGGAGTGCTTCGACTACGCGGTGAAGGCCTTCAACCTCGCCGAGACCTGGCGCGTCCCCGTCATGCTGATGATGGACGAGTGCGTGGGTCACATGACCGAGCGCGTCGTGATTCCGAAGGCGGAGGACATCGAGGTGGTGGAGCGCAACTTCACCAAGAAGCAGCCGGGCGAGTACAAGCCCTTCGACCCGGGTGACGGGTGGGTGCCTGAGATGGCGAAGGCGGGCGACGGCCACAACCTGTTCGTGACGGGGTTGACTCACGACGAGCGTGGGTACCCGGTGATGAACCATCACGCGCAGGAGAAGCTCATCCACCGGCTCGTGGACAAGATCCGCTTGAACGCGGACAAGATCTGCGAGTGGGAGGAGCGCGAGACCGAGGGCGCCGAGATCGTGGTGGTCTCGTACGGGATCACGTCGCGCGTGGCGCAGCGCGGGGTGGAGATCGCGCGCGAGAAGGGGATCAAGGTCGGCATGATGCGTTTGATCGTGGCCTGGCCGTTCCCGGAGAAGCGGATCAAGGAGCTGGCGCCCAAGATCAAGTCGTTCGTGATGCCGGAGCTCAACTACGGCCAGATGGTGTTCGAGCTCGAGCGTTGCGTAGCGGGCATGACGCGCACGGTGCTGGTGCCTCACGGTGGTGGTGAGGTGCACGAGCCCGAGGTCATCGCCAAGGCCATCATCCAAGCCGCCCGCGGCGGGAACTGACGCGGAGGATCGGACCATGACAGAAACTGCCATCAACCCCGTCAATCCGTACCTTCGCATGGACCGCATGCCCAGCATCTGGTGTCCCGGATGCGGCATCGGCACCAGCGTCAACTGCTTCGCGCGTGCGCTCACCCAGGCCAAGGCGGACCTGAAGAAGACCGCGGTCGTCTCGGGCATCGGCTGCACGGGCCGCGTATCCGGCTACATGGCCGTGGACTCGTTCCACACCACCCATGGCCGCGCGCTCGCCTTCGCCACCGGCCTGAAGCTCGGCAACCCCGAGCTCAACGTCATCGTCTACTCCGGCGAGGGCGACCTCATCGCCATCGGCGGCAACCACTTCATCCACGCGGCGCGGCGCAACCTCGACGTCCTCGTGGTGTGCGTCAACAACTTCACCTACGGCATGACCGGCGGACAGGTCAGCCCCACCTCCCCCGGCGGGGCCAAGTTCACCACGGCACCCTACGGCCAGTTCGAGGAGCCCTTCAACCTCCCGTACCTCGCCGACTCCTGCGGCGCCGTCTACGTCGCCCGCTGGACTACCTTCCACGTTCGCGAGCTCACCAAGTCCATGCGAGACGCCATGAAGAAGCGCGGCTTCCGCTTCATCGAGGTCATCTCCCCCTGCCCCACGCTCTACCAGCGGCGCAACCGCCTGGGCGACGGGCTCGACGCGATGAAGTTCTACCAGGACAAGTCGGTCAAGAAGAACGGCGCCGACACGCGAGACCTGCGCATTGACTTCCAGAGCGAAATCACGGTCGGAACCTTCGTCGACCGTGAGCGTCCGACCCTGGCCGATGCCATGAACGCTCGGTACAAGGAAGTGCTGGGGCCCAGGTACGTGCCCTGCCCCGAGAACTACGTACCGCCGCAGGCGAAGGGAGAAGGAACATGACGACCACGGAGATCAAGTTCGGCGGCCTGGGCGGGCAAGGCGTCATCCTCGCCGGCATCATCACGGGCAAAGCAGCCTCGCTCTTCGACAACAAGGAAGCCACCCTCACGCAGGCCTTCGGCCCCGAAGCGCGCGGCAGCGCCTGCTCGGCCCAGGTCGTCGTGTCCGATGGCAAGATCCTCTATCCCTACGTGACGCGGCCGCAAGTGCTCGTGAGCATGTCGCAAGACGCGTACAACAAATTCTCGCCCCAAATCGCGAAGGGCGGCCTGCTACTCGTCGAGCAGGACATGGTCAAAGCCGACCCCGTACCCAACGGCGCCAAAGTCTATGGCGTGCCCGCGACCCGCATCGCCGAGGAACTGGGCCGTCGCATGATCCTCAACATCGTGATGGTCGGGTTCTTCACGTCGATCACCAAGGTGATTGGCGTCGACGCCATGCGCAAAGCGGTCGAGGATTCCGTGCCCCGGGGCACGACGGATCTGAACCTCAAGGCCTTCGACCGCGGCTACGAGTGGGGCGAGAAGCTCGCTCCCTGATCTACACAGGATCACCCAGCATCCCTTCCGCGGGCTGAAGCCCACGGCAACTTCGGGGAAAGCCCGCCAGGGCGGGCTTATCGCGGTACGGTGTCGCGCTACGTCGGCGGATTTGTACCGACCCAGGCTCGCGTTCGGGCTCCACCCCCCTGCCAACCTCCGCACCAACCCCCACCCCTTCTGTGGCTTCTGCGTCTTCTGTGGTTCTCCGGGCTCGGGCTGCCTTTGTCTGCAGCCTTCAGCGCCGCGCCGCGTCTATCCTTCGTTCCACGCCTTGCGCTAGGGTACACACCCTGAGGAACACGACATGGCGCGATACCTGGTGACCGGCGGGGCAGGATTCATCGGGGCCAACCTCGTCCATCGCCTGCTCTCGCGCGACGACGCCCGCGTGGTCGTGCTCGACCTGCTCACGTACGCGGGCAACCTGGACAACCTTGCGTCCGTGATGAACGACAAGCGGTTCTGCTTCGTGCACGGCGACCTCGCGGACCGCGCGCTGCTCGACCGTCTGTTGCTCGAGCACCGCCCCGACGTGGTGTTCAACCTCGCCGCGGAGACCCACGTGGATCGATCGATCGACGGGCCACGGGCCTTCGTCCGCACGAACTTCGTCGGCACGTTCGAGCTGCTCGACGCGGCACGGGCGTACTGGGCCGGGCTGCAGGGCATGGCGCGCGCCGACTTCCGGTTGCTGCACGTCTCCACCGACGAGGTCTTCGGCTCTCTCGGGCCCGACGGACTGTTTTCGGAGGCCACGGCCTACGCGCCCAACTCCCCTTACGCTGCCACCAAGGCGGGCGCCGACCACCTCGCCCGCGCGTTCTTCCACACCTACGGCTTGCCCACCCTGACCACGAACTGCTCGAACAACTTCGGACCCTACCAGTTCCCCGAGAAGCTCGTGCCCCTCGTGCTGCTCAACGCCCTCGAAGGCAAGCCCTTGCCCGTCTACGGCGACGGCAACAACGTCCGGGACTGGCTCTACGTGCTCGACCACTGCGACGCCCTCGTGGCCGTGGCGGAGCGCGGACGGCCCGGGCAGACGTACAACGTCGGCGCGCACAACGAACGAACCACGCTGCAGATGGTCGAGACGGTGTGCGCGTTGCTCGACGAGCTGCGGCCTGGCCCCACGCCCCACCGCGACCTCATCCGCTTCGTCACGGACCGCCCCGGGCACGACCGCCGCTACGCGATCGACCCCACCAGGATCGAGAGCGAGCTCGGCTGGAAGCCCGCGGTGTCCTTTGAAGAGGGAATGCGTCGCACGCTGCGGTGGTACCTCGAGAATCGCGCCTGGTGCGAACGGATAACCCAGGGCGTGTACCGGCGAGAGCGACTCGGCTTGGGAGAAAAGGCATGAAGGGACTCATCCTCGCGGGCGGGGCGGGCAAGCGGCTGCGTCCCCTCACCTACACGGGCGCGAAGCAGTTGGTGCCGATCGCGAACCGCCCCGTGTTGTTCTACGTCGTCGACAACTTGGTCGACGCCGGCATCACCGACCTTGGCGTGATCATCTCGCCCGAGACCGGGGAGGAGGTGAAGACGGCCCTGGGCGATGGCTCCGCCTTCGGTGCTCGGCTCACGTATCTCCGCCAGGAAAAGCCCCTGGGCCTCGCCCACGCCGTGGCAGTAGCCCGGACGTTCCTCGGCGAAGACGACTTCGTCATGTACCTGGGGGACAACCTCATCGGCACCATGATCCGCGAGACGGTCGAGCAGTTCGCGCGCGCGCCGGAGCTGTCCGCATCAGTGTTGCTCAAGGAAGTGGCCGACCCGTCGGCCTTCGGCGTGGCCGAGGTGGACGCCCAGGGTAGCGTGACGCGTCTGGTGGAGAAGCCCAGCGAGCCCAAGTCCAACCTCGCGCTCGTGGGCATCTATCTGTTCCGCCCCATCGTGCACCAGGCCGTGGAAGCGATCCGGCCGTCGCCCCGAGGGGAGCTCGAAATCACCGACGCCATCACCAAGATCCTCGAGCTCGGGGGCAAGGTGAGCTTCTCCCGGGTGACGTCGTGGTGGCTCGACACGGGCAAAAAGGACGACCTGTTGCTGGCCAATGACACGGTGCTGGACGACTGGTTGCAGCCCGCGCAGGAGGGGGAGGTCGACGGGGACAGCAAGTTGACCGGGCGGGTGCGGGTGGGCAAGGGCGCCCGGGTGGTGCGGTCGACGGTGCGAGGCCCGGTGGTGATCGGACAGGGCGCGGAGGTGGTGGACGCGCGGATTGGCCCTTTCACGTCGATCGGGGACCGGGTGAGGATTCATCGTTCCACGGTCGATCACTCGGTGATCATGGAGGGCAGTGTCGTGGAGGACATTCCTCGGCTGGAGGACTCGCTGATAGGGCGACGCGTGATCGTTCGCCCCGGGGCGTCGCGGCACGGCGCGCTGACCCTGCTGGTCGGGGACGACTGTGTGATAGAGCTATCCCGCGAGAGGAGCGCCTGACGAGATGGGACGGTTCGAAGACGGGGAAATCGAGGGCGTAGAGGTGCGTTGCCTGACCCGGTACGACGATGACCGGGGGTGGTTGTGCGAGCTGTTCCGTGCGGACGAGGAGAGCGAGCGGGTGAGGCCGGCGATGGGCTATGTGTCCGTGACGCGGCCGGGGGTGACGCGGGGGCCGCACGAGCACGTGGACCAGACGGACTGGTTCTGCTTTTTCGGTCCGTCGGACTTCCTCCTCGTGCTGTGGGACAACCGGCCGTCGTCTACCACGTACCGAAGGCGGATGAAGATGGTCGTGGGGCAGAGCAACCCTTCGGCGGTGATCGTGCCGGAGGGCGTGGTTCACGGTTATCGCAACGTGGGAGACGTGGACGGGACGATGATGAACCTGCCGAACCGGCTGTATCGCGGGGAGGGGAGGCGGGATGCGGTCGACGAGATCCGTCACGAAGCGGACCCTGGGACGGAGTTTGTGATGTAGTGAGGAGCTACCCCCCGAGCATTTCGACGAACTTCGGTTTCGCGATGACACGGGGCACCACCTTGCCCGACGGGCCGGCGATCATTTGCACGATCTGGCCCTTTCGCTCCGGGCCGATGCTCACGTGCAGGGGGCGGTCTTCTCCGTAGTAGTAGAGCCGATCGAATTCGGTGCCGTCGGCGATGAACAGGGCGACGTCGGCGGTGCTGATGCCGCGAATGTGGAAGTCGACGGCGAAGCCGAGGCGGCTGCAGATGGGGGTTCCGCGGGCGTTGAGCTCGTGGGAGGCGTGCTGGTCGCGCGCGGGGTTGATCCTGCCGGGGATGTGGCGGGTCAACTCGGGGGAGGCGAAGGCGTAGGTGAGGGCGACGGGTTGCTCGAAGGCCCAGACGACGGGGTCGAGGATCTTCTCGCACAGCTCGCCCATGGCGGCGTAGGTCTCGGGCTGCTCGGGCAGGTTGGGAACGCTTCCGGGCGCCTCTCGCTCGAGGCGTTGCCACGTCTCTCCGCAGCGAACGAAGTCGCGGTAGGTGAAGTGTATCCCGCAGGGGTCACGCAGCGAAGGGAGGGATGCCATGGAGGATGGCCCCTATCACGGGATTGAGAATCCGGGAATGGGGAATGTCCCCGGCCGTGGCGGGATGGCGTGCGGCGCGCTCGCGGAGGTACTGCCACGTAGCAAGCGCTCAAACGAGGTAGCTGCCCACGTCGAGCGCCCCACCCGACGCCATGCAGCGCCCCTGCACGGCCGGCCCTACCGTGCTGTACACGACATGCGTGAAGGGGAGTCGTGGGGGCACCGGGGCGTCAGGGAACGCATGGCCCGACGGAATCGTCCGGATTTGCTTCGCATGCGCCACTCGCACCTTACGGCGCGCCTCGGCGGAGGGAACCCCGACGTCCTGGTACATCTCGAGGTAGCAGTCCGCACAAGCCGCGATCCCGTGGTCCTCGTTTCCCAGGGCCGACTTGCGATAGGCTTCCATCCGGTCGATGGCGGTCGTGCGGTAGGTGGCAATGTTGGCCGCCGAAACCACCTTGGTGGAGGACGTGAGCATGGGTCCCGCTAGGTTCCCGTGCATCTCGTCGATGACACGGTCCGGACCGATGTTCACGCGCAGGGGAAGCAACTGGGTATTGCCCTTTCTCTTCTGCTAGCTTCCTGCCCATGAACCCGCGCTTCCTGCTCCTTGCCGCCACGTCCGCCGCCGTCACCTTCGCGTCCATGCCCAGCGATGCCTGCTCGCCCCAGATGTGCGTCGGAGGGCAGTTCCTCCCGACCGAGGCGACGGTGGTTCCCGCCAACGCGCCCGCGATCTGGTGGTGGCCCGATCGCTCCAACGGCACCGGGGACCTCGCGCTCCCGGTCGACGACAGTAGCTACGATCTGACGCTCCTCGACCAGGGCACGGAGACGACGCTCGCGGTGCACATCGAGCCGGGCCCGCCCTTTGGCGGATTCTTTCTCGTCCCCAAGGACCCGATGCCCGTGGGCAAGACCATCCGTGTGCGAGGTGCGAACTTCTGCCCGACCGCCAGCGGCGTGCTCGATGACACGGCATCCGTGGCGGTCTTCGAAACGTCGGCGTCGTCGCCTCTTCCCACGGACCTGGGCGTGCTCACTGCGACGCCCAGCGTGGTGGAGCCGCTGGCGCTGGCCGATGGGTCAGGGTCGTGCTCTTCGAAGGTCACGGCGGCGACGGTGCGCGTGACCTTGGAGTTGTCGACGGGCGCGGTGCCGTGGAAGGACGTGTTCGCGTTCGAGACCCTTGTCGACGGCGAGCCGTGGGGGGGCAGCCACCACGTTGCTCGTGAGCCCGTCATCGGGTCGAGCTGGGAAGGCCGCGGTATGGATCTCATGTTCTCGATCTGCGAGACGCCCGCTGGGTCCTTTCCCGTGGTCGAGCCTCTCGACGAGGGCTCCCACGAGGTGAAGATGCGCGCGTGGGTCCCCGGATCGTCGACGGTGGTCGAGACGTCTTCGATCGTGTTCACGCTGTCGTGCGATGAGACCGACGCGGGGGTCGTGGATGCCGCGGTCGATGCCGGAGCCGATGCCGGAGCCGATGCCGGAGCCGATGCCGGAGCCGATGCCGCCGACGCGCACGTCGACGCACAACAGGACGCGCCGATCGATGTCGATGTCGATGCGAGCCCCGATGGGATGACGGATGGGGGCTCGGATGTCGCGGTCGACACGACACCGGAAACGGATAGTGGTGTGGACGCGGGGAGCGACAGCTCGGTGGGGACGCCCTCGGGAGATGGCTCGGAGGATGGTTGCTCGTGTTCGACGGTGGGCGTTGCGGGGAGAGGCTGGGCGAGCTTCGCGGGTCTGGTCGGGTTGCTTCTCGTCGTGATGAGGGCACGTCGGCGCGGGTAGTCCCGGCGTGGTCACCCTGTGCGGTTGCCGGTGATCCGCACGCCCGAACCGCGCACCGTTTCGACCTGGCTCGCTGCGGACCCCAGCTTCCTCCGCAAGCGGAGCAGCTGAAGGTCGAGGGCCTTCGAGGAACCTTCGGCCCCCTTCTCCGTCCACACGGCTTCGACGATCTGCTTCTTCGTGAGCACCTCGTCGGCGTTGCGCACGAGGAATGTGAGTACGGCGTACTCGAGGGGGGTGAGGTCCACGCGTTCGCCGTCGACGCTTGCTTCTTGCTTCCACGTATCGACAGCGATGCGGCCGACGCGCGACACGTGGAACGAACCGGCGTGTCGGCGAAGGTTGGCGTGGATGCGGGCGATCAGCTCGTCGAGCTCGAAGGGTTTGGCGATATAGTCGTCGGCGCCGCGGTTGAGGGCGCGAACGCGACCTTGCACGGAGCATTCGCCGCTGAGCATGATGACCGGAGCCACAACGCCGCGTTCGCGCAGGTCCTGGAGGAGCGTCACGCCATCGCGGTCGGGCAGGATCCAGTCCAGCAAAATGATGTCGACGGAGTTCGAGCCGATGTAGGAGAGGGCCTCGGCGGCGGTGTTGGCTGTGGAGACCTCGAACTCGTGCAGGGCGAGGGTGCGGGAGAGTCCTCGACAGAGCAGGACGTCGTCGTCGACGAGCAGGACGTGGGTACGGCGCTGGGCCATGGGAGTGGGGATTATGGTGGGGTCAGAACGCCAATGGGGCAAACTTCGGACAAGACCTGTTCGAACGAGTGGTCTAATGTAGGCCGACATCGAAGGCCGGGGGAGGCAGCTGATCTTTCGCTTGACACCACGCTGAATGTCGCTATTTTGCGCTTCCCTTTCGGGGCCGACGTGTCTGTGCGCGTCGGGATCACCTAGCGATAGCCAGTCCCATGCCGACCATCAATCAACTGATTCGTTCAGGGCGCAAGATGCCTCGAACCAAGACGACGGCGCCGGCTTTGCAGTCGTGCCCGCAGCGTCGAGGTGTCTGCGTCCGAGTTTATACGACGACCCCCAAGAAGCCCAACTCGGCCCTTCGGAAGGTATGCCGTGTTCGTCTGACGAACGGCATCGAAGTGACGAGCTACATTCCTGGCGAGGGGCACAACCTGCAGGAGCACTCGGTGGTGCTGATCCGCGGCGGTCGTGTGAAGGACCTGCCCGGTGTGCGCTATCACGTGGTTCGCGGGACGCTCGACGCCGCGGGTGCTGCGGGGCCGTCGTCCACCAACAAGGCCAACCGAAACTGCAAGCGTTCCAAGTACGGCGTGAAGCGCCCGAAATCGTGAGAGGGTAGTGAGCCATGCCTCGACGACGAGAGGTACCGAAGCGCCGCATCACGCCTGACCCGAAGTTCAAGGACAAGCTCGTGGCGAAGTTCACGAACTCGCTCATGGAAGACGGGAAGAAGGCCGTTGCGGAGAGCATCATTTACGGCGCGTTCGACATCATCCAGGCGCGATTCAAGGAAGAGCCCGTGGAGATCTTCCGCAAGGCGCTGGACAATGTGAAGCCGAAGATCGAAGTCAAGAGCCGTCGCGTCGGCGGCGCCACGTACCAGGTTCCGGTCGAGGTTCGGCCGGAGCGTCGCGTGGCCCTGGCGATGCGTTGGCTGGTCTCCTATTCCCGCTCGCGGGGAGAGAAGACCATGCGCGAGCGCTTGGCTGCGGAGTTCGTGGATGCGGCCCAGGGCCGTGGCAACTCGGTGAAGAAGCGCGACGATACGCACAAGATGGCGGAAGCCAACAAGGCGTTCGCCCATTACCGTTGGTAGTGACGGTCTCATCCTGTCTGGTGGAGACGCCGATTGATGGAGAAGATGGAAGCGAGATGACGACCCTCACATAGGATCGAGTCACGAGCAAGCCGCGAGACCGCGGCAACAGCGTCGTTCCTCGATACCCTCTCCAGGCACCATGGGCTCTCCGCAACGAGGAGGGCAGCGGGCTGGGGGGGGTTTTCTGTGTCGAGCACCTCGTGACTTTCAAACCCAAGGAGACTCCTCCCCGTGGCCCGCGAGTACAGCCTAGAAAGGACGCGCAACATCGGCATCATGGCCCACATTGATGCCGGCAAGACCACGACGACCGAGCGTGTCCTTTTCTACACGGGCGTGAACTACAAGATGGGTGAGGTCCATGACGGCGCGGCCACCATGGACTGGATGGAGCAGGAGCAGGAGCGGGGGATCACCATCACTTCTGCCGCCACGAACTGCTTCTGGAAGACCACGGACGGCGGCCCCAACGACGGGGTGGAGCATCGCATCAACATCATCGACACGCCTGGGCACGTGGACTTCACCATCGAGGTGGAGCGGAGCCTGCGGGTGCTCGACGGTGCGATCGCGGTGTTCGACGCGGCCAACGGGGTGGAGCCTCAGTCCGAGACGGTGTGGCGTCAGGCGGACAAGTACAACGTGCCGCGTCTGGCGTTCCTCAACAAGATGGACAAGCTGGGCGCCGACTTCGAGATGGCCGTGCAGTCGATGCGGGACCGGCTCGCGGCGAACCCGGTGGCGATCCAGGTACCCCTCGGTGCCGAAGACATGCACCGGGGCATCGTGGATCTGGTCCGGATGCAGGCCGCCGTGTTCGACGACGAAAGTCGCGGGCAGAAGTTCTCGTGGGAGCCGATCCCCGAGGACCTGCAAGAGCAGGCGGATCAGCTTCACGACGCGTTGATCGAGGCCTGTGCGGACTTCGACGAGCAGATCATGGCGAAGTACCTGGACGGCCAGCTGGACCAGGTGACGCCTCTGGAGATCCACCTTGCTCTGCGCAAGGGGACGCTCCAGGGCAAGATCGTTCCGGTGCTGTGTGGTTCGGCGTTCCGCAACAAGGGCGTCCAAATGATGCTCGACGCGGTCGTGAACTACTTGCCGTCGCCGCTGGACGTGCCGCCGATCGAGGGCGTGTCCAAGGACGGCAAGAAGAAGCTGACGCGCAAGGCGGGGGACGAAGAGCCGTTCGCCGCGTTGGCGTTCAAGCTCGCGACGGATCAGCACGTCGGAAACCTGACGTACTTCCGGGTGTACTCGGGGCGGTTGACGGCGGGCAAGGTCGTGTACAACCCGACGCGCAACAAGCGCGAGCGGCTGGTACGCATCCTTCGCATGCACGCCAACAAGCGTGAGGAGATCAAGGAGTGCAACTCGGGCAACATCTACGCGGCGGTAGGGCTGCGGGAGACGCGCACGGGGGACACGCTCTGTGACGAGAAGCACACGATCGTGCTCGAGCAGATGATCTTCCCGGACCCTGTGATCCAGATTGCGATCGAGGCGAGAACCAAGGCGGATCTGGACCGGCTGACGGAGTCCTTGCAGCGGCTCGAGCAGGAGGATCCTTCCTTCCGCTGGATCATGAACGAGGAGACCGGGCAGACGATGATCAGCGGGATGGGCGAGCTCCACCTCGAGATCGTGGTGGACCGGCTCAAGCGCGAGTTCAACGTCGAAGCGAACGTGGGCAAGCCGCAGGTTTCCTACCGGGAGACGATCCTGGGCAAGGGCCGTGCGGAGGGCAAGTTCGAGCGTCAGGTCGGCAACCACGGGATCTTCGGTCACGTGGTGCTCGAGGTCGAGCCGATCGAGCGCGGTAAGGGCTTCGTGTTCGAGAACGCGATCCCGAGCGACAACGTCCCCAAGGAGTTCATCCCCCACATCGGGAAGGGGCTCGAAGGCGCCCTGACCCGCGGCATCGTCGCCGGCTTCCCGCTGGTGGACATCAAGGCCCGCGCCGTCGACGGCTCCTTCCACGAGGTGGACTCCACCGGGCCGGCCTTCGAGGTCGCTGCCTCCATTGCCCTGGAGGCCGCGTGCAAGCTCGCGGGCCTCGCCATCATGGAGCCTGTCATGAACGTCGAGGTCGTCACGCCCGACAACTACATGGGTGACGTCATCGGCGACCTCAACGCCCGTCGCGGCAACGTGACCGGCATGTCCCAGCGCCGCAACGTGCAGGTAATCGACTGCCAGGTGCCGCTGGCCACGATGTTCAAGTACACGACCGACCTTCGGTCGAAGACCCAGGGACGCGCGACGCACACGATGCATTTCTCGCACTATGCACCGGTGCCCGCGAACATTCAGGACGAGATCATTCGCAAGATCCGAGGGGAATACACCCTCTAGAGCGACAGGCAAGAGAGGAATCGTCATGGCGAAGGAGAAGTTCGTAAGGAACAAGCCGCACGTAAACGTGGGCACCATTGGTCACATTTCCCATGGGAAGACCACGCTCACCGCGGCCATCTTGAAGGTGCAGGCGCGGTCCCAGAAGGCCA
>CAZAWR010000010.1:27971-145450 GCA_964488865.1 uncultured Polyangiaceae bacterium | reverse complement strand
AGATCCCTACGATTCGGCTCGATCAGCACCGTTCGGATGGAGCCGCACCCAAGTCATTTCGACCATGCCGTCGCCGGGTCCCCATTCTGAGGCGGCGAGCAGCGCATCCGCCCCGTCCAACTCAGCGCGCAGACATCCGGACGCTGTCATACAGCTAACGCCGGGTTGCGCGCCTTGCGGAATTTCGTGTTGATTTGGCGGCACGACTCTTGCTGCCCGAGCCTGGCATGTCCGGTCGCCTCGCCGCCCCTCGAGCCGCTCTCCCCCTCCTCGCCGTCTGGCTTGTCCCCGCCTGCGGCTCAGACAACTCCTCCGCTGCCCGTGAGTCCCCAGCGGACGTCGTCACCGACGCGGCTGGACCCGAGGCCGAGCCCGATACGTCCGACGCGCCAGTCGCCCAGGCTGGCTGCGAGGACTGTCTCGTCTTCGTTCACGGGCAGCTCTTCGACGGGAGCGACACCCGCCCCGGCACGCTCGTCGTGCGCGGCGACCGCATCGAATCGGTCCACTTCGAACCCGTCGAGGTGGTGGCCGGGCGGATCGTCGACATCGAAGGCTCTACGCTCCTCCCTGGATTCATCGACCTGCACGTTCATTCCCCGGGGGCTGCGGGGCCGTATGGGTACTATGCCCCGACGTTCCAGACGGACGCCAACCTGCGCTCGATGCTGCGTAACGGCGTGACCTCTTTCTTGGACTTGGGTACGAATGCGGCGCTGAGCTTTGCGCTACGCAACCGCATCCGCGAAGGCAGGCTGATGGGACCGCGCATGTTCGCGGCGGGCCCCATGCTGACGGCCACTGGCGGCCATCCATGCTACGCGGGCACGCCCCCGAGCGATGCGTGTCGTTTCGTGGACGACACGGCCGAGGGCTCCAGCGCGGTGCAGGGCCTGCTGCCTTACGGGCCTGACGTCATCAAGGTGATCATCGAGTCCGGGTCGGAGGGCAGACCCCTGCCCGAGATACCAGCCGACGGGCTCCTCGCTGCGAGCCAGGCCGCCCAGGCCGCTGGGCTGACGGTGTTCGCTCACGTCAATGAGACGCAAGACGTGGTCAAGGCGATGGACGCAGGAATTCGCGTGATCGCCCACATGCCCGTCGCGGACCGGCTACCCGCGGAGGTGCTGCAGCGCATGGTCGACGAGCAGGTCACCGTGGTTCCGACCGCGGAGGTGTATGACGAGCTTGCGCGGATTGCCACAGACGATCTGGACCTGGAGGGGCTCGAGGAGGAGGTGCCGGCGGAGGTACTCGAGGCGCTGCGGTATCCCTCGTACATGGAGCCTCAGCAGACCGCTGCGCACGCGGCGTTCTACGGCAATTGGCGAGAGAATTTGATGTTCAACTTGGCGGCGTGTCGGGAGGCCGGCGTTCGCATCGCGGCGGGAACGGACGCCGGCAACCCGGCGACGTTCTACGGGGTCGGGCTCCTGCGGGAACTGGCCCTCTACGTGAAAGCGGGGTACACGCCGGCGCAGGCGCTGGCGGCAGGCACGCGTGACGCTGCAGCGTTGTTGGGAGCGAGCGACCTTGGCCGCCTCGAGGCCGGAGCGCTCGCGGACCTCGTGGTGGTCGCCGGTGATCCTGCCGACGACATCGCGTTGGTGCGCTCCGTTCAGCGTGTGTGGCTCGGCGGCGTCGAGGTCGACCGACCGGCAATGTCGCAGTCCCAGTCCGCCAGCCTCGTGGTGGAGCCCGTGGCGGGGCTGCAGAAGGGTGAGGCTTGCCTGCATGAGGGTGAATGCGCCGACGACCTGATCTGTGCCTCCGACGCGGTATGTCGTCCGTTCTGTTCCACGTCTGTGCTTTGCGAGCAAGGGAGCGTGTGCGTGGCCGAATCGACCACGAGCTGGGATGGATACTGTCTGGAGAGCGACGGTTGTGCCCCGGTGACGCAGGACTGCGAGAACGGGGCGTCGTGCATTTGGGTCGGGAACGGCGTGACGCTGTGCTGGTATACTGGCGAAGGGACGGCCGGCGAACCGTGCAGCGACTTTGGAACATGCGCCCGAGGGTATCAGTGCGAATATGCGAGCAACGTCTGCCGCGAGCTGTGCGACCCAAACGCGGAGGAGAATACGTGCGACGATGCTGCGCAAGAGTGCATCGACCGCTCGCCTGTGGCAGGGCTATCCGTGGGAGAGTGCAAGTGAGGGGAGTGTCCGCGGGCATTCCACGCCATCAAGGAAGATCGGTGGGGCCATCCGCGGACGGATCCGTAGCGTCCTCGACCGCGGAGACGAGCGGGTAGAAGTCATTGTAGTGCTTCTGAAGGAACATCGGGTCGCGCACGCGGAAGAGGCGCGCCGCCACCTCGTCGGCTGCCTCGAGCACAATGCGTTCATGGGCGCAGACCGAAGCCGGGACGTTTGACAGCGTTCCTGTCGCGCGGACGTTGACGCAGCCGCATCGGTGATTGCATCGCAAGCGAACCGCGCACGATGCGCACGTCTCGTCCTCCTTCGCCCGCGTGCGGTCGATCCGGCGTCTCGCTTCGGCGTCGATGCCTCCCAGGACGTTGCCGATGCACCACGATTCCTGATCCACGAATTGGACGCAAGGGTAGAGTCTGCCATCGGGAGCGACGGAAACCTGGCGACGGCCCAGGTCGCAGCGCTCTTGGTGAACACCGGTCGGCCGCACGTGCGACGCGATCTTGACCTCGAAGGGGCTGAAGAAGAACTTCTCTTCCCTGCGCATCGCCTCGTAGTACCACGTGGACAACCGTGTATATTGCGCACGGAGAGCGGCCACGTGGTGCTCGTTCCACGCCGCGCCATGGTCGAGCGTCGCCAGTATGTAGCGGAATCCAGCTGCGTACAGCGACTGCACGGACTCAGCATAGGAATGCACGGTGCGCGGCGTCACCACCATCAGCGACGGCGTGTTGGGCCTGTGAGCAAGGGTACGTCGTACGATGGGAACCAGGCGGTCGAACGAGCCACAGCCTGTCGCGTCGACGCGGTGCGCGTCATGCGCCTCCTTCGTGCCGTCGTGGCTGAGGGCGACGAATACCCGACCGGTGTCCGGGGCCTCGAAGAACTCGTCATCGAGGTGCAGGCCGTTGGTGGTCATCTTGAAGTGGAATCGGACCGAAGACGTGCGCTCGATGCTCTGGCAGTGGCGCACCGTCTCGCGGACGAGGTCACGCCGGAGCAGGGGCTCGCCGCCGAAGAACACCACCCCCACGTTCTCGTTCGATGCGTCCCCGGAACGGCTCTGAATGGCCCACGCGATGGCTTGGCGAACCGTATCCATCGCCATGTCCGCATGGCCGGGGCTGGCGTAGCAGTACGTGCATCGCAGACTGCATCGGTTCGTCAGGTGCAGGGTCAGGTGCATCTAGATCACCCCTTGCTCCCGAAGCCATGAGAGGAAGTCCCTGACCTGTGCGCGCAGCTCCCGCTGCGATACCTCCAACGTTCGGCCTTCCGACGCCATCCGATCGAAGTCGGTGAACGCCACGGTTCCCGGACCCGCGTCGCCGCCAAAATCGTGGAGGTACACGTCGGACCTCACGCTGTGCTTGAACCTGGGAACGACGACAGTCACATGCCGCGGCGCAGGCGTCATCGTGAGCTGTCCGCCGAGCGTGTCGACGACGAAGCGAAGCGGAACGTAGAGCAGCCCATCGCGCAGTTGGGCGGAGGCGGGCATGCGGTGTTTCTTGCCGTCCACGTCGACGGTCCGAGACCCGACTTCGAAGCGCAGGCGCTTGCCGACCTGATCCATCGTCCGCCCGTCACCGCCCTGCTGGAAGAGGGTCAGCGGCGCCCGGGTCGTGTCACTGAAGTCGGCTACAGGGAGCTTGGGAGGCTCCTCGTACGGGGGCAGGGGGTCGTAAGACACTGCGTAGTAGCCGGGAGAGGCGCCGGCACGGATGCGATCTCGTATCCAATGGGCCATCTCCTTGAAGTCGTACTCGTCCAACCGGGGCACGCCTGCGGCCACGAAGTCCTCGTGCGAGAAGAACTCGAACGAGATGCTCCGCTTGGAATCCGTGCCATCCGGACGCAGCCAATCGGTCTGCCGTGAGGGCTTGGGAGCCGAACCGATCGGCTTCGGGTCTGGGAGTGTGAACAGCGGCGCTCGCGATGATTCCCCTCCAAGGGAGACGCCGGCCTTGGCCGCCTCTTCGATCACGATCCGCACCGCCTCGTCCTCGGTCAGAAACACGATCCGCGGCGACTCCAATCCACCGAGAAACGCGCGCCCTCTGCCGTGCTCGAAGATGGGGGCGACCTTGGCGAGCGATTGCTCCACGGATCCCGAAGCGGAAGGAGTGCCCCTTGCCCCGCCTTGCCGGTCGGCGTCCTCGCAACCGACAACGGACGTCAGTACCGCCAACACGGCGAGGGCGACCGGGTGGGATCGCCAGCGCTCGGGGATCGCCTCGAGTATCTCCGGATGCAACGCCAGCTCGACACGCGTTGGATAGTCCGGCTTTCGGTAGGCTCGCACGGGCTCGCGTCGCACCAGGCCTCCTTCCCGCTGCACTTCATACGGAGACTACGGCGCCGCCAACGGAAAACGCAACCCGGATGCTCAACCCGTCGGCGCGCAGCTACCCACCTCCGCACAAACCATGAAACCATCTGCGCTTCTATGCGGAATCTGCGGCCAACTCCCAGGGCTCCGGATCCCATGCTGCCTTCCGGGTTGACCCGTTCGGGCCCGCTGTAGGATGGTCCGGTGGGCGAGCCCATGTCCTGCCCCAACGCCAACGACCTCGCGGCCTTCCTCGAAGGGCACCTCGAACCCGAGCAAGCGGAACGCCTCGAGCGCCACCTCGACGAATGCTCGGAGTGTCGGCAGATCATCGCGTTCGGAGGTTCGCTGGGGCCGCGGACCAGTCCGGTCGCCTCGTCGGAGCTGCGTCCTGAGCAGACCCCGCCGTCGGCCGACGTGCCGAAGCCCTCGGGGGCAGGTCTACTCGGCCCGGGTGATCAACTGGACACCTTCGTGGTGGTTCGCCGGTTGGGCACAGGCGGCATGGGCGAGGTCTACCTCGCCAAGGATGCCGAGCTTGGCAGGCGGGTGGCCATCAAGGTCATCCGAGAGGACCGCATCGGTTCGCCGCTGGAAGCGGAACGGTTCGTGCGCGAAGCGCGCGTGACGGCGCGGCTCAACCACCCAGGTATCGTCACGATCTATGCGATCGGGCGGACCCGTGGGGTTCCTTACCTCGCGCTCGAGTACGTGGAAGGCGAGACGCTCCAGGAGCGTCTGCGTGCCGGTGCTTTGGGCGCAGCGACGGCGATCCCCATCGCCCGGGCCGTCGCCGAGGCGGCGCAAGAGGCCCACCGGCATCTCATCGTCCATGGGGACCTCAAGCCGTCCAACGTGCTGCTCGGCGCCGACGGCCGTGTTCGTACCCTCGACTTCGGCCTCGCCCGCTTCGTTCGCTCCGACGCGTCGATGGTTGAAACCACGATCCGATCGTCGGACCAAGCGGCGTCCCAGACCGGTGTGCAGGGAACGCCGTCGTACATGGCCCCGGAACAGTGGGAAGCCGCCCCCGCAGCTCCCGCCAGCGACGTGTGGGCGATCGGCGTGTTGTTGTTCGAGATGATCGCGGGACACGTGCCGTTTTCCGTGGCGCAGGTTGCCCGTCGCGATGCGCGTGCTTCCGAGGCGTGTGACGCGCTCCGCTCTGCAGGGGTGGACGTCCCTTCGGTTGTGCAGGACTTGCTCGTCCGATGCCTGGACGTGGAGCCAGAAAAGCGCCTCTCAATGCAGCAAGTGGCCGAGGCGCTCGGTGTGCTGGAGCGGATGCTCGCGCTGCCGAGCCTTCGACCCGGTCAGGCGTGGGGTGCGGGTGTGTCCATCGAGCCTGGCAGCGCGCCGGAAGCGCGGCTGGCTAGCGCCGGTTCGGCGGCCACCTCGGGTGCGCGACGCACACCGGTGCGACCGGGCGTGGTGGTCTTCTCGGTTCTCGGCGTCGGCGTGCTGCTGGGGGTGGCCGCGTTCGCGGGTTGGCAGGGCATGCCGCGTGAGGTCGATGCGGTTCCCGCGCTCAGCGCCGCAGGTGAGCACGCTTCCGCTGCCGTGGCACCTGGGGCATCCGCACCACCGATTTCCTCCGAGGCGGTCGGTGCGGCCTCGTCATCGCACGCGACGTCAGCACCGCCAGTGCCGCCCCGCAGCGTGCCGTCGGGGTCGACCGGGACACGGCCTCCCAAGCCCCCTCTCCCCAGCATGCGTCTGGCAGCGATCGCGTCGCTCGAAGACCATGCGGAGGCCGCGGACCAGCGGGCGAGATCGGCCAAAGACCCTGCCGCCGCCGAGTCCCACCGCGCCGTCGCTCGCCAGCTTCGCGGTGCTGCCGACAAGCAGCTGAACGACGTCGAACGGATGGCCACGCAGATGCAAGCCACCGAGCCAGCGGATGCAGCGAGCTTGCTGGACTACGTGAGAAGCGCGCGTGCGTACCTGAGCCAGAGACGGGCCGCGTCGGGCGCCCCGTGATCCCGTGAGCCGGAGCGAAGCGACGGGCCGAGGCAGTGGCCTCTGAATCTTGCTCAACGAACGGCAAGGTGGTCCGCCACCGATAAGGTGGGCGGTGCGTGAGAGGGCTGCTTCCCCCGACGGTTCGGGGGAAGGCTGGGATGGGGCGTGCCTCCGGATTTGGGTGATCCCTTTGCCCTTTGCCACCAAGCCCTGTCGGTCGCATCATCCCTGTCCGGAACCTCATGAACGCACGACGAACCCCTCTCGCGGACGCCTTCCTCCAGTCCGCGGAACAGACCCTCCGCTCCCTGGACCGTGCGGATCTGGAGGAGCGTCTCGAGGATCTCCTGGCAGACGCCCGCGCGGTCTGGCCCGAGCTTGCTGTCGATGACCTCGCGTTCCTCCGACACATCGCGTCCCACACCCCAGACATCGCGTCGCTCGATCGGGTGCATGCCGATGAGCTGCTTCTCGCCTTCGGCTGTGCGTGCGGGGTAGACGCGGCCCTGCGCACGTTCGACCGCGTGCACGGCGCCGAGATGCGGGTGCTGGCGGAGCGGCTCTTGCCTTCGGCACTTGCCCAGGAGGTCGTTCAGACGCTGGAACAGCAACTCCTCGTGGCGACCGCGGACCGTCCCCCGGGCATCGCGCAGTTCTCCGGGCAGGGCAAGATGCGCGGGTGGCTGCGCGTGATCACCGTTCGCGAGGCCGTCCGTGTTCGGAAGAAGAAGGGGCTCGAGCCCACCATCGACGACGCGCTCGAAGCCGTGGGCGCCGAAGGCGACGACCCCGAGGTGCGCTACATGAAGGCGCTGTACAAGACCGAGTTCCGAGAAGCGTTTTCCCTCGCCCTCGGCAACCTCACGGGCCGGGAGCGCACGCTGCTTCGCTACACGGTGATCGACGGCCTCAACGTCGATCGGGTGGGAGCCATTTACCGCGTGCACCGGGCCACGGCGGCGCGTTGGGTTGCGCATGCACGGGAGCGGTTGGTGACCGAGACGCGTCGCGAGCTCACGGAGCGGCTCGCCGTGGGCGGTCCCGAGCAGGAGAGCATCCTTCGCTTGATTCGAAGCGACCTGGACTTGTCGATCCGGACACTGCTTCGGGAGGACGCGTCATGAGGGAGGCGCAGTCCTCCCGCTACGTACCGAAGATCTGTCCCCAGTAGGACCCGTGTCTCCCGATCCCCACGCGCTTGAACTTGCCATCGAGCATGTTGGCGTTGTGGCCGGAGCTGGACTTCCAGCTGTCCATCACGTCTTGCGGGCTGCTCTGCCCTCCCGCGATGTTCTCGCCGCTTGCCGAGGTGCCGCACATCTCCGCGCGCGTCCACGGGCTCGAGACCTCCGATTCGGGAGCGCTGTGATCGAAAAACGGGTGCTGAACCATGTGTATGCAGTGCCCTTGGATCGCGGCCTCCAGCTTGTCGTCATAGGCCAGGGCAGGCACCCCGTTGTTCGCCCGGTGCTCGTTCAGCAACGCGAACACAGCTTCGATCTCGGCCTTTTCGGACGATGTTGGGGCACAGCAGACGGGGATCTGGCCGCCTGGCTCGTTGCCTGTCGCGCCGGTTAGTTCGAGCGAGCACGTGCCGCCGGTCGTCCCTCCGCCCGAACCCCCTCCGCCCGAAGCCGAAGCGCCTCCTGAACCGCCTGGCGCAGTGCCGCCGGATCCCCCTTCGCTCGCACCTCCGGATCCCCCTTCGCCGGCACCCCCAGATCCCGCTGATGCGTCGGCCCAGTAGTCGGGGCCCGGTTCCGCCTCCCCGATCTCGCAACCGAAGCTTCCCAGCACCATCATGACCAACCAGAGCGTGTGGCTTCGTCGCATGGGACTCCCTGCGTGGCAGTTGGAGGACGTTTCATCGAAGAACAGCACGCTTCGGGCGCGCAAGCAAAGGCGATTGCGGCTGCGGCGCCCGCGGCCTGCCGTGGTAGGCTCTGAAGATCGAGGCTCCCCCATGAAGTCCACCCACGCCGGCACCGTCCTCGGCTTCGCGCTTCTCGCGGCGGCATGTACCCTCGACACCGAGGGCACGGGAACCCTGCCTGCCGACGCGGGCCTGCCGGACGGCACCGGAGGTCTTGGCGGTACGGGCGGCGCCGACTCGGGCACTTCGGGTACTGCGGGCACTGCGGGCATCAGCGGCTCGGCGGGCGTTGCCGGAAGCGGAAATGCGTCAGGGGCAAGCGGCTCCCCACCCGACGCTGGCGAAGATGTGCAGGAGGCGGGGCCAGAGGGCGGAGATGCAGCCGTCACGTGCGACGAGAACCCGTGCGGTGACCACGCCACCTGCGTCGATGTCGAGGGCGGCGTGCAATGTACGTGTCTCGACGGCTACGAGCCGGACTTGTCCGGTGCCCTCTGCGTGGATGTCGACGAGTGCTCGAGGAACATCGACGACTGCGACGACAGCGCCTCGTGCGTGAACGAGCCGGGAACGTTCTCGTGCACCTGCTCGCAGGGGCTCGTGCTCGACGCCAAGGCTTGCCGGCTCCCGGCGTCCTGTGCGGAGCTTGCACGCACCACGCCCGGTCTTCTCGACGGCCAGTACACGATCGACCCGGACGGGGACGGTCCGATCGGCCACGAGTTCGTGTTTTGCGACATGAAGAGTGACCGAGGTGTCGGCTACACGATGGCCCACTTCGAAGACCCTGGTCTGCTCGACCACCAGGACGCCTACCGCGAGTTGTGCGCCGCGCATGGCCTCGAGCTGATCGTGCCGCGGTCCCGTGCTCACGCGCGCGCGATCGTGGCCTGGCTGGGCAAGCCTCCGAACCTGGTGGGGGTCTACCCCAAGAAGAACGGGGACAAGGGGCTCGAGAAGTTCGTGGGGCGCTGCCAGGGCGCCGAGTGCTCCTTCTACATGTCCGACACGAACAACTGTGACTGCGAAGGCGTCGAGCCAAGCGGCAACAACAACGTGGCGCACGGGCTAAAGCGCATCGACGACTCCGCCGCGTGCGGCTTCTGGGGTCGCTGGGACGACAACCAGGCCACCGTGTCGATCCCGGGGTGGGTCGTCTGCTCCACGAACGACGCAGCCCCAGTGCAGCCTCAGGCGTCGTGCCAGGCGTACATGCAGACGGATTCGGTCTGGAACCAGGGGCTGCACGGGATCTCCGGCGGGTACGGGATCGATCCCGACAGCGATGGCCCTCGTCCCACCATGAACGTGACGTGCGATCAGCGAACGCAGGGCGGGGGGTGGACCCTCGGACTGGTCGTCAACTCCGAGCACGTGGGCACGTACGCGGGGTTCTGCGCGTCGGACGAGAACGTGGCGGACCTCGCGCGCTGGCCGGAGGACTGCTCGTTGGAGAGCGTGCCGCGTCACGGGTGGCTCGACCTGAACGACTTCGCATACGCGTCCTTGCGGCTCGCCGTCTACGACAACGGTGTCGGGACCTACTCCAGCGAGCCGATCCCGCGCTCGAGCTTGCGCATCGCCTTCGGTTCGAACGGCTACTTCCTGTACGAAGACGCCACCGGAATCTCGTGGTGTGCGGGCGAGAAGGCGTTCACGGACGACGGGGTCGGCCAGGTGAACACGCCTCCGGGGGCCCCGGCGGACTGCAAGGGACAGACGGAACTCGGGTCCGGGTGGGACTTCAGCAAGAGCATGACCGCCAACCAGGGCATCACGCTGTGCGGGAGCGACGGTGCGGGGTGGACGTCGGCGAACGACACGGGCAAGACGTATGCTGAGGGAACGAAGGGGGCTGCGCAGGCCATCTGGGTGCAGTGAAAGGTCACCATGACCGCCGTCATGGCCCCGCACGGTCTCGACGCTACACCTACTGCGTCATGAACGCGATTCGCCTGATCCCCGTCGTCCTGTCTTGCGTCTTGCTGGCTGCCCACTTCCTTCGCGCCGGTAGCCTCGTCGCGGTGGCCCTGTGCCTGACGGTGCCCGCGTTGCTCTTCGTGAAGCGACGATGGGTGCCACGCGTGATGCAAGCCGTGCTGGTCTTCAGCGCGGTGGAGTGGCTCCTCACGGCGTACGAGATCGCCGGCGTGCGCACGGCCATGGGGGTTCCCTGGACGAAGGCGGCGGTGATTCTGGGTGTCGTGGCGGCGTGGAGCCTGGGGTCGGCGTTGTTGTTCGAGACCCGCGCGCTGCGCAAGCGGTACGGCGCGGCGCGGGAGGACAGCATGCAGGGTGCCGTCCCGAGCGATATCATGGCGTCATGAAGTGTCTCCAGTGCGGTCAGGGGTTTCCCCTGGATGCGCGAGCGCGAGCGGCCATTGCCATCTTCGTGCTCGGTGACGAGGTCATCTACTCGTACTGGTATTGCGCGGCATGTGAGACGTACACGGTGGAAGCGTTCCACGACCGATTCCTCGGCGAGCACGACATCAGCTTCCTACCGCCCATGCACAAAGCCGTGGGGGACCGGTGCGTCGAGCTGATCGGCGCGTGCCCGGACCCCGGCAACAAGCACTGCGATTGCGCGTCGCACCGGGCGCTGTACCACGGGGTTCCCTGACCTGCGCAGCGCGGGACGGCCCCTTGATCCTTCTTCTTGCACTCCGCGGCACGGTCGCGCACCTATCGCGCGACATCGGCGTGTCTCTGCGCTATCAGCGTGGCTATGTTCGATCCCCAATCGATCCTGCATGACCGTTTTCGTGAGGCCATGGTCGCCGCGTTCGGACCGGACCTCGCCGATGCCGACCCGATGGTGCGCCCGTCGGACCGAGCCGATTTCCAGGCCAACGCCGCGCTGGGTCTGACCAAGCGCCTGAAGCGTCCTCCCCGCCAGATCGCGGACGCGTTGCTCGAAAAGCTGGCGGTCGACGACCTCTGCGAGTCGCTCGAGGTGTCCGGCCCCGGCTTCATCAACGTCACCTTGAAGGATGGCTTCGTGAGCGACCGCGTGAGCGCGCAGCTGACGGACGCGAACCTGGGCGTTGCGCCTGCCCCGCAACCCGAGACGGTCGTCATCGATTACTCGGCCCCCAACGTCGCGAAGGAGATGCACGTCGGTCACCTTCGCAGCACCATCATCGGCGACGCCCTCGCCCGGATCTTGTCGTCGCTCGGCCACGAGGTCATCCGCCAGAATCACCTCGGAGACTGGGGGACACCGTTCGGCATGCTCATCGAGCACCTGCTCGACCTCGGCGAGCAGAAAGCTTCCGAAGAGCTCGGGGTCGGCGACCTCAGCTCGTTCTATCGCGAGGCGCGCAAGAAGTTCGAGGAGGACCCGTCGTTCGCCGAACGGTCTCGCAACCGGGTCGTGCACTTGCAAGCCGGCGACGAGCCCACCCGCGCCTTGTGGCTGCGCCTGGTGAACGAGTCGAAACGCTACTTCGGAAAGATCTACGAGCAGCTCGACGTCACGCTCAACGACGACGACGTGTGCGGCGAGAGCTTCTACAACCCGATGCTCCCGGGGGTGGCGGAAGAGCTCGAGCGTCGCGGGCTCGCCAAGGTCGACGAAGGCGCGCTGTGCATGTTCGTCCCGGGGTTCACCGCGCGGGACGGCAGCCCTCTGCCGCTCATCGTGCGCAAGACGGACGGCGGCTTCGGGTACGCGATCACCGACCTGACGGCGGTGCGGCATCGCACGGGCACGCTCGGCGCCACGCGCTTGCTGTACGTGGTCGGTTCTCCGCAGCAGCAGCACCTGGCGATGGTGTTCGAGGCCGCGAAGATGGCGGGCTGGCTCATGCCCCCGGCCCGAGCGGAACACGTCGCCTTCGGGTCGGTGCTCGGCGCGGACGGCAAGATGTTCAAGACGCGCGCGGGCGACACGGTCAAGCTCAGCGCGCTCGTCGAAGAGGGCGTGGAGCGGGCGCTCGCCGAGGTGACGTCGCGGTTCCCGGAGTTGGACGACGAGACCCGCATGCGGGTGGCCGAACAGGTGGGGGTGGGCGCCATCAAGTACGCGGACCTGTCGAGCGATCGCGTGAAGGACTATGTCTTCGACTTCGATCGCATGCTCAAGTTCGAGGGCAACACGGGCGGCTACGTGCAGTATGCCCACGCGCGATGCCAATCCATCCTGCGTAACGCGGGGCAGGAGCCGGCGCCGGGCACGATCGAGATCACGCACACCGCGGAGCGAGCCCTCGCCCTCACGCTGCTACGATTCGGCACCGTGGTGCACCAGGTCGAGGAGACGCTCCAACCCCATACGCTGTGCAGCTATCTGTTCGAGGTGGCCAGTGCGCTGAGCACCTTCTGGCACGACTGTCCTGTGCTCAAGGCGGAGCCCGAGGGCCTGCGCGCCTCGCGGCTGCGGATGGTGGTGTTGACGTCGCGTGTGATCGGGCACGGGCTGGGGTTGCTGGGGATTCAGGCACCCGAGCGGATGTGATTGACAGGCTGTTCAGGGGCGGGATATACCTGAACGCATGAACAGTCAACAGAGCATCGGGCTTCCGTTCCAAGCACCTACGGAGGTCCCCCCGGAGATCGAGAGGATTGTGGCGCTGTTCGAGGAGGACCTGGGCAGCGTCGCGTTTCCGGACGTGGACCTCGAGGCGTTGCGTGCCGCGACCCAAGAGGTGCAAGGGAAGGCGGAAGCGGTGATGGCCGCGCGCAGCCGGCTCGACGCCGCGGCGAAGGAGTTGGGGGAGAGCCAGGATGCGCTCCGTCGGTTGGCCGAGCGGGCTCTGGCCTACGCGAAGGTGTATGCGAGTGGGGATGAGGTATTGGCCGCGCGGCTCGAGGCGTTGGGTCCGAAGGATGCGCCGAAGCGCAAGCGACGGAAGGTGGCTGATCCGGTGGCGAAGGGGCCTAAGAAGGTGGGAGTGGGGGAGGCGCCTCAGTTGGTGGCTTTGGGGTGATGAACAAGGCACTCGCGTGGCGTGGGGGCGAGTCGTCTTCCACTCGCATGTGCTCGGGCTAGCAAATGGGGACGTTGGTGGTTATCAAGTCACATCGGTTGGAGCGTGCGGACGCCCAATCTTCGAGCTGACGCACGGTGCACATCGAGATCTCCCCCCAGTTGTTGAATTGGGTGGCGGTGCACGCCGCGACGTTGCTGTTGGTGATTTGGTAGTCGCCGCAAATCCAAACCTTGCCTTCGCCACCGACGACTGAGATGAGCCACTCGCAGTACTGGCGGGTCTGGTCCTCTGTGAGGTTACCGAGTTGTTCGTCCGGCGGGAGCCCGGTAGCCTGGCAGGAGTTCGACGTTTCGTCGCACTGGAACCCGAATGCGGGGGCGCAGTCCCTGCATCCTCGCAATTCCCCACCGCCCGGATCGCACGACTCCGCCTCGAGCTGCACCGCTCCATCTCCGCAGCTGCCGATGACTTGCGCGCAATCCGACGAACAGTAACCGGGGGAGACCAGCGGATCGCAGACTTCTTCGCCGACGACCAAGCCGTCCCCACACGCTGGAACGCACGGCGAGCCGGAGCAATCCCAGCCCGATTCGAACCGGCACTCGGTGTCGCAGCTGTCGCCAGAAGTCGCGTTGCCGTCGTCGCACTCTTCGGTGCCCTCTACCGCGCCATCACCGCACACTGGGCCATCCTCGTCACCGGAATCGCTGCCGCAGCCGGCCAACAGCAGCGTCACGGCGAGCGCCCGGAAAACCACGCTTGACTCCATATTCCCTGCTTGTCGTGAACAGATTTATTGCGAAGCGCGTCCTTGAACCGGTTTGGCTCTCTTGGGGGATTATCCGTGGAATGACTCCGAATTTCCACCGTCGTGACCGAAAGGTCCTGTCTGTCCCTGCTTTTGGAGCTCGATCACGTCGGGCGGAAGCTCCGGTCGCCTCCTGGGGGATTGATCGTGGGGATGGGACAGTCGACCGGGAAGCTTGGTACGGTGGCCGCGGAGCGTGGTCGAGGGGGCGAAGCTTGACTGGCCGCCCGGGAACCTTGGTCTGTTGCCCGGGTCTGTTGCCCGGGAAGCTTGGTCTGCCGCCCGGCAAGGTTGGTCTGCCGCCTGGGAAGCTTGGTTGGCCGCCGGGAAGCTTCGCCAACGGGTGCGTCCATTTGAAACCCCAAGAAACCTGGGTTCACGGGCGCAAATCGAGTGGCGCGTCAGACGATCACGCGCCGGGACTACCTATCTCCCTCGGCTCGGTGGAGCGGCGACGGGCGAAGGCCGGCGCGGCGACCGAGCCCGAAGAGGACGACTACGGGTCGATGGATTGACGCGCATCTTGACCTAATCTGGGTCGGTACAAATCCGCCAACGGAGCGACTCGACACCGTCGAGTCGAGCGCTGTGCGCGGCACCGCCGCGCGATAGGCGTGAGAGAAGCTCGAAATCCGGGGTCATGCGGACTGCATGCCCTTCATGTTCACGCGTGTACCCGCCGAGCCAGCGGGCTGTGGGTCGCGATCAGGCACGTTCGGCGCGCACGTACCCCAGCCCCCTCCCCATTGAACGAAGCCGCTGCGCGGCGGGGCGGGCGAGCGCACAAGCCTTGTCGAGTCGGCATCGCTGTGCCTCGGGCAGTCGCCGCCGCTCCGGGCTCGCTCCACGCCGCGATTCGCCATCGCGTTTGTTTTCGGCTTCAAGTCGTCCTGTCCACGCGCCGACGCGGATGGCAGATCGCTCCCCATTCCGTGTTCGAATTCCTGTTCTCAGCTCCTAGTTCATTCCGGATCGGCTTTTCACTTCGTCCCCCAGTACCAGTTGCCCCTCGCCCTCCGTCGTGCGACCACACCTCCGATCCCATGCCACCTCCCGACAACAAGTCCCACGCCCTCGGTGGCAAAGTCGTCGCCGCAGGGCCCGTCGCTCGTGCGGCCGTGGCGTCCCTCTTCGGGTTCGAACCACACGAAACCACCGCCGTCGCCTGGGTCGACCACGCCGTCGAAATAGCCGTCGTCGCCGAACCCCAACCCCACGTCTTTCGCGTCGAGCGCATCGAGCCCGGGTCGAAAGGCTTGGTCCGCACCGACTTCCTCAACGTCTACGCGCGCGGTAAGAGCCTCCCCTTGTCCTTTGCCGAGCGGGTTCAACAGGCAGCCGCCGGTCTCGCAGGATGGTCCGTCGATCACCTGGCCGTGCTGATCGCCTCGGACCCCCAGTCCGGCGCGCCGGGACTCCCCATGCCGCCCGCCCGCGACGAGGCCAAGCGCCCCCGCTCCCTGCTCGACACGTGGGGGGCGACCGACAGCTATGCGGACTTCTTCGCAGGAGGGGAGATCGCGCGAAGCCAGCTCGACTCCATCGACCCCTCGAAGCTCTTCCACTTCGTACAGCACTGCGACGCCGAGTGCTTGTACGTGAACCCCCACTCGGTCGGCTCCATCGTCACCCTCGTCAACTACCCCTGGGACGACCGTGTGCGCGAGCCCGGGTGCCCGGCCAGCCAGAACATGGCGAACATCACCGACAGGGACTTCGTCGAGGAGGGGATGGTGACCACCGACCTCGTCGAGGACGACGTCATCCTCGGCAACCCTGGCAAGCTCGCCTCGTTGATCGACTACGCCGTGTCGCGGCCCTCCTCCGAGGACAAGCTCCTGTTCGTCAGCAACACCTGCGTGCCCACGGTGATCGGCGAGGACGTCGAGTCCGTGGTCAAGCGGGCCCGCGCGCGTACGGGCAAGGAAATCCTGTATCTGACGGTGACCCCTCGCTCGATGACGAACGTGTTCCAGAGTTTGCTCGTGGACCGACGCCTCGAGGCGGAGGCGAAGGCGGGGCCCGCGGACCCACGTGCCGTGAACCTCGTCGGGTTCGCGGGGGGCAGGGGAGCGAAGGAGCTCGAGGACGCCTTGCGTGCCTTCGACGTGCGCGTGAACGTGTACCTGTTGCCCGACCTGAGCGGCGATCGCGTCGACGCGTTGCCGCGCGCCGGCACGAACGTGCTCTTCCCCAACCAGCTGTGGCGTCACATGTACGATCAGATCTTGGATCGCAGCAGGACGCGAGCTGTGGACCCGCCCGCGCCCTTCGGCATCGACGCCACCCGCACCTGGCTTCGTGACGTGGCCCGTGCGGTGTCCCAACCGGACGATGCTTCCCTCGACCGCGCTTGGTCGGCGCTCTTGGGCCCTTGGCAGCAGCGCTGGGACGTCCTGCACGATCAAGCGAAGGCGCATCGGCTCGGCTTCGTCGTGCGCGACGAGGAGGCCTACTACCTGACCAACCCCGGATCGTCCTGGGGGGTGCCGTTGATCGAGATGATCGAGGAGATGGGCTTTGGCATCGACGTGCTCGTGGGGGTGAGTGACCCGACGACCGCCAAGCGAGCGGCGATTTCGATCCGCAAGAAGATGAAGGAGCCCCAGCGGCACTCGGTGCGCGCCTTCGACAGCTTCCCGTTCCTGCGGCAGAGGCTCCGGGATTGCCCGGCGAGCGCCTTTCTCTCGTACCACTTCTACGACTGGCGCCTCTCGGAGGCGGGCAAGGCGAGCTTCTCGATCCAGCACTTCGAGATGGGCGTCCCAGGTGCGGTTCGCACCCTCGAGCGCCTCCTTCGCGTGTGCCGAACGGGCTACTATCCGAAGTACGGGAAGTACCTGCGTCGCACCGAGAAGGGGTTGCACCCCGCGCGCGAGGAGGGCGCCTCCCGTGGCTGACGTCAAGAAGCTGCTGGAACGCTTGGCGCAGGAGCCCGTCGGGCCGGACTACAGCCAGCGCGTCACCTTCACGTACATGATCGGCGTCTACCTCGCCGTCAACGCGATCTCCGACCTGTTCCTGCTCGTCGAAGGCCCCGACTGCAGCTACATGAAGACCCAGTACGTGCAGGGCAACCACGACTGGATGTCCACCCTCACGAGCGTGTCGGGGTTCCACCGCGTGGCCAATACCGCGCTGCACCCTTCGCAGATGACCGGTTCCCGGGAGGAGGGCGTGCAGGAGGTGCTGCTGCGCATCGCGCAGGACGATGCCGTGCCTGCCGTGGCCTTGACCTCGATGCCCATGGCCTTCATCACCGGCGCCGACTACGAGCGGCTCACCCGCGTGGTCCACAAGGCGACCGGAAAGACCGCCATCCACATCCCGGGAAAGTCCCTCTCCGGCGATTGGCTCGACGGCTATGCGGAGACGCTCTTCGCTCTTGCTTCCCAGCTGGACCTATCGGGCGGTCGGCGCGACGACCGCAAGGTGGCCATCGTGGGATACCTCTTCGACCGGAACGAGGAGGACCATGCCGGCAACCTGCGTGAGCTGCGTCGCGTGTTCGAAGCGCTCGGGCTGGAGCTCGCGTCCGTTTGGCTGGACGGTACCCAGTTCGGTGACCTCGCGAAGGTCCGCGACGCGGGAACGATCCTGTCGTTTCCCTATGCCCGGAAGGCCGCGAAGAAGCTTGCGCGAAGGACCGGGGCCCGCCTCGTGGAGGTGGATCTGCCCTTCGGGCTCGAGGCGTCGGAGCGGTTCGTGCGTGGGCTGGGCGAAGCGTTCGGTTGTGAGGGGAGGGCGGACGCTTTCGTGGACCAGGAGTTGTCCCGCGTGATCCCCAAGCTCGAATGGGTGGTGCCGTTCCTGTTCCAGAACCGGCGCGTTGCCTTTCTAGGGGAACCCCATGTGCTCCCGGGGTTGAAAGACATGGTGTCGATGCTCGGTGCGGAGCTGGACTACGCGGTGATCACCAACCAGGCGCACCACGCCCAAGGTGTCGCGTTCGATGCGTCGGCGTTGCTTGTGTACCCGAAGATGAAAGAGATGATGCGGTTCGTCACCCGCCGTGCGCTCGACCACGAGGTGCACTTGCTGGTGACCAACAACATGGGGATCATGGGGGCCGAGGGGGCCATCCTGGAGTTCGGGTTCCCCTCTGCGTTTCGACACGCACTCTACGACAGGCCGTTTCTGTGCTTTTCGGGCGCGCTCTCGTTCATCGATTCCATGGCCAACGCGATGAGGATGCACGAGGTCGAGCTGGCGCGGCGGACGATGATTCCGGGCGCTGGCGGCGGCATGGTGGGCCACTGACGCGGGCCGATTCGATCGAACACAGCGCCTAACTCAGCACACGCTCCACCGCCTCGAGAAGCGCCTCCACACGGAACGGTTTCTGGAGCAACGCCCGGGCCCCTTCGTCGAGAATGGTCTGGGCCTCTCCGTTGAGCGAGAACCCCGTGACCAGGATGGCCCGAACCGTCGGGTTGACATTCCGCAAGGCCCGGAACACGTCCCGCCCGCTCATCTCCGGCATCACCAGGTCGAGGATCACCACGTCCGTCTCGCGCCACGCTCGCTCGTAGTGGGCAAGTGCTGCGGGCCCCGACGCGAACACTTCGACCTGGTAGCCTCCCTCGCGCAGCGCGGTCGCCGTCACGTCCCGCACGACCTGCTCGTCGTCCACCACGACCACCCTCCCCCCACGCGTAGGCTGCCGAACCCCGGCCCCGCGGTCGGGGGAACGCGAACCCACTACCGCATCGTGCAACGGAAGGTACACCCGAAACGTCGTCCCGCAGCCGACGTCGCTGCTCACGGTCACGACGCCCCCATGGCTCTGGACCGTCCCGTACACGGCCGCCAGTCCGAGTCCCAGCCCATGCCCCGAGCCTTTCGTGGTGAAGAACGGTTCGAACACACGCTTGCGCGTCGTCTCGTCCATGCCCACTCCCGTATCCGTCACCGCGATACAGAGGAACTTTCCCGCAAGCGCCTCGGGTCCGTACGAACCACACGCCTCCCCGTCTAGCCGATCGACGCTCGTGGAGAACACCAGCTCGCCTCCCGTGGGCATGGCATCGCGTGCGTTGAGGGCGAGGTTCAGAAGCGCGCTCTGCAGTTGTGTCGCGTCCCCCTCGACGATGAAGCTCTCCGCCCTCAGGTCGCACCGGACGGCGATGTGTTTGCCGATGGTGTGGTCGAGCAGTCCCACGAGGTCGTGCAGCAAGGCGTGCACGTCGAGGGGCTCCGCGCGCATCTTTCCCTTACGGGCGAACGCGAGCAGGCTCCTGGTGAGGTCCGCCGAGCGGTGCGCCGCCGCGCTGATCCCCTCCGCGAACCGTCGCAGCTTGGGGTCAGTCAGGTTGCGGGAGAGCATCTCCGAATAACCGAGGATGCCGACCAGCTGGTTGTTGAAGTCGTGGGCGATGCCTCCGGCCAACTGCCCGATCGCGTCCATCTCCTCGATGTGCTGCAAGCGCTCCTGCATCCGCCGCGTCTCCGTGAGATCGCGCACCACGGCGTAGATGATCCGCTCGGGCGCCAGAGGAAAGCTGTTCCAAGACAGCAGCCGGTAGGAGCCGTCGCGGCACAGGTAGCGGTTCTCGAACGCGATGACCGTGGCCCCCGACGAGAGCCTCTCGCCCGCCTCCACGGTGGCGGCGCGGTCCTCCGGGTGGACGAGCTCGATCCACGGCCGCTCCAGCAATACGTCCAGAGACCAGCCGAGCGCCTTCGTCCAGGCTGGGTTGAGCTGCTTGAAGTAGCCGTCGAAGCCTGCCACGCAGAACAGGTCCAGGGACATGCTGAAGAGCTGCTCGCGCTCCTGCACCGACCTCCTGTGATCCGTGATGTCCCTGAGGTGCTCGATGACCATCGACACCCGGCCCGACTCGTCCAGGATCGGGTAGGCGCGGGCCTCGAGCCACGCGTTGAATTCGGGCACGTACTTCTGCAGTTGAACAGGGCGCCCCGTCGCGATGGCCTGGGTCGTGGCGCAGACCTCGCACGGCTTGTCGCGCCCGATGAGTTCGTAACACTTGCGGTTGCCGAGGTCCTCCGGGGTGATCCCGAGGAAGCGGTAGCCCGCGGCGTTGTACCGCAACACCCGGTGATGGCGATCCTGCAACCCGATCACGTCGGGGATGGCGTCGAGAAGGCTCTCGGCCACGTCTCGCTCTTCCTGAGACTCCGCCTTCGCATCTCGCGACGGCCTCCCGCCGCGTGCTCGGACCGTCACGTCGAGCAGGCTCGTGAGGTGGCAGGCCTGTCCGCCGACCTCGACCGGGGCGATGCTGCACGCGCACATCCGGGTCTCGCCCGACGGGTGCACCACGTGCATCTCTACCGTGGGTCGCCCGTCGTGCTTCGGACCCGCGCGCTGCCAGGCCGCGACGGGGTCGAGTGCGAGAATTTCCTGCACGTTCTGCCCCAGCATGGTGGACGACGGGCGGTCCGCCCATTCTGTGAAGGCCTCGTTGCAGGCCAGGATCCTGCCGTCTTCGACGGCGCAAAGGAGCATCGGGGCGGGGCTCGCGAGGAACAGCTTGGCGAGGTCCTCGCTCGACAAACCCGAGCAGGCGAGTCTCGATGTTCCCTGTATCCCCTCCTGATGTGCCACCACGAGAAGAAACCACGTTCTTTGCGGCAGGGCAAGGCACACCCAAATCCCGATCCGTGTCGAGCAGTAATCGTAATGTATTCATGTGCTTACAGGAACCGGAGCGACCATCCCGGCGCTCTTGCCGGATTTCCATCCCCGCGGTATCGGGCTCTCATGAGCCACTCGTCCCCCTTGCGGCGTCGCACGATCCTTCTGAGCGCGCTGGGCCTCTCGGTCGCTGCAGCGGCCGGCTGCGCCAAGTTTCAAAGCCAGTTCACACCGGGGGCCCTCGACTGGGACGCCAAGCCTCTCGCGTTCCGCTACGGCGCGCAGTCCGAGAACCTTGCCTCTGGGCTGGCCACGTCCGCCACGCAGCGGCTGCGTCTCACGAAGGACGCGCTGATCATCTACCTCGATGCGCTCCAGAAAAGCGGGCAGCGGGTCGTGCTCGACGTGACCGTGGACGACTACGACCTCGGCGGCGCGACGTTCGACGGGACCACGCTTCGGCAGGAGAGCATGATGGTGCCGGGGTTGTCGGTCGTACTTCGGTACGAGAAGCGGGCGTCGGCAAGCGGTGCACAGTCTTCGGCGACCGTGAAGCCCGAGGGGGAGAAGCGCGGGTTCCGCGTGGAGGGAAGCCCGGACGACGTGGACCCGGAGGTGGTGGAGAAGGGACAGCAGGCAGTCCTTGGCATTCCCTACGAGCTCAACGGTATGAACACGCTCGGGGCGCTCGTGCGCAAGGATACGTTCGAGGCGCTGGTGGTGCGCAAGCGGCTGGAGATGGGGCAGAGGGCGGACCCCCGCATCCCGGACCGCCCGCCGGAGAAGTCGCTGAAGGACCTGGAGCTCGGCCTGATGCTGGCCTCCGAGGCGGACGCCGCGATCAACCGCTGGCGCGCATCCATGGTCCTGCTGATGACCCTGGTGTCGGCCCATGGGGAAGCGTCGACCTCGGACGTCCTTCGCAAGGCGTTCGACGAAGCCGTTTCCGACATGGACACGTGGCTTCGCGATCACCCGCTGTGGACGTCGGTGGGGCAACTCGAGCAGCGGTTGGAGCAATTCGGCATGATGCCCAAGCCCATGATGCTGCCGACGCCGCAGAACATGCTGCTTCTCCTGGACGAAGACGGGTACCTCGCGTCGGCGGTAAAGGTCGCGAATGGGATCGCATCGGGGAGCATCGCGGACACGGTGCAGGGCGTGGCAGGGTTCGCGCCGAAGGACAGTTCCGCGCGAACGGCGATGGAGGCGCTCGCGGCCGGGGCGCGGGGCGACGTGGTCGCTTGTGCGGACTCTCTCGGCAAGCTCGGGGGCAAGGACCCAGGCGTGGCGAAGATCCGGGATCAAATCACGTCGTTGAAGCCGTGAGCGCGAGCGGAGCGGGATCGAACCCCGGGGCGAGCATCCGGGTCCACCGGTCGAGGTCTCGGATGCCTTCACCTTCCATGGCGCGAATCGCCTCTTCGGAGATCGCGACGTCGGCCTCCAGGTCTCCGAGCCGTCGGCGCGCCGCCGCGGCGTACTGGCGCATGCCCCCGGAATCGAAGCCCTCGATGGCGCGACGAAGGTGAGCCGCGGCATCCGGTGGGCGTCTCTCGATCACGGCGACCGCGGCCCGAGTGAGCTCCGCCATGGGAAGCGCGAACAGGGAATTCTCGCCTGCCAGTCGCTTGGCGTCGGCTTTCGCGAGGCGCACGTACTGGCCCGCCTTCACGGGGTCCTGCCTTGCCGCCGCGAGAGCACACCGTGCGCGCAGGTGCAGCGTCTCGAGCCGCACGCTCTGCACCTGCATGAGCATGGACGCGCGAAGCGGGGACCAGGCTTGCGTCAAGCGGTCCAGCGCGGTCACGCCGTCGCCCAGATACAGGTCAATCTGCCCGTGTGCGTAGAGGGCGTAGTAGTGCTGTGCGTGGAAGCCACGCTTGGACCAGTGGGCCATTGCCTCCTCGGCCACGCGCCGCGCGCCCTCCGGGTCATCGTCCGCGAGCCACGCCATGTTGCTGGTGAAGAGGCGCAGGTCCGTGGCGGAGTAGAGGTCTCCGTGCTCGAAGGCGGCTTCGAGCTGGGCACGGATCCGACGCGAGGCTTCCCCCACGTTTCCCAGCCAAATGAGGCACCAGATCGCGTAGTGGCGCAGGGTCGTGCGCTCCCAGGACACGCCGGGACAGCGCGCGAACGCCGCAAGCGCCGCCTCTCCTTCGTCGATGCAGGCTTGGAACCGGCCCTCGTAGTAGGCCACGGCGCTGGCGCCCACGTGGTACCACCCGAGGGTGAAGGGATCGCCCAGCTTCGTGGTGAGGGCGTTGGAGGCGGCGAGCAACACCGCGCAACGGGCTTGATTCTTCGGTCCGGAAACGGCCAACATGCCTGCCTGCAGGGCCAGCCCCCGGGCGATGCGCGACGGCTCCCCCGTGGCGAGGGCAAGCAAAAGGGAGCGGGTCTGGATGTCGGCCCCGCGGATGGCGTCGCTGTTGGAAAGGCCGATGGCGAGGGCCCAGCCGATGTCGATGCGGCGCAAGGCCTCGCGGTCGATCTGGTAGGCACCGCGGTAGCCGAAGCCACGAATGCGCAGCCAGGCCCTTCGCAGAAGCAGGGACAGCAGCGCGCGAAGGGGCGTCTTGGCGAGCTTCATGCCCGCGGCGGCGAGCATGTCTTGGAGAAGGGACAGACCTTCGTCCACGCGCCCCACGCGCAGCGCTTGCTCCGCTGCCTTGCGACGGATCTCGAGCACGTCCTCGTGCGGCGCGGTGGCCAAGGCCTCGAGGTAGGTGGTGGACGCTTCGGCTCCGTGCCCTGCGTTGGCGAGCGCGTCGGCAAGCTTGATTCGCGTGGCGTGAACGTCGCGCTCGGGGTCGAGGGTGAGCGCCTCGCGATACAGCTCGGCGGCGCGACGGAAGGCGAGGGCGCTGGCGGCTCGGTCTCCCGCGACGATGGCGTACTTCCAGGCGGAGGAGTGGTCGCCGGCGCCTCGGTAGTGGACGACGAGGGCCTCGGGGTCCGCTCCGCTGGCCTCGAGGGATTGGGCCAACGCCAGATGCAGCGCCGTACGCTCCGCGGGGTCGAGCTTCGCCGTCACCACCTCGCGGATCCGGTCGTGGTAGGGCTCCACCAGGTTCGTCCCCCGGAAACCTTGCGTGCGCACGAGCCGCTGCATGCGCAACACGTCGAGGGCGTCGCGAAGTTCTTCGGTCAGGCCCGCGGCGCGCCTCGCGACGGCAAGCTCGATGGAGCGGCCTGCCAGGGCGACGATCCGCAACAGGTGCTGAGCGGGCTTCGACAACCCGCATACGTGTTCCCACAGCACGTCATCGAGACGTACGTCCGCCGCGTGAGGCACATTGCTCCCAAGTCGCGAGGTGTGCCGGACGAGCTGAAGGAGAAACAGTGGGCTTCCCCCCGACTCCCCCGCAACGTCTGGGGGAGGCTGGCTCTCGCGACCGTCTTCCTCCCTGAACAGCAGCGAGGCCAACCTCTCGCACGCTTCCGGTGCGAGCGGACCCACCTCCACCTCGGGGCAGGCAAAACCTGCTCGTGGGAGCGACGCCATGAGGTGCCGCAAGATCGGGCTGGTCTCCGTGTCCTCGGACCGGTGGCTGAGGATCAGGAGCAATCGAGGCGCCTCCGGTGGCTGAAGCAGGTTCACAAGAAACGATGCGCTGTCCTCGTCCCCCCACTGCAGATCGTCGATCCACAGCACCAGGGGCTTGCGGCGTGACAGCTCCGCGAGGAGCGAGCGCAACGCCGCGAAGGCGGACTGGCGCACCTCGTGAGGGTCCGAGCCCTCGAGCCCGGCATCGCCCCCTGCCGCCGCGATCAGCGGCACCCTGCGAAGCACCGGAAATAGCTTCGTGAGCGGCAACAGGTCCTTGGGCAGCAGACCCGCCACATCGTCCGAAGACATGGCCACCAGCCGCTGCGTGAGCACGTCCACGAGAGAGTCGAGGGCCTTGTAAGGCACGGACTCGCACTCGAAGCACCGACCCACGAGGACGAGGGCGCGCTTGGACCGGCGGAGGTCATCGACGAAGAAACGAACCAGGGCACTCTTGCCCATGCCCGACCGCCCGAACACCCGGAGCATCACGCCCTCGCCCCGAGCGACGTCCTCGAACGCTGTGGACATGAGCTCGAGGGGCACTTCGCGTCCCACGAGGAACTCGGCGGGCTGGCGGGTGAGGAGGGTAGCGGGCTCGTCGCCGCGGGAAGGATCGCTCTCACGCAGGGCCACCGCGGAGGACCCGGGCTGCAGCGCCGTTCGGATCCCTTCGAGGTTCGGACGGTCCTGGGGCCGACGGGACAGCAACAGGACACTCAACCGAGCGAGCGAGCGCAGGTGGGGGTCGACCAGCGGCTCTGGGTCGACGGGGTCAGATGTCTGCTTGCGAACGAGCATCGAGACCGGCTTGCCTTCGAAGGGGAGCCGACCGGTGAGGGCCTCGTAGAGCATCACACCTAGGGAATACCAATCGGACTCGGCACCATCGGCCAGTCCCGCGGCGGCTTCCGGGGCCATGTAGGCTGGTGTTCCGACAATCTCGTGGGCGTCGCTGGGCGGCACGTCCCCGATATCCGCGAGCAAGCCGAAGTCGAGAACGACCACGCGCCCGTCCTCGCAGACGAGGACATTGTGGGGTTTGAGGTCGCGGTGGAGCTTGCCGGCGCGGTGCAAGGCTCCCACGCCCTCCGCGAGCTGAAGCAAGGCGGAGCGCAATCGCGTGGCGTCCACGGCGCCGAGCGGGGTGGAGGGAATCGCGTACGGGGACCCGGCAGGCTGCCCCGAGTCGACGGTGGGGGCGTCGTTCGGGTAGGCGAAGCCCGGCCGAACGTGATCGAGGAAGCTCACCCCGTGGATGAGGTCCATCGTGAAACACCAACGGGAGTCGAAGCAGAACAGCTCGTGGAGCCGAACGAGGTTCGGGTGCAGGATGTCCGCCAGCTCCCGGAACTCACGCTTGAATCGGAAGATCGAGTGGGCGTCGAGGCGCTCGAGGCACTTGAGGGCCACGCGGCATTGTTGCTCGCGGTCGTAGACCTCGTAGACGCTACCAAAGGCACCCTCCCCAAGCTTGCGACGCACCTCGAGCCGTGAGGGCAGCGTGAGGTGATGGGTGGGCGGGGCGACGGACATGGCAAACCTGGGATGAGACGACGAAGTACCATCCTGGGACGCGTATGCGAACAGGCAAACGGAAGGATTGTGATGGTGACTGGACCGTCAGGTTTGCGTCGATCCAAGCCGAGGATCTCGGACAACGCCATGGACAAGGTGGCGCCCCGGAGACATACTTCGCTTTCGATCTCGAGCTGAGCGGAAGAAGACGGCGTGGAATTTCAACCCGGCACGATGGTAGGCGCGCACGTTCGCCTGGTAAGGAAGCTGGGAGAAGGGGGCATGGCCAGCGTCTGGGTCGCCGAGCACCTGACCCTGCGCACGCAGGTGGCCGTGAAGTTCGTGTCCCTCGGCCTCGCCGGCGATGCGTCGGTGCTCGAGCGGTTTCGCCGGGAAGCCACGACGGTCGCGAAGATGAAGAATCCTCACGTGGTCCAGGTCTTCGACCACGGCGTGACGCTCGAGGGAAGTTCCTACATCGTCATGGAGCTCCTGGAAGGGGAGGACCTGGGCGATGCGATCCTCCGTCGGGGCCCACTGCCGGTGCCGGACGTGGTGCGGGTGGTCGCCCAGACCAGCAAGGCGCTGGGAAAGGCTCACACGCTGGAGCTCGTGCATCGGGACATCAAGCCGGAGAACCTCTTCCTGACGGACCTCGACGGGGAGATCTTCGTCAAGGTCCTGGACTTCGGCATCGCGAAGGAGACGTCGGCGAAGTCCGAAGCTCGCTCGATGACGTCCACGGGGTCGATGATCGGGACGCCGTACTATATGAGTCCGGAGCAGGTGCTGAGCGCGAAGCTGGTGAGCTCCAATGCGGACTTGTGGTCGCTGGCGGTGGTGGCGTACCACGCATTGACCGGCCGGGTGCCTTTCGACGCCGAGACGGTGGCGGGCGTGTTCATCGCCATCGAACGCGGCGTCTTCGACCCGCCAAGCGTGCGCAATCCCGCGCTGGTGCCTTCCCTGGACGCGTGGTTCAAGAAGGCGCTCAGCAGGGACCCGTCGCTGCGGTTTGGGTCCGCCAGGGAGCTTGCGGCAAGCTTCGAGGAGGCGGCGGCCGGCCGAGCCTGGGACGATCTGCTCGGCGTGTCCGTGCCCGGGGGGATTGTGGCGGCCGGGACTGGGCTGCCCGTCGCCGCACAGCTTGCCGACGCACCCGTCATCGCCGACCCGGAGCCTATCGGTCCGCTCGTCTCGGACCCGCCAGCTGATCCGTCGGTGCCTGCCCAGACCATCGGCCCGCTGGTTCCCGCCGACACGTTCGAGGGAACGGCCGATGCGGGGGGGGCGATCGGTGCGAGAAGACCGTGGCCGAAGACGCGCGTAGCCGTGGTCGGAGGTCTGGGTGCGCTGACGGTAGCCGCCGGGATTCTGACCGCCCTGGTGCTCTTCGGAGGGCAGGAGCCGGAGACGACGGAAACGGGGCTCGTTGAGTCTGCGACGTGGGTGGGGGCGGTCGATGTTCCGGAGGCAGGCGTCGACGGTCAGGGAGTTGGGGAAGCGATGTCCGCGGAGGACCTGCCGAAGGCGCCGGTCAAGCCCAAGACGAAACCGGGGCCGCCCCCTCCGGGCACGGCGGTGCCCGTGGATACCAGCAAGCCTGCGGTGACGCCGACCGCGCCGGCACCACCGCCCACGGCCACGAAGGAAAGGAAAGAGTATGGGTTCTGACCGCCAGGGGGTGTGCAGAGGTCTCGGGATAGCGCTGTTGCTTCTGGCGCAGGGTCTCGCGCCCGACGCGCAGGCGCAGGCCAGCGCCGCGGACCGGGAGACGGCGCGAGGGCTCATGGAGCAAGGCGACGATCAGTACGAGAAGGGGGAGTGGGCGAAGGCGCTCGAGCTGTACCGGGGAGCGCACGAGCTGGTGTCGGTGCCCACGACAGGGATCGCGGTGGCGCGGGTTCTTGGGAGGATGAAGCGACTCGTGGAGGCGCGCGACATGGCGCTGCAAGTGGCGCGGATCCCGGCGCAGCCAGGAGAGCACGCCGTGTTCGTGGATGCGCGGGCGGAGGCGCAGCGGATGGCGGAGCAGCTCGAGCCTCGGATCCCGTCCTTGCAGGTGAAGCTGCGGGGAGCCGTCCCCGCCGGCGGCGTGACGGTAGAGATGGATGGCAAGGCGCTCCCGCGAGCCGCGGCCTTGTTGCCCCGCAAGGTGAACCCGGGCAGCATCTCGGTCACCGTGAGCGGGGAAGGTATCCTGCAAGCCACGAAGGTTGTCGTGCTGGAAGAGGGCGAGGCCCGAGACGTGGAACTGGAGCTTGTCGCCGCACCAGACCCCCAGGGTCCGGCGGTTCCGACCGACCAGGGAACCTCGGGGACGGCGACCTCTCCCCTCGTCTACGTGGGATTCGGAATCGGGGCGGTGGGAGTCATTGCAGGGACGGCAACGGGGTGGATGGCCAGCTCGAAGACGTCAGATTTGCAGGATCAGTGCGAGAATTCGGTGTGCCCGCCGTCGCTTCACGGGGACTATGACGCAGCGAACCGTCTGGCGACGATATCGAACGTCTCTTTTGGTGTGGGGCTGGTGGGAATCGGGGTGGGCTTGTACGGCCTGCTGGCCGGTTCGAGTGTTCAGCAAGACTCTTCGCAAGGGTCGGAGGACGTGAGATGGCAAGCCACGGTAGGTCCCGGGATGGCTGGTTTCCAGGGACGATTCTAGCTGTCGTTCCGTGGGTCAGTTGGGTCCTGGTGGCGGCCGGATGCCAGCAGGTGATCGGGTTGAGTGACCTCGAGAAAGGGGAGGACCCGGCTGGCGTAGGCGGAACAGGAGGCGAAGGCGCCACGGGTGGCACGAGCGGCGCCGGTGGTGCAACCGGCGGGACCGGTGGCGACACGGGGGGCACGGGCGGCGCAACCGGCGGCACGGGCGGCGCAAACGGCGGAACGGGCGGTGCTACGGGGGGCACAGGCGGCGCAACCGGCGGCACGGGCGGAGCAACCGGCGGAACGGGCGGAGCAACCGGCGGAACGGGTGGAGCAACCGGCGGAACGGGCGGCGCAACGGGCGGTACGGGCGGCGCAACCGGCGGAACAGGCGGCGCAACCGGCGGAACAGGCGGCGCAACCGGCGGAACAGGCGGCGCAACGGGCGGTACGGGCGGCGCGGGCTGCCCCGGGACCGGGGGACCGGCGATGGTGACCACTCCCGCAGGCTTCTGTATGGACACCACGGAAGTGACGAAGTCGCAGTATCGCGCGTGGCTCGACAACAACCCCTCGCCTTCGGGACAGCCTGATGCGTGCTTGTGGAACACCAGCTTCGTTCCCAGGACGGACTACGATTCCCTTGGCTGCACCTCGGGCAGCTGGCCGCCAGCCAGCGGCACGCTCGATCACCCGGTCGTGTGCGTGGACTGGTGCGATGCGCATGCGTACTGCAAGGGCGTGGGCAAGCGGCTATGCGGCAAGATCGGAGGCGGAACAGGCGACTACGAACCGGCAGCCAGTCTCGAGAGCCAGTGGTACGTCACGTGCTCGAAAGGCGGAACGCAGGCGTTTCCCTATGGAGACACGTTCAACGGCCAGGCCTGCAACGGGGGCGCCTACGGCGTAGGAGCGACCGTCTCGGTCGGAACTCTCTCAACGTGCCAGTCCTACACGGGGATCTACGACTTGAGCGGGAACGTGGGGGAGTGGGAGGATTCCTGTGACTTTCACGTCGGCTCGGACGACTTCTGTCGGGCGCGAGGGGGCTCGTTCGGATCCGCCTCCGCAGGCCCGCTCCGCTGTGACCACACCAACGCGGCTCGGCGCGACTTCGTCTACGACCAGCAAGGCTTCCGCTGTTGCGCGGACCCTTGAAGCAAGACAGCGTCAGACCACGCGATTCGGGGGCTCCCGTCCCGCCAGCACGTCGAGCACCGAGCCCACGCTCATCTCCGCCATGCGCTCACGCGTGGGGGCGTCGGCGCTGCCGAGGTGCGGGGCCAGCACCACGTTCGGCAGGGACAGCAACGCCGCGTGGATCTCGGGCTCCCGCTCGTAGACATCGAGCCCGGCGGCCCCGAGGTGCCCGTCTCGGAGAGTTTTTGCCAGCGCCGCTTCGTCGACGCATGGGCCCCTGCCGCAGTTGATGAGGACCGAGCCGGGCCGCATGCGCCGCATCCGCGACTCGTTCAGCAATCCCCTCGTGCTATCCGTCAAGGGACAGTGAAGCGACACGATGTCGCTCTGCGCCAGCAGATCGTCCAGGGAAACGAAGGTGGCCCCGAGCGCTTGCTCCGTCTCCGGTGCTGCGCGGTTGCGCTGCGTGTACAGCACCCGCATGCAGAAGCCTCGTGCACGCGCGGCCACCGCTTGCCCGATCCGGCCGAACCCCACGATCCCGAGTGTCGCCCCCGTGACCCGCGGTCCCACCAGCAGGGTAGGGGACCAACCCTCCCACTTGCCCTCGCGCACCAGTCTGTCCCCACGCGTCACGTTCCGACAGGCATCCAGCATCAGCGCCATCGATAGATCCGCCGTCGCTTCCGTCAGCACGCCGGGCGTGTTGGTCGCCGCGATTCCGCGCTTCTTCAGCTCGGACAGGTCGAGGTTGTCCACCCCAACCGCGTAGTTGGCCACGATGCGGAGCGACCTGCCCGCGTCCAGCACGCCCACGTCCACCCTGTCGGAGAGCAGCGCGACCAACGCCGACGTGTCGGGGTGTTCCTTCAGACCCTTGAGGATCCCGTCGCGTCCGAGACCGCTCGGGCTCTCGCCGAGGATCACGCGGTGGCCTGCGGTCTCGAGTCGTCCCAGCGCGGGGCCGGGCAAGGGGGCGGATACGATCACCGTTGCCATGGGTGGGTTCTAGGCCAGCGGGGCGTCGGTGCCCACGAACTTGATCCGCTATTTTCACTCCGTGGAGCATCCTTGGTACGTTCGGCGCCATCTCGTTCGGATTCGCCATGGAAACACTCCCCTTGCGCTCTAGAACACATACCGGCAGACAGGTGGCTAGAAGCATCCTGGTTGCCGCCTGCTGCCTCTCCACAACCTGCGCCATCTGCTGCAACGGCCATGATGACGCGATGCTCGACCCGGAGGTGTTGTTGGGTGCCCCCGCAGGCCATGGCTCGTCGCCAGAAAGCGCCATGACGAGCGGCTCCGCGGGGGCGACGGTGGACACGCCGGAAGCGGTGCCGGGTGCGGCGGGCGACGGGGTTGGCGTGCCGCCCGAGAGCGCAGGGGATTGCGCCGACGGCATGGTGTACGTCGAAGGCGACTACTGCATGACCGTATCGCATCAGTGTTCCGAGAGCCTTGCCGAGAAGACGGCGACGGGGGCGTTGGGCTTCGACGATCAGTGCATCTCGTACGTCCCTGGCTCCGCGAAATGCGGTACTGCGCGCAAGAAGGTGTCGGTTCACCTCAAGGTCGTTCCGGGAGACAAGCACGATCAGGACCGGGCTGATCCCGCCCGCGCTTTTGGGAAGAAGTTCTTGGGCGCGAAGGCTGGGGATGTGGTCAACGGCTGCACGGTGGAACGGGTCCGGGGATACGGCCGCGGCGTGGCAAGGGCGGGCTCCATCGTGGAGTTGGACTGTCCGCCGGTCGTCCGTCTCGCGTTCTGCATGGATCGGTACGAGTACCCCAACCAGCCAGGCGCCACGCCGGCTCGCCTCCACAGCTGGTACGACGCGCAGGAAGCCTGCGAAGCTGCTGGCAAGCGCCTATGCGAGGAGCAGGAGTGGACGTTGGCGTGCGAGGGGCCGGAGCGCCAGCCTTACCCGACCGGGTGGGCGCGCGGCACCTGGACCGCGGACAGCGAGGAGTCGAGCAACGGGTGCAACATCAGCCGCTGCTACTCGAATTGCCTGCAGGAAGACCGGGACGAAAGGGGCCGGTGCACGGAGTACGATCCCTTGCTCAAGAGAAACGCCGCCCGGCCTGCCTGCTACACCGAGCCAGATTGGGTTGCGACGCAGATGCCAGGCGCATCCGAGGCAGCGAAACGAAAGTACCTCGAGATGGTGGACCGGGCCTCCGGAGACCCGAAGTACCCCTTCTTGCTGCCCTCCGGTTCGATGAGTCGGTGCGCGTCGCCCTACGGCATCTACGACCTCACCGGCAACATCGACGAGTGGGTGCAGAGCTTCGACTTCCACGACTCGAAGATATCGAACCTGAAGGGCGGGCACTACTTGCACAACTGCCGCGCTCGTTGCCGACCCGTCACGACGCGACACGGTCCCTACTACTTCCAGGCCAGCGTGGGGTTCCGCTGCTGCGCGGATCCGAAATAGGCCGACGTCACTCCAAGTCGAAAGGCACTCGCTCCACCGCCTCGAGCCCCATCACCGCTCGCCCCACTTCCTCCCCCACCCGATCGTGCGTCCCCGTCACCGCGATCAGCAACGATTCAACGTTTACCCGCCGCCGAACCGCCTCGTTCGCGTCACGGACCGTCACCGCGCGCACCCGGTCGAGGAACCCGTCGTAGTAGCGTTCCGGCAGGTCGTAGAGCGCCTCCACCAGCCGGCGCTGCGCGCGCTTGGACGCGGTGTCCACCTCGAACGCGGCCGACCTCGTCAGGTAGCGCTTCGCGAACGCAAGCTCCCGCGCCGATACCCCCTTGGCATGCCAGCGTTCCAGCAACTCGATCTCCAGCGCCAGGCACGGCGCCACGTCCTTCGCATCCGGGTGCGTCCACACCGTGAAGGACTCACGGCACAGATCGATCGGCGCGCTCGAGTACGCCCCGTAGGACCACCCGCGCTTCGTTCGGACCTCCGTCATCAACCGGCTCGTGAACGTTCCGCCGAACACCGTGCTCCCGAGCACGAACGCCGTGTGGTCCTCGTCCCGCGGGTGCGTCCCCCCACAACCCACGAGCATCTGCGTCTGCGTCCGCTCGGGCTTGTCCACGAACACCATGCGTCGCCCTCGGGGCCAGACGGCGTCGCGGCTCACGCGATCGGCCGGGACTGCTTCGGGAAGGACCGCCCGGATGCGCTCCGCCGCACCTTGCGCCTGCTGCTCCGTCACGTCCCCCGCGAACGCTACCACCAGGTTGTCACGGCAGAACACGCGCCCGGCGTGGCGCACCACGTCCTCATGGCCAATGCGCGCTAGCGACCCCGGCAAGCCCGACATGCGACGCGCGAACGGGTGCCCCTGGAACAGCGTCCGCCGAAAGGCGCGCCCGCACAGCGCACGGTCGTGGTTGCGCGTCTCCACGATTTCTTGCTCCGTCTCACGAACCAGTCGCGAGAGCTCGTCGGGATCAAACGTCGCTTGGCCCAGAATCGAGCAGAGCAGATCGACCGCGCGGTCGAAGGAACGCGTGATGGTCTCCATGTGCAGGTGCACCGCGTTCGGGCTGACGTACTCGGCAAACTCTGCCCCGATGCTGTCCACGGCGCTCGCCAGCTGGGCCATCTCCATGCCCGCAGCCCCACGGCGCAGCATCCGCACCGCGAGCCGCGTCAGCCCTTCTCTGCCCTCCGGGTCGAGCGTGGCTCCGGCCCGAAACCCGACCATGATGCTCACGAGCGGCAGGTCATGACACTCTTCGAGGAGCAACCGCGCGCTCATGATTCGCTCCCTTCGCTCGCCGCGCCCAGGGGACACACCCGGATCACGGTTCTCCGATCCGCAGCGAGATAGCGGCGCGCCACGCGAAGAAGGTCCGACCGCGTGGTGCCTCGGAACCGCTCCACCCGCTCCAGCGCGCCAACCGGGTTGCCAAGCACGGCGTCGTAGAAGGCAATCTGTTCCGCACGCCCCGAAGACGTCTCCATCGATCGCACCAGGCCGAGCTCCGCCCTCGCCTTCGCGCGGTCGAGCTCGTGGCCCATCACCGGCTCGCTGCGCACCCGGTCGATCTCCCGATCCAGCGCATCCAGCGCTTCCTGGGCATCTCGCCCCGTCCTCGCCGTCGCCTGCAGCTCGATGAGCCCCGGCTCCTGGAAGGGCCCGACCCAGCCCCGTACGTCACTCGCGATCTCAGCCTTCTGCACCATGGACTGGTGGGCTCGCGAGGCCCGGCCCCCGAAAAGCACGTCCATGAGCAACGCCAGCGGCGCATGATCCACGTCCCCCAGCGCAGGCCCGTGATACGCCACCGCCAGCTTCTGCGTCGACGTCGGCTTCCGCATGTCGACCGCCCGTGGCTCGGTTTGTGGCGCCTCGGGCTGCGTGTCCTCCACCGGCAGCTCCGCCGGCTCGAGACCACCATACGCCTTCGCGAGCTTGTCGAGCGTCTTGCGCTCGTCGAATCGCCCCGCCACCACCACCGTCGCGTTGTTCGGCGCGTAGTACGTCCGGTAGAACGACGCGCAGTCCTCCATCGTCAGCCCCGTGATGTCTTCCAGCCACCCGATGGTCGGGCGACGGTAGGCGTGGGTCTGGAAGGCGGTCTCGTAGAGCTTCTCCGAGATAGAGCCCGCTACGTCGTCCTCCACGCGCATGCGTCGCTCGTTGGTCACTACCTCCAGCTCGCTGGCAAAGGGCTCGGAGTGAAGCTGCAGCATGCCCATGCGCCGGGACTCCAGGTCGATGACCCGGTCGAGCTGGGACGACGGAGCGTTCGCGTAGTAGTAGGTCCAGTCCAGCCAGGTCGCCGCGTTGGTGTCCGCGCCCGCTTCCTCCATCAGCCGGTCGTACTCACCGGCGGCGAGGCCTTCGAACGCGCCAAACATCAGGTGCTCGAGCAGGTGCGCGAGACCGGTCTTGCCTTGGCGCTCGTGACGCGACCCGACGCGAAACCACGTGTGATAGGAGATGACGGGCGCCGAGCGGTCCATCAGCAGCAGGATGCGCAAGCCGTTGTCGAGGTGGTGGCAAGTCAGGCGCAGCGTGGGCCCGTAGGGCAGGACTCGGTCGTGCTTCACCGCACCGGCAGACCGCTTCGCATCGGCGGACCCTCGGGCGGGGGAGGGGGGCTTGGCCATGGGGAACGTGTACCTACGTTGCCGGGCAACGAAGCGCAAGCAGACGCGGTCGTTCGGGAGAGAAACCCAGCAAGCCGAACAGAGCCGTGCACGTTCCTCGGCCCGCTTGATCTGCAGCGATCCGCCCTCCTCGCCCACGGGTGCATTGCGCCGGCCCGGGTTCTGGCCCTTGCCCTTTCCCCTGCCCCTTCCCTTTCCCGACATGGGCTACTCGCTCGGGTTGCGGCGAGCTTTTCGGGGAGCGCGGGTCTTGAGGTTCTGCACCATCCGGCTCAACATCCGAACGATGGCGAACAGCTCCAGTTTGTTGGCCACGGGTTCCAGAGCCTGCAAAACGCTACCTGCGGCATTCGGTCGCTTCATGGCGGTGCCTCGTCATTTCGGCGGGCCAACTTCTCGGCACGTCGGGCAGGGGAAAGGGCAGGGGTAGGGGCAGGGGATCAGAACCCGGACTTGCGCAATGCCCTCCTCGCCCACGTCCCGGTTGTCCTCGTTGACCCCAAATTGTAGCCTGTCCACCCGCGGCAGACCGACTACGGTCTTGCCTCGGCTTCATCAACCAAGCTCTGTCGAGCGGAGAACCCTCATGATCAACCTTCGCCCCAGCACCGTCTCCCGACTCCGCGACCGCCTCAAGCAAACCGGCGCTCGCCCGAGCATCGTCGTCTCCAGCGGTCAGGACGTGCTCGCCAAGGCCGGCCTCCTTCCCCCCGAAGAGCAAGCCGCCGTGCAGGCCGTCGACCCCGTCGTCGAAGCCATGTTCCTCATGATGGCTGCCGACGGCACCGTCGGCGAGGACGAGTACAACGTCATCCGCGGCGCCGTCCGTGAGCTCACCGAAAACTACGTTCGCACCACGACCCTCAACGTCTTGCTTGAGGGCTACAAGGAAGCGCTCGAGAAGGAAGGTCAGCAGGCTCGCGTGGAGGACATCGCCCGACGCCTCGGCGACGACGAGGCCGGGTGCGAGTCTGCCTTCGTTCTCGCCGCCGCCGTTGCCTTCGCCGACGAGGTCATCGAGGACCAGGAAAACGACCTCCTCAATGCGTTCGCCGAAGCCGTCGGCCTCAGCGAGGAGCGCGCCAACGAGTTGCTCGACGAGCTCGAGCAGGACTGGAAGGGCGACGAGTAGCGCGCGCGGTCACGAATCGCCTTCCCATGCGATCCACGGGTTCTCAGGTGCGCACGGATCGGCCCTGCTTCCTGCCGGACCGTGGGGGTGCGAATGCGTAGAAGTCTATGAATTATTTGCAGATTGATCCGGGTGGCGCATTGTCCTACATTGGCTCTGATGTTGCAGGTTCGCTGGGGCGTGAACCCTTCTTTTCTTCTCGTCCCCTTGCTTGTCTCCCTCGCCGCCTGCGGCGGGACCGCCTCCGAAGACACATCGTCGTCTGCCCCTGACCAGGGAGACACCAGCTCGTTCGAAGACGGGAAGCTCGACTCCGTGCCCTCCGCCAGCAAGCTCGATACCCTCTCGTCCGTCGGTCACGACGGGGCCGTTCCCCTGGCCGAGGTTTCCGGACTCGCCTTGCGCAGGAGCGATGAGGGTGCCGAGTTGCTCGCCATCGGGGACACCGAGTGGGTCGTGGCCGTGGCCGCCCTTCCCGAGGACGCCGACCCTTCCGAACTCGCCTTCGCCCGGCACGACGTCTCCGCGCTGTTCGCCTCCTCTGGCACCGCTCCTTCGCAGTGGGAAGCCATCGACGTCGACGCCGAAGGCAAGGTCTTCGTGCTCGAGGAGCAGCCGGGCGCGGTGCACGTGCTGTCCCGCGGTCTCGACGAGCGCCTCCACACCTTCGAGTTTGATCTCTCGAGAGGAGAGGGATGGCTCGAGGATCTCGCGGACGATTGGGAGCAAGAGCCGAACTCCCGCGGCGAAGGTCTCGTGCTCGGCCTCGGCGGTCACCTGCTCGTCCTCAAGGAGAAAAGGGCATCGCTCCTCGTGGAGTTCGGTCCTCCGGACGACCCGCCTTTCGGGTTCTGGCGAGACGACCATGAGCTTCGAAGCTCTCTTCCGTTCCCCCTTCCGGCAGGTGACTCGTCTCGTGTCGTTCCCCTCGCCGTGTGGGAGTTCCGCGGCAAGGTACGCGACCTGCTCCCGGACATGAGCGACCTCGCCGTCGGCCCCGACGGCTTCCTCTACGTCGTCAGTGGGGAAGCCCGGGTGCTCGCACGCATCGACGGCGACCTCGACCCCGATGACGATTCGAAGATCAGCGTCGATGTCGCGTGGAAGGTCCCGAAGCGCGCGCAGAACCCCGAGGGGCTCGTCGTGCTCGGTTCCAAGGACTTCTTCGTGGCCTCGGACCAGGGCACGGGGGACACGCTATTCCGTCTGGTGGCTGACGACTGACGCGACAGGATGCGGTGTTTTCATCGAGGGTGACCGTTCACGGTGGCCCGCCCATCCCGTTGCCCCACACGCCCGCAAGGACGCCATGGTGGAACGCCATGTCCGTGTCGTACCGCTGCCGGAAGGACGGGTTGCCGCGCCGGTATGCCTCGATGTCTCCGTGGGCGGCGAGACCCCGGATCCGGGCAAACCTGATCCCGTCTAGCGCGTTGCCCTCGTACAGCTCACGCGCGAGGTCGAGACCGCCCGCCTCCTCGGCCACCTCTTCCATCACACCGTCCCGCGCTCCTTCGATGAGCTCACGTGCCGTCGCGTCCGCCTGGTGGATGTCCATTCGTCGCCGGAGAGCTTCTCGTAAATACCCAGGGGGCAGGACGCCGGCTGCAAGACGCAGCGCCACGTCGTGCGCGACGTCGCTCTCTACGCCTCTGTCCTGGTGGGTGTGCTTGCGTGCGAGCTGAAGGATGTGGTGTGTGGTTCCGAGCCTGACTGTCGTGATCATGGCGCCTCCGTCTCCTTCTTCGGACGCGCCCTCGAACCGGTTGCGTGAAATCGTCAACGCGTCGCGTCCGACGTGGCAACCTCCACGCCGACTTGCCGCGCGAGGCGCTCACGCAGCTCCTTCGGCCACGACGCCACCGCCTTGCCCCGAAGCAGCTCGAGGACGACATCCTGCAATCGGTCGAACGCCACCTGCACTCCGAGCACCTCCGTGAGGGAAAGCAGCGCGATCGTGTGCTCCGCCTGGCTGACGTCGCAGTCGTCTTGCATCAACTCAGCTGCCTGGGCAAGCAGCTCCTGCAGCCGCGACGCGCTCCGCGGGGCCGCCAGCTTGATGCCGAGCTCCCGCGCCTGGCGCGAGATCCCCGTCGCCGTGCGCACCAGGCCCGGGTCCGTGGGATCCGCCGCCTCCATGACCGCTGCGTCCAGACGCCGCGCCAGCGTGTACTCCGCCACCATGCGAAGCTCCCGTGGGACCTCTGCCCCGGCCCGCTCGAAGGCCTCCATCGTTCGTCGATGCTCGTCGTACAGGTACCCGTACGTGGCTCCCAACCGCTCGATCAGGTCCGTCACCATGTGCTCGATGAACTCCGCGCGCCCCGCGTCGCTCAGCTCCCGCACCGAGAAGAAGTCCGGCCCCAGATGACGATCGATCAGTCGGATGACCCTCGGCGTCGACGGCTGCTCGAACACCGTCTGCGCGTCACGAAGGATCGCCTCGAAGGTGGCTTCATCACCCGACGCGATCACGCCGCAGTGCATGTCCCGCTCCGGAAGCGCGGCCGCACCATAGATGAACGCCGTAGCCCGTTCCGAGCGCGTGCGTCGCAGGTGAACCCGTCCGACCACCATGTGATGCGAGGCTTGTGCGAAGACCACGCGGTCCAGGGTGTCGATCTCGTAAGCCGGATCCTTGACGCGTGATGGCGTGCCTCCGAACAGCGTGCTCGAAGCGAACCGCGCCACCCGCCTCTTGGGGGACACCTCGCCGGGGGCCACATGCCGAAGGAAGATGTCCGCGCCATTGCCCTCTTGCGGGATGTTGCTGCGAGCCAGAGAGAGCCGTTCGAGAAATGCGGGCAGGGTCGGGCGCCCCGACGCACTCTCCAGCAACCGGGCTGCCATGCCGGCGTACTTCATGATCTGCGTCGTCTCGAGACCGGCAAGATCGTCGAAGAACCACCCGCAGCTGGCGTACATCAGCTGCGCCATTCGCTGCGCCTCCATCAGCTCGAACACCCGCACCCGATCCTCCGACGACAACGGCTGGCGCGCGTGACGTGCGAGGAAGCCGCCCCGCGCTTCCGGGGTACTACGCAAGATGACCTCGATGTACTCGTCGCGAGCCGCCCAGGGGTCACGCAGCCAGTCTCCGCCGAGATCCTCGAAGACCCGTGCCGCGTCGTCCCGTAGCCCGTCCAGCGCCTCTCGCAGCGGCCCGCGCCACCCCTGACGGAACCCCGGCTGCCTGCCCGCGTTGCACCCGCAATCCCGTATCCACCGACCGAGCCCGTGTGCACAGCTCCACGCCGTCCCCTCGCCATCCTTCAACTCGACCTCGTCGTCCACCGACACACGGTCGAGGTGCGCCCCGTACGTCGTCAGCCGCAAGCCGTGCGCCTCCGCCTCCTTGCGGATGAAGTACGCGAGCGACCGGTCCGCGTGACGCTTGTGATGTCCGTACGTCTCGCCGTCGGTCGCCACGTGGATGAGTTGGTTGCTCCCGCGACCGGGAAGCGCTGCCGCACGCAACCTTTGTGCAATGCCCCGGCTCGTGTCGAGCATCGCCTCGAAGCTCATGGCATGGGCGATCGGTCCGTCATAGAAGAAGCACGTGATCGCACGCCCCTCCCGCAGAGCCAGGCGGTACGGCCGTCGCGGGTCGATCGACCCGTCGGAAACGTCTCGCCACGAGCCTGAATCTACATACTTCACACGCCTCGCCTGATGGGGCGACAAGATCACGTAGCGCATGCCGTGCCGCGCCAGCGCATCGGCCGTGACGAGATCACACGCCGTCTCCGGCAACCACATCGCCTCGGGAGCCCTCCCGAACCGGTACCGGAAGTCCGCTATCCCCCAGCGAATCTGCGTGTCTCGGTCCCTGTCGTTGCACAGCGGCAGTATCGCATGGCTGTACGCCTGCGCGATGGCTCCACCGTGCCCGTCGTGCAGCCGACAGCTGGCGCGGTCGGCTTCGAGGATGCGCGCGTAGGTGTAGGGAGCCTTGGACTCCAGCCAGGAGAAGAGCGTGGGGCCGACGTTGAAGTGGAGGCGAGCGTAGTTGTTGACGATGTCCACGACGCGTCCGGATTCCCCGAAGACCCGGGCGTGCGCATTCGCGCCGTAGCACTCGGCCTCGATGCGCTCGTTCCAGTCGTGAAAGGGCGCGGCTGTCCACTCGCGATCGACCGACTCGGTCCAGGGGTTGTCGCGGGGAGGCTGGTAGAAGTGGGCGTGAAGAACGACGGGAATCCGGTCCTGGGTCATGGGGCTCTCGAAGCGAACGGGGAAAGCGGATGGGAACGGCTTAGTACACTGGTCCGCAAGTTGGTACCCGATCGTGACGGTGCCCCCCTATGACAAGGGGCGCGGGCCGGCGCGTTGGGCGGATGCTGCCGACGGACGGCCATCAACGAGGAGCGGAGAACAGGAATGCGGACAGGGGATGATGATTGGCCTGCCCCGCTGGACCCGCGCAATCCCTGGATCCACTTCGGGCACGCAAATCTAGGGGTTCGGCCGTACGGAGTTGGGGTAGGCCGCCTGGATTCGCTTGGCGACCGCTTCGAGGTTCTCGAGGTGGTCTGCGACCGCATCCGTGTCCACGTGCGGCGTCTCGCACGCATCCGCGAGGGCGTTGGCCACCTCCGCCAGAAGCGCGAACCCACAGTTTCCCGCCGTCGCTCCCAGCGAGCGGGCCGTCTTCGTCGCCTTCGGCAGGTCGAGGTCCCGGATGGACCGCGCCGTGTGGTCCACGAATCGGGTCATGCGCATCACGAACTGCGGCAGGATCTGCCGCACCGAAGGGTCGTCTTCCCGTGTCGAAGGCAACGGCTCCACCAGCACCATCTCCGGCGGAAGCACGGACATGACCCGGCGGTCTTCCGTGGTGCTGATCAGCCCATCGAGGGTCCGCAAGAGCATCGGCCGATCGATGGGCTTGGTGACGTAGGCGGTGCACCCGGCGTCGAGGCACCGCTCGCGGTCGCCCACGAGTACGGACGCGGTGAGCGCGATGATGGGCACCGTGGCCCCTGCCGCGCGAAGCCTTCTCGTGGTCTCGAGCCCATCCATGTCCGGCAACTCCACGTCCATCAGGATCGCGTCGTACCGCTGGACGGGGCGTTCGAGGGCTTCCGCGCCGCACGAGACGAAGTCCACTTGCAGTCCGCTCCGCTCGAGGATCTTCGCCACGAGCAAGCGATCCGACTCGCTGTCCTCGACGAGCAACACTGTCCCTCGCAAGCGTACCGGCGGGTGCGTGGAGGGCGGTGTCTCCCTCTCGTCGGGAAGGCTGAGATGCGCCATGTGCACGAAGTCGGCCTGGGTCGGTCGGATGGTCAGGCGCAACCAGACGCGGTCCGCGTCGAGCCCCCACTCGATCGTCCCCCCCATCATCTCCGACAGCCGCCTCGCCACGGGGAACGCGAGGCTCCAAGGGCGCGCGCGCAACGTCGTCGGCCGGAACGGGTCGAACAGTGGGTCGAGGTCCGCTTGATCGAGCTCTCGGCAGAATGCCGAGACGTCGAACGCGAGACGGCGCTCCTCCCCATCCCCAATCACCGCCGTTTGCAGGGTGACGTCGCCCTTCGACGTGTTCTCGATGACGAAGTGGATCAGGGTCGAGAGACCCTGGCGGAAGCGGACGGGATCGAGGGTCACCGTCCGCGGCACCGGCGTGGTGTAGCGAGCGATCACGTCACGCCCTTGGTGCTGGGCTCGCGCCCTCGCCTGGGACAGAACGTGGGCCAGTGCGAGGCTCGTCGAGAATGAGTCGCTCTCGAGCTTGAACGTCCCCGCCTCCATCTGCCCCAGGTCGACCAGGTCCTGCACGAGGCCCATCAAGGACTCACCGCTCTTGCGGATCTGGCCGAGCCACACGGGACGCTCGCGCTCCGGGCTCTCCGGGTCGGCGATCAAGTCGAGGTAACCGAGGATCGACGTCAACGGGTTGCGAAGCTCGCGAGACAGGGACGCGTAAAACTCACCCTTGCGTCTCGCGTCGAGCTCCACCGTCTCGCGTAGGGCGCGCAGCTCCTGCTCGAGCTCCTGGACGCGCGTTCGATCCGCAGTCGTGGATGGGGCAATCCTCTCACGGAAGACGTGCAACGCGTACCGCTCGCCGTCGACTTGGAACGCACGAAACTCCGACCGAACGAGCAGGCCGCCGGGGTCCGACCCCAACAACCTCTCCTCGATGGTGGCGCACGCCCCGTCGATACCGGTGGCGAGCTTGTGGAGCGCGCCGGCGAGCGCAGCCCGATCCCGGTCGTCCCGCAAGCGCGAGGCATCGGTGCCCGCGAGCGTCGCCGTGGAGGGTCCGAGGGAAGCGATGGCTAGGGAATTGGCGGCCGCAATGCGCTGGCTTGCGAGGTGGATGATCATGGCCGGCTCGGGCAACGCCTCGAGCATGGCTTTGAGACCAGCGAAGCTTGGCAATTGAACCGGCGAGGTCATGGCGTCCGAGTTCCCCCAGAGCAACGGATCGTGGCGGGAGCGCGCGGCTCCCGGAGCGAGTGACACAGAAATCCCGACGGTGGGAGTCGACCCTCTCAGGTCATGGCTCCTGCCCGCCACCAGTCGTCCCGTGTGGCAGGGCGACGCAAGACTTTCGTTTCATAGCACTGTCGAGCGCGGGATGCAGTTCGCGAACGACATGGCGGGTGGGCTGGCGTTGCGTGGCGTTGCGGAGATGATACGGGGTGGTTGCGGCTCGCCGTGTCGCGGTCCCTATTTCTAGTATGTGCGTTTCGAAAATAATATTGATTGCGAGAAGCGTGCGCGCAGACCGACAGGGGCAACAAAAACATACGAATTTGCATGGTCATTGGGGGGAGCGGGCCCCATGACCGACCGGGTGGGCGTAGTGGGCGAAACCTCTTGAACTCTGGGCCGGTGATGTCGGTTATGGTGATCAAGTGACTCCATCGACAAATCCAAGCGAAATGCACGACCAGTTCCCCCTGCTCGACGTGTTTCACGAAACGGGCAACGGTGCTCCGCAGCTTGTGCTCTGTGCGCTGCGGACGGCCGCCCTGTTGGACCGGGTTGTCGCGCGGGCGCTGTCCCCCTTCAACCTTCACCATGCTCAGTTCAACGCGTTGGTCTTGCTCAAGCGGGAGAGGGACGTGGGGTTGCGCCCGAGCGTTCTGGGCGACTATCTGTGCGTGTCCAGGCCCAACGTCACGAAGTTGCTGGCCCGGTTGAAGAGCCGAGGGTTGATCGAGGAGAGGCCGGACCCGGTGGATGGGCGGGCCGTGCTTGCCGTGATCACTCCGGACGGAGTTCGCCTTGCCGATGAGGCCTTCGCATCGCTCACCCATGACCTCACCGTGGCGGTCAACACGCTGCCTGTCGAGGCCGGTGCCTCCCTGCGCACCTTGCTCGATCAGTTTCGAAACGGGCTATCCCAGACCTTGCGTGCGTCCGGGTGCAACGCCGACTCCGACCCGACCGCTATCTGACCCGCATCCGTTGCTTTCGCTGACAGCCCCGGCCGCCGCCGTGATATGTCGCAAGGGCATCAGGGTGGCTCGCGTCGAGGGAACGAAAGCGATGCGAGCGAAGGCTCGAGGAGGTCGGAGCAACATGCGACTCGAACAGCTCAAGGTGATCGTCACGGGAGGCGCCCAGGGCATGGGCAGGCACTTCGCCAAGCGCCTGGTGGAAGCAGGGGCGAGCGTCGTGGCCGCGGATGTGAACGACGAGGGGCTCGGGTCGCTGGAGCAAGAGTGCAAGGGCCACGCGGGCAAGCTGTTTGTCCGAAAGCTCGACGTGTCTGACGAGCAGCAGTGCATCGATTCCGTGGCGTGGGCTTGCGACCAGATGGGGGGGCTCAACGCCCTCGTGAACAACGCGGGCATTCTGCGGGATGGGCTCCTGGTGAAGCTCGACCGCAAGACCGGCGAGATCAAGAAGCTCTCCCGGGAGCATTGGGACGCGGTCATCGCCGTGAACCTCACGGGCGCCACCATGATGGTTCGCGAGGTCGTTGCGAAGATGCTCGAGAAGCAGCAGCGCCCCGGGGTCATCGTCAACATCAGCTCGATTGCACGTCACGGCAACCGCGGGCAGTCCAACTACGTGTCCGCCAAGGCTGCGATCGCCCAGAACACGAAGACCTGGTCGCTCGAGTTTGCCCCCTTCGGAATCCGCGTCGGGGCTGTCGCTCCCGGCATGGTCGAAACCCCAATGACCCAAGGCATGCACCCCAAGGCGCGCGAGGCGCTCGTCAGCATGATTCCCGTCGCCCGCATCGGCGAGCCCGAGGACATCTGGCAGGCCGTCCGCTTCGTCATCGAGTGCGACTACTTCAACGGACGCTGCATCGACGTCGATGGCGGCTTGTCCATGTAGCAGGCGGAAACAGGACAACGTGCTCGGAGCGTGGCGGGCGTCACATCAGGCGCACCCCATGAAGTGCAGGACAGCAGATGGCGAAGATCCTCGTAGTCGACGACCAGCGCAACATGCGTACCACCCTCGCCATGATGCTTCGTGGCTCGGGCTACGACGTCGACGAAGCTGGCGACGGGACCAAGGGCGCGGAACTCGGTGCCACGGGTGCTTATGACGTGGTCCTCACGGACCTTCGCATGGGATCCGTGGACGGAATCGAAGTGCTCCGCATCATCAAGCAGAAGATGCCGATGACCGAAGTCGTCGTCATGACCGCCTACGGCACCATCGAGAGTGCGGTCGAAGCCATGCGTCTGGGCGCCTTCGACTACATCCAGAAGCCCTTCACCGAGCAAGAGCTGCTCATGAAGGTGCAGCGCGCCGTAGACAACCGTCGCCTCACCGGCCAAGTCCAGCTCTTCGCGAACGAGTTCAAGGAGCGCTACCACTTCGAGAACATCATCGGCCGGTCCCAGGCGATGCGCGACGTGCTCGGGCGGATCGTCAAGATCGCACCGTCGGACGCGACCGCGCTCATCACCGGCGAGAGCGGTACGGGCAAGGAGCTCGTGGCCAAGGCCATCCATGCCAACAGTCGTCGCAACACCAAGCCTTTCGTCACGGTCAACTGCGCGGCGATCACCGAGACCCTTCTCGAGAGCGAGCTGTTCGGTCACGCCCGTGGGTCGTTCACCGGGGCGGTGGGAGCTCGCAAAGGCCTCATGGAAGAGGCCGACGGGGGCACCTTCTTCTTCGACGAGATCGCGGAAACCCCCCTGTCGTTTCAGGCCAAGCTGTTGCGGGCCATCCAGGAGAACGAGATCCGGCGCGTGGGCGAGAACAAGCCCGTCAAGGTCGACGTGCGCATCATCGCCGCCACCAACCAGGACCTGATCCGGTCCATTGAGGACAAGACCTTCCGGCAAGACCTGTACTACCGCTTGAACGTCGCCAGGTTCGAGCTGCCGCCGTTGCGGGAGCGACGCGAGGACATCCCTCTGCTCGCAGAGTTCTTCCTCCAGAAGTACAACCGCAAGAACGGCATCAAATCGCGTCTCGGCGACGGCGTGATCGAGGCCATCTCGCAGCACGACTTCCCCGGCAACGTCCGCGAGCTCGAGAACCTCATCGAGCAGGGAGTCGCCCTGTCCGGCGGTGGCATCGTCGGTCTCGACGATGTCGAGATGCGGATCAACCGGCCCCAGAGCACCACCGGCCGAACCCTCGCGGAAGTCGTGGACTCGGCCGAGAAGCAGGCCATTGAAGACGCTCTGCGCGAGTGTGACGGGAGCCGCGAGCGAGCCGCCGAACTGCTTGCCATCTCTCCCACCACCCTTTGGCGCAAGATGACGCGGCTCGGCATCGTCTACGAATCTCGTTCCGGCTGAACTTGCCGACAGTCCGTCCGCGCGGGCAACCCGTTCGTCTCATTGCAGGGTTGCGATGCGGTTCCTTCGCCCCTGCAACAGTTCACGACCTGCCGTTCCCTCGAACGTGCTCAACTGCCCAATCTATAAGTAAAAAATATTCAAGGGGCAGTGGCGCACATATTGCTAACAATGGTGAACAGGCTCCCACGGTTCTCGTTCCCATGGCAAGCACCCGCATCCTCATTGTCGACGACCAGGAATCGCTGCGAAAGACGCTGTCGATTGCGCTGCGCCTGGACGGTTTCGACGTGGCCTGCGCGGCTTCCGCCACCGACGCGCTCGAGGCGCTGTCTTCCCGTCCCTGCGACCTCGCCATCGTCGACCTGATGATGCCCGGCATCAACGGTTTGGAGCTCGCCCGGCAGCTCCGAACGCTGTTTCCCAACGTGAAGGTCGTGCTCACGAGCGCGTACCACCTCAGCGAGCGGCAGCTTCTGCGCGCCCAGTGCGGCGCCATCGGCTTCGTGCCCAAGCCTTTCCAGATGTCCGAGCTCGTGGCGTTTCTGCGCACCAAAGCAGCGTCCTGACCCGCGAAGATCGCGCTGGCCCTCCTCCCTTTCCCCAACCTGTGCTAGGCGACCGCCACCGTGCGCATCGATGCCTTCGATTTCGACCTCCCCCCCGAGCGTATCGCCCAGCATCCTGTCGAGCCCAGGGATGCTTCGAAGTTGCTCGTCCTGGACCCCCCCACCGACAGCCTCTTCGACCGCCATGCCTATGACTTACCAGACCTGCTGCCCTCCGGCGCCGTCGTCATCGTCAACGACACCCGCGTGATTCGCGCGCGCCTCATCGGCCGCAAAGCCGAGACCGGCGGGAAGGTCGAGTTGCTGCTCGTGCGCCGCATCGGCAACGAAAAGGGCGACGGCGGGCGCGTTGCCGCCGAGCAGTGGCGAGCGATGGGCAAGGCCTCCAAGGCGTTCCGCTTTCCGGCCACGGTCCTGTTCGGCGACCCGCCCAGCATCGTGGCGGTGCTGCGGTCTCGCGCCGACGACGGTCTGCTCGATGTGTCCTTGGCGAGCACCAACGGCTCGAGCGTGGCCGAGGCGCTCCACCACATCGGCCACGTGCCGCTGCCGCCGTACATTCGCAGGGAGGACGACGAGACGGACGCGGAGCGATACCAGACGGTCTATGCCAGGCAAGACGGAGCCGTCGCCGCTCCGACGGCCGGGCTGCATCTGACGCATCGGTTGATCGGGGCGTTGAGCGCTCGTGGCTTCGAAATGGCCACGATCACGCTGCACGTGGGACCGGGGACGTTCCAGCCGGTGACCGCGGAGGATCTGGACTCTCACCCGATGCACGAAGAGTGGTACGAGGTCTCGCACCACACGGCCAAGGCCATCGAAGCGGCGCGGGCGAGGGGCGTGCCGGTGGTGGCGGTGGGCACGACATGCGTGCGTGCGCTCGAGTCCGCGGCGGACCCGGAACGACCGGGATTGGTTCGCCCCGGGCAGGGCTCCACGCGCTTGTTGATCCAACCCGGCTACTCGTTCCGCGTCGTCGACGGGATGCTGACGAACTTCCACCTGCCTCGTTCCACGCTGCTTGCGCTGGTCAGCGCGATGGCCGGCCGGGAGCGCATTCTGGACGCGTACAAGCACGCGGTCGATCGAGAGTATCGCTTCTACAGCTACGGTGACGCGATGCTGATCCTGCGTCGAGCGAAGGAAGGGTTGGCGTGACGGCGCTTCCCACGAAGGGGTATTCGTTTCACCTGGAGGCTTGCGACGGGGCGGCGCGGGCGGGCGTGCTCCAGACACCGCATGGGCGAGTGTTGACGCCGACGTTCATGCCGGTGGGGACGCAGGGGTCGGTGAAGTCCCTTGCGCCGGGGGAGGTGGCGGCCACGGGGGCGCGCATCGTTCTCGGCAACACCTATCATTTGTGGATTCGTCCGGGGCCCGAGGTGGTGGCAGAGCTGGGCGGCTTGCACCGGTTCAGCCGCTGGCCTCACGCCATGCTCACGGACTCCGGCGGCTTCCAAGCCTTCTCGCTCACGAACCTGGTCAAGCTGTCGGAGGACGGGTTCTCGTTTCGTTCCCACCTCGATGGCGCACGCATGCACCTCTCCCCCGAAGAGGCGATGCGGGTGCAAGGGTTGCTCGGGGCGGACATCGCGATGCAGCTCGACGTCTGTCCCCCCGGAAACGCGGATCCGGCGCTCGTGCGGGCGGCCATGGACCGTACCTCCCGGTGGGCGGAGCGCTGTCTTCGGGCGCGACGGGAAGACCAGGCGGTGTTCGGGATCGTTCAGGGGGGCACCGATGTCGCGTTGCGTCGTGAGCACATGAAAGCGATCGCCAGCTTGCCCTTCGACGGATTGGCGCTCGGGGGCTTCTCGGTCGGGGAGCCGATCGAGAAGATGCATGCGGCGCTGGCAGAGGTCGGGCCGGATCTGGACCCGAGCCGGCCTCACTATCTCATGGGGGTCGGCACACCCCTGGACCTCGTGCATGGCGTGGCCGCAGGCGTGGACATGTTCGACTGCGTCATGCCCACCCGCAACGCTCGCAACGGACAAGCCCTCCTGCGGCACGGTCGCATCGTCATCAAGAACGCGAAGTATCGTCGCGACCCTAGGCCACTGGACGAAGCCTGCGGTTGTCCGTGTTGCGCGGGGGGGTATTCGCGAGCGTACCTGCGCCATCTCTTCGTGGCCGGCGAGATCCTGGCTTTGCGGCTGCTGAGCGTCCACAACCTGTACCTATACGGTCAGATCATGGCCGAGGCGCGCCGGGCGGTCCTGGAGGGGCGCTACGACGCGTTCTTCCGCGCGTTCCTCGACGCGTCCCACGCCTGCGCGGTGCAGGACGAGGAAAGCAAGTGACCTTTTCGGCCGAATTTGTCCTCTCCAGCGCCAAAGTATTGTCGGACCTAACGCCGTTCGTTATCGTGGTCCGCGAACGAGGTGTCGCCACGTGATTGGCTTCCGAGTGTCACCATGAGCCAGGATTCCGACGACAAGAAAGCGCTTGGTCGGATCGCTCTCCAGCAGCGAGCGGTGCAGTCGCGAGGGGGTGCGGTCGAGGACGAGCAAGTCGACCTGGAGGGACTCAAAGCGCTGTCCGAGCAGCACGGCGTGCCTGGCATCGACCTCACGCAAGTTTGCGTACGCTTGCAGGACCTCGACTTGTTGCCGCGCGAGATCGCGCAGCGTCATGGCATCCTTCCCGTCCTGGTACGAGACGACCGCGTCTTCGTGGCGATGGTGTCTCCCGGCGACAAGCACGTCATCGACGAGCTGGAGTTCGTCACGGGCAAGAAGGTGTATCCGTATGTCGCCCTACCGGGGGCGTTGGCCCGGGCCCAAGAAGCTGCCTACGACCTGCGCAATCGGGGGGAGGCTTTCTACATCGGCCCGCGGTGTCCCGAAGACACGTTGCGAAAGATGGGGGTGTTGCCGCAGGATTCGGACTTGGACCTGGGTCCGGCGGCGGGGCGTGTGTCCGAGCCGCAGGAACCTCCACGTGTGGTGGACGACGCAACGGGCAAGGCCGCGTCTCGTACGGACATCTCCGAGGCTGACTTTCCGAACACGTCGGGTGACCTATCCGTGGTCACGGACCTGCCAGAGACTCCCCCCTCGTCTTCCCGTCCTGCCGCTGGTCCGAACGCGCGAACGATCCTCGTGGTGGACGACGAGGTGGACATTCGCAAAATGCTATCGCGGCTGCTGGTGGACCGCGGCTACCACGTGTTGGAGGCAGACCGAGGATTGCAGGCGCTGCGACTCGTGAAGGAGAGGGTCCCGGACATCATCATCCTGGACGCGATGCTGCCGGAAGTGCATGGCTTCGAGATCGCGCGTCGGATCAAGGGGAGCCAGCGGTACGGGCACATTCCGATCATCATGATTTCCGCTGTCTATCGAGGGTGGCGCTACGCCGAGGACATCAAGGCGAGCTACGGGGTGGACGCCTACATCGAGAAGCCGTTCCGGATCGCGGAGATTCTCAAGGCGATCGATGAGTTTGCGGCCAAGTCGACCCCCGCGAAGCCGGCTGCCACGGACCGCGAGAAGGTGTCCGAGGCAGCAGAGCAGGCCCTTGCCGCGGGGGTGGCTGCGTACCAGGCAGGCAACCTGGATGCGGCGATCGAACATCTGAAGCGGGGAGTGAACATCGATCCCCTCGCCTACCGTCTTCACTTTCACCTGGGCTTGCTCTGTGGGAAGAAGGGCATGCTGTACGAGGCGATTCAGCACCTCGAACGGGCCCTGGACATCAACGCGCGCCACTTCCCCGCCATGAAGAACCTCGCCGTCCTCTACCAAAAGGCGGGGTTTCGCAACAAGGCGATCGAAACCTGGGAGCGCGCTATCGCCGTCGCTCCCGACGAGGCCACGAAACAATCGATCAAAGAGCTGCTGCTGGGCTTGCTCTAACCGTAGCAACCCATGCAACGAAGGACGCCACGTACCGAGATGTCGCCCGGTAATCCTCGATGAGATTCCTCTGCCCGAAATGCAAGGCGAAGTACCAGATCGCCGACGAGAAGCTCGAGGGCCGAGCGGTCCGCATGAAGTGCCGCAAGTGCGGCGATGTCATCGATGTCCCTTCGCCTGCCAAGCCCGTGGTGCCCACATCCGGGGAGACGCCCGCCCAGGCGCAGCCCCCGTCGTCCGCGCCTGAGCCGGCCCGCGTGGGTTCGCTCCCGTCGATTTCCAGGCCACTTCCTCCGTCTCCTTCGCCGCGGCCTCCCGCCGTGCGCCCTGTGTCGCCTTCGGGCGCCCCACGTCCCCCCATGGCCTCCGGTGCTAGGTTGTCGGCACCGAGTCGCCCTGACATCGCGCGACCTTCCCCTGCTCTGAGGCCCGTTCCATCACGCGCCACGCCTGCCGCGCCCCCGGTGAAGACCCCGAGTGAGCCCCCGTCGGCCGGCGGGCTGGCCGATGCGTTCTCCTTGCGCGTGCGTGAGCCCCAGCCGAGCGATGTGTCCGCAGCCATCGAGGTGCTCTCCGCGGGCGCGGGGGAGGAGTGGTACGTGGGCATCAACGGTGTGCCCCTCGGACCCGTGCGCCTCTCCACGCTACGACAGAAGGCCCAGCAGGGCGCCATCAACGAGGAGTCCCTCGTGTGGCGTGCCGGGTTCGAGGAGTGGTTGCCCCTGCGAACCTTCCCCGAGCTTCTGCTGCTCATTCGCGAGGCCAAGGAGGGGGGCGGCAGGGTTTCGTACTTGCCCCCGCCCCCGCAACAGCGACGCATCTCCCAGCCTCCTCCCGCTCCGGTCGCGCCTGTTGCCCCCGCTCCTCCGCCGGTGGAGCTCGAGCAGGAACCCGCCACCGTCATCGCGCCCAGCGCCGACGCGATCGCGGTTCTGGGGCAGGTCACGGCTGACCCGTTCGCCCCTCCCAAGCCGCCAGCCCCTTCCATCGCCATCGCGCCCGCAGAGGACGACGCGGGGCGGCGGTCCATCGTGGACGACATCGCCGTCGGTGTTCGCAAGCAAGTGCGCATGCATCCGGCGGCGTACGTGCTCATTGCCATTGCGTTCGGGTTCGGCGCCACAGGGGCGATCGTGTTTTTCTCCAACGATCGCGGTCCCGCACCGCCGCCGACCATCCAGGTCGTGACGGTCACGGCGCCCCCGGTCGTTCCCACGGGCACCGACCCGACCGGGGCTACCAGCGTGGCCATGAACACCGAGGACCTCCCCCCGGACGTTCGCGGCGGAACGGCCTCTCGTCCCGCCAGCACCGACAACAAGCCCACCAACGGCAGCGACGACCCGCCCAAGACCGATGAGAAAGGCGTGGCGCCACGGATAGGACTCGGCGCGTCGCCGGCCATCGACGGCCCCTCCGTCGGCGGTCCCACCCCCGGCTCCGGCGGCAACCTCCCTCAGCAACTCGATCAGTCAGACATCGAGCGTGTCGTCAATGCCCACCGTGCGTCGGTCAAGCGCGGGTGCTGGGAACCCGCCCTCGCCGTGCGCGACCCGAAGGCACCGAAGTCCGCCAAGGTGACCGTGTCCATCGGGATCGGCGCCAGCGGCAACGTCTCCAGCGCCTCGGCGTCGGGTGGCGACGGATTCCCTGGGCTTGCGGGCTGTGTGGCCGGACGGGTGAGGGGTTGGAAGTTCCCGCCGTCGGGAGGGCCCTCCCAGGCGAGCGTGCCGTTCGCGTTCTTCTCGCAGTAGGTCACGTGCGGGCGGTCAGTCGCCCTTGCGAATGGCCGCGATCCAGAAGCCTCCGAAGACGGACAGGGGGCTGTCGCACAGCGCCCACTCCGCGCGTCGCAACGCGTTTTTGAGGACCGGAACGCGCATGGTCATGGCGGTGGGGATGACGATGCGGACGCCACGTGAATCGATGATGCGCGCCCCGGGGGGCACGAGCCGCCTCACCGCCCACGGCGTGTCGAAGCGCGTGAACACCGCGCTCTCCTTGGTCTTGTCGCTGATGGCTCCGGCCGGGCCCAGCCGCTTCACGAGCGCGCGGAGGCTCATCGGGTTGTACAACTCCGCCAGCACGTAGCCGCCCTTGCGGGTCACCCGCAGCATCTCCCGGATTGCTTGCTCGATCTCGGGCACGTGGGCGAGCACCTTGAACGAGCAGACCACGTCGAATTGTTCGTCCTCGAACGGCAACGAGGTCGCCGATCCCACCTGCACGTCGAGGCCTCGCGCCTTGGCGGGTTCGAGCATGCCCGGGGACAGGTCGACTCCCTTCGCGGTTTTGCAGTGAGCCGCCAGACGCTCGAGGATCAGGCCTGTGCCGCAGCCCACTTCGAGGAGATCTCCTCCCGCCCCGTAGCGCAGGGCGAAGTCGATTTCGAGATCGTCGATCAACGCGTGGTACCCGTCCGGGCGGCGTGTTCGTCGCTGATCCTCGTAGCGGGCAGCAAATTCGTCGTAGTAGGAGCGAATGGACTCCTCACGTTCCGCGCCTTGATCCTGCTGGCTCATGCGGCCCCTATAGCGCGGCGGTCTGGACGGAGCTAGGGACGTTCTACAGTCCTACGACCTGCTTGAGCAGTTGCTCGGCCCCCGGGGCGAGGTCGACCCCTGGCTCCCTCACCACACGGTTGCGGAAGGTCCCGAGCTCCCGGCACACCTGTTCGCGACCGGCGTTGCCGTAGCGGACGCAGGCGATGTCGTAGGTGTCCAAGGTGCCCGCGATGTCCGGCTTGGCACCGGCGAGCGTGTCCGCCGTGTGCTGGACGAGCAGCGCCATGGCCGCTCCCGACGGTCCACCCTGGCTCATCAGCTGGACGAAGCCCGGGTCCCGGGAGAACGCGGCCAGCCTGGCCCAGCCTTGCTGGTTCACCATGTACCGAACGACCGCGGTGTGCACTCGGTAGGGGATCTGCACGTCGCCGATCTTGCGGGAGGATTCGGCGAGGAGCCGCAGGTCTTCCCAGACCGTGTCGTCCGGCTGGCGTCCCGGGCAGGTGAGCGCGTACCCGATCCAGTCGACGCGAGCGTGGGGCGTGATGTGCTCGCCTCGCCCAATCGCGCGGGCCTCGTTCACGAGCTTGGGGACGCACACGCCGCGGTCCCGCATGGAGCGAAGGAGCACAAGGGCGTCGAACGAATAGCCTCGCTTGGCCGTGGTGGAGATGAACTCCGCGACGGTGTCCTGGATGCGCGGCGGCAGGGGCCCGGTGGAGGATAGCTCCTGAAGGATGCCCACAAGCGCGGCTTCGCGGGTGCACGCTTCTCGGGCTCCCGCGCGCATCGTCGGCGGTTTTTCGAAGACCCCGGCGTGCCACAGGGCGATGGAGCGGCGGAACGCCTGGCACGTATCCAGGTCGGTGGGGGATGCGGGTCTCTGCTTCGGGTCGCAGGTGGCTGCCTGCTCCACGAGCGAACGGCTCTCGTGGATGGGGCGCTGCAGGTCTCGCACACCACGCAAGGACCTGAGCCCTACGGGGACGTCCTTCTCGTCCCAGGTCGCTTCGGGCGCGATAAAGGCCTTGCCCACGGGGCGCTTCTCCTGGGAGCCAAGAGCCAAGCTCCAGAGGCCTCCCGCCAGCAGCACGTGCCCTCGTTGCGACGCCAACTCCGCCGCGACGTACAGGCTCGGATCCAGGTCCGACACCCACCGCCCCTGATCCGTCGGCACCACGTTCACACTGCCCAGTCGAACGCCCAGCAGGGTCGCGTTCAGCATGCGCTCTGCATCGCGTGCCGCGGGGCCGTCACGTCCTTCGAGCAGGTGGTAGATCGAGCCGAGCGAGGCGACGTGTGCGTAGTAGCGGCCTGCGTCCTCGTCCACCGCTGCGGGAATCTCGACGCGAAGGCCCGAGGTGGGCTTGGTCGAGAACACGTCGAAGCCGATCGAGAAGCTGTTCTCGGAGATGAAACCCTGGCCGGTCGTCATGTGCATGTTCATGCGCAATGTGCGACCCCCTTCGAGGATCTCGTCGAGCTGGTACTGTGCTCGCGGCACCGAGAGTCCTCGCTCCTCCGCCCGTGCGAGCACCTGGTCGAGCCTGTCTGCGGCGGTCTTTCCGCCTCCCTGCGCGAAGCTCTGCACGGCGTGGGCGACCTCTACGAGCGGTTCGACCTGGGCCACCTTGCACGCGTCGTCGGTCACCGCGCGCAGTCCCCTCTCGTAGTCGGTGGCGTCGAACGGCGTGCTGCCGTCCGCACCTCGAACGGCTCCCTGTACCGTGAGGTACCAGGCCGACGCATTCTTCTGGGCCGTGGCGAGCTGCGCCGCGTTGCGCATCGTGATTGCGTCACCGCCGAGGGCCCCGGCCATGAGCAGAGCGACCGTCCCGTGATCCTTTTGGTTCGCGTCGAGCAGCGCGCGTCCGATGTCCACCAGTTTGGGCGCGGACTCCGACACAGAGTGGGTGTCCGGGTCCGAAAGGAAGCGAGCACCCTCACTCACGACGACCCGTGCCAGGCTGGACCCTCGGCCTGCGCCAAGCAGGTCGGCGCTTCCCATCAGCACCTTCGCCATGTCGCCCCGTCGTGCGTCTGCCACGGTTTGCCAGTCGCCTTGCTCGGCGACCACAGCGCGCGCGAGCGCGTGAAGCGACGCGGCCCCCGCGGCGACGTCGGGCTTGGTCCACTCGCCGAGCGCGGAGGCGACCATCGTGCGTGCCCGTTCTGGCGGCACCGTGAACGTGGGAGGGGAGCCCTGGGGCGCCGCGAGCAGGTCGAGGGTGTCGGACGCGATCACCACGAGCAAACCAGCTCTCTGCGCCCACGTCGTCTTTCCGGCCCGGATCGCCGGGTCCCGTAGCAGCGCGTCACGGGACGCGGCGATGGCTCGCAGGTTCTTCTGCACCTCCGGCAGCGACCTTGCTGAGTTGTTCTTGGCACAAACGTCTGCGGGTTGTCCCTTGGGGGATTTCTCGATCACGAGGGCGGACGTGGCGATGAGCCCGTCGACCAGGCTCGTGAGCTGGCCGAGGGGTGCGGCGGGCACGGGTTCCGGGGCGTCCGCCATGGCGCGAAGGGCCGTCTCGAGCCGCTCGCGTGCGGCCTGCCGTTTGGCGCCGAACTTCGCGCCGCCGACCTTTTCCGGCTCGAGCCCCCCCGTGGCGGCGAGCGTGCCGTAGTGGACCCCACGCGCTGCGACGAGCGCGATGGGGCGCACTTGGATGTCGTTGGACGCCTCGAGCGCGCGCGTGATGCCCTCGCCCGCGAAGACGAGGTCGGGGGCCTCGCCGAGCACGTAGGCCCCCGCCACGTTGAGTGCGTAGAGGGCGGCGGTGCCCCACCCAGCTTCCCGGGCGAAGCCGGATCGAAGCTTGTCTTCCAGGCCCTTGCGCAAGGATACGAGGTAGGCGCCTCGGATCGGGTCCGGGAGCATGGCGCCCATGAACCCGAGAACGACCGACGTTTCGAGAAGCTCGCTGGCGGTGGTGGCGGGGGCGAGCTTGTACTTGACGTTGTCGGCCACGAGCGGGTGGAGCACGCTCACGATGTCGGGGTCCGAGAGCGCGCCGGGCTGCAGCGCGATCGTGAGCTGGCCCGTGGGGGAGTATTTGTCGGGTGCGGTCTTCTGGAATCGCTCGAGGGCGCGGAGGTGGTCGACGGCGAGGCGTGTGACGCGCCCGTAGGTACGGGATCCGCGGGCGGACATGCCTGGCAGCTCCCCGCGCTCGAACAGCAAGCTAGGGAGCACGTACCAGGAGGTTCCCGTCGCTTCGGTCTCGGCCACGAGGGCGTCATAGGCGCGGGACCAATCCGCAGGTGTGATCGTCCCTTGCTGAGCTTGCAGGGCCAGACGGGTCGCGAACAGCGGTTCGCCCTGGAGCGCCGCGTCGGGGAGGGCTCTCCGCTCCACGTCGCATTGACGGGCGTTGGTCGCGGGGTCGAAGCCGTGGAGGATGTCGAGCAGCGCCATGCGATCCGGGGAGCACGCGGTGGCGAGGGTGGCGCGGTGCTTCGCCCATGCTGCGACACTGTCGTTGCCTGCCAGCGTGACGCGCAACCAGGCAGCGTAGGCGCCCTGGTCGGCGGAGCCTTGGTCCCACCACGCGGGCTCGTCTTCTTGGGATTCGCCGGTGTCCCGCTTGGGGAACTCGGTGCCGAAGGAGCGGGCCCGAGACACGAGGAACCGGGCGCGCAGAGTGGCGGCGCTGTCGGGCGGCTCCTTCGCGATCATGGTCTCGAGCTGGACGGCGAGCGACGCCGCCTCGGCGTAGGCGCCTCGCGCGAGGTGCCGAAGACCTTCGTTTACGAGGTGATCCAAGCGGATCGCGCGCGCCATCGCGGCTGTCGCATCGCCTTGCACACGCTCCTCGAGGGTCGCCGGGAGGCGGAACACGATGGGTGCGAGCGGGTCGTTGCCCAGCACGCGCACGAGCTTGCCGTCGCGGTTCCAAAGCACTTGTTCGGCGCCGGCGAGACGCGCTAAGGCGAAGAGCAGCTCTGCCTCGGACAGGTTCTCGAGTTTCGGCAGGGCAGGGGACTCGACCACCACGACCTTCGCCGCTTCGTCGGCCACGCGGCTGGTCTCGGCGCGCAGCGCGTCGCGGGTGGCTTCTACCTGCCCCGGTGCGGCCAGCACCACGAAGGCGCCTGAGCCTTGGTGCTGCAGGGCGTTGTGCAGGGCGACCCAGGGATCTTGCGGGCCGAGGGCGATGGCGCGGACTTCGAGGTAGGCCTTCGTCCACGTGTCGGGCGTCGCGGCGCGTAGGGATTCCGCAAGGCCGGTCTCACACGTGGGGAGGTCCGTGGCCCGACAGGGGGAATCGACGGCGGATCGGGCAGAGGTATCGGGTTGGCCGGCGCAACCGGAGCCGAGGGCGGCGGCGAGCAGGACGACGAGGGGGTGTCGCATGGCGGACAGGGTCGGCAGACGGCTTCGGGCCGTCAAGGGGGAAGGTTGCGTTGCGTCCGTGGGGCGTTGCGTGATCGCGGGGTGGTGCGTGTCGGGAGGCTGCCGGGGTGTGTGATGGCGTGATAACGGATTGCGGGGCGGTTCGTGATGGTGGCGGAGCGTGACGGCGGCGGTGGGTGACGGCGCCCCTGTGCGTGATGGCGCGGCGTGCCGCGCACAACGCTCGACTCGACGATGTCGAGTCGCTCCGTCGGCGGATGTGTAGAGCGGGTCCGTCGCGATCACCATTTCGCGCAACCGATTCGCGCTTCCGTCCGAAGAGAAGGCATGAGAGTCACTCGACAGCCCTTCAGGAACAATGCCACCGCGCGGTCGCTCCACTCTCACCGCGGTTCTACTTTCCCCCCTTCACTCACACGAAACCAACCACACGCCGTCGACCTTCTCGAGCCGCAAATCCCCGCCCTTGGTCGCGTTCTCGACGTTCACCGCGTCCATCTTGACCTTGACCCCCAGCACTTCGGATTCGCCCTCGCCCTTGGCGGACCCCGTGACCTCGTACCGAACGGTGGCCGCGGTGTCCGAGGAGGTGGTGATGTGGAGCTGGAGCTTGTCGATCTTGATCGGAACGCCCATCAACCGGATGGCGTCCACGCGCCCTTCGGCTTTCTCGTGGCACCGGGGGACGAGGAGCTTGCGCGCGGCCTCGAGGTCACCTTGGGAGCCGGCTTCCAGGTACTGCTTGGCGACGGCGTCGGGCGCGGCTGTGGAGCGGCAACCCATCAGCGCGAAGCTGGCGAGCACGAAGGGCAAGACACGATGTGGGAAGCTGATCATGGTTCCTCCGACGGTCCTACGGGAGCACACGCGCACGACAGCCACTGCCGATCCAGCTCGTCGTCCAGCAGTGGCGCCAGCGTCTTCTCGACGTGATGGTGGTAATCATTCAGCCACAGCTGCTCCTCGGGTGTGAGCAGCTCGGTGTCCAGCAAGGACCGATCGATCGGGCAGAGCGACAGCGTCTCGAATGCGAGCCACGTCTTGTCCTCGGTGGTCAGCTTCGGATCCTTCACCACGAGCACAAGGTTCTCGATCCGCACCCCGTACTTGCCCGTGGCGTAGAAGCCGGGCTCGTTGGACTGGATGTTGCCGGGCTCGAGCACCGCGCCTTTGCAGCGCAGGGGGCTGATGCTCTGCGGTCCCTCGTGTACGCTCAAGAACGCACCCACGCCGTGGCCCGTGCCGTGGTTGTAGTCCCGTCCGTCGGTCCACAGGTGCATGCGGGCCAGCGTGTCGAGGCGCATGCCGCGAACCCCGCTGGGGAACTTCGCCCGCGCCAGCGCGATGTGGCCCTTGAGCACCAGCGTAAAGACGCGACGATGCTCCGCGGTCGCCTTCGTCCCCAGCAGCACGGTGCGCGTGATGTCTGTGGTGCCGTCGAGGTACTGGCCTCCGGAGTCGATGAGGAAGATTCCGGAGCGCAGCTTGACGTTGCTTTGATCATCGGCGGAGTAGTGAACGATGGCGCCGTGGGGGCCAAACCCGGCGATCGTGCGGAAGCTCGGCCCGCGATAGTGGTCCCCCAGGGAGCGGAAGTGCTCCAGTTGCTGTTCCGCGGAAAGCTCCGTGACCTTGCCCTTCGGGACTTCGTCCGAGAGCCAGCGAAGGAAGCGCACCATGGCGACGCCGTCCCGCACGTGGGCGCGACGCATCCCCGCAATTTCGGCTGCGTTCTTCCTGGCCTTTCGTTCGAAGATCGGGCTCGGGCTGGTGACGAGGTCGCAGGGGCCGAGCAGCTCGGCCACCCACTGGTTCGTCGAGTCCTGGTCGACCCACACGCGTGCTTTTCGCTTCGCGAGCGCGGTAAGCTCACCGCGGATGTCCTCGTAGGGCCGCAGCTTCACGCCCTCCCCGAGCTTGCGCTTTGCGGCCGCCCCCACCTTGGCCGGGTCCACGAACAGCGTGGCGTCCTTGGCTGTCACCAGCCCGTAGGCGATCACGACGGGGTTGTACTCCACGTCTTGCCCGCGCACGTTGAACGTCCAGGCCACGGCGTCGAGGGTGGTGATGACGAGCGCGTCGGCTCGCTTTTCTTTCATGCTCGCGCGCAACCCAGCGAGCTTGTCCTGGGTCGATTCGCCCGCTCTCTGCAGCGGAACGACCTCGATCGGCGCGCTGGGCAGGGCCGGGGCTTCGTCCCAGATTGCGTCGACGAGGTTGGGGTCCACGAGCTCGAGCTTGACGCCGACCTTGGCGAGGTCTTCGCGCAAAGCTCGGGCGCGGGACATGGACACGACGCGCGGGTCGATGCCCACCTTCTTGCCCTTCTTCATCACCTTGCCCAGGTGCGCGTCGATCGTGGGAACCCCCGGCTCCCCGGAGCGAAACAGCTCGATGCCGCTTCCTTCGAGCTCCTGCTCTGCTTGCAGGAAGTACCGGCCGTCCGTCCACAGGGCCGCCCGATCCCGCATCACGAGCAAGTCACCCGCGGAGCCCGTGAACCCGCTCAGCCAGTTGCGTCGCTGCCAGCATACCGGCACGTACTCGTTCAAGTGCGCGTCCGCCGTTGGAACGAGGTAGGCGTCCAGATCGTGCTCCCGCATGGACCGCCGCAGGGCGGCCAGCTTGGTTCGGGTGCTCTTCATCGTCCTCGCACTCCCGCGATAAATGCGTCTCGACCTCGCGCCCCAGGGCGCCGCGGCAGCGTACACGCAGAGATGTTCGCCGTCGAGTCGACGGCGTTTGTGCTCGCCGCAGATTCCGCAGCGCGTCGCAGATGGCTTCGTTGTCTTCGCTTACGTGGTTTCGGAGGGCCGCTGCACGCGCTTGCCCTTGACTTCGACCCTGTTCTCGACAACGAGCATCTCCGCTTGCCATGCGACGAAAGCGGGACATCAGAGGCTTGCTTCCAGCGGTTCGCGCTCTCGCGGTAGGCTGCGCGTTCTGGCTTCCGTCGGGGTGTGAGCGGTCCTCGCCGGAGGGGCTTGTCGTGGACCCCGTCCCCTCGGCCGTTTCCTCAGCTGTGTCTTCGGCCGCCCCAGCGGTGTCCTCGGCCCCTCCCGTGGATCTAGACGCAAGCTCCGACGCGCCGACCTCCGCTCTCGACGCCGCCCGGGATGCTGGCCCCGACGCGGATCCCGAGTATGCCTGGCTTCCCCCACGCACGGTCGTGCCCGGCGGTCCTCACAAGATCGCGGCCAAGGCCATGCAGGCCTGGGTGCACCTCTACCCCGACGACGAGACGCCTTACCTCGGGTACATTCGCGCAGGCCGCGTCGTGGACCGGTCCGAGGGCTGGATCGCCAAGACCGTCCGTTGCCCGGAAGGCTGGTACGAGGTGCTTCCGGAAGGCTACATTTGCCGAGGAAACCGCGCCACCCTCGACCTGCACGACCCGATCGTCGTGGCCTCGTGGAAGCAACCGCGCCGCGGAGAGCCGCTCCCGTACAAGTATGTGAGGCCAGGCGACCGGAACGCGTTCCTGTACTTCACCGTCCCGTCGAAGAAGGATCAGGTCCGCACGGAGGGGCGCTCGATGGAGGCCTACGTGGCCGCCCGCCCTACCGAGCGCATCCCGAACATCGACGCCCTCGGGGAGCCCGAGCCGGTCCCGCCGTTTCTCGCCGACGGACAGCACCTGCAGACCCCGTTCGGCGCAACCAAGCGTCTTCGCTACAACGTTCACGAGGGCCGGGCCAACCCGCAAGCCGCCTTCGCGCTCATGTCCGTCCACGACCACGACGGTCGCAGGTTCGGACTCACCACCGAGCTCGACCTGATCGCCATCGACCGCACCAAAGTCATCCGGCCCTCCACGCGCAAGGGCAGCGAGGTGGAAGACCTGCCCGCCGGAATCGTCCGCGCCCTGTCCATTCCTCGCTACGTCCTCGATGCCGACGGCAACCCGGTCAAGGACGGCTCCTTCGGCCAGTACCAGATCGTCGACCTCACGGGGAAGATGCACCGGAACCTGTGGGAGGTGCGCGACGGCTCCTACGTTACGGCGGGCGCCGTGCAGATGGTGGAGCCCCGCACCTCGTTCCCCTCGTTTGCCGTCGACGACCGCAAGTGGATCGACATCTCCATCAAGAGCCAGCTCTTGGTGGTGTACGTGGGAAAACGCGCGGTCTACGTGGCGCAGGTCTCGACGGGGTTGGGGGAGCTTGCCGATGCGGCGAAGAGCTTCGCCACCATCCAGGGTTCCTTCACCATCAAGTCCAAGCACGTGACGGCGACGATGACCGGGAGCGCCCAAGCCGATGACTACGAGCTCGCGGATGTGCCCTACGTGCAGTACTTCCACGAGGGGTACGCCTTGCACGCGTCGTTCTGGCACGACAACTTCGGGCGGACGCAGAGCCACGGGTGCGTGAACCTGACGCCCGCCGATTCCGCCTGGGTCTTCGAGTTCACCGACCCGCCAGTGCCGGAGCACTGGCATGGGGTTGTTGGACACGAAGGCACGCCTCGAACCGTCGTCCATGTTCGCCCATGAAACGATTTTCTTTGCGGTGGCACTTGACGATGGGTAAGTCTGTGTCATACATCTCGTAGGGTTATGTTCCTACGAGATGGGGCCACCATGTCCTTGGAAACCACGCAATGCTCAAGACCCTGCCAGACCTGACGAAGGAAGGGGGTCGGTCTGCGTCGCCAGACCGGATGTCGCGCGTCAGGACGGCTCAGGGTGAGGAGAAGGGACGAACCAGCCAGGCGGAATGGACGCTCGTTGGGGTGTCGGGGAGGCAGTGGGCGATTGACCTGGTGGAAGCCCAGCGTGACCGCGTGGTAGCAGGCATGGCGAGGGGCCTGTCGCGCGACGATGACCCTCCGATGTACTGGGTGCAGCGATTCGCCCAGGACATGGACGATCGGCTCGGAGCCGACCACGGTTCGGACTCACGTTCTGCCATTCCGAGGAGCCATTCCCCGGTCATGGTTCCGCCGCCGATGATGGAACGGATCTCTGCTCCACTGCCCCCTCCGCCCAGCTCAAGACGGGACACCCTGCGCGTCCCATCTTCGTTTCCTGGAGCCCCGCCGCTCCCCCGGTTCGCCCTGGGGCCTCGGATGGATGGGCTCTTCGGGTCGGAGCGACCCGCCCCCGGTTCGAGCAAGCCATCGTCGCTCGCCCCGGTCATCGGCTACGAACAAGCGTCCGGGCGATTTCACACGAATCCGTGGGTCGCGGGGGCCATCGGTGGGGGGCTCGCCGTCGCGGCGGGCTTTCTTCTCCTGTGGTTGCCGTCGAGAATTTCGTCGCTCGCCATGGACGGCGTGGGGCCCACCGGCGAGCCACCTCGGGCGGCCGCGGCTCGCCTGCCTTTGCCATCTTCGTCGGCCCTGCAACCCCAGCCTGGGTTCCGGGAGGCGGAGGCGAGGGAGCTCGCGATCTTGGCCGGAAGAGATGCGCTTTCGTGTGGCCTCGGGGACGGCGAAGTGGAAGTCGTGTTGACGTTCTTTCCAGACGGAGGGGTGTCGTGCGAGGTCGTCAACGGCTTCTGGATGGACGACGCGGCCCGCGGTTGCCTGGACCGGGCGTTCTTCGGGCTCCGCGGGTTTGCTTTCGCGGGGGAACCCAGAACGATCGCCCTCGGTTTGCCCGACCCGGCCGTCGAACCCCTATGATGACATCACATAGGACCCGCACAACGGACCCACGTGCTCCTGCCAGACGCGCCGCGACCGCTCGGGGTCGGGATGGGGCTTGCGGATCATCGCCCGGAACAGTTGCTCCTGGTCGTCCGTGTTGTCGTACTCGATGACCATGGTGAGCGCGCGGACCGAGAAGTCCTTGACCAGGATCGCGAAGAGCGTGTCGATCACTTCGTCGTCGATCCCGTAGATTCGAGCGTTCTCCAGGATGAGCTGTGCGTAGGCTAGGAGGGTGAACAGCTCCCCGGCCGCCAGCATGTAGTCCACGTCCTGGGCTTGCTCCGCGGTGGGAGGCGCTTGCAGAAGCACCTGGCGGAACGTCTCGAGCTGCTCGTGGAACACGTTCACGTTCGGCAGGTCCACCCCGCGATACGCGAGGCGGTAGTCAGGGAACCGAACCGAGCCCAGCTTGCCCGTGTGCTGGTGGAACAGGTACGTGTCATCGCCGGGGTCGAGCCGTCGCGGCACCTCCGGGTACTCCACCGGACCGAAGAAGTAGTTCTTTATGAACTTGATGATGAGGGCCATGTTGACGTGCTCTGTGCCTTCGAGCTTGGGGAGCATGCCGATGTCGCGGATGGCCATCTCGAAGTACGTGTCCTGCTCGTAGCCCTTGGCCGCGATGACGTCGTGCAGGAGGGCCACCACCTTTTCGCCCTGGCTCGTGACCTTCATCTTCACGATGGGGTTGAACAGCAGGTAGCGCCGGTCCTGGTCCGAGGCGCTGCGCAGGTAGTCTGCCGCGCGCAGGGCGAACAGCTTCATCCCCACCAGGCGGCAGTAGGCCTCGGTCAGCTCGCGTCGCACGTGGGGGAAGTCCGTGACAGGGTGACCGTACAGGTGGCGGTTGGCGGCGTGGTGGAGCGCTTCGTACAGGCAATGGGTGGCGATGCCGATGGACGCGAAGCCCAGCTGCACCTTGCCGATGTTCACGGTGTTGAGCGACGACTCCCAGGCCAGCTTGCCCCGGGAGAGAATGTCGGTATCCGTGATGGGATAGTCGTGAAGCGCGAACTCGGCCACGTAGGCCTGGCGCACGCCCGAGGTGTCGATCTTCTTCACGCACTCGTAGCGCTCGTGATCGGTGCGGACTGTGAAGAACACGTACTCGTCGGTCCCGGCGATCTTGCCGAAGGTGGAGACGAGGGCCGCGCAATTGCCGTTACCGATGTAGTACTTGCTCCCGCGGGCGACGAAGGTGCCGTCGGCCTGGGGGTGCAGGGCCATTTCGGTGGAGTAGATGTCGGCGCCGTGGTCGCGCTCGGACAGGCCGAAGCCGAAGACGCCGCCCTGGTCGAGCAACGCCGCGACGCGGTGCTTGGCTTGCTCGTTGTCGCCCATCCAGATGGGGCCGAGTCCCAGGATGGTCACCTGCCACGCGTACCAGTAGCAGAGGCCGTAGAACCCGAGAACTTCGTTGTATTCGCTCAGGCGCCACATGTCCCAGCGGCAGTTCGGGCCTCCGTAGGCAGAGGGCGTGAGCAACGCGGCGAACGGCTTCTCGTCGCGCACCAAGGTCAGGAAGTCCTCGTACCAGGTCTTGGCCTGGTCGTCGGCCTTGATGCGCGCGAGCCCTTTGCTCTCGAAGAACGCAATGGTCTTCTGGACGATCTGATCGGAGAACGGGTCTGCGTGCTCGCGCTGGTGCTCACGGGGATGAAACAGGAACATCACCACCTCGCTATCGTCGGAGTGCGAGACGGCATCCTACATGGAATTTCTAGTCGTTGCGGGTTGGGAGAACCACAGAGGACGCAGAAACCACAGAAGGGTATTGGGGTTGGCGCGGATGCTGGCAGTGCGGGTGAGTCCTCAGGCAGGGTCGGGCTTGGCCGCGCGCGCCGCCCGGTTGCGGGCAATGGCGGACAGGCGGGTCACGATGCCGCGGGCCACCAGCGTGAGCACCATGTGCTCGAGCTTGCCCTGCATCGTCGGGTGATCTCCGATCGAGAAGTGCGTGCGCACCGAGGGGCCCCCCGCGAGCTTGCCCATGGCCGTGCACGTGACGCGCACGACGTCGGGCTTGTGAGTCACGTGGAACTCGATGACCCGGACCGACGCCTCCAGGCGATTCCCGGTGGCTGCACCCCAGTCCTCGTCGCGGGCTTCCTTTCGGAGGACGGACCGCAGGGTGCGCTCCCGCTGGGCCCTGCGCTTGTCCTCGGGAAGGTCGACGCTCGTCCAGGTCACGGTCGTCTTGGGCTTCGCTTTCGTCCAAGCGTCGGTGGGGGCGCCCACGGCGAGGAAGGCGCCAGCTGCGCCTATCCAGCGGATCAGGTCTCGTCGCGAGGGGGCCGTCATGCCGCGAGACTACAATTCGAAGGTCGGAAGGGACCAGTTTCTGACCGCGCGGCTGCGCGCTCGAACCTTGGGCTCGGGAGCGGAACTTGGTGTACAACAGAAGCAGATGGCCGACGAGAAAGACCCCAGCGCGAAGAGCGAAGAAAAGGCGCCTGCGGACGTGGTGCTGATGCACGGTCGTACCGAGGACGGGGAGGGGATTCGGGTTCTTCGGGCACGGGAGGGAAAGGTGGAGGCGGGGGAGCTTCGGGCCATGAAGCAGGGGGTGCCGCTCGCGTCCGGGGAGGTGGTCTGCCTGAGCCAGCGCGCGGAGCACCCGCTCCTATGGGACGTGAAGGTGCAGTGCCGCGTGGAGACGGGCAAGGGGCACGGCGGGCCGGCGAGGGTGGCGTCGCGGGCCTATCGCCGCAACTGGGACAGCATCTTCAAGCCTGAGGTGGACGAAGCGAGCGAGGGTGAGTCGAGCTTGAATTGAGGGAGATGGCCGAGCACGAGCCCCGCTTCGCTGAGCACGAACCCCACGCGTCTTGCGAAACGCAGCCCTACTCCGACTTCCAGATGCCGACATGCGGCCGAAGGGACGGCGTCTTCATGGTGCACCTCTTTTGCACATGCCGTACCACCTTCGTCGAGTTCTGCGAGAGCACACATTCTTGCGACAGGGGCGACGTCTTGCGGACACGCCCGGCGTCTGAGTTCGCCAGGAACAGGAAGCGGGGAGGATGGTGACAGAGAAGGTGTGATCCACGACTGCCCATCAGGAACAAATCGTTCGGGGACGCTGGATCGTTTGCCACCTGGTTGAGCTTCGCAGAAGAACATGGACACGGCGCCACCGCCGGTCCGCTGGCTTCGGATCAGGGGAGCGTACAGACGCCCGGGGTGCTAGGCGACACCGGCGCCCCCCAGGATTCACAGATGCCGCTCTCACATTCCGTCGCGCTCAGGCAGTGCGGTCGGCACTTCCCAGCTGGGCAGACATAGGTGCCGCTGCCGTGTGCTGCCACATTGCAGCTGTAGACGTTGTTGCAGTCATCGCCGGCGATGTCCGTCAGGCACGTATAGGATTGGGCTTCGGTATTGTAAAAGCACGCTTCCCCGTCGTAGCACTGCGACGTAGCGGGCGTGCATTCATTGCCCAGATCGCTGCACGCGCTTTGGTAGCAGGTGCCGTTGTTCGGGCAGACTCCGCAGGCGTAGGGGTTATCGGAGCCACACCCGAGCGTGTTCGAGGGGCCGCACACGGCGGAGCCGCAGTCCGGGGTGCAGCAGGTGCCCTGCTCGCACAGGCGCCCGGGTCCGCAGTCGCCGAACAATCCGCATCCGCACTGGTGCGTGAAGACCACGTCGCACTTCTGGCCCTTTGCCGAGTTTGCGCAGTCGTTGTCACTGAGGCACTCGAAGCACTGCTTGACAGTCGGATCGCAGACAGGCGTGTCGCCGTAGCAGTCGCTGTGGTTGAGGCAGCGCACGCATTGATGCGCAGCCGTGTCGCAAACCGGCGCGGCGCCCGAGCAATGAATCTGCGACGTACACGCAACGCAGGTATGGCTCGAGGACTCGCAGGCGGGCCGGTCCGAATGTCCACAGTCCAGGTCGGAGATGCACCCGACGCAGCGCTGGGCGGTGGTATCGCACGCGGGCTGCGCGGGCGGGCAGTCAGCCGAGGCCCAGCAGACGTTGCACGCCTCTACGGCAGGAAAAGCCATGTGCGCGCTCACGAGCCCCACGCGACAAGCCTTCTCGCAGAGCTCGGGGTCGCCGGCTGCCCAGCAGCTGCCTCCTTCGCCGTAGGTAACGAGGAGGGTATCGAGCCCGGCCGGCGTGGTCTCGGCGGTACATGCAATGTACGCAGCGCACGCGTCAGATGTCCCTGCCGACGAGTCTGCCGGCAAGGCGTCGGTTGCGGCATCGGGATCGACCTGACCGCCGTCGCTGCCGGCGGCGCCCCCGGCACCTCCAGGGCTCGATGAGCTACTGCCGCACGCTGCCGTGAAGAAAGCCAAGACCAAGACGAGCGAGGAACGCATCCGTTGCCCATGCCATGGTCTGATCGAGGGAGCAAGAGACGGACCGCACCGGGGACTGTCCCTCGGGTTTGAGGGAGATGAACGCGACCTCCCGACCCCCGGTCTTGTCGCTACTCTGCTCTGAACGCGGCCGGCTAGCACGGGCGGATTCCTCCGCACAGCTTGACACACGTTGACACAAGTCCCGATGGTCTGCCGTGGCGGGAAGGGCCAAAAGGAAGGGAATTGGGCTCAATCTCTGCTGGCACGAAAGGTGCGTATTCAAGCGCTCATGACCTTTCTACCTCGCACTTGGCAACTCGCGTGCTCGGCCTGCGTTCTTTTGGCAGCTTGCACCGACTCGTCCCCCAACGACGCCTCCCCTGGTGGTGGCGCCGCAGCGCCCGGCAACACCGGGTACGGCGAGACGCTGATCGGCTACAAGAACAACACGGGCGCGTCTTCCGACGCCACGTCGGGAGAATATGGGTCGGCGGACGCGGGTTATGGTGGCATGTCCGGCTCCGGGGGTGCGACCAGCACAGGCGGAAGCGGAGGTGCCGAAACCGGGGGTTCGGGTGGCCTGTCCGGAGCCGCGGGCGAAGCTGGCACAGGCGCAACCGGGGGTTCGGGTGGCACGGCCGGAGCCGCGGGCGAAGCTGGCTCGGGCCCGGCCGGTAGCGCGGGAAGCGCAGGACAGGCAGGCTCCGCCGCAGTGGGTCACGTCGTCGAGAACCCCTTCTGGACAACAGCCGACGCGGCCGTGTCCACGTTCTCCATCGACGCGGACAGTGGCTCCTACACCTTGGCGCGCGCGGCAATCCGCGACGGCGTGCTTCCCGACCCGGAGTCGGTCCGTGTCGAAGAGTTTCTGAACTACTTCCACTTTCACTATGCCCAGCCCGAAGCCGACACGCCACTCGCCATGTACACCGAGCTGGGAGCCTGCCCGTGGAACAGCCAGCACGAGCTCTTGCTGATCGGCATCCAAGGCCAGGAAGTGGACGCGACGTCAGCCCCGCCCGCCAACCTCGTCTACCTGCTGGACGTGAGTGGCTCGATGAGCGATGCGAGCAAGCTCCCGTTGCTCAAGCGCGGCTTCCGCATGCTCACCGGGCAACTTCGCGATCAAGACCGCGTCTCCATCGTGACCTACGCCGGCCAGGAAAGCGTCGTTCTCGAGGGCGTGACGGGCGACCAGAAGGACGTGATTGACCAAGCCCTGGCAGCGCTCGAGTCCGGCGGATCCACCAATGGCGAAGGGGGCATCCAGAAAGCCTACCAGCTCGCGGAGAAGTACTTCATTGAAGGTGGAACCAACCGCGTCCTTCTGGCGACGGATGGGGACTTCAATGTGGGGCTGAGTGACGTGGATGAGCTCGTAGACCTCATTGCCACCAAACGCGAGACCGGAGTATTCCTCAGCGTATACGGCTTCGGCTCCGCCTGGGACGGCGGCAACTACCAAGACGAAGTGGCAGAGCAACTGGCTGACAACGGCAACGGGGTCTACTTCTTCATCGATGGGGAAGAAGAAGCTCGTCGCGCATTCATCTACACGCTCTCCGGTTCGCTCATCACCGTGGCAAAGGACGTCAAGATCCAGGTCGAGTTCAATCCCGATCGGGTTGCCGGATACCGCCTCATCGGATACGAAAACCGGCTCTTGTCGAACAATGACTTCTCCAACGACGGGGTGGACGCCGGCGAGTTGGGGGCCAGCATGAGCGTGACGGCTCTGTTCGAATTGGTCCCTCCCGGGACGGAGGGGTCGATGCCGGAACCCATCCCGGGCACGGTGCCTGAGATTCCGGAGGGGGACCCGACGGCTACCGAACCCGAACCGCAGTATCCGGCCATGGCACGCGCCGACTTGGCCCAGATTCGTATCCGCTACAAGGACAGCGACAGCGATGTCAGCAAGCTCCTCGTCACGCCGCAGGACCGATCGACGTGGCGAGACCAGTCCAGCGCAAAGTTCCTGTTTGCCGCCGGCATAGCAGAATTCGCCATGACCCTCAGGCACTCGCAGTACTTGCCCGCGCAACGAGGCAACGCCGTTCGTGAGCAGATTCTCCTTGCCTTGCCGATCGACGGCGAGGGCGCGGTGTCCGAAGCGGGTGACCTGGTGGGCGACGCGCTCTTGCTACTGCAGTGATCCAACCCCCACTCGCGCATCACCCAACGCATCCACCGGCTCGTCGCCGAACAGCAGTTCACGGGTCAGAGCAACAACGAAACCCCTGCTGGTCCGAGACGAAGTGGCGAACTGCGCCGGTGGAAAAAGAGCATTGGAGGAGTGTGTTCCAGGACTTGAACGAGCCCCCACGCGATAGACAGAAGTCGTCCTGGCCAGCATTCGCGTCGCAGGCGTTTTCCCACTCATGTACGTTCCCGCTCAGGTCGAACACCCCCGGATACGACTGGCATGCAGGACGGGTTCCCACCGCGACCGCCTCGTCTGCTCCGTAGTCTTCCCCGTTGCATGCCCCTGCGTCGTACGTAGCCCCATAGGGGAAGAGGCGAGTGCCATCCATGGAGCACGAGGCGTACCACTGGCTGGCCCCCATAGGAGTCCAGCCGATAGGAGATTCGAACGCCTCCCGGAAGTCAAGACGAACCTCGACGCCTTGAGCGTTAGACGGACCCGTCAAGCCTTCACCGCCGCGGCCCGGCAGCCGGTCAGCGTGGGGGCGGCGTCACGCTCCTTACGCGAACAGTTCGTCCAGCACTGAACAAATCTCGTCGTAGCCCTTGCGCGAGAGACCCGGGACCAACGACAGCTCGCCGCTCTGGTTCATGCGCACGAGATCGCCGACGCGTGAGACGCCCGCCCCGATCAAGATGTTCAGCGTCCGGATGGTGAGCTCCTCGAGGTCCTCGACGGGGAGGTTCAGCTTCTCCTGGTGCCGCTCGTCGACCACGGCGGCGTGAACTGCGTCGCCGTGGTCGACGCGGCCAACCGCCGCCTCGATCACCGCCAGCAGCTCGGGATCGCGATCCCACGCTGCGAAGTCGGAGTCGGTGAGGGCGTCGCGCGAGTCCTCGCCGTCGATCGCCGCGTCGCGCAGCCACCGCAGCATCGCCGGCTTGTCGCCTGTGCGCGCGGCGAGGCACGCGAGGTTGTACTTCAGGGTGCCGACGGCGGGCAGCTCTTGCCCCGGGCATGCGGCCCAGCGCGGCCCGACCGCGTCGAGCGCGCGACGCATCAACGCCACGTCACCGTGCTGGCTCATTGCGGACAGCGCATGGGTCGTCGGCCCGACCTCGAGGCGCCGCACCAGCGGATCGAGCCCCCCCGGCAGCTCGAGCGCCGCGAGGATGGCGGCGGCGTCCGCGTGCGCGTCGTGGGACAGGCGCATCAGCTCGTCGAGCCGGTGCTGGATCTGAGCCGATTCGCGGAGCGCGGCGTCGAGGACGTGCTGGTGGGGCGCGTCGCTCGGGGGGCCCGGCGCGGGCGTCGGAGCGTTCGCCTCGCGGGAGGCGCCTATCGCCGCGGCGAGCCAGCGCAGGGCTCGCGGATCGTCGCGCCGGGCCGCACGCAGCGCCGTGATCGCCGCGTCCTCGTCCCCACTCCACAGCGAGAGAACCCCGATCGCGAGCGCGGCGTCGGTGTCCGCCGAGCTCGTCAATTCCTCGAGGAGGTCGAGCCACAGCTCTTGCCCGAACACGCCGCCTGGATCCTCCTCTCGCACTGTCATCGTTGGCAGCGCGTGTGTGTGCGCGTGCTCGAGCACGCGCAGCGCCAGGCGCACCAGGAAGTCGTCGGCGTCGCCCGCCTCGCGCACCGCCACCTCGACCCGGTCCGCGCTCCGCAGCTGCGCAAGGGTCAGCGGCGCGCTCAGGTGCCGGTTGATGTACGTCAGCAGGTCCGGCCACGCCTCGCGATCGAGAAAGTAGGTGGCGTGCGAGTGGAGGCCAGCGCCGATTGCCGGCGCAGGCAGGCGTGCGTCGAGCTCACGGATCAGCACGAGGATGTCCAGCCGGATCAGGAAGCGCAGCATGCCCTCCCAGCGCGCGGGGATCGCGGCCCGGTGCGTGTCACCGAGCAACAGCAGCGAGGGTGGTCGCACGCCAGTGCGCCGGACCGCGTCGCGCACGATCTCCACCACGGACTGGGTCATGATGTCTGGCCCGACCTGGTTGGAGGCGAAGCGGAGCGCCAGGATGGGCTCCACGAAGCCCGCGCCGGCGCGGCTGAGCGCAGCGAGCCGAACGAGGTTGGATCGCTGCTCGCCGTAGCCGTACGAGAACGCATGATCGCCGGTCAGGTACCGTCCCATGCACGGAGGCTAGCACCAAATCAAAGAGCTCCGCGCTGTCTTGGGTCTATTGGACGCTGATCTTGAGCGTGGGCGAGATCGTCTTCAACGCCCCGCTCGCGGCGTTCGCAAACTGCTTCCGGAAGTCGTCGTTCAGCGCGTCCTCGGCACTCTTCGCGGAGATTCCACGGGTCTTGTGACTGACTTCCTCGCTGCTCTTGGCAGCCACAGCGGCGCGACAGATCGCGGTGCCTGTCTTGCGCTCGAACACGATCAAGTCGCCTTCGAAGTACCCCCCGGCAAACCCCTCGTCGCCACTGACCTTGGGCATGGCCCGACGCTTGTCCCGGAAGACGACGATGTACGGCGACTTTGCAAGCATCGTCACGTGCGAGCTCGCTTGGAAGCCGGCCGTCTTCTCGCCTGCTTGGTCCAGGATGAGTTCCTCGAGCCAGTCGCTGCTCAACCATCCCCACGTCTCCAACTCTTCCTTGCTCGATCCCTTTCCGTCGAGCTTGGCAAACAGGCCAGGGGTCGCGGTCTGCGCGAAGCCGTCCCAGCCGCCGTACCCCTTTTCCGGCTTCACTTCGAGCTTGGGACAGGGGCCCGGCGGCGGCAGGGTGTTGCTCGCCAGCGTCTCCTGAATCGCCTTCAGCGATGCGACGTATTCCGTCTCTCGCAGGGAGGATTCTGCCTTGTCCTTATCGGACTGCTTGCAACAGCCGAACGTGAGCCATGAGAAAGCCACGGGCAGTACCAAGACGAGCTTGCTGAGAGTGGAGAGGTGCATCCGGTGATTCCTTCCGAAGGGTAAGTCCGGAAGACTGAACATCAATGGCACGTCGATGCAACCCAAAGCTGCATCGGTCGTCGCCCGCGCATGAACAATCGCGTTCCGATCTCTTCGTTGGGCCACATGATCGCAGAACCTACTGACGCCGTCCGCGCCGTCTCTGCAGCAGAATCTCCGCGGCAGTGAGCGGTCGAGCGCTCGGAGGCGACGAAACCCGCGGAGGGGCTTGCGGCGCAATCGGTCCCGTGGGCGACGCAGGTGCGGTCGGCTGTCCCACCGGAGGCGCACGCCACGGCTGCTGCGCGACAGGGGGCGGTCGCTGGGGGCCAAGTCCCGCAGGCAGGGGGCCCGTCGGGCCAGACGGGGCAGCATCGCGAGAGCGCTCTTTCGCCTTGCCCAACCGGTCGAGCGTGGCCGCCATCTCCTCGGCAGACCGCGCAGGCTCTCTTGCGTCCTTTCGCTTCCGCCGCAGCCGTTGCGGGATCCTCAGCAGCGCTGACGGCACCGAGAGCCGTCGCGCCGCGACCGAAAGGAGCAAGAACACCGACCCCAGCCCCGCCAGCCAAGGCGTAAGAGACCAGTAGGAGAACCGCATCGCAGACCGGTCCGCAAAGATGCCAGCGAGCGTGTCGCGGCTCTTGCCCCCCGTCATCGACGAGATGCGCGCCAGCAGCGCCCGGTCCGAGCCCGTCGGGCGCAGCTCTTCCCCTGCCGTCAACACGGCCCCCGTCGTGCTCACGATCTTGTTGTCCAGCTCGTCCCGCGCCGTCACGACATAAGTGCCCGGCCGGCTGAGCGCCTGGGTCGCGGCATAGGCGCCCGCACCGATCGGTTCGAGGGGCACTGTGTAAGAGAGCCCGTCGGGCCCCGCCACGTGCGCGGTGAGTCGACGGAACGTCTGCGCCCTTCCCTGCTCGTCCACGACCTGGGCTCGCATGTGCAGTTGGCCGCCCGCCGTGTCCGCGTCCAGCCGAACCCTGGGGTCGTCGGCGAGGCGGTTCACGTCGCGCGCGAGCTGAGCAACAAGAGAAGACGCGCCAGGCCAGGTGGTCCAGTGACGGCCCCATCGGTCCTTGAGGTCGCTCGTGAACGCCGCGGATCGTCCCATGCCCACGGACCAGGTCGCGAGAATCGGGTCGCCCTCGGGGCCGGTGAGCATGACCGCGGCACGAGCCTTCGGGATCGTAACGACATACCCCTTGAGGATCGGCGCCTGACCGAAGTCGATGTTGCGCGTGGGCGGGGAGCTCGCGCCCATCCCCACGCGGAAGTCGATCTCGTTGAGGGCAGAACGCGCCGCGAGAATCGTCTCTTGCGTGAAGATCGTGGGCAGCCGTCGCGCATCTTCGATGAGGTAAAACCGCCCGTCGCCGAGCTTGGACAGCACCTCGAGCTCGGGCACGTCCGAGCCTTGGCCCAGGGCCACGACGCTGGTCGTGATGCCCTTGCGCTTCGCGTTGGTCACGAGCGTGCGGCACCCGGCCATCTGCTCGGCATCACCGCCGTCGGCGAAGATCAGGACGTGCTTGAGGTTGACCTTCTCCGCGTCGAGGGCGGAGTAGGCGGCGCGCAGGGAGATGTCGACGTAGATGCCGCCGCCGCCAGGCCCCACGGCGCGGACCTTCTTGGCGATCGCCGCGGGGTCCGTGACCGGCGCGAGCGGCAGCGTCCACGTCACCGCCGTGTCCACGTGCATGACCCCGAGCCTGTCGCCGGGACCCAGCAGGTTCGCCGAGCGCACCGACGCCTCGTTGGCCAGCTCGAGCTTCGTATTCTTGCCCGCGGGCGCTGCCATCGAACCCGAGTAGTCGATGACGATCACCTCGGCGAGGCTGGCCCGCCTGCGGTCCTGCTTGATGTCGAAGGACACCGGCGAGATCTCCTCCACCGGCGTCTGCGAGTACCCGCCAGGGCCGAGGGATCGATCCCCGCCCATCAGCACGAGCCCGCCGCCCAGGTCCCGCACGTAGGTTGCGAGGGCGTCCATTTGCGTGGGGGAAAGGACGTGGGCAGGAATGTCGCTGAAGAAGATCACGTCGTACAGCGCGAGTCCCCCGATGTCAGGGGGGATTGCGCTGGCCATGCCGGTCTGCACCGCGAAGTTCGCGTCGCGAAGCGCGCGCGCGATGAACGCTCCCTTTCCGTCTTCCCCATCGAGCACCAGCGCGGTGGCGGGGCCGCGCACGCGCACGAACGCGCTCCCCGCGTTGTCCTCGGGCGCCTGATCCAGCGAGGGGTCTGTGGCCGAAACCTCGACGTCGTAGCGATGGAGTCCGGGGCCCGGGGCCTTCTCGCGAATGCGAAGGACGTCCTCCCCCGCTTCGATCTTGGTCACGCTCTTCGCGATCAGCTGTCCGTCACGCTTGATGCGCACCTCGACTTCCGCCGGGGCAGACGAGGCCGTCACGAGGTGCAGGTCGAGCGTCTCGCCATCGCTGGCGCGGCTTGGCATGCGCACGGCCACCACGCGAACGTCCTTCACCTCCCGCTGGTCGAGCGGGATCGTGTCGACGGGAACACCCGCGGCCACCGCCGCCGCAGCCGCCGTGATGGGATCCCCACGGTTGGAGACGCCGTCGGAGACGACCACGATCCGCGCGGCGGAATCGGCGGGAACCTCGGCCAACGCGCGACGGATGGCTGCCCCCACGTCGGTGCCGTCGCGACCCATCTCCACACGCTGCGGCATGGGCAAGTCGCTCCTCGGGCGAGGCGGGTCTTCCGTGGCCGCGTTGGCGGCAAACACGATGGTCCCGATGCGGTCCCGCTCGCGCATGCCGTTCTCCGCCATCCGGAGGTCAGTACGGATTCGCTCCTCGGCCCCCGGAACCAGGTCGATGGATCGGCTCCGATCCAGCGCCACGATCACCGTCAGCCTGTCGAGCGGCCTGCCGACGTCCAGCCCCGCCACGGCCATGCCCGCGAGCAGCGTCGCGAGCATGCCGAAACCTTCCATCAGGGATCGTCGAACGCTCGATTGACGTCGGGACAGCGTAGCGAGCCGCCAGGCGGTGAAGCCCGCGGCGGCCAGTGTCAGCACGACGCCGAAGGGGCGCTCCACGCGCAGGTATCGATCGGGAACCAGCCCTCCCCACACCAAGCCCACGTACAGCGCGAGCAAGATCGCAACCGACACGCCCGCGACGAGCACGGGCCGCTGGTGGACCTGCACGTGCTTGATGGCTGCCCGGAAGTACGTGACGACGACGAGCAGCCCGAGCGCCAGGCTGATCCAGGGCAGCGCGATGCCCAGCCACACGGGGATCATGCGGCGCTCCTTTCCGGGCGCCTCGGCTGCAGTGGCGTCATCGCAGGTCCGCGCGCTCTCGGCTTGCGCGTGATGTACCAGACGTCGGCGAGCACGACCGTGAGGGCGAAGACCGCGAGGAACCAGGACCACTCGGTGTGGGCGTTGGACACGCGATCCGCGGTGGTGACGCTGGCGCCCGCCGCGGACACGTTGAGCGGCTTCTCACGCACGTCGCTTTCGCTCTCGGAGGTGAGGTTCACGGCGAATGCGACGGACCCCGGGGCCGGTTTTCCCCAGGAGGCGTGGTAGATGCCGGCGCGGTTGGTGCCGGGGACGATCGCGAGCCCTTCGCGTGCCTTCACGGCCTGCTTGGTGTCGCCCGGCCCTAGGATCTCCACTTCCTCCACGTTGTGGGGGACGGCGAGACGCACCGGGTCTCCAGCCTTGCCTGCGCCCCCGACCCCGTGCGCTCGGTGCGCCCGCGCTTGCTCCACGAGGTTGCGAACGAAGAGCACGAACGAGGCCTTGTAAGGCCAGTTCGTCTCGCTCACGTCGAACGAGATCAGCGTGGCGGTGCGCCCGGGCAGGGAAACGTCCGCGGCGATGGTCCCTTCGCGCGTGTGAATGAGCTCGTCGCGGGGGCTGTCCACCTGCAGGAGTCGCGCTTTTTCTAGCAACACACCATCGAGGGTCAGGAAGCGGAAGCGCTGGTCCGCCGTGGACCACGACGTGATCATAGGCTTGTCCACAACGTCCTTCACGACGGCGGTCAGGCAAGGGCCCTGGGGCGGGTTGATGATGAGCACGTCGCCGGGAGGCAAGACTTTCGGGCAGGCGCCGTCGATCACCACCAGCGCGCCCGCGGGGACGGCTCCTGACTCGAGGCTCGAGAGGCTCCCCTCCATCAGCTCCACATGGGGATCGGACCGGAACGCACGCTCGACCCACGGGGAACGTTTGCCCGCCGAGGCCATCACGACGGGAATCTGCGCGCCGGGGGGCACGCGCCCGTAGGCGACGTCGTCCACGGGCATGGCGTCTGCGGGGGAGATCTGCACGAGGAGGCCCTGACCGATGTCGCCTGGGACAGCCTCGAAGGAGAGCACTACGGGGGATCGCTCGCCGGGTTGCAGCAGGACTTTTCGTGACGCGAGGACGTCCGAGGCGTTGTGCTGGCGAAGGGTGACGAACAGCTCGCGTGGGCGCATCCCGTAGTTGGCGAGCATGGCGAAGGTCTGGACCTGTTCGGTGTTCAGGGTGGCGTCCCGCCCGCTGCGCACGTCGACGCGCACGATGGCGGCGTTGTCGATGGGCGAGCCGATCTGGACGACCTCGAGGGGCATGTTGACCGAGGTGAGGGCGTCGGGGTGGGCGAGGGCGCCATCGGTGAAGACCACGACGCGGCTCTGTCCGCCGAGTTGGCGGAGACGGTCGACGGCGAGCGCGACGGCGGCGCCGAGGTCGCCTTCGGCGTGGGAGGCGTCGAGCACTTCGATGGCGGCCTTGAGGCGACGGCGGTCGCGTTCGAGGGGGGAGGCGATGCGGGCATCGTGTCCGGCGTCGAGGACCATGGCATCGCTGCCTGGGCCGAGGGCGTCGACGACGCTGGCGGCGGCAGCTTTGGCGATCTCGATGCGGGTCTTGCCCGACTCGTCGAGGGCGGACATGGAGGCGGAGGTGTCGATGACGAGGGCGAGGTGGTCGCCCGCGATGGCGTCGGAGCGGGTAGCGGGTCGAGCGAGGGCGAGGGACAGCAGGATGATGGCGAGGATCTGGAGGAGCAGGGGAATCTGCGGGGTGAGTCGCTGGAAGGGGGACTTGGCGAGCAGGTCTCGCTGGGCGGCGACCCACAGCCAGGTCGACGGCACGCGCAGGCGTTGCCGCTTGATCTTCAGGATGTACAGCACGACGAGCGGCACGAGGGCGCTGAGCATCCAGAGTCCGGCTGGGTTCAGTAACTCGAACGGCAGCTTCATGCGATGGGGAGTTCTTCCGCCGGCGTAGGTGCCGACGCCGGGAGGATAGCAACCGGACGGGGCGGGAACTAGGGCCTCGTTTCACTCGAATCGATGGGTGCATCGTGCTCGTCCTCAGCGCGAGCACCGCTTCGCTGAGCACGAACCCCTCAATTCAATTGAATGAACAAACTAGGGATCAGGCGGTACATCAGGAACGGAGACGCGCGAAGGGGCGATCGCGGGCGGTCTGGCGCACGGACGCGTCAGATGGCCCTGAGGTTTCGAACCTCGGCTTGGGCGTAACGCACGCGTGCGTGAGCATCGCGACCCATGAGCGGAAGAACCGTAGTAGACAGGTCATGGCGGGGGTGTTCGACCCCGTGAACGGAAGGAACAGTCATGGACGTATCCCACGAAGTGCAGCAGATGGTTTGCATCCATCGGGGGCCGAACAACGGTCCAGCGCCCATTCCCGAGGAAGGACGCTGGGTGCAGGCCCGCGAGATCAAGGACATCTCAGGGCTGACCCACGGCGTTGGCTGGTGCGCACCCCAGCAAGGGGCATGCAAGCTGACGCTCAACGTCAAGAAGGGCATCATCGAGGAGGCGCTGGTCGAGACGATAGGATGCACGGGGATGACCCATTCGGCCGCGATGGCCTCGGAGATCCTTCCGGGCAAGACCATCCTCGAGTGCCTCAACGTCGACCTCGTGTGCGACGCGATCAACGTCGCCATGCGGGAGCTCTTCCTGCAGATTGCCTATGGCCGCACGCAGACTGCGTTTTCCGAGGACGGCTTGCCAATCGGCGCCGCGATGGAAGACCTTGGCAAGGGGCTGCGCAGCGTGACCGCGACGATGTACGGCACGACCCTGAAGGGCCCCCGCTACATGGAGATGGCCGAGGGGTACGTGACGCGCCTCGCGCTTGACGATAACGACGAGATCATCGGCTACGAGTTCGTCAAGCTGGGGCCAATGATGGACCTGATCGCTGCGGGCAAGGAGCCTGGCGAAGCGCTGAAGAAGTGCACTGGGACCTACGGCCGCTTTGCGGAGGCCGTGCGCACCATCAACCCGAGGAAGGAGTAGCGACGCCATGGGACTCTTTGAAGGCTACGAGCGGCGGATGCCGCAGATCCTCCCGGTCCTCGAGCAAATCGGCATGGACAGCATCGAGGCCGCCGATGAGCTCTGCAAGAGCTGCGGCGTCGACGTCGCGAAGATCGTCAAGGGCGTGCAGCCCATCTGCTTTGAAAACGCTTGCTGGGCGTATACGCTCGGAGCGGCGATCGCGATCAAGAAGGACCAGAAGCGCGCGGCTGACGTCGCGAAGTCCCTCGGCGAGGGGCTGCAGGCGTTCTGCATCCCCGGCTCGGTGGCGGACGATCGCAAGGTAGGGATCGGCCATGGAAACCTCGCGAGCATGCTTCTGCTCGAGCAGACCCAGTGCTTCGCGTTCCTCGCGGGACACGAGTCCTTTGCCGCCGCGGAAGGCGCGATCGGCCTGGCGCAGAGCGCCAACCGCGCGCGCAAGCAACCCCTGCGTGTCATCCTGAACGGCCTGGGCAAGGACGCCGCGCACATCATCAGCCGCATCAACGGCTTCACCCACGTGCAGACCAAGTTCGACTACTCCACCGGCAAACTCGCCGTGGTGTGGGAGAAGGCCTATTCCAAAGGAGATCGCGGGAAGGTCCGCTGCTACGGGGCCGACGACGTGCGCGAAGGCGTGGCGATCATGCACGCCGAGGGTGTCGATGTCTCGATCACGGGCAATTCCACGAACCCGACGCGGTTCCAGCACCCGGTCGCCGGCACGTACAAGAAGGAGTGCATCGAGCAGGGCAAGCGCTACTTCTCGGTGGCGTCGGGCGGGGGCACGGGCCGAACCCTGCACCCGGACAACATGGGCGCGGGTCCTGCGTCGTATGGCATGACGGACACGATGGGTCGCATGCACTCCGACGCGCAGTTCGCGGGGTCCTCCTCCGTTCCAGCGCACGTAGAGATGATGGGGCTCATCGGGATGGGCAACAACCCGATGGTCGGGGCGTCGGTCGCCGTGGCCGTTGCGGTCGAGGAGGCCATGCGATCGCGCTGAATCCGAAGTCAGCGCAGCTCGAACGAGGCCGAACATGGACGAACGAGAAGCTAGCGCGGGGCGCAGCGTAGCGACCCCGCCCTGGTTCAATCGCACGGTGGGTGGCGTGGGTCTCACCAGCGCGCTGGGAGACTTCTGCTACGAGACCACCACCGTCATCCTGCCAGGGTTTCTTGCTGTGCTTGGTATCCCGGCGGTAGTGCTGGGCATCATCGAGGGAATCGCCGACGCGGTCGCAAGCTTCACGAAGATGGTGGCCGGCTTCCTCGCCGACAAGCTGGGACACCGCAAGCTCCTCGTGCTCCTTGGGTACGCGCTGACGCCTCTGGGACAGATCCTGATCGCTCTCGCCACAGGATGGCCGGTCATCCTCCTCGGCCGAACCGTCTCGTGGTTCGGGAAGGGTCTTCGCGGTCCCTTGCGCGACGCGATCGTGGTGCAGGCCGCCGAGCGGACAAGGAGTGAATCAGTACACCGGGTAGTTGCACCGCCCGTTGGTGCACGGCACCTCGTAGCAACAGTCTTCGTCGTTCACGCACTCCTGCCCGTACAGCGCGCAGTCCGGCCCGTCAGGGATGTCGCCGTCGGGTACGTCGCCGTCGGGCACGCCGCCGTCGAGCGGGGGCGTGTAGCCGCAAATGCCCTCGCTGGACCCCGGCGGAGTGACACACGGGATGCTGGAGCAGCAGTCCGCGTCCGTGGTGCAAGCGCCGCCCTCGGGCACGCAACTCGCCCCGCAGATGAAGGGCGTGCCGTTCGGGTCGCTGTTGGGCACGCAGGGCAGGCCGCAGCAGTCCGCGCTGGTCGCGCACTCGAGACCCGTGTAGTCGATCGTGTCGTCGCACTCGCCCACGTACGTGCAGCGCGGGATTCCAAGGTTGTCCTGCTGGCAGACGGTCGGGTCCTGGTTCACGTTGCCTGCGCAGCAGTTGTTCTCCGCGTTGCACGACGAGGTGGCAAGCTTGCATACCGCGCCAGAAGGCCGGCACGCGTTGCCGTTGTCGCACCGCCCGAGCTCGTTGGTGCCTTCCTTGCTGCACGTGACCGAACCGTTGCCCCCGGGCATGCCGTCGGAGCCGCAGCAGTCGCCGTCGTCACGGCAGGCTTCTCCCGTGGGCCGGCACCCGCTCGGGGGCTGGCACACGAACACGCCCGTGAGCCCGTAGGGAGCACAGGATCGGCTGCAGCACTCGCCGCCGCACGCCGGTGGGGCGCTGTTGGGGAGCGCGCCCGTGCCGCACACCTCACCAGCCACCGCGCAGCCCGGCACGCCCGGAGCGAGGGGCAGGACGCACAGACCGAGCGACGCGCCGTCTGCAATCGTGCAGACGCCCGAGCAGCACTGCGCCCCGCCGGAGCAGACATCGCCGGTCTGCGTGCAGAACGAGGGGCTCGGGTCGCAGCGCCCGTTTTCGCAGAACTTGGAGCAGCAATCGCCGTGATCCGTGCACGTGTTGCCCGTCGTCAGGCATTCCGGGTTGAGCGGGACGCAGAACGTTCCGCCGTCGCCTTGCTCGCAAGTGCCGCCGCAGCAAAGGGCGTCGTCCGTGCACGGCTCGTTGTCCGTGATGCAGACGTCCTCCCCGCAGACGCCGGCGGTAGTGCACACCGTGGTGCAGCACTCGGTCGCCAGCGAGCAAGCTTCGCCCCCCGCCTTGCAGGGCGCGGTCGGGTTCGTGCACACGTTGGTGTCCGGGTCACAGTTGGCCGTGCAGCAGTCGCTGTGGGTCGCGCAGGTAGCGCCGACCAACTCACAATTGGGCTTCACGTCTATCCCCGCATCGCCAGCCCCCGCGCCACTGCCTCCCGTGCCCGCCTCTCCTCCGCCTCCGCCGGTGCCCCCGCCGGTGCCTCCGAGCGAGGAGTCCCCCCCGGCGTCCGCACCCCCGGATCCCGAAGGGTTCTCATCGTCGCTCCCGCAGCCGCTCGCGGAGGCGGCGGCCGCCGCCACGACCAGGGCCGCGCCAGCTACCCATCCAATTTTGTTCGACAGAGACGTACGCATGGAAACCTCCGACTTTCGAGTATACCGGTTCAAGTCTCGCGCGGTAGTGGATATTTGCGTTGGCACCTGCAACGCAGACCCACGACTCATCGCGTCATGAAAGGGCAGGTGTCGTTCGCAAGGCAGTGGTGCGTGGACGGATGAGAGAGGTAGAGCAGATCGTGGGACCGGGTGTTGAAGTACTGCCCGAGCAGGTTGATGAGGTACCTGCCCGTGTCGAAGCGCTGGCATCGGTCCGTCAGCATGAAGGTGTGTGCGCCCCATGGGACGAGGTACGAGTTGACCAGCGCGGTGACAGGCGCGTTGGCTTGCCACGCGCCTTGATCATCGGAATAGGGGTTGCCGAGGAGGCGGGGCGCCCAGACGGCATCGGCCCCGAGGTCCTCGACACGTGACGCCACGCGGGCGAGGCGAAGAGGCGGGTCGTGCGTCTGCTGGCCGTGTCCCTCCTTGCCTTCTCCCAGCGCGTCAATGTCGAACAGCGCATTGTCGCACTGCCGCTCCGAGATCGTCCGCTGACAGACACCCGACACGCAGGATTGCTCGTAGCGACAGTCGCCGTCCTTGGTGCATGGGTAATGGCAGGTCTCGTCGGTGAGGGGCACCTCGTTGGGGCTGCACGTTGCGTCCGCGGGCGCCCGGCCGAGGCGATGCACCCCCTCAATGATGTGCTCGTCGATGTAGACCCGGTTGGGGGTGCGGCTGCCCAGGTCCTCGTGAAGCGCGGCCGGGGTGACGTAGTCGGAGAGCCATGGGAACCGCGCTTGTCCGTCGGGAGGCAAGAAGGGCAGAGCGCCCGCCGCGCGGGCAAAGGCGATCTGCGCGTAGGCCGGGACAGTAGTGTCTCCCGCCACGACCATGGCCGCCATGCCGCGAGCGGGCCTCTCCTCGCCCCAGGGGTCCACCACGGGCTTCAACCCGTAGTAGGGCGCGAAGTTGATCGGATCGGCCGCGTTGACCGCGGTCTGCCCAAGCCCCACCAGACGCCGGAACGACGGAGTCTGCCTGTGGTAGCCAAACCCGTCGACGAGCGACACCAACGGGGTACCCACGCCGTACTCCTTGCCGTGGAACCGGTTGCAGCCTCCCGGGGCATGGCAAAGCTCCGCCCCGTCCGGGTCCACGTCCCCGTCGTCCCAGAAAGCACTCTCCCAGGAATCGACGACGCGCGTTCGGCGACTCGCGTCCACCACACCGCACGAGCCGTAGCTGTCGACGTTGTCCGGAAGATCGTACATGGCGAGGCTGACCGCGTCGCCGCGGGACGTGGGCAGGCCGACTCGGAATCGCCCGCGCTCGTCCGACCGGGCGCAGCGCACTTCCCCGTTGGCGTGGTTGCGCGCCACCACCGTGCCGCCCCCCGCCGGCAAGGAGCTCTCGTCCACGCACGCGATCTCGACCTCCTTGAAAACCTTGAGGTGCGGGACCACCCAGCGCACCGAGATCTGGCTCGAGGTGCAACGGGACTCGATCGGACTGTCGTACTCGTCGCGCCGGGTCCCGACCAAGAGGGGGCCGACGAGGCCCAGGGTGATGGAGTTGACCACCTGCTGCTCGCGGCTCCGGATACCGATGTTCACGAGCCCGCCGCCCCCGGAGTTGGACGCGGCCGCGCTGACCCAGGGGTCGACGGCGCCGACCACGCTTGCCACGATTCCCCCGAAGGATGATCCCCATACAGCGTAATTGCCATCCGGTCCGCCGAGGTCCACCACGCCGTCGGCGTCGAAGTCCCCTGCCAAGTCCCGGACCCCGTCTCCGTCGTAGTCCTGGCCGAGTCGGGTGCCGTCGAAGGTCCGCAGAATGCGGAGGAGTTGAATCTCGTCCATCGCGGTCTGGCGGACGACGTCGCGAGTGTGGAAAAAGTACGCGGTCCACAGGTCGGCGCCGGAGTCCACGACACCGTCCTTGTCGAGGTCCCTGGCTCGTCCCTTGAGGATCGCGTCGGCGGCGGGGCCGAGGCAAGCGCCTTCCAGAATGCCACGCATGAAGACCGCTTGCATCTCCTTGACCTCGAGCCCGTGGCCGACCCCGTGGATGGCTGCGGTCGCGATTCCCTGCCGGGCGAGGTTGCCGCCGAACACGAGCGCCTCGAGCGAGTTGTTCCCGGAGCCGTGGTTGTACAGGGCCACGGGGAACGGCGGACGGTGCTTGTCGTCCGCGCGCGGCACGATCAGCACGAAGGGGATCTCGTCCGCGTGGACTTCCCCTTCCCCGGTCCTGAAGTTCAAGCGGAACGAGGCGCCCGGGTCCCTGCCCTCGGGGCCGCCCTCCAGGAAGAACGGAGAACGATAGGTGCCAATCGCCACGTAGTCGACGCTGTCGTCGTAGGACTCCACGATCTCGTCCGCCACGCCCCCGCCGAACCCGATCGCCTCCAGCAGGTCGGTCATGTCCGCCCGAAGGCTGTCGTATCGCACGATCGACGTGTTGTCGTTCTTGTCCTTGCACGCGGCCACCGCCGCCGCCGCGGGAGGCAACCCTTCCTTCTCGGACTCCAAGCTCAAGGGGCCCACGGCCCGCTGAAGCTTCATCTCCGCAGGGAACTGCTCCGCGAGACGACGGAACGGCCCCTGACCGTACAGCCCGTCCCGTAGCTTCTTCATGTCGTCGTAGACGGGTTGCGTGGTGAACGTCCACGCGAAGGCCACGTGCTGCAGACCGGTTTGCCCGATATCGCCGTAGGCGCTCGCGACCTCGCTGCTCGAGAGAACCTCCTTCAGCCGCGCGATCCCCCGCTCCTGCATCGGGTGATAGACCCAGTCGAAGGGCGACCGGACTGCGCGTCCTCTGCTGTCCCGCAGCCGGTCCGTGATCACCACCGCATACTCCGTCGATTCCTCGAGCGGGATCACCGGGCTGACCAGCAACGTGTCCGTCGCCCGCTCGTACCACGTGAGCGCGTGGTCCGCGAGGCACCGATCCCGCTCGCGCTGGTCCCAATCCGACAGGTCGAGGTCGTCCGGTGGGGGCGGGCACGCATCCGGGTCGTCAAGGTTCGGGCGATCGAGGACGCCGTCGAAGTCCGTGTCGAGGGCAGGGGAGTAGTCCCGGGTGCCGGGGGCTTTCGCCGTCTCGTCGTACGTCTCGAAGACGAGAAGCTGCTCGGACCTGCGGGGGTCGTTGGCCCAGTACTCCCGCTTGGCGCCTACGGTGTAGTTGAAACTGCCTTCCCCAAGGTCGATGGGCGTGGGTAGGCCCGTGCGGAGGTTCACCACGTAGACCGTGTCGTCGCGCAAGTCGAAGTCGTCCCCGTGGTGCCGTGCGAGGATGTTGTCGAGGTCGAGGGCTGTCTGGCCCTCTTGCTTGTCGGGCATGTCGAAGGCGACGGAGATCCAGCCGAAGGTCGCCCAACCTTCGATCTGGTTCATCTTTGCGCGGGACTTGGCCTCGATGTCCGTCGACGCGATGAGGGAAGCGTTGATGCGCAGGCCCGTCCGGCTCGCGGGGTCCGGCCAGGTGGCGAGGTTGTTGGGCAGCGGAATCTCAGGCAAGGGCTTGTGGAACATGTCGAACCGCACCACCGCGCCCTGCCCGGGGGGCGTAGCGCGCAGCCCGACGGGAGCCTCGTCCACAGCGCAACCCAGCAGTGCCGCGGCCGCCACCGCCGTCCCCAAGGCTCGAATCAAACCACCCTCGCTCATGCTCCCTCCAACTCCCTCCAGCTCCCTCCAGCCCTCAGTACTGCAGTCCCAGCTTGCCCACGCAAAGCCCCTGCGTGGGTAACGCACTGCCATGTCGATCGTCCCATGCATGCCCCGGAAAGAGCACACCCCCTTGCACCCCGACCTGCAGCGTCATGTCGTTGGCCAGCGCCGCACGCGCCTGCACCCCTGCATCCAGCTCCACCCCGAGGTCGTGGCGCTTCGGGTCTCCCCCGCGCAAGTTGCCCACCGTCCCGAACACGCCAAACCGATACGGATCGACCATGTCCGCCGTCGCTTGCGCGACCAGCAGCGCCCCCTGAAGGTCCAGCCAGTGCTTCGGACGGACCACCAACGTCGGGTACAGGTACGTCGCCCCGAACACGCCCCCGTTCGACGGGTAGAACTGGAGTCCCGGGTTCGGGCGCTGCACCAGGGTTGGGTCCCCCGCGTTGGTCGCTGCCCGCGCCGTCGACCACGCCATCACGTGATCGAAGAGCACCAGCCCCACCTTGTGGTTGGGCTCGAAGTTGAACCGATGCTGAGACCCGTCGTTGGGGTCCGCGTCTCCCGAGGCGTATCCCCACTCCACGGCCAGCACCAAGTCACCCCAGCGACGCACCCCGTCGGAGGCTTCCCTGACCACCCCGAGCTTTGCCATGCCGCCGAAGGTCCGGACCTGCTCTCGCTCGCCTCGCGCCCCCATCTCCGGTGTGCGCACGTACGTGGTCGAGCCCGTGATGTAGGCGGCCTCCGCCTCGCCAAATAGGTACCCGGAGCCGTCCGGCGCGCGCACGGCGAACTTGCCGAACACGTCGAACACCTCGACGTCGAGCTCCTCCGTGTAGGGGGAGAACGGCGCTCCCACCTCGTCGTCGTGGCGCTGGCGACGGATCGCCGCGTACCCACCGACCTCGTTGTCGTGCTCGCCGAGAAGAGCGGCCAGCATGCCCTGAAACGCGTGGTCCCCTTCCGACAACTCCGCCTGCACGTCGCGGTAAACCAGGTCGCCGGCAAGCAATACGGCCAGCGGGCTGTCCTTGCCGAGAGGGCGCGTCGCGAACAGGATCCGCTCCGCGATGGACCCTCCCTGGTAGTCCCCGAAGAGCCGCGGATGGTTGCCGTCGTTGGCTACGATCCCGGTTCCCCAGTGGGACCCTTGCTGTCCGAATCGGATTAGTCCTACGGGGGTCATCACCTGCACGAAGAGCCACCGCGGGTCGATGTGCATCGGATGGTGCTCATCCATGGGCTCACGAGCCGACGATACGTAGCGGGTGCGGTCCCCCAGGAAGAAACCGTAGGGGAAGTCGAGCTGTCCGATTACGGATAGTGACTCGCGGTAGTCGAAGCGGGGGGTGATGCGGTGCCAGTGGCGGACGGCCGTCCTCTGCCCGAGGGAAACCGCGCCCGGGTCGCCCGGGGGAGGCGTCAGGGACAGATCCGTCTTGCGCTCGAATCGGGCTTGGTACTCCCCGTGAAGCTGCAGGCGCACCAAGTCCGGGGAAGGCGCCTCGTCTGGCGTCCGGCCGTCATCGAGCACCAGGACGGGGTCGAATCCCTCCGGAACCTCCGCCGGCTCCGTGGCCGCTTCCGGAGGCAACACGGCGGGCCGCAGCGGCTCGGCTGAAGAAACCGTCACCCCGGTTACCAGGGTGAGACCGACGAGGAAAGGGAAGAGAGTACGCATGGCTCTGGGGGGCAGACGGGGAACAGGGCACCAGACCCGGAAACCCGCCCGCGCGATGATAGCAATCGCGAGAATACGGGGGCGATGTCACCCTAGGCAAGCGCGGTCTCCCTCGAGCCACCGGCCGGTGGACGATCCTGACTTCCTTCCGGCCGGAATCCGAACCGGGAAACCCCTCCGGGGTGGAGCGCGCCATCGTGCTATCATTCGCCCGCGATGTCCGTGACGCCAATCCCGCTGTCCGCCTCGCAAGGGCCCAGGATTCCGGAGCGCGTGGGGCGCTACGAGATCCTCATGCCCATCGCGAGCGGCGGTATGGCCACGGTCTATCTCGCCAGACCCACCGGGTCCATTCGCGGCGTCGACCGCGACGTCGCCCTCAAGCTGACCCACGCGCACCTCCGAAAAGAGAAGGAGTTCGCCCACCACCTCGTCGAGGAAGCCAAGCTCGCCGCCGGTATCCACCACCCCAACGTCGTCGCCATCCTGGACGTGGGCGACGACCCGCTCGGCATCTACCTGGTGATGGACTACGTGGATGGGGATACCCTCAGCAACCTCAGCCACCAGGCCCAAAAGGGGCGCTCCGTTCTGTCTTTGGCCGTCGGGTTGCGTGTGGTGCTCGACGGGTTGGCCGGGCTTCATGCCGCTCACGAGCTGCCGGGCCCCGATGGAACGTCCGCGGGATTGGTACACAGGGACTTCACACCCCAGAACATCCTCGTGGGACTCGACGGTGCTTCGCGGTTGTCGGACTTCGGCATCGCGAAGGCTGCGACGCGTCTCGGGCACACCTCCACGGGCGTGGTGAAGGGCAAGATCGCGTACATGTCTCCCGAGCATGCCCGGGGCCGGCCTCTGGACCGGCGGGCCGACGTCTTCTCGGCCGGGGTGGTCGCGTGGGAGGTCGTTGCGGGACGTCGCTTGCGTGAAAGTGACACGGACGTCTCGCTTCTGCTTCGTGTGGCGACGGAGCCTGCACCGTCTCTCACGCAGATCGTGCCGGACGTTCCGCCCGACCTCGAGCGCGCCATCGCCTCCGCCTTGATGCTCGACAGAGACCACCGTTGCCCGACCGCGCAAGTGTTTTTCGATCAGCTGAAGACGGCTGCGGAGGCGGCGGGGCTGCTCGCCAGTCACGAAGACGTCGCGCGCGAGGTCCGCAGAATCCTTGGCGCGAAGCTCGACCGGCGCGAGCAGCGCTTGCAGGAGAGCCTGGCTCGACGATCCCGGCGGGCCGGATCGGCGTCGGCGGAATCGGAGGTGGCGACCACGGCGCCACTGCAACCTTCGAGCGGCCCGTGGTCTTCCCTTCACACGCCTTTGCCCGCGGACGCGCTGATTCGAAGCGACGCGACCCAGATTCCGTCCGGTCAAGTCGCGACCGGGGAGAGCTCCGCCACGGACAGCGTGCTGGTCCAACCCTCCGCTTCCTCTGCCCGCCCCGTGGCGGCAAGATTGGGCATTGCCGTCGCGCTGGGGGCCGTGGTGGCCTCGCTCATCATTGCGCCGATTGTGCTCTTCCGCTCCGGCCCGAGCGGCTCGTCGGGCCACGAACAACCCTCGGCCAGTCCCCCGCCCGTTCCGCCCCCTCCCACCCCGGAGATTCTTCCGACCGCGCCCGCGGTCGCGATGACGACGTCATCGAAGCGCCAGGTGACGGTGACGGCCAATGCCAAGATCAAGTCCGTGGTTCTCGGACCGGAAGACCATCCCGTCGTCGAGCCCTCCGTCTCGCTCACGATCGAGGTTCCTGAAGGTGGGGCAGAAACACTTCGCGGTCACGCGACGGCGGCGGACGGGCGAACCGCGAAGATTCGTTTGGAGCCGGGGCAGGTGCGTATGAAGATCTGGTTTCCTCCCCGAGGCTCGTCCCACTTCGAGCCGGGCACGGCGGACACTTCCCCTCCGCTTGCCCCAAACCCCTACGGGAAGTGACGCGAGACGTACCGCTTCCCAAAGAGGGGTCCCTTTCGGTACGATCCCCGAACCGTGATTCGATCTCCGCTCCTCGCTGCCTTCCTGGCTGCGCTGTTGGTCGCTGCCCCAGCCGTCGCCAACGAACGGCTCGAGGAGGCGTCCGGCTGGTTCCGCAAGGGTGAGTGGGCGTTCCGACATGGCGACCCGCTTGCGGCTGCCTCGGCGTTCGACAAGGCCCACCAACTGGTTCCGCACGGCGCCACCGTGTACAACGCGGCCCTCGCCTGGGAAGCCGCGGGCCAGCCTCAGCGTGCCGCCCAAGCCCTCGACGAAGCGCTCCAGCGAGGAGGTCTCTCGGCCGTACAGGAGCACGACGCTCGGACTCGCTTGCTCAAGCTGACTCCTACCCTGGGGCAGGTCGTGCTCGATGCGCCCGCGGGAAGCGCCATTACCATGGGCCACGTGCGTGGAGCGCAGCCGCCCGTGAAGGTGTTCCTGACGCCCGGAACCTACGCCATCCAGGCCGTGCTCGACGATGGAACTGAGATCGAGCGGTCCATGGACGTGGTGATCGGGCAGCAGCACTTGGATCTGCACGCGGGCCGGACTCCGGCGGTCGTAGAAGAGGACGGAGCGCCCGCGGGCCGAACGCTCGGGTGGGTCGCCATCGGTGGCGCGGGCGTGATGTCGGGGGTTGCGGTCTACCTCGGTGTCGAGGCGCTCGAGGCCCGTGACACGTTCAACGATTCCGGGCACACGGACGCCGACGCACACGACCGCGCTGCCTCCATGCGCTTGTGGACGAACGTTGCCTGGGCAGTGGCTGGCGCGTCCGCTGCCACAGGTGTGGTGTTGCTGCTCGGGTCTGACGAGCCCGAGGACGCCTCCTCTCGATCCGAGGTGAAGGTGAGCGCGAACGGGATTCTGTTCACCCGCCCATTCTGAGTGGGGCGGGGGCCGAACCCGCGGGGAGCGACGGGAGAGGCGTCGCCGGCATCCATTCCGGTGGAGAAACACAGCGAGGACCCCATGACCAAGTCCGTTCATGACTTTTCGGCTGCCACCATCGACGGCAAGGAACTGAGCCTGGATGCGTACGCCGGAAAGGTGTTGCTCATCGTGAACACGGCGAGCCAATGCGGCTTCACGTCGCAGTACGCGGACCTCGAGCTTCTGTATCAGCAATTCAAGGATCGCGGCTTCGAGGTGCTCGGGTTCCCATGCAATCAATTTGGGGGACAAGAGCCCGGGACGGAGGACGAGATCAAACAGTTCTGCGAGGTGCGTTTCGGGGTCACCTTCCCGCTGTTCGCGAAGGTGGATGTCAACGGGAGCGAAGCCCATCCGCTATTCCGGCACCTGAAGGAGTCGGCCCGGGGCCTCCTCGGATCCCGCGACATCAAGTGGAACTTCACCAAGTTCCTGGTCGACGCGCGTGGCCAGGTGGTCGAGAGGTACGCGCCTTCCACGTCCCCTCACTCGATCGCGAAGGACATCGAGCGCCTTCTCGCCGAACCGGTGTGAAGACGGGGGTCAGAAGTTACAGGGGGAGGAGCAATTCACGTCCACGCAGCCGTCCTGACCGATGAAGTCCATCAGGTCGTTGATGCCGCCGGGGTACTGGTTCACGCACTGGCTCATGCAAGCGTCATCGTTGCAGTCCATGATGCAGTACAGCAGGTCGCGACACTGGTCGTTGTTGTAGCAAGTGGAGCAGGACTCGCCGCATGCCGTGTTGATGCAATCGTCGCAGGCGGGCATCCCCGTCTGCAGGAAGCAAGTAGGCGGGGGCGGCGGCTGCATGCAGTCATCCATGCAATTCATCGAGCCGCACGTGGTCAAGTCGTTGAACGCAATGTTGTAGTTGCCCCCATCGCACTGCATCGCGCACTCGTAGGGGTCACCGCTCGGGCAGTTCTCGAAGCACTGCAGCGCCTTCGGGCAGAAGCCCTCGGGATCCTGGAAGCAGTTGATGACTTCCCAGCAGCAGTTCACGTCCACGCACTGCCGGCAGCTCGTGGTGGGGGGAAGGTAGCTCCAGCAGTCAGGGCTTCCGCCCGCGCCCGCGGGTCCTCCGCCACCCCCCGCCGGACCGCCTCCCGCACCAGCACCCCCGTATCCGCCGGTGCCGGCGTACCCACCCGTGCCGGCATAGCCACCCGTCCCGGCATAGCCACCCGTGCCGCCATATCCTCCCATCGGACCGGCTCCCGAACCCGATGGCCCTCCGCCCATTCCCGCGCCCCCGACCCCTCCGGACCCGGCTGTCCCGCCCGACCCGGCGACCCCACCCGTTCCGGCCACCGCCCCAGTTCCGCCTTCCCCTTCGTCTTCCCCCGACTCGTAGACCTTGCCCCCGCAGCCCGCCGCGGACGCAAGGAACCCAAACACCGCCACTCCGAGCAAGAAAGCCGTCTCCGTTCGCATCGTTCTCTCCTTGTGCAAAGCCACGGGCATCGCCCGACGATCACTCCCAGATCGTAGCACGCCTCAGTCGCCCGTCGGAAAACACCAATCGTCGTCGCTCCCGCTGAACGCGATGTACGTGCAATCCTTCATGCCGTCCGGGCAGTCGGCCTCCGTCTCGCAGGTCTTCGAGCACATGCCGTCCCCGCTTCCCGAGATGCAGACCCCGCTCTCGCAGTCATTCTCGCTGTCGCACAGCGACCCCGCTTGGCCGGTCCCGCGAGGACCCGGAACGCAGCACGATACCGGGTCGAGCTCGGTGCCCGCGTTCTCGCACCGCTCCGCACCGTCGCACTCCTCGTTGGCAAAGCACGAGACCGTGTTGAGCTCGTCACAGCTCGACACTGGGCCGATGTCCGGCTTCACGTCCGCGGGCGCGTCGGGGCCGGTCTCCAGCTCAGCGTCGGACGCCACCTCCGCCGGCGAGTCCACGGGCTGCCCGTCGGGCATCGTGTCCGGCTGAACGTCGGGTGCCGAGCCATCGGAGGCCGTGTCCGCAGAACCGTCGTTCGGGGAGGCTTCGGTGGTGGTGTCCGAAGCCGCGTCGGAAGAGGTGCCGCCCGACCCACCGGTGCCGGACGTCTCGTCTTCGGAGGAGCAGCCGACGGCAAGGAGGGTGACGAAGAGGGGAATGAGCTTCCTCATCCCGCCAGGATCCACCTCGAACAGGGGGAGATCAAGCGCAGTGTCGCTGGGGGGACTCGACCGGGGCGTCACGCTCCTCCGGCTCCCACGCGCGCTCCGACTTCGTCCGGCACATGCGCTCAGGTACACGTCTTTGCGATGGAGTCGACGCGAACAGCCTCGATGGCTGTCGCGCTCACGGCGGTGGTCAGCACGCGGAGCCGCGGGATAGCGCTGGTCTCCGGTCACCAGGCGAGTACAATCTCGCCTGCGGGATTGGAACCCAAGGGAGACGACCATGCGCGTGCGTTTCGGCAAGCTCATAGCCTTCACATCGCTTTCTCTCGCCGTGCTCGCGAGCGCACCGGGATGCGGAGGCAGCACCGAGGCGGACCTGCCTCCTGGTGTCGGCCCCGATGCCAACGATGTCGAGCAAGATGTGGCCCCCGGCGATGCCGGGGATGCCGCTCTCGACGTGACCCCGGACGCCGCGCCAGACGCCTTTCCTGACGTGACCCCGGACGTGGCTCCGGATGTGGTGCCGGATGTCCAGCCTGACGTAGTCCCGGACGTGGCTCCGGATGTGGCGCCTGATGTAGTCCCGGACGTGGCTCCGGACGTGGCTCCGGACGTGGCTCCGGATGTGGCGCCGGACGTGGCTCCGGATGTGGCGCCGGATGTGGCGCCGGATGTGGCGCCGGATGTCCAGCCTGATGTAGTCCCGGATGTGGCTCCGGATGTGGCTCCGGATGTCCAGCCTGATGTAATCCCGGACGTGGCGCCGGATGTGGCGCCTGACGTTGTCCCGGATGTGGCTCCCGATGTAGTGCCGGATGTCGTTCCCGACACGTCTCCCGATGTGGTCCCAGACGTCGCTCCCGACGTGGCCCCGGATGTCGTCGCCAACAGCCCGCCTGTTGCCGTCATCTCCCAGTCCCCGTCGCCCGTGCCCGCCGGATCAGCGGTCACCCTGAGTGGGACCTCATCGTACGACCCGGACCCGGGCGACACGGTCGTGTCCTATGCCTGGTCCTGGACGGTCGGCGGTGTCCCGCAAACGTCGACGAGCTCGTCCGTCAGCTTCGTCGTGCCGTGCTCGAGCGCGGTCGTGGTGTCGCTCGTGGTGACCGACAACCACGGTTTGACGAGCACGTCCACCCAGCACTCCGTGGTCGTGCAGGACGTGCTGGGGTCGTGGGTCTCCATCGACGGATGCACGGCGGGCGACGAATGCGGCACGGTGCAGAGGCCGTGGTGCTCGATGACTGCGGCATACGAGCGCTGGCCGCAGATCCTCGCCGACGGCTCCACTGATCTTCGCGTGGTCAGGGGCCGCTACGAGCAGGGCACCACCCACAAGGGAGGCGTGGCGATCGCGTCGCCTGGCGAATCCCTGGTATGGAACGACACGACCGCGGCGACCGACCCGCGCGTGGAGGCGTACGCGTCCCTTGGCGGCGCAGCACTTTCCGCAGCGACCTGCGACCAGTGGGACACGAGCCCCGCCGGCGTGGCCGTCGTCACCCACGAGGCCGCGGGGTGGCAGATCACCGCCAACGCCGACGTCGACCTGCAAAAGCTCTGCGTGGTCGCGCGCCCCTCGAGCGTCACGGCCTTGCCCCTCGTCTCGGCCCTCACGTCGACCGGCAACGCCTCGCGGTTCGTCGACGGCATCGTTCGCACCGACACGATCTCCACGCCTCTGCCGGCGAGGGCCTTCGGCGTGTGGTACTCGGGCTCGGTGCCGACTGGCCTCCTGGCCCGCTTCGAGGACAGCTCCGTGATCGCGGGATCTGCGACGGACGAATCGGGCGGCGTCCTCATTGGTCCGTCGCCGATGCTCCCCGTGCTGTTCACGGGCACCGTCCGTCTCGACGGCGCCACCGTGTCCTTCGGCAATGCATCGGCCTGCATGGCGACCTTCGGTGTGCTCAGCGGAGGGGACGTGACGGAAGTGCTTTCGAGCACCCTGACGGGAGGCCCCGGTACGGACGAGAGCTACGGTATATACGTGGAGGGACAGGACTCGCTGTCCGTGTCGGAGAGCCTCGTTCATGGGCATGGTGCGGGCGTGACCATGGGCATCTTTTCCAACATGGTGGGCGCGGTCACCATTGATGGTAGCTATATTTACGGATATCCTGACGCATCCGGGCCCGTCACCGTCCGGCGAGCCACCGGGGTTCACGTGCGCAACGGCGCCACCGTGGACCTGCGAGCCCTGGGGGTAGGTTATCCTGATCTGGATATCGTAGGTGCGGGCGCTGGGGTTACAGCCTCGCGCGCGGCGCGGGGCATTCACGTGGAGACGTTGCAGTCCGGCGCGCAGCCCGGCGAGCTCACCCTGACGGGACCGAACACGGGAACCCAGGTGCGCGTGCGGGGAGGCGACTCGACGCTGCTGTCGTCCGGCATCGAGACCGACTCGGGCATCTCGCTGAAGGTGACTCACGTCTCGCGCATCACCGGAGGCCGGGTCACAGGCCCTGCGCCCGGAGCTACCCCCGTGCAGTCCGTGGCAGCCGGCGTTCGCCTGCGCGGCCTGAACGGCGAAGCGGAGTTCGAGGGCGTCGGACTCATCCAGGGCTGCGAACCCGCTTGCGTCGACCAGGGCGTCTCCATGGGCGTGACCCCGTCCGACGAGTCCGGCTTGCTCGGCGTGGGCCTCTTCGCGGACGCCAACGCAACCACCTGGCCTCCCACCTCGGGCGCCTGGAAGGTCCATGTGCAGGGCGCGTCCACGATCCGCGGCGGCGACGTCTCACTCGCTGCCTCGGTGGCGAACCCCACGGCCGAGTTGGTCGGGATTCGCGCCTTCGGAGACTACGCGACCGGTCACAGCTTGACCCTCGACGGCGGGGTGCGGATCCGGGGCTCCTTGGCTACGTCTGCGACCCACTTGCCGTCCCGCTCTGCGGGCGTTCGACTCGCGCGGTCCTCCGTCGATGCCGTCGCGCCCCTCGATGTGATCGGCGGTCCGGCCAGGGTCGTGTCCCGCGGTGTGTGGATGACCCGCGCCAACCCGTCGGGAGCGGCGGTCCCCGCGCGCGGGGCGGCCTTCCGCGCGAACGGCACGGACACCGGCTCCCTCTTTATCTCCGGCAACCCAGAGGCCGGTACCGGCCTGCGCCCCGGCTCCGTCTACGGCATCCAGGACATTTCGAGCACCACCGCGGCCCTCGCCAACGTCCTCGCCGTGGCTGCCTATCCCCCCACGGTTAACCTGGGGTGGTCCACCGTCGAGGGCGGGTGGGCCGCGCCCAACATGCAGGGCACCGCCATCGGCGCGAGCCTCCGAGGCACCAGCAGCGTCATCCTGGATCACGTTCGCTTGCACGGTGGCGTGGTCCCCGGCGGGCTGGTGCAGCACGGCCTGTCCATGACCGACCTTTCGGACCCGGGGCCAGGGGCCGCCGCTCTGGTCAACGGGTGCCTGCTCGAGGCCTGCGGTCAAACCCAGGGCGCCTCTCATCACCCCGACTGCCACGCAACCCTCTACGCCTTCAGCGTCGGCGCGGTCCTCGATGCCGTCGACCGTCGAAGGTGGCCCTTGGTGTTCTCCAACAACCTCGTGTTCGGTGGCTTCAACACCCGCGGAACGAGCTACGGAAGCATCGGCATGATGGCGACCGTCGACGACGACCCAGGCACCGCGAGCCCACCAGCTCGCCACATCGTCAACAACTTCCTCTCGGGGCAGGGCGCACCGCCGGCGTCCGCATGTGGCACCACCCTCAGCTCGGCCCGGTCCGAAGGACTCCGCCTCGTGGTCCGGGCCCCCGGAACCGCCGCCACCGTCCAGAGCAACGTGGCCGAGTGGCTTCGCAACATCTTCCACAACGGCGGCGTGGCTTGCGAGCGATACGCCGTCTCGGAGGAAGGGATCGGCTCGGACCTTCGTGGCCTCGCGTTCCGCTCCAACGACTACGTGCACGAGATGCCGGGCCGCGACGAGCTTACCCTTTTTCACCGCGTCGCGCTGTATCGCGAAGCCCGTGCGCCCATCCCGTTGGACCATTGCGTCCACGGGCTGCTCTGGACCTTCCCTGCGTGCATCGACACGGACATCACCTCCTCCACGAGCTACACCAACAGTGTGAACGTGGACCCGTTGTTCGCGACCACGACCGTGGGGGCCCTCATCGACGCGCCGAGCCTCGCGCCTCTCGCGCATTTCTTCACGAAGGAGCCGGCGCTCAACGTGGGACCGGTGTCCCCCTTGGCCCCAACGGACTTCCTCGACGCGGTTCGTAACGACCCTTCCACGATTGGCCACTACGAACAGCCTTGAGTGACCCGACTCACGCGCAAGGAGGATACCCGTGCACGATTCCCGGACAGACATCCTCGGTGAGCTCGACCGCGTCTCGGGCGAGCTGCGGGCCGGTGCTCACAACGACTCCATCGCCCAAGCTGCCGACGTCCCTTCGGTCGAGGCGACCGCGCAGGAACGCCTCGCCACCGTGATCGTCTCCGTGCGCGGAGGGTTCCAGGAGGCGTGGAGCCGGCGCGACGAGATGGGGATATCGTCCTACGAGGCCCTCGCGGTCGTCACCCCCCCCTCGCGCAAAGGCAGAGCCCCCATCGGCTACCGGCAGATCGATGGGGACTATCCTGTGGAACGCATCACGTGCACGCATTGCCGCATCCGGCCGGGGTTGGGCCCCTGTCCGCGGTGCACCGGCGTCGGCGTGCTCGTCGTCCAGCAACCGGGGAGTGACAATTCGAGCGTGGTCGACTGCCCCGATTGCGAGGATGGCTTCGCCACATGCACGGTATGCGGCGGCTCGACAAAGTCCGTCTTGGCCACCGTGCGGTACGTCAACGTCAAGCCCTTCGAGACCAACCACGTCATCCCGTGCGTTTGCCGCGACGCCTTCGTCCGCGCGTACCCCGACACGGTCGACCCTCCGGAGGGCCTTGCGTACGACCTGGAGTCACCTTCAGGGCAGTCGGCCTATCGGGGGGCAGTGGCCAGCGCAGAGCGGGAATTCCACGGGTACGTCTTTGGAGATTCCGTCAAGCTGGCCCGCGCCTTCGTCCACCGGGTCCGGTCGGCGCCTGGGTTCCTGATTGACACCTTGCGGATCTATGCTTTCCCGTTCGTCCTCGCGACCTTCGTGAGCAAGGCAGGGACCCATCGCGCCGTGTTCTTCGTGAATCCAAAGGGGGACCCGACGTCGAGCCTGCTGTGAGGCTGTCCTCGCGAGGAGCCGGTCCCCTGCTCACCAGGCTGGCCGTCGTCATCAAGGGCAAGGACCTGCCTGCCCAGTACAGGACATCGACAGGTCAGCCGCTTGCGCGAGGTCGTCCACGCCCCCCGTCTGCTCCAGCGAGACCGCAATGCCCACGGAGATCGCGTCGCACGCGTCGCTCGTGCCCTTGTCAGACCCAGCGACGTGCATGTCCGGAGCGGTGCGCAAACGGTCTCGAATTCCGTCTTCCAGCGGGCACCAATCCGCAGGGGCGCAGCCCCCCGCAAGCTGGGCGAGCGAACCGGCGTGCCGTTCCGCATCATAGAGCGACCACACCCCCGCGAAGGACCCACCCCTGATCAGCGACCCCACACTCGATTCCTCGACCTTCCCCATCATCACCCCGTCGCGCAGGTCCAGCCGTAGCACCGCCCCACGGCTCTGAAAGAACATGCGCAGTGTCTCCTCCCCGCGGATGTCCCACACGAGCTGTCCCTCGCGTACGTAGGCCGTCGACGTGACGTTGTAGGCGGTCACCGGTACACCCGGCAACTGCGCGTCCCACCCGGTGGCAAACGCAAGCCATCGGTCCGTGCCGTCCCATCGAGGAGGCTTGCCGTCGGTCGTGCCTTTCGTGGCCATCCACCTCGCGCCGACGTGGGGGTCGTTCGCCGACCTGTTCCACCCGTCCAGGATGAGCAACATGCCGCCCTCGCCTTGCTCGAGCGACTCCAGAAGTCCGGCTCGCAGGCTGTGGGGCGTCTGGGCGTCGACGGGCCCGAGGACGGACTGGGCCAGCGCATTGTCGATGCCCTCAGGCAAGGGCACGACCGTGTCGGGCGAGCGTGGGGAGCAGGTCACGGGGGTGCCACTCGGCCGGTCGGAGCAATCCTGATCCATCCCGGCGTGATACCCATCTACCCACCCCGCCGGCTGGTATCCGAGGTCCATCGTTCGAACCGCGAAGAAGACGACGTCTTCGGTGCCACCACCTTCCGTGGGAGGACAAGGGGCATGACGCAGGTTCGGGTCCGGGGGACAGCGGTCGCACAGGCGCCCCTGCTCGCCCTCCGGTGCTACGGCGAAATCCTCGGCTTTGGTGATGGTGGTACATGCCGTGAGCAAGCACACGCACAAGGGAATCCCGTGGCGACCGGGAGCGCTCCGGTTCGCGCATGTTTCCGACACGCGGGGCGAGACTGCCGAGCCCGAACGAATCTGCCAACGAAGGCTCGCCACCTAGTCCCCACCCGTTTCGTCGCAGCCGGGGAGAGCCGAAGGGGATCGGTAGCCTCCCACCTTCGCCGGGAACGCGTGTGCACCGTACCCGACCGACATCGCGTTGCAGGGAGCGTCGGCAGGCGAGGATTCCTCGACGGGCAAGTCCATGGCGCCCGCGATGAGGTCCGGAAGGAGCGGATCGAGGAGCGAGCGGATACCCGGGTTGCACCCGGCGAGGAAGTCCCCGAAGGCATCCTGGGAACGACTCATGTCTTCGTAGTACCACTTGCCCACCCCGATGACCGGGTGCAGGCCCGCCTTGTCCAAGGTTGCCATCACGAGCAGGTCGTGGAGTTGCACCTCGAGCCGTGCCCCCTTGTTCATCAACACCATGCTCGACACGCCGAGGTGGGACAGGTCGGCCACGAGTACGCCATTCGCCACGTAGGCCTTGTTGGTCTTGAAGGTCACGTCGGGGATGTCGTGCTCCGGGAAGTCTGGGTCCGGCCCGCCGGCAGACGCATCCCAAAGGTCGTTGCCGTCCCAGCGCGGCGGTCCCCCGTTGCTCGCCGAGATGCCAAGAACCGAGAACATCCGGGCGTTGACCTGCGGGTCGTTCGGGGTCCCGTTCCAGCGCGTGACCGTGACCCCGATCGTGCTGCCCCCCTTGTCGATGCTGTCGGACATCTGCCCCTCGAAGTCGATGAGCCCCCCCGACTTCTTGATGAGCGGCCCGAAGATGCGCTGAGCGGCCGAGTTGTCGATCCCGTGCGGCAACGCCACCCACGGCACCTCCTCGGGCAACGCTCCCGTAAGCTCTCGCGGAGCGCAGAGCGCAGGAACCCCCAGCGGGCGCGTCGAGCAGTCGAGGTCGATTCCCACCGCGTACGCGTCGGCGTTCGGTCCCGTCCACTCCTCCTGCTTCGCTCCCAACAGCATCGATCGCCAGATGAACGTGTGCACCTCCGCGTCGTCGGGCGCGGTGCTGTCCACCGGACAGGGCGGTCGCCGAAGGTCCTCTTGCGTTTCCGGGCAGGCGTTGCACATCCCCACGAACGCCGTCTCCGAGCGCACCGAGAAGTCGTTCGCGTGGCTGGCCACCTGGCAGCCTGCCAGCGCCACACAACAGGCAAGGGCGTCGCGGGTGAGCATCTCAGAATGCCCCCCGCAGACCTGCCCCAAGCCCCACCGGCACGATACGCAGCGTCGGCGCCTCCCGCTCCGGCGCCGGCTCCGTGACCATGACCACGGCTCCCGCAAGAAACAGCACCCCTCCTGCCCCCATGGTGATGTCTGCGACCTTCGAGTCGCGGTTCACTTGGTCGATGTCCCCCTGACGATCGGCCGGACAATCGTCGAGGCGCGGCCCGCAGACGTCCTTCAGGCTGCTCGACGTCCCCAGGGCTCGCACGCCGAAGTACGAACCCACTGCCGCCGTGGCGAGCCCCACGCCACCCAGGATCAACCCCACCGTTCGCTGTGGGCGCGCCGGGGCAGGGGCCACCTCTTCTCGCAGGGCCGCTGCGACATGGGCATGCCCGCGTTCCTCGACCTGGACTGAGGTTTCCCACCTCGCCGTCCCGGCCTCCACCCGGACGCGATGGCGCCCTGGATCGACCTGAACGCGCGCCACTCCCGCCCCAACAGGCTCGTCGTCCACGAACACGCGCGGCTTGGCCCTCGCGCTGGCGCGATGGACCGCGACCTCGATCGTCGCGATGCGTGAGCGGACCGTCGGGAGGGTGGCTACGGCCTGTTCCTGCGCCGTGCGAAATGCGTCCGGGGCGTCCGCGGGCAACTGCTCGCTCGCGATGAGCGTCAGCACCCGCTCGGCCTGGACCACCTTGCCGAGCAGCGCATAGCAGTTCGCGATTCGTAGCTGGATCGTCGGCGCGTGGAAGGTCTCTTCCGCCTGGGACCACAGCGGAATGGCTTGGTCACATCGCCCGGCGGCGAACGCGGCGTCCCCCTTCTCCGCCAGCGCACGAGCTCGGATGCGCGCCTCGTCGGCCTCCTGGGCGTGGACCACGGGAGCGAGCAACGACAACGTGGAAATCAGCGTGACCGCGGACCATCGGGTCATGTCATCCCCTTCCAACTCCGGCCATGCTATCGCCGGCTTCGGGACGCGGTCAACACTGCACGTGGCTGGCGGGACGCTCTGAATGTGACTCATCCGTCAGTGCATCGCCGGCATCTCGACCGACGCAAGCACGTCCGGGTCGAGCCACCGGGGACGTCGCGGGTCCATACGGCGGATCCATCTCCACTTTCAACGTGCGCAGGGCCGCTGCCACGGCTAACCTCCGCAATTACCGATGGTTCCAGGCCCCTCCTCCCGCGAAGAAGCACGTGCCCCGTCCGAGCTGGAGCGAGCCAAGGGCGCGGTCGTCGGGCTTGCGGTCGGGGAGGCGGTCTGCGGGGGAGGACAAGCGCGGGCGACGGTCCAGTCGTTGGCGCTGGCAGGGGTTTGTCTGCAGCGGCCGCCGTGGTCCCTTGGCGCCTGGACGTGCTGGCTCCTTGCAGGGCAGCGAAAGGGCGTCTGGCGGGACGGGGACCGCTTCCTCAACGAAGCACTGATGCGCTTGCGTCGGGGCGAACCCCCAGAGCGCATCGGTTTTCCCACGCCACACATCGGCCCCGCCGCACGAATCGGCCCCCTGGGCGTCGTCCTGCGGCGTGATCCGGCGCACCTGATCCGGGCTGTCTTCGAGTCGACCCTCGTCACCCACGCCGACCTGCGCGCCGCCGCCTTTGCGTTCGCGGTTGCCTATGCGGTCGCTCGCCTGGTGGACGGGGAGGAAGTCGCGGACGTGGTCACCGTCCTGCCGAGTGCGGTGCGCGGTGTCGAGGACAGCTGGGCGCCACCCCGCCACCCCGCGTGGGAGCGCGACCAGGGGCAGCCTCACGCCGTGTCCGACACGATGCGCGACGTGTTTCATGCGTTCCCCGCGGACCGTCGTGGATCCCTGCAGGCTGAGCACATCCGGGATGCGGTGTGCGTGCACGCGTTGACTCGCTTCTCGAAGCAGGTTTCGGCCCATCCCAACGGTTCCCTGGTGCTGCTGGGGGGGATGCATGCTCTGGCCATGGCGCTGCTTTCTCCCGAGCCGGCTCCCGGCGTTCTCGCCCAAATCGCCGCGCAAGGCGGAACGGACGCCGGGTTGGTCGGGGCCGTTGCCGGGACGTTGCTTGGGGCGCGTTACGGGACTCGGTGGCGAGCCGTCGTTCCAGGACGGGTGGAACGGTGGGCGGATTCCATCGCTCGGGGAGAAGCCCTGGAGGGGCGCGACGCATTCGTGGGTGGAAGCTGGGAGACGGGCGAGTAGCGCGGTTGGTCTTTTTGCGAGGTCCCTCTCGGCGTGCTAGGCCTGCCTCCCCGATGTTTCGACCCATCACCGTCATCGTGGCCGCGCTGCAGCTGGCCAGGCCCGGCATCTCGCAGGACGACTCCCTCCGCTACGCGACGGCGCTGCAGAACGAGGCCAAGGAACACGGCTTCGACCCTTTGACCGGCGTGGCGCTCATTCAACGGGAGAGCCGCTGGCTGCCCCGTGTCGTGTCCCCGGACGGGGAGGACTACGGGCTTGCGCAGATCCGCGCGCGCTACATCGGGGCGTGCCGGTCGGACCCGGATCCCGTGCATGCGCCGAGCGAAGCGTGCAAGGCCGTGAAGCAGTCGCTGCTGGACGGCGCCTACAACATTCGCGTGATGGCCACGCTCATCACCCGCAACCGTGAACTCTGCAAGGCGAAGACCGGGACCGCCTCGTTCGACCAGTGGCTCGCGAGCTACGAGGGACGCAACTACCCTGGGCAGGATCGGTGGTGTCAGGCGACCGAGGCCACGCGAGAGGTCATCCGCTACCGAGCCTGGCTTCTGAGCAAGGTGGCGAAGACGAAGCCCAAGGTCTCGGCCTCCGCGTCCGAGGATCGCAAACGCGGAAAGCAGCGCGGGGCCGGAAACCGGAATCCGACGCCTCCGAAGCGTCGCTGAGCTTTCGTGTCCCAAGCTCACGTTGTCACGCGTTGCCGTGCCGAACCGAACGGTGCATGGGAGAGGTTCGAGGGTGGAAAAGCCACGCCACATGCGCTACTTGAACCCGGGTGAAGGAAGGTAAGGCAGGTCGAATCACGCCCGTCATCACTGGATGCGTGGTGCGCGTGAGGGCCGGCCGGGTCGGGTGGACACTGCCACGACGTGACCGTACGCACGCCACGGTTCGCGTGGGGGCTCGATCGCTTCTTTCGCCTGGCTGCGTGCAACTTCTCAACCCGGGGGGTTGAAAGGGATTTCGATGGGATCACTGAGGTTCGGCGCCGAGCAAGCGATTCGTAAGTGCATTCGTGTTCAACCTGGGGAAGCCGTGGTCCTCGTCACGGACCGCGAATGCCTCGAGATCGGCAAGGAGCTCGAGAACGTGGTGCGCGAAACCACCAGCGCGGTGACCACCTTCATCATGGAGGACTTCGGCGAAAGGCCAGAGGACGGCAGCCGTCCGCTCGCCTTTCCCCAGGCCATCGCGAAGGCGCTCGAGACGGCAAACGTGTCCATCTACGCGGCCTCCGGGAAGCGCGGGGAGTTGAAGTCCTTCCGCTCTCCCATGCTGTCGCTCGTCGATAGCAAGCCGGGCCTGCGCCACGGCCACATGATCAACATCACCAAGCAGGTGATGGAGCTCGGCATGTCGACGGACTACGACGAGATCCAGACCCTGTCCGCGAAGGTCTACGATGTCGTGCACAAGGCGCGGCACATTCGCGTCACCTCCCCCGCGGGGACGGACTTCACCGTCGCGCTCAACCCGGACTGGAAGTGGATCGTCTCCGACGGCCGCATCACGCCTGCCCAGTGGAAGAACTTGCCCGACGGCGAGGTGTTCACATGCGCCCAGAGCGCCGACGGCAAGGCCGTGATCGACGGCTGCCTCGGCGACTACTTCTCCGAGCTGGGGACCTGCGAGACCTTCCCCGTCGTCGTCGAGATGGCGAACGGAATCGTCACGCGTCTGACGTGCGAGGCGCGTCCCGAGCTGGAGAAGGAGCTCAACGACTACATCCACCAGGACGAAAACGCCAAGCGCGTGGGTGAGTTCGCGATCGGCACGAACGTCGGGCTCGACCGCATCATCGGCAACCTTCTCCAGGACGAGAAGTTCCCGGGCGTTCACATCGCCCTGGGACACGGCTACCCGGAGAAGACCGGCTCTCCCTGGGCCTCGGACGCCCACATCGATCTGGTCATGCGCCGGGTCACCGTCGAGGTCGACGGCAAGGCCATCATGCGCGACGGCAAGTTCCTGATCTGATCCGTCGATCAGACTCGGTCGTCCATTCCCTCGACCACGACCGGGTCGCTCTGCTCTTCCATGTGCGGCTTGCCGCTGAAGTCGATGAAGTGACCCGACCGGTTCGCCTTGGTCTCGAGGTAGAAGCGGTTGTGGGGATTGGGCGGGAGCAAGTGCGGGACGCGTCCCGCGACGGTCACGCCATATCCCTCGAGCTGGCGAATCTTGTTGGGGTTGTTGGTCATGAGCTTCACGGACTTGACACCCATGCTGTGGAGCATGTGTGCCGCGACCGCGTAGTCACGTTCGTCGTCCCGGAAGCCGAGGGCGAGGTTCGCTTCGACCGTGTCGAGGCCTTGGTCCTGCAGGGCGTAGGCTCGGATCTTGTTGATCAGGCCGATGCCTCGCCCTTCCTGCCGCAGGTACAACACGATGCCGCGTTCGAGCGAGCCGATCTTCCGTAGGGCGGCCTCGAGCTGGTCTCGACAGTCGCAGCGCAGCGAACCGATGACGTCCCCGGTCAAGCACTCGGAGTGCATGCGAGTCGGAACGTCCTCGGCACCGATCACGTCGCCACGCACGATGGCCACGTGCTCCTTCGCGTCGCGGTTGTTCCAGAAAGCCACGATGCGGAAGTCGCCGAAGCGACTCGGCAGGTCCGCTACGCTGACGATCCGCACGCAGACTTTCTGCGCGCCCAAGCCGGGGCATTCATGATCTTTGTCGCGCCGCACCAGATCGAGCAGCGCCTTCTTTGCTTCAGGCATGACCACCATCCTCTTGCAGCAACCTTCGGGCGAGCGTTCGACCCGCGCAGTACGCGGCCTCCGCGCCGCCACCCGGTGCAAACATGTCGCCCGCCATCCCGATCGAGGCCCCTCCGGGCAACTCGATCCGCACGGGACCTGACAGCTCGTTGCCAAGATCCACACGAGAATAGCGCCAGCGGTGAGGCTGCGTCCACGTCGGTCGAGCCGCCCATGGGCCCACCACGTCAGCGGCTTCCGCCAGCAACGTCGCAGACCAATCCTCCGGCTTCGCGTCCAGATGACGACGGGACCACCCCGGTGACGCCTGCATGACCAGCACCCGCTGCTTCGGGTCGCGCCGCTTCGACGAGTCGTGCGACACGAGCATGAGCGCCTCGGTGCGCTCGGGGTAGAGCACGTCCCAGTCTGGCTCCGGCTCGCTCCGATCGTAGCCAGCCATCAGCGTCAAGCAGGGGAGACTCGACATCATGTCGAGCAGCGTGGCTACCGCTTCGAGCTCCTCGGACTGTTTGGCGAGGGGCCACACGAAAGGAAGAAGCTGCTCCACAGGAACCGCGAGCACGAGGCTCATCGTGTCCCAGGTGTCCCCGCCCTCCGTGATCACCCGAAGGCCCGTCGATTCCGACCACCGAAGCTCGGTCACGCGGGTTTGAAGCCGGACGTCTATCCCCTGCGCGAGGTGCTTCGGGAAGGCCGTGAGCCCCTCCGCGATCGCAAACCTCTTCTCCGTGGTCGAGAACGCTTCGTGCTGGCAGGGCTTGCCCGCCCCGCGTCGTCGTGTCGGCCAATCCTCGAGCAGCGTGACAGCAGGAATGGATCGGAGCTCGGCTTCGAACCCCGGATCGCTCCCATGAAGAAACACCGGCCCGAAGTCGACGGGCTGCCCCTCGACCCGCCGCGTCGCGCACCGGCCACCGACGCCGCGCGCCTTTTCGATGACGCGAACCGAGTGCCCTGCTCGTGCGAGCTCTCGCGCGCACGTCAGTCCCGCCACTCCGGCCCCCACGACGAGATGGTTGGTGTGCATGATGGTCCTCACCGGCTTCCGATTCACGCTGCCCGACACGAGACGTGCGACACGGTGACCGCGATCGCTAGTCTTGACGCTTGTATTCGCGCCAGCCGTCGAGAGCAACCGTTGGATGTTGGTGGAGCGCCCCGCGTAGCGAGGCGAAGGGGACGTCAGAAGTCGAACGTCTTGTGGACCGTGACGGCGGGGCCGGAGAACGGGTTCACGCGAACGGAGCGGAACTTCGTGGCGACACAGCCCCCCGCGGCGGTGCCCGATACCTGAGGGCCGTCGACCGTGGCCGTCGTCACCTTGCCGCTCGGCGCGAAGGTGACGGAGACGCGCGCAGGAAACCGTCCCGTGCCGGGGACCCGACAGGACTGGGCCGCGGATGCGGCGGCCCCCATTGCGGTCGAAGCGGAAGACGCTTCGAACGGCGGCAGGGGATCGTCCTGCGGCGGCGCCGGCGGGGCAAGCGTAGTGTTGGCAGGTGGCTCCGCTTGTGCGCCCACCTCGGGCATGGGTTCACTCGGGAACACGACGCCTTCGGTCAGCTGCGCGGAGTCATCGATCACAACTTCCGGAGAAGGCTTCCATGCAGGTGCCGCGCGCATCGGAGAAGCCGGCCGTTCCGCCGGGGTCGTTACGGGCTCGGCTGCCACCGTCGACTCGGTTGCTTCCTCCGCTCCACCTAGGATCATGACGACGTCGAGCTCGTGGACCACGGGCTCGGCAGCCATGTTGGCAGCGGTGTTGGCGGTGTTGGCAACGAGGGGAGCCTGGGCGGCCGCGGTGAGCCTGGCCGGTTCCATTCCAGTGGTGATCCCTTCGGACGGCCACACGGCGATGGTGGCTGCGGCCACCGCAAGGGCGCCGATGGTCGCCGCGTACACGCCACGTCGCGATGCGGTGCGCGCGATGGGAGGATGGAGATCCCCCGGCTGCTCTTGCTCGAAGTCGGTCGGGATGGCGACGGGGGCGATGGAGGACATGCGAGGTGCGGCGGGCGGGATGGTCCGCCTGGGCGGCGCCACCACCTCCGGGAGGATCACCCTGGGCACCGCGGGCACGGTTCGCATCACGTCACCGATGTCCACCCGCTCGTCCTCGATCAACACCAAGCTTGGCCTTCCGTCCGCGCTTTCGACGCTCACGAAGTCGGCATCGTGCACGTCCTGATGTCGTCGCCCGTCCACGCGGGTGGGCATTTCCTCGTCGTAGTCGAGCTCGAGCACGTCGGCTTCTTCGAGCGGCTCGATCAGCTCCGAGGACATGACCCACTGGACGTCTTCGACGGCTTCGGTGGTGTACAGGACGCGGGGGTCGTCCGTGTCGTCGAGAGACTCGATATCGTCGAGCGTTGCGAGGGTTTCGAGGGTATCCATCTCCACGGTTTCGACGGATGGGTCGTCGAGCGTGGAGGGGATGGTGGATGCGTCGGAGAATTCGTGTGCCATGGGAAGACCTCCGCGGGTCGTCGATGGGCGACACGGTCACAAACTGGTCTGATGTCGCCCCATATCCCACACGGATGACACGCGGCGCCGCCTCCGTCAAGCGAGATGTTCGGACGAATCCGTTCTTGGCAAAAAAGCGAGAGCGCTGGCCTACTCGCAAGCGACAGGTGGGGTGCAGAAAAAGGACGTCCCGTTGTATGCGCAGACGTCGGGAACGCACTCGGCATCGGAGAAGCAACTCTCGGTGCCCTGGAACGGCTCGCGACAGCAGTAGCCGTCCCCGTTCCACGAGCAGACCTGCCCGGAGGGGCAGTCATCGCCCCCGAAGCAGTCGATGCGCTTGTATTCCTCGCACTTGCCCTCCGTGCAGCGCTCTCCAGCCGCGCACTCCCAGTCGCTGGTGCAGCCGGAGCCCGTGGTGTCCGAGACCGCGCACTCGTGCAAGAAGTCGATGCAGGGAGCGCACACGCCGTACTCGCCCAGCACCGGCTCGCAGTACATGTTCAGCTCGTGCGGAGCATCGCCGAAGGCCATCTTCAGCAGGACCTTCGCCACGAGGCTGCCCACGGGACCGAAGGCCTGCTCCACGAGCGGGTCGAACTTGATCGACTTGCAGTCCTCGTCTTTCCGGCAGGGGACGCACACGCCGCAGGCATAGTCTTCCCCCATGACCGTGACGCTCGCCGCCGCGCAGACGTTCATCCCATACGGCAGGACGGCGTCGTTGATCTGGTCGAGCCCGGTCAGGTCTCGAAGGATCTTTCCCACGTTGAGGTCGAGGCTCACACCGGAGCAGTCCCCGTCCTCCGAGCACAGGTTGGTGACCTGGGACCACGGCTCGGGCAGCACGGCGAAGTTGCCCGGGATGTCGGAGCATCCGCTGGCGGGCACGCCGCAGCGACCGTCGCCCCCGTTGATCGGCTTGTGACAGGCGATCAGGTCCCCCTCGCAGCCCTGGCAGTCGTCGTCCGACTGGCAAACGCCCTTCGGCTTGTCCAACGCGCCGCAGACCTTGATGCACATGCCCTGGGGACCGCACACCGTGCCGCTTCCTTCGGGGCACGGTGTCGAAGCGGAGCACTCCCCGCATCGGCGCGTCCTCTCGTTGCACGCATGCCCCGGGTTCACCATCGTACCGCACGCCGCACAGTCCTCGTCCAGCGTGCAAGGGCTCGGGCACTTGTCCTGGCACGCGCCACCCTTGCACGTCGCCTGGGGGTCGCACGCGTACACGTTCGCGTCGTTGCAGGCGACGCACTTGCTTGCTGCCGTGTCGCAGACCTGATGCATGGTGTCGCACGCGAAGCAGTCGTTGTCCGTTGCGCATACGACGGTCGGCTCACCTGCTGCGTCCGTGGGGCACGTCATCCCCTCGGGCATGCACGTGCCGTACTGGGAGCAGACTTCCCCGTCGGCGCACGCGTCCGGCGGCTCGCCCGGAACGCACTTCACGCAGCGGTTCGAGGACTCGTCGCACACGTTTCGCCCGCTCGGGCAGCCCTTGCATTCTTCGTCGGACTCGCAGTCGTGCATGAAGCAGATCTCGTCGAGCCATCCCCCGTCGGTGTCGTCGCCTCCGGAGCCCGACGAAGCGCCCGACCCGGAGGTACCGCCCCCGCTGCCCGCCTCTCCAGCGGTGCCGCCATCGGCGCCGCCGCTACCGGCTTTTCCGCCACGTGAACTGCCTTCTCCCGACGCGCAACCTGCGCTTCCAAGCACGAGAGCAAGAGAAAGGATCCAAGAAGAACGGCCCAGCGTCATGGGCAAAAGGCTAGCACAAACGCAGCCGCGGGTTGATAGGGGGACCCGATCCCCGTCGAGCGACCGCACCTGGGGTTGCCCTCGAGGCTGGGAGGGGGCGACGTGGCCGCGTTCCGCCGTCGGTGCATCTGTTCAAGGGGGCTCGTTTCCTCGGCCATTCCGTGATGGGGGATGACGAGATTGCGCGTCCCGGAGCCCAGGGTCCCCGGCGGGCCGACGTGTGCCTCTTGCCCGCGCTTGGTCCCCGGGGCTATAGAAGGCCCGCTGTTCCGGCGCCTGCCGGTTGCGCCCACGCTTCCTCGAAGTGGCTTGCACTTCGAGATGACGAGCCGGCCCCGAGCCATGTGACCACGAGAGGTGTCTGCCATGACCGTCACTGTCCAAGGAACCGACCTCACCATCGAAGACGTCGTGCGCGTGGCGCGCGACGGGGAACACGTCGAGCTTTCGGAGGCCGCGCTGGAGCGCATCCGCACGTGTCGCGGGATGCTCGAGAAGAAGGTCGAAGCGCACGAGATCATGTATGGGGTGAACACCGGCATTGGTGAGCTGTCGGAGGTGGTGCTGTCGGACGATCAGGTGGAGGAGTTCCAGAAGTATCTGATCTACAACCACGCGGCGGGTATCGGGGAGCCGTGTCCCGTGGAGCACGTGCGAGCGGCGATGCTCAGCCGCATCAACGTGCACGCGAAGGGGCATTCGGGGCCGCGGCCCGAGATCCCGCTCACCTATGCGCGCATGCTCAACGCGGGCATCGCGCCGGTCGTTTGTCAGAAGGGGAGTGTTGGGGCCTGCGGTGACCTCGCGCCGATGAGCCAGGTGGCGCTGAGCCTGATGGGGGAAGGGGAGGCGTTCTACCGCGGTGAGCGCATGCCGACGCGGTCGGCGATGGAGCAGGCCGGGATCCCGATCCCGGGGCTGAAGGCGCGTGATGGGCTTGCCGCCATCAACGGCTCGAACCTGATCACGGGGATCGCGTGTCTCACGCTCTACGATACGGAGCGATGGATCAAGCAAGCGGAGATCGCGGCGTCGATGAGCCTCGAGGCGCTGATCGCGAACATGCGGCCGTACGACGGGCGGCTGCACAGCCTTCGGGGGTTCCAGGGGGCGGTGACGTGCGCGCAGAACCTGCGCAAGGTCGTGGACGGGTCGGACCTGGTGTCGGGCAAGTTCAAGGTGAAGGTCCAGGACGCGTACTCGATGCGATCCACGCCCCAGGTGATCGGCGCCGTGCGCGACTTCATGGCGTACGCACGCAAGCAGGTCGAGATCGAGCTCAACGGCGTGGCGGACAACCCCGTGTTCCTGCCTGCAACGGACGAGGTGCTCACGGGCGCGAACTTCCAGGGGACCCCCGTCAGCATGCCGCTCGACATGATCGGTGCGGGCATCACGATGATCAGCGTGCTGTCCGAGCGACGTCTCAACCGGCTGCTTCACCCGGCGTTGAGTGTGGGGTTGCCGGCGTTCCTCACGAAAGGGGCTGGGATGTTCTCGGGGCACATGCTCAGCCAATACACTGCGGACACGCTGGTCGTGGAGCAGCGCATCCTGTCGACCCCGTCGTGCATCCAGTCGATCCCCGCGGCTGCCGATCAGGAAGACTTCGTCAGCATGGGGATGAATGGCGCCCTCAAGACGCTGCAGATCCTCGACAACGCGCAGAGCATCGTGGCCATCGAATTCATCGCGGCCGCCCAGGCCCTCGACTTCCGGGACTTCTCCTGGGGGCGTGGGACCCAGGCCGCCCACGGCGCCGTGCGACGCACCGTCGAGCACCTCGAAGTGGACCGCCCGCTGTTCCGTGATCACAACGGCATGACCGCGTCCGTGAAGCGCTGCGACGTGCTTCATGCGGTCGAAGGCGCGGTGGGGCCGCTGCTCAGCTCTTGGTAGGGTAACTATCCTTTTCGGGATAGGGGGGAGTGAGAACAAGGCGCCCGACCCAGGGACTCCCGGACAGCCACAGCATCATGACCAGAGAGCACCCGCGGAGGAGGACTGATGGGTTGGTTCGAAAGTCCCCGGGGTCGAGCGTAAGGAAGCGAGGGCCGTCCGCTCGCGGACGTTCCGACGAAACCTCTGTGCAACGCTCGTGCCTGCCCCTCGGAGCCGTGGCTCCTCGCCTTTCCTGCGGCATCGGGACCGCGCGAGCCCCATGTCCCCGGTGGTGCTGTCATCCGTGTGCCACCCTGCGCCAGCGCGCCGAGACAGAAGGAGCAGCGAGCGGGACCGCGAGCGGGATCGCGACGGGGTGTCCTCCGGCAGCGACGTCTTCACGACTCCACGAAACCCGGCGTTCGAACGTCGACCACGACGATGCTTGCATTTTTCGCTGAGTGTGCGAGCAAGAGACGGTTGCATGATTCGCTCCTTCCGCACTTTGTCCCCCTGCGCGTGCTTGCTCGCGTGGTCAAGAGACGCTCGTAGCAGCGGGAGGGGGCGACCATGAGCACGGAGGGCCTCGACGGTCCCAAGAGCTCTGCTCCAGGAGGCACCCTCGGGACCCTGGGCGCTTATCAGCTCATCGAGCAGTTCCCTCGATCACGAGAGACCGAGGAGTACGTAGCGAGGCAACGAGGGCCCGGAGGCTTCGAGCGCATCTGCTTGCTCAAGCTCGCGCGCCGCAACCGAGCCGACCTGCGTGGGGCCGAGATGCTCGAGCGCGAAGCCAAGGTGCTGATGCGGCTCGATCACCCGAGCATCGTCCGTTTCCACGACTTCTTCGAGCACGAGGACAAGGTCGTTCTCGTCCTCGAACACTTCAGCGGCTTGACCCTCGCCCGCTTCCTCGAGCTGCTTCGAGAGAACAACGAACCCCTCGACGAGCGCATCACCTGGCACGTCGCCCTCACCCTCTTCGAAGCGCTCGCTCACGCGCACGGTCTCGGGGACGGTGGTGGCGAGTCCGCTCCCGTCGTCCATCGCGACGTGCGCCCGGGCAACATCCTGGTGTCGTCGAACGGGCGAATCCGCCTCACCGGGTTTTCCGCTGCCCAGGACGGCGACACCAAAGAAGATGCGACCGCGCTCGGCGAGATCGTTCAAGTGCCGAGCTACGTGGCTCCCGAGCAGGTGAGGGGAAGCCAGACCACGGAGGGCTCGGACGCCTTCTCCGCCGCGTTGATCGTCTGGGAAATGCTCACGCGTCACTCCGCGACCCCGGAAGGCTTGTCCGAATTCGATCTCCTCAAGGCCCTGTCGATTCGCCACCCGGATTCCTTGCGCGCCTTGCGCCCCGACATCCCCGCCCTCGTCACCACGGCCCTCGACCTTTGTCTCATGCCCAACCCCCAGGAGCGTCGCATCCATTGCGAGGAAGTCGCGGGGTGCATCTCTGCCGGGCTCCCCCCGGGCGATGGCGTGCACGCACTGCGAGATACCATCGCAAAATTGGGACCCGCGGTGGAGAAGCTGGCAGGAGGCAAGGCCAACGTGGGGCCGCCGTCGCGACGGCCGGGGTCCACGCCACCGTTGCCCCATCGGCCGGAAGCCATCACGCTTCCCGATCGCGTACGGATCTCGGCGCGGATGGAAGCTGCCGTGACAGCGATCCCACGAGCGCCTGGCTCGAGGCCCAGTCTGCCGTCCGTGCCGGGCGCTCTGTCCGACCTGATTCCCGCCGATGGATCCCCGCGGGTCATTGCCTACGAAGCGAACGAAATCGCGGAGCGGGAGGCCCTCGAGGCAGCGCGGGAGGCGGGCGAGCAGGAATTGATCCCCGAGACCGACGATGTCGACCGTGTGACTCCCGTCTCGCCGTTGCCTGCCGCGGCCGTCCGCGAGATGGATCGTGCATCCAGCCCCGCTCCTGCGACGACGCGTACGGACCCGCCAGTCCCCGCCAACCTGGTCGTTGACGATGACCTTGACCAGATGCGCGCCTCGCAGAAACGTCGACAGGTCGTTCGCATGGTCGTGCTCGGCGTTCCGGTCCTTACGACCGCGGTCATTCTTGCCGTGGCGCTGGCTGGAGGATTCCAAGCGGGATCTGCCGCGCCTCCACCGCCCGCCATCGTACCCACGCCGGCGGAGACCACGACGGACAAGCCGTCGCACGATCCGGTGCCCGAACCGGAGCCCGCGAAGTCTGCGGCGCCTGCCGTAGTCGAGGCGCCTGCCGATCAGGCTGTTCTCATCGTGCAGGGGCCCCCTTCGGGTTTCGTGTACGTGATGGGTAAGCCCATCGGTTCGACGGGCGTCCCGATCCTCACGGAGTGCGGGCAGCGATACCTTCGGGTCGGCACGGAGATGGGCTCGCGGGGGATGTCGACGGTTCGGTGGTTGGCGGGCGGACGATCGGTGCAGCTTCGCTGTGGGAAGACCACCACGGTGACGGCGGACCCGGCCCGGACGCCGTGAGCGTCACTGCGACACGTACAGGACGAACAGAGGCAGGCCGATGACCAGGCAGATTCCGGACAGGATGTACGAGATGAGCAGCTTGTTCTTGGCGCCTGCGTAGTCGCCTTTCGCGTGTTGGGCCTTGGCTTGGCCGGCCAACATCATGGCGATGATGCCGCCGGGTAGGCAGGCGAAGAGCGTGGCGACGACGCCCATGGCGATGGCGATGCCGTTGCCGAAGGGGGGAGGAATGTCATAGCTGGGCTGCGCGCCAAAGCCGGCGGGGATGCCTCCGGTGGGGGCGCCGAAAGCTCCTGGAGGCGCTCCGCCTGGGGGAGGCCCGAACGCGCCTGGCGGAGCACCTGGAGGCTGCCCGAACCCACCTGGTGGAGCACCTGGAGGAGGCCCGAACGCGCCTGGTGGAGCACCTGGAGGCTGCCCGAACCCACCTGGTGGAGCACCTGGGGGAGGCCCGAACGCGCCTGGTGGAGCACCTGGAGGAGGCCCGAACCCACCTGGGGGAGCGCCTGGAGGCGGCCCGAACCCACCTGGGGGAGCGCCTGGAGGCCCGAACCCACCTGGGGGAGCGCCTGGAGGAGGCCCGAACCCACCTGGTGGAGCACCTGGAGGAGGCCCGAACCCACCTGGGGGAGCGCCTGGAGGCGGCCCGAACCCACCTCCCGCAGCATTCGTCCGTTCTTGCGCCTGGTTCATGCGAAACCCTCCTTGGACCAAGGCGCCATGGTCTCGCAACCGCGGACGGAATGCCATACCTTCGTGCAGGCTGGACGTTCAGGGAACGAGCGCACCGAACGACGGGGAGGCCTCGACTGCCTTGGGTTGCTCTTCGGCCGGAGATTGCATGGGGATCGTTTTCGCGACATGGACGGGCGGGACGGGTTCTTCCGGGGCGGCCTCGGGTGGCTGGGCGGGCTCAACCGGCTGCAACTTCGCTTCGGCCGACTGCTGTTGCGGGGCGTCCTTGACGGACAGGGTTGCCAGCAAGTCCTGTGCGGTGTGCGCCACCTCGCGGTCGAGGTCGGCACGCTTGCTGTCCGCCTCTGCGCCGGAAGAACCGCGGAGGGCGGCGAGGGCGTCGGCCTTGCGAAGCAACTCAGCCCAACGCTCCCTGGGGCTGGCCGTGTCGCTGCCGGACTGCGCGTGGACCCTGCGTGCTTGCACGAGCCGTAGGAGGGCCTCGCCCGACTCGCCCTCGATGGCCTTGCCGGCAAGATCCAGCCCGTGGGTCATCGGATCATCGACGCGTACCACGACGTGAGAGACGGCGAGTGCGGCGCCGGCGAACACGCACGCGGCGAGGTGCTGGGCGAGAGGCGCTGCCGCGAAGTGCGAGGCCACCAGGCCCGCGACGAGGGCTGCGGGCACGGCGGCGGTGGCGAAGACAACGAGGTCTCGCTGGGATCGCGCGAGAAAGCCGCGGGCGGCCAGCAGGCTCGCGCTGGTGGCGACGAGCGCCACGGACGGGTTCCACCCGCTGATCCACCCTAGGGACAGAGCGCCCAGGGAGCCGAACACCACGGCGAGCCAGGTGACACCGCCCGTCGCCACGCACGCGGCCGCCACGCCGATGAGCACCATCGCGGGCGCCACCCACAGTCGCGAAGCTTCCAGCTGCTGCAGCGCGATCAGCGCGACGAGGGCAGCCGCAAGAACCAGAGCCACGACGATCGATCGCATGGGGAACTCCTCAGTAGGCGTAGGCGTCCGTCATGTTCTTGTTCTCGCGGGCCCCGATCTCGCGGGCGGGGGCGGCGGACGGCGGCTTGGTCGTGTACACGGAGCGGTTCGCGTCGTAGGCCTGACCCTGGGCGCGCAGTCGTGTGGCGGACTCTCCGGTTGCCTTCTTGGCGGCCTCGTCGACCTCGGATCGGTTCTGCTCGTTGAGTCGGAGCGCGAGGTCCCGGTCTCCGCGCTCGAAGGCCCGTGCGGCCTCGAGCTCACGCTGGGACGCTTGCACGCTCACGGAGGAGGCCAGGACCGAGTGGTCTACGAGGCGGTCCACCTCGGTCGGGTCGTTGACGGCTTCCACGCGCAGGGCGGATAACCCGAGTCGCACGGGCGAACCGCCGACGAGGTTCCAGTTCATCTGTCCGCCCAGTGTGAACCAGCTCCCCGCAGGCCCCGCATCCACGCTCAGGTGCACCACGGCTCGGCGCTCGTCGCCCGCGTGCATCGCCCCGAAGGTCAATCGGACCCCGTTGCCGGTGCGGTCCCACGTGGCGCCCCACACTTCTCGCACGCGCGCGGATGCCGGCAAGTCGAGCACCGCGGTCATGTTCTGCACCGTGGTACGGGCGGTCTCGCGCAGCTCGCGGGTGAGGAAGCGGTCGAGGGCCGAGGTGCTCGCCATGAACTCGTAGTTGCCGCGACCTGAGTCCGCGAGGTTCGCCAGGTAGGCGTCGTCGTAGTCCGCGCCGATGCCGAGGGCGGAGATGGTGATGCCTCGGGCGGATGACCCGCGAGCCAACCCCGACGCGGTGTCGCGCGGGGCCCCCGAAGTGTCGCGGCCGTCGGTGACGAGCACGACCCGTCGAGCGCGATCGTCGCCGACGTAAGCGAGTTGGCTGTCTGCGGTTCGTACGGCATTGGCGATGTCCGTGTTGCCGAGGGCGTTCATGCGCTCGATCTCCCGTTGGGCCGTGGCCCGGGCGTCGCGTACGGGCATCAAGGGCACGACCACGCCTGCTTCCGTGGAGAAGCGGATCACCGCGACCTGATCGTCGGGGTGCATCTGGTCGATCATGGCGGAGGCGGCGCGACGTGCGTCGACGATTTTCTGTCCGGCCATGGAGCCGGAGTTGTCGATGACGAGGACGAAGGCGATGGGGGAGCGGGCGCGGGGGGCGGCCATCTCGTCGGCGAAGACCTGGATTTCGGCGAACAGGGAGCGCTGGCCCGAGGCGAGGATTCTTCCGTGGCTCAGGGCGAAGCGGCCGTGGGCGCCGGTGCCGCGAAAGTCCATGGATGTCCGACCGGGAACGCTGACGTGGGAGGCGGGGGGGGTGGCGATGGTGGCCATGGGGGACGTGGGCCACAGCGGCGCGCCTCCTCCGCGGTCGGCGAGGACGAGTCCGGTGACGCTCAGGACCAGCACGGCGAGGGCGATGCTGGTGCGGATGTGGGGGTCGATCCAACGAGTGTGCACGGCGAGGCCTCCTTCTCACCCAGGTACGCATGAGACGTGGGATCGATCTGAAGCTTGGGCAGGAGGCCCCAACCGGGTGGGAAGGGAGTAGTCTACGCCTGCACGCTGGAGGCAGGCACCTCGATCTTCTCGCGCGAACGGGAGACCAGCGCCATGTACTGGCGGGACGCGATCCACCCGATGACGATCACGTCGAGCACCGTGAACAGAAGGACGATGGCGAACACCACGGGGCTGGACAACGTAATCATGTAGACTAGCCGGCGAACCCTGGCCTCTCCAGGTGGCTCGAACCGCGCATCCGGCGTGCCCCATGTACGCCCGTTCCTCTTTCCCCCTGTCAGGAGGCCGCTCGCTATGACCCCGAGAACCCTCTTCGCCGCATGTCTCTCCGGCTTGCTCCTCGTCGCTCCCGCCGCCCACGCCATCGAGCTCGTGGAAGACGAGAATCACTACGTCAACATCACGGCCTTCGTGCAGCCTCGCCTCAGCCTCGCCATCGACGGGGACGACAACAGCGTGGCCCAGGACATGTACATCCGCCGGGTGCGGCTGCTGTTCGACGGCAAGGTGCACGAGAACGTCGGGTTTTACATTGGAACGTTGACGGCGGACATCGGGCGGGATGCGAACCAGTCGCCCGCGACTGTGTTGGGGGACGCGTGGATGGAAGGGGACATCGACCGTGCCTTCAAGATCAACGCGGGGCTCTTGAAGTTGCCGTTTTCGCGCCACGGTGCGCAGGGGGCGGGGGCATTGCACGGCATCGACTTCCACGGGTCTTTTCTCGAGCGCAACGTCGGGGCGCCGGACAAGACAGGGAAACTCCCCGTGCATCGTGACCTCGGGGTGATGTTCCGGGGACTCGTGCTGGACGACGTTCTCGACTATCGCCTTGCGGTGGTGGACGGGGTGGCGCCGAACGAGCATGGGGACTACCCGCGCGTGGTCGGTCGGCTCGGGGTGAACTTGATGGACGGCGAGCCCGACTACTTCTGGAAAGGGACGTACCTGGGAAAGAAGAGCGTGGTGTCCTTCGGCTTCTCGTTCGACATCGAGCCCGGGGTTGGGGGGGAGACCGGGGACGACGCGTACTATGCTCTAGCGTTCGACGCGCTTCTCGACGTGCCGTTCGGCCCGAACGGCCTGGTGGCGACGGTCGTGGGGCATCAATACGGGGCGGGAGGGGCGGTGCCCAAGGGGTTCGGGATCTGGGGAGACCTCGGCTACCGGATCAAGAAGATCGAGCCGCTGGTGGAGGTGGAGTACTACGAGCCGTCGGAGGAGGGGAATCGTCGGGTGGGGGTGTTCGGTGGGGCGAACTACTGGATCAAAGGGCACCAGGCGAACGTGAAGCTGCAGGTGGGGGCGGTGGACGTGGAGACGAAGAAGGACTGGGCTACAGAGGTGTTGATGCAGGGGCAGGTCATGTTCTGACCTGAAAGGCGCACAAGCCCATCGACGAAGGGTGGGTGGCGATGGATGGCACGGATTACCGCTTTGACTCGCGGTACCGCCTTTCGCCGGACCTCGACAGCCTCGTTTGTGCGGATTGCTCGAATTGCATCTCGAAGAAGCCGTGTCCCTGACCGGCCCTCGTCGGGTAGGATGACGAATCAATATCCCAGCAAGACGTGAGCGTGTCATGAATCGGAATCTCATCGGCCGCGTGGTTCCTTTGGCCCTCGTGCTGCTGGCAGGCTGTCCGTCGGCCAAGAAGGAGCCCACGGAACCCAAGGCCTCCCAATCCGCCATTCGCACGGCGCCACCCGCACTGCGCGATGTGGGCCGGCCGGTGCGCAGCCG